>CAVYQF010000010.1:0-149952 GCA_963770545.1 uncultured Actinomycetes bacterium | reverse complement strand
TGTCGGCCGCTGGCGCTATGGCATCGTGGATACCGGCGCTGGCGACCCGCCGGTAGAAGGTGATGGCTTCCCCGGTCCGGCCCGCATGCCGCAGTATTTTCGCCGCCCACCACATGGCGCTGGTGTCGCCAGCTTCGGCGGCAGCTCCAGCCAGGTGATGGCGTCTTCGGTCCGGCCAGCTCGCCACAGCATCTCGGCGGCGCGTCCCACAGCGCTCGTGTCGCCGGTCTCGGCGGTCCGCTGATAAAGGGCAGCGGCTTCTCCAGGCCGACCTGAATCTCTTAGCATCTCCGCCACTCGCCATACAGCGTTGAGATCGCCGGCCGCGGCGCGTGACTGGAGCCAGGTGATGGCGTCTTCGGTCCTGCCCTCGTCTCGCAGCATTTCGGCCACGCGCCACATGGCGCTGGCGTCACCGGCCTGGGCGAGCGATTGCAGCCAGGTGATGGCGTCTTCGGTCCGGCCAGCCTCCCGCAGCATGTCGGCCGCTGGCGCTATGGCATTGGGGATACCGGCGCTGGCGGCCCGCCGGTAGAAGGTGATGGCTTCCCCGGTCCGGCCCGCATGCCGCAGTATTTTCGCCTCCCACCACATGGCGCTGGTGTCGCCAGCTTCGGCAAGCGGCTGCAGCCAGGTGATGGCGTCTTCGGTCCGCCCCTCGTCCTGCAGCATTTCGGCCGCGCGTCCCATGGCGCTCGTGTCGCCGGCCTGGGCGCGTGATTGCAGCCAGGTGATGGCGTCTTCGGTCCGCCCCTCGTCCTGCAGCATTTCGGCCGCGCGTCCCATGGCGCTCGTGTCGCCGGCTTCGGCGCGTGATTGCAGCCAGGTGATGGCGTCTTCGGTCCGGCCAGTTCGCCGCAGCATCTCGGCCGCACGTCCCATGGCGCTCGTGTCACCGGCCTCCGCGGCCCGCTGGTAGAAGGTAGCGGCTTCCGTGGTCCGGCCTACGTCGTGCAGCATGTCGGCTGCCTGCGCCAAGGCGTGAGCCTCATCAGCCGCTGCAAATAGGTTGAACGCGTGCCGGTATAGGCCTAGGTGCCGTGCTCGTGCGGCGATCTGCGGGAGGTCTTCCCGCGCTGCATGCGCAATGAGAACGTCCCAAAGTTGGGCCGGTGCAGGGGCGGCCGCACCGTCGGTGCGCCGAGTCTCCTCGAGGTAGTCGGCTAGGCGATAGTGAGGCTGCATGAGGGCTGGCTCACCGGGCCGGGGACGGATCCGGGTCAGCGGGCCGCGGGTTCCGCGGCATGGCTCCGCGGCGTAGGCCAGTGCCTGCTCCAGCCACTCGCCTGGCAGCAGGTCCCAGTCGTTGTTGGTCAAGTACGCGGCCGCGGCGGCCTCTAGGAAGGCCTGGGGCAGGGCGGGGCTCATGCCCAGCCAGGCGGCGTCCATCGCGGCGTGGATCAGCGCCCGGGCGGCGGGTGGTGCATGGTGGTAGCGGGCCAGCAGCTCGGGCGCCCCGGCCAGGTACTGGATCACCTCGCCATCCCGGCTCCAGGCGGCCTGGGCCAGTCGCGGATCCCGCGCCGCCTTCAGCTCTCGTAGCTGCCCTGGAGTGAATACGGCCGGCACGTGGATGTCGTGGCCGGTCAGCAGCTCGCGCGCCTGGGCGTGTGGGTCGGGACCGCCCGGCGGCCGGGCGATCAGCTTTCCCCAATACTCCGGCCACAGTGTCGCTAGCACCAGCACAGGGCCCCGGGCCTGGGCACGCAGCAGGTCCCGCAACCCGGCGCCCACCCGCTCGCCGGTGCCATTGGAGGTGTTGAGGTACCGCTGGGCCTCGTTCAGCCACACCACGGTCCATGGTTCGACCCCTGGCAGCTCGGCCAGCGCGGCCTGCGGGTCGATCGGATGCCATAGCCGCCACCCCTGCTCCAGGCCGCGCAGCAGGTCCAGCGCCTGCCAGCACGCCCGGGTCTTGCCGGTCGACGACCTGCCCACCAGCACCGCGATCCCGCTCGTCCCGGCGGCCCCGGCCGTCACCACCTTGGCCAGGGCGGCGTCGTGGTCGCGCGGCACGTAGACCGGCAGGACCGGCAGCTCCGGCCGTGGCACGTCGGGCTCAACAGGTCGGTGCACCTCCAGCAGGAACGGATCGGTCACCTCCGCCAGTGGCCACCCCACCGGCGCCGCAGCGCTGCCAGACAGGGACAGCGCGTCCCGGACCTCGGAGGCCAGCTGGGCGAGCATTCCCCCGATCTGCAGGCGCGTCAGCTCATGGTTGAACTGGTCGGCCAGCGGCGCCAGCGGCCCGCCCCCAGACCCGCGGACGATGATCTCCCGCGCCAGGTGAGCGGTCAGCCTGTCCGCCAGAACAGCTCCCGGCACTCTCAGGACATCGGCTGAGGACTGCCCGGTACCAGTCAGCCCGGCGTCATCGAGCACAGCCAATTGCCCGGCTATCCCCGCTTGCAGGCCCTCCAGCAGCATCACCGGCCCGGCCAGCGGCGCATCTGGCACCGGATCACGGAAGACCTCGCTGATCACCATCGCGATCTGCCCGGTCTGCTCGCCGTCAGAGGGGCTCACCTCCTCGGCGGTAGCCCAGACCGCGATATCAGCCGCCCGCCGCAGCGCACGCTCTTGCTCACTGCCAAGTACCAGCTCGGTCAGCTTCTTGCGGCCAGCGTCGGCAAGCTGCCCGACAAGCCACCCCCCAAGGGCGTTAGCCACGAACACCACCCCAGCAGTCTCCCAGCCACCGGGGCCACCGGCCACCAAGCCCGCCCTACACACCAGAGCAGCGCACCTCGAACCGCCGCGGTGGCCCCGCCGTCAGTGGGGCCGTACACGGCCGGGTCCAGGCCACAACTGACCGCCGGCCCAACGCCTCGTCATTCCAAGATCACGGACCAGATTCATTGAGACGGGACACCTCTTGTCCTGTCTTATTGAAAGTGGTCCAGTCTCTGGCTACGACGGTCTCATTTGGCCCCACCATGACGGCTCCATCTGGCCCCACTTGGCGACATTGTGACGGTTGGATGTGGCTCCGTTTCCGGCGGCACCAAGAAGAAGGGGCCAGGTCAGAGGTGGGGCCGAGTCGAGCCGACATACCGTCCCCGATGATGGGGGTGGGTCCACTTCAAGGCGTCATGGTGGGGCCAACTCAAGCCGTCCTAACCAAGTCTCACTGAACCTGGTCCGATCCGGCGCTGCTTTGTCTCAGTGAATCTGGTCCAACCGGCGGACGCCCTGCTCGCCGCTACAGTATCTGCTGGCAGCCCGGGCGGTGATCGCGTCGTGCCCGCTTCTGGGCGGCGGTCGGCCGTCTTCGCGGGTCGGCGTCAGTTAGCCGAGGTCTGTCCAGGCCCATCGCTTGGCGGGGCGGCCATCGGCCTCCCGGCCGAACCGGAACTTCTCCCAGCGGCCTTGTTCGAGGAACAACTGGAACATGCCTGCTGATGGCAGGCGCTCGATCAACTCTGCGGCCTGCGCTCTGGTCCCCTGATAGCTCAGCGCGTCCAGCAGATGAGCCACGGCCTCCGGGTTGTCGAGGCTGGTGTGGGCGGCGGGGTTGCGGTCCAGCAGCGTGGTGATCTGGCCGGTGGCCCCCACCCTGTCCAGCGCGTCCAGCAGCCGGGTCACGGCCTCCGGGTTGTCGAGGCTGGTGTGGGCGGCGGGGTTGCGGTCCAGCAGCGTGGTGATCTGGCCGGTGGCTTCCGTCTTCCGCAGCTCGTCCAGCAGATGAGCCATGCCGAGCGGGTCGTCGAGGCTGGCCTCGGCGGCGCGTTTGGTCAGCGCGGCGGCCTGGCCGGTGGCCCCCAACCGGCGCAGCGCGTGCAGCAGCACGATCACGAACGGGTCGTCGACGCTGGCCTCGTTCGCTGCTCGGTTGGTCAACGTGATGACCTGGCCGGTGGCCCCCACCTCCTGCAGCGAGTCCAGCAGACTGGCCACGGCCCACGGGTCGTCAAGGTCAACGTGGGCCGCGGGGTCGCGGTCTAGCAGCGCGGTGACCTGGCCGGTGGCCCCCACCTCGCGCAACGTGCCCAGCAGCCAGGCCACAGCTTCCGGGTCGTCGAGGCTGGCCTCGGCGGTGGTGCGGCCGGCCAGCGTGGCGGCCTGCCCGGTGGCCCCCACCCGGCGCAGCGTTTGAAGCAGGTGCCCCAGCCGCATCCTGTCAACCGGGTGGTCGAGAGGGCTGAGGTGGGCGGCGGCGCGGTCGGCCAGCGTGGTGATCTGGCCGCTGGCCCCCAGCCTGTCCAGCGCGTCCAGCAGACTGGCCACGGCCCACGGGTCGTCAAGGCGAGCGTGGGCGGCGGGGTCGCGGCCCAGCAGCGCGGTGATCTCGCCGCTGGCCCCGGCCTCCCGCAGCGCGTCCAGCAGATGAGCCACGCCGCGCGGGTCGTCGAGGCGGGCGTGGGCGGCGGGGTCGCGGCCCAGCAGCGCGGTGATCTCGCCGCTGGCCCCGGCCTCCCGCAGCGCGTCCAGCAGCTGGGCCACGGCGGCCGGGTCGTCGAGGCGGGCGTGGGCGGCGGGGTCGCGGTCCAGCAGCGCGGTGATCTCGCCGCTGGCCCCGGCCTCCCGTAGTGCGTCCAGCAGCTGGGCCACGGCGGCCGGGTTGTCGAGGCTGGTGTGGGCGGCGGCGCGGTTGGCGAGAGTGGTGATCTGGTCGGTGGCCCCCACCTCGCGCAACGTGCCCAGCAGCTCGGCTACGCCGGGCACGTCATCTAGGACGGCGTGGGCGGCCGCCCAGCCGGCTGGGCGCTGGTCGCCGGGATGCAGGGTATGCAGCAACCGAACGAGGTGGGCCCCCGCCCCGGGATGGCCATGGGTGCTGGCCTGCTTGTGCAGGCGGCCCGCGGTATGCAACAGGCCGCGGTCCTCCGCAGCCCTGCCGAGCTCGCCGAGGTCGGCAGGATCAGCGTAGCGGCCTGCGGCCGCCCAGAAATATGGCGGCGGGATCACCTCGCGGCGGGCACGGCGGCCGTGCTGGTCGAGATAGTCGGCCAGCTGCCAGGCCAGCCCGTCGCCGGGGGTGGTCAGGGCACCGGGGACAGGGCGGGGCCGGATCGGTGTCAGCGGCCCTAGCACCCCTTTGGCGGGCTTAGCTGTGTAATCCAGCCCATTCTTCAGCCAGTCGCGGGGCTGCAAGTTCCAATCACTGTCAGTCAGGTACCCGGGTGCCGCCGTTTCCAGGAAGTCCCGGGGCAAGGCGGGGCGCATGCCCAGCCGGGCCGCATCCATCGCGGCGTCGATCAGCGCCCGGGCGGCGGGGGGCGCGTTGTCGTAGCGGTCCAGCAGCTCGGGCGCCCCGGCCAGGTACTGGATGACCTGCCTGTCCCGGCTCCCGGCGGCCGCCTGGACCAGCCGCGGATCCCTGGCCCCCTCCAGGTCTCGCAGCTGCTCGCCGGTGAACTTGTCAGGCACCGGGATGTCGTGGCCGGCAAACAGCTCCCGGGCCTGGGCATGCGGGTCCGCGCCCCCGGGTGGGCGGGCGGTCAGCGGATCCCAGAACTCCGGCCACAGCGTGGCCAGCACTAGCACTGGGCCGCGAGCCTGGTTAGCCAGTAGCTTCCGCAACCCGGCCGCCACCTGCTCGCCGAGCTCGCCGGAAGTCTCGAGGTACCGCTGGGCCTCGTTCAGCCACACCACCGTCCGCCGCTCAACGCTGGGCAGTTCGTCCAGTGCGGCCTGCGGGCCGATCGGGTGCCACAGCCGCCACTCCGGCTCCAGGTCGCGCAGCAGCTCCAGCGCCTGCCAGCACGCCCGCGTCTTGCCGGTTGACGATCCGCCCACCAGCACCGCAACCCCGCCCATCCCGGCCGCCGCCGCCGACACCACCTCCGCCAGGACGGCGTCATGCTCACGAGGCACATACACCGGCAGCACCGGCCACCCCGGCTGGGGCACATCGGGCTCGACCGGGCGGTGCACCTCCAGCCCGAACGGGTCACGCACCTCGGCCAGTAGCTGCCCCGCCGGCCCAGCAGCGCCGCCGGGCAGGGCCAGCCCGGGTCCCAGCAAGTCGAGAACCTGGGCGAGCATGCCTTCGAGCCGCTGCCCCTCCAGGTGGGTCACGTCATGATTCAGCTGGTCGGCCAGCGGCGTCAGCGGCCCGGGCTGGGAGCCGCGGATCTGGATCTGGCGTATCAGATGACCGGTCAGCTTAGCTGCCACGTCGCTGACAGGTACCCCCGGCAGACCCGCAGCCAGCTGCCCCGCATCATCGCAAGCCGACAGCTGCCCGGCGATCCCGGCCTGCAACGCCGCCAGCAGTGTGGGCTGTCCCGGCGGCAGCGGGACCGGCTCCCGGCGGCGGAACGCCTTGTTGATCTGCTCCGCTGCCCGCTCCGCCTCCTCCCCGTCGGCGGGACCGATCTCGCCCACCGTGGCCTGCACGGCAGCCGTGACCGCCGCCTTCAGCGCGCGGGCCTGCTCACTGCCGCGCAGCAGCGTGCTCAGCCTCTGATAACCAGCGTCGGCCAGCCGCCCGACCAGCCATCCCACCAGGTCATCAACGACAAACACATCAACAGCCCCCCGCCGCGGAGGCACCGGACGCGGGCCCGCCGCACGCGCAGGAGTATCGCACCTCGAACCATGCCCGGCACAGCCCCTCGGTACGAGCCACACTGGCCAGCTGACCGAGCAGTCTGTCCATTCCAAGATCACGGACCAGATTCACTGAGACACCGCCGGGCTTCCGGTCGGTTCGGACCAGATTCAGTGAGACAACTTGGTTCGGCCTGTCTCACTCAATCTGGTCCGCCGCAGGGCAGACCGCTATGGGCGGACCAGATTCGATGGGACGGGACAGCCGCTGTGGCTTCTCACTCAAGTTTTCATTTTTCTCATTGAGCGTTGCAAGTCTTCTCACGCAGACTTCAACTGCCGTGCGGGCACTGCGAGACACCGCCAACTCAAGCTTGGGTCCGACCGGAATACGCCGGAGACCGGCAATAGGTAGGCTGAACCGCTGGTCAGCGGTCTGCGGGGAGGCTGTTGATGGCGGCCTGGGCGTCGGCGGCGGTGGGCAGGCTGTAGCCACGGGTGGTCTCGGTCCGGGCATGTCCCAGGCAGGCCGCTAGGCCGCTCTCGATCGTCTGACTGAGCAGCTTCTCGGCACCCCATAAGGGCCGCCACTGTTAGGACGGCGCACGACCCCGCCCCGCCCGGGCCGTCGCGCGGGATTCGGCTATGCCTGGCGTCGCACTTCTGCGTGCGCGGCTGGACGCATTTGGCGCGCGTTGCGGGCTAGTGCCCGGCCGCTGGCCTGGTACCACTGGGCCATCAAGACGATGGCAAGGGCGATGTCGATGACGGTGCCGCCGTAGTACATCAGCTCGGCGCCGGTAAGGCGGCTGGCGATCGGACCCCCGCCGGCGGGCAGGCCGTAGGCATACATCAGTTTGGCGAGGGTGTCGTGGGCGGCGGCCGCGACGACAAGCGCGGCGACCCGGGTCTTGATGCCGGAACGGCGGCGGATCGGGTCAAGGCCGATGAGCGCCCAGCTGAGCAGGCAGCCGGCCAGGAACATGTGCAGGTGGACAGCCGCATGAATCAGGTCGTTGTTTTCGGCGGCCCGGTATAGCCCGGTGAGATAGAGCAGGTACAGTCCGCCGAGATCCAAGATGATCGCGGCGGGCAGCGACGACACGATCCTGACAGGCCAGCTATGGAGCAGCCGCAAGACGGCCCGGAAAGGCCTGCGGGGCAGCGCGCGCAGCATGATGGTGACCGGAGCGGCCAAGGCCAGGAAAGCCGGGCCGGCCATGCCCAGCAGCAGGTGCTGGCCGACATGGACCGGGAAGTACTCATCGTGGGTGCTGATCGGCGGAAGCACCGCGGCGCAGATGCATGCTGACCCCGCGAGCAAGCATGCGGTCCGGCTGGCCGGCCAGCGGGTGCCGCGCCGGTGCAGGCGTGCCAGCGCCGCGCCGTAGCCGGCAGCGGCCACAATGGTCAAGACAACGGGAATGAGCTCGAGCATCGCTCAGGTGGCCGGATCGGCGTCCGAGCGGAAGATCGCGGACCGGGCGGTCCCGGCGCGCCCTCGCATCAGCAGGACGCCGATGATGATCATGACAACCGCGAGGAGGTTCCAGGTCAGGTCGTACGGCCAGATGGTCACGTGATAGCGGATCTGATGCAATCGCAGGACCTTGTGCTGGATGGTGCCGTCATACAGCTGGAACCCGCCTGCTCCCAGCAGCAGCGCACCCCACCAGCGTTTGGGGACAAACCCACCTCGGCGCAGCGAGTCGGCCATCAGGAACAGCCCGACCACCAGCGAGATAAAGCCGAAGGCATGAAACAGCCCATCCGACAGCAAGCCCACGGCCAGGGACGACTTGTCATAGAAGTGGTGCCAGTGCAGCAGCTGATGAAAGATCGTCTCATCGAGGAACGCCGCCAGGCCGACACCAGCCAGCACGCCCGACCAGATCGTGCGCTTCGTCTGCCGGGCCACCAGGCCGGTACCGGGACGGGCGGTCTCAGCAGAAGCTCGCGGAAGTTCGGACGACGCCATCGGATGCTCCTTTCCTGGCACGGCATCGGCAAATATCAAGGCGTGTACCTGTATCAAGGCGTGTACCTGCCGGACGAACGTGCCGCCGGCGGTCGCTACCCTCTGGCTTGCAGCCGAAACCGGATGCCCTGAGGGCCCCGGTTCACTCTCTGCCGGTCGCTGAGCGTGCAGGCGCCAGAACGGCATCGCGGCCGGAACCCTCACCACGCTGGGTGGGCCCGAAACACCACTTCGCCTATCCCGTGGGAGATGGTCGCCTGCACTTCTCGTTCGAGCCGCAGGCGTCGGCGCCTGCGGCGGAACGTCCTGTCATAGCCGCGACAAGGGAGCAACACATCGACAGCCAGCGCCGGAAGTGGACGTTCTGCGCGCGGCGCAGGATGCGCCAGTGCGAGCCGTCGAAAGGACCGAATCGGCAGGGAGGATGTCCAAGCCGCCAGCCCTGCGAGTGTTTACTCTCCGTACGGACACCGCCTGGGTAGGCGAGGGCTTCCCTCTCGCCGAAGTTCCGGTTTGACGTCCGTGGGCAGCACTTACGGGTTCTGTGGTCGGCGCCGCAGCAGCGCGGGCTCGGGCAACACGCGTGCGGTGGTCCGGGAAGTACCGCCTCCGGCCATCCCCAGAACTTGCCAGACCGGCCCTTACTGCCCGCTGGCCGCGGCGAGGGCCAGGTGCCCGTCGGCGGTCTTGGCGGGCGGGGTGAGGTTGAGCACCCAGTCGCCAAAGCGGCGGATGGCGGTGGTGATGTAGGGGCTGATGGTGGCCAGGTCGTCGGGGTCGATGTGCCAGCCCTCGGCGGCCAGGGCGTTGGCGGCCTGGGTCAGGTCCAAGGTGGTGGAGTAGATGGCGCAGTTGGCCAGCAGCTCATTGGCACCGTCTCTGGGTAGGGGCGCCCGTGATGCCGGTGATCCCCGTCTGGAACCTCGCCAGTGGCAGCTCGATGCGCTGGACCCCATCGTGGCGACGATCATCCGAAGTGGCGCGGCGACCGTGTCGGCCGCGCCGGGCGCTGGCAAGACGGTGTTCGCTGGCCTCGTGTTCGAAGTACTGCGCGAACTCGGCATTGTTGACCGGATGGTCGCATTCGTTCCCCGCCGCGGCCTGGTCGACCAGTGGGTAGGTGCGCCGTCTGGGATTCCGTGCGGTGACCACCACCACCGCGTACGTGTGGACGCCGCCGCAGCCCGCCAGACGAGGATGCCCCAGACAGCCGGGCCAGCCGTAGCCGGACCTAGCCCCCTCCCCCGCAATTGAAGATCGTTAGGCGTCGAGGAACTTGCAATCTGCTGTGCGAACGAAGCTCCGAGATCGGCTAAGAAATGCCGGAAAAGTACGGCAGATCCCATGAAAACTATGTTGTAACCCGATAGCCGCTCATCGAAAGTGGTCCAGGCTAGGCCGCCCGCCAGATGGTGTGCTGTGGTTCGGGATCGCCATGGCCGGTGGTCCGCGTGAGCATCGCCGCTTGGACCTGGAATTCGAACAGCTGCTGCTTTTCACCTGGCGGCGGCAAAGCGACATCGGAGCGCTCATCGGCGAACTGCCGTGCCAGCCGGTCCCGGATCTCGGGATTCAACACGTGGCTGGCCACCCCGCTCAGGTAGACAGCATCCTCGTTGTCTTCAAGGGGGAACGAGTGCATCGCATAACGTCCGTCGCGGTGAAGGTCTCGCTGCTTGGGCGACGGAACGATGAAGGCGTACAGCCCGGTGTCGGTGAGCAGTGGGCACATCGGATGCAGTCGTGGCCCCCCATCAGGCCGCACAGTGCCGAGGAAGGCCAGGCCGACGCCGAAGTTGTACAGCAACTCGGCCCCTTGGCGGGCCAGGTCCGGCTGCTGGGCCTTGAAGTCTCTCCATGAGATCACGCCGAGCGAGCCTGGCAATTTCGCAAGGATCTGTCAACGGCCCTATGGGCGAAGGCTGGATCTCGAGGGATATACACCGGGATGAGCGGCGGTGACGGATCATGCGTCTTGATCAGGACGGCGATATGGGACAGCTGGATGCTGACCCGGAAAACCGGGTCCCTGGCATTCCAAGATCACGGACCAGATTCAGTGAGACACCCAGGTGGATAGACCACCGAGGGACCAGATTCAGTGAGACACCTACGTCCGGACTGTCTCACTGAAACTGGTCGTCGCAGATCAGAGCCTTGGCCTGGGTCCAGATTCACCGAGACGGGACACCGCCGATCCAGATGGGCGGCCCGCCCGCGGACACCGAGTTGACCGTTTGCTCAGACGGGAAGCTCGGTGATGCTGAGGGCGAAGTCCAAGTTCCCCACCCCGTGGTTGGCGAGGCCCACCGCGACCACGCCCGCTCCTTCCAGCCAGTGCGCCATTTTCAGGCCGCCGACGTCCAGCGGGCGCAGCCCGAGGCTCTCGATGAACGCCTCCACACTTGCCTTGGCCTGCGCATTATCGCCAGCGATGAAGACGTCGGGGCGCCCCTTCTCCAGGACCTGACGGAAGATGGTGTTGAACGCCTTCACCACGCTGGCGCTGGCCGGGGCCGCCTTGGCGGCTTCCTGCGCAATCGAGGTCTCCTCGCGGTGGGCTAGCCCGTCGAACGTGGAATTGAAGGGATTGCTGATGTTGACGATGATCTTGCCCGCGAGGGCGTCTCCGTACTGGGAGACGACCGGCACGACACCGTCGTACAACAGGGCCATGATGACGATGTCCCCGGCCGGGGCGGTGCCCCATTCTCCCGTCGTGGCGCCGCCGCCGAGAGCCTTGGCCAGGTCAGCGGCCTTGGACTGATCGCGGCCCATGACCTCGACAGTGTTGCCGCCCGCTACCGCCCGCGCGCCGATGGTGCGGGCCATGTTCCCGGTGCCGATGATGCTGATGCTGCTCATGAGATGTCCTGCCTTAGTTGTGGGTTGCCCGGTTCAGATGGCGGTGGTCCCGCCGTCGGCGACGAGTTCCATGCCGTTGACGTAGCTGGAGTCGTCGGAGGCGAGGAAGAGGGCGGCGGCGGCGATTTCGTCGGGGTGGCCCATCTGGCCGCGGGGGATGAGGGACTCGAACTGGCGCTTGGTGGCCTCGTCGAAGAGTTCTTCCTGCTTGGCGGTGGCGACCTGGCCGGGGGTGAGGACGTTGACGCGGATGCGGCGGTCCTTGAGCTCGTTGAGCCAGACGCGGGCCCAGGCCTGCTGGACGGCCTTGCTGCCGGCGTAGACGCTCCAGCCGGGGAAGGCGCCGAGGGAGGCATTGGAGCCGGTCATGAGGATGGAGCCCCCGTCGTTGAAGAGCGGGAGGGCCTTCTGGACGGTGAACAGGGTGCCGCGGGCGTTGAGCCCGAACCAGGTGTCGAACTGGGCCTCGGTGATCTCGCCGAGCGGGGCGGGCTCGCCGCCGCCGGCGCTGGCCCACAGCACGTCGAGGCTGCCCTTCTCCCGCTTGACGGTGTCGTACAGGCGGTCCAGGTGGTCCAGGTCGGCGGCGTCGCCCTGGACGCCGGTGACGTTGCGGCCGATCTGCTTCACAGCCGCCTCCAGGGCGTCCTGGCGGCGGCCGGTGATGAAGACGTGCGCTCCCTCGTCGGCGAACAGCTTCGCGCCGGCCAGCGCCATGCCGGTGGTGCCGCCGGTGATGACCGCTACCTTGCCGTCAAGCTTTCCCATGGTCGCTCCCTTGGGCCGGTGGTGCCATGCGCACCTGGGGTGACGGTATTACGTACACCGCTCTGTGTGCTTACGGTACCGGCCGGGCGGCCGGGACGCAAACTATGTACACCGGTCATTACCTATCTGGGGTACCATGGACCCATGACGGAGTTGGAGAAGGGCCCCATGGGCCGCCGCCGCGGCCGGGGCGCCCGCGAGCGCATCCTCAGCGCGTCCCAGCAGCTGTTCCGCGAGCAGGGCATCAACCGCACCGGCATGGACCAGCTTTGCGCGACGGCCCAGGTGTCCAAGCGCACGGCCTACCAGCACTTCACCGGCAAGGACGAACTCGTCGCCGAGTACCTGCGCCGGTTCGACCCCTCCGTTCTGTCCGGCGTGTTCGACCGCACCGACCTCACCCCCCGCGAACGGCTCCTCGCCGCCTTCGACATCGCCCCCACCACTCCCCTGTGCCCCTACATCGCCGCTGCTGTCGAACTCCACGATCCCCAGCACCCCGCATCCCAGTACGCACGCGACTACAAGAAAGCCGTCGCCGCGCGGCTTGCCGACACCGCCCGCGAGGCCGGCGCCGCCGACCCTGAACAGCTCGGCGAGCAGCTCGCGCTGCTCATCGACGGCGCTGCGGCCCGCACCCGGGTCCTCAATGCCGATGCCTTCCCCGCCGCCGCCGCCATCGCCGCCGTCCTCATCGACAACGCCATCCCCGCCGCAGCCAGCGATGCCCGGCGACGGGAGCAGGTGCCAAGTTAACTTGGCATTCCGCTGCCGCGCTGGACGCGCTGCCGGTCGCGCGGCACCTGGCCCGGACCTGCTGGCTTTTACGGAACTGGCCGCCCGCCTGCACAGTCCCCGTTTCTGTGGTTCCCGGGCGACCACGGGAGCCGCGCGGTCAGCCGATGTTGTGGCTGTGCGCGTAGCCGATCGCGGCGGCGCGGTCCCGCGATCCGGTCTTGGCGAAGATCCGGCTGATGTGGGTCTTGATGGTGTGGTTGCTCAGGAATAGTTGCGCGGCGATCTCCGGGTTGGTCATCCCGCGGGCGATCAGGCCCAGGATCTCCGCCTCGCGCTGGGTCAGGCCGTCGGGGGGCGGCACGCTCCGGGCGGGCCCGGGCTTCTGGGATGCGGCCGTGGCGGCGAGCAGCGTCGCGTGCACGCGGGGGTCGAAGACCGTCAGCCCGCCTGCCGCCGCGCGCAGCGCCTGGGCGATCTCGGTGTAGTCGGCGTCTTTGGTGAGGTAGCTGCGCGCGCCGGCCCGGAGCGCGTCCAGGACCGAGCTGTCGTCCGCGTATGTGGTGAGCACGACGATCGCGACCTCGGGGTGCTCGGCGGCCAGCCGGCCGATGGCGCCGATGCCGTCCAGGACCGGCATATGCAGATCGAGCAGGATCGCGTCCGGGTGGTGCTCAGCCACGAGGGCCAGGGCCTGCTCCCCGTCCGCGGCGGCGCCGACCACGTCGATGCCGGGTACCGCGTCGAGCAGCAGGACGAGGCCCTGGCGCACGCTGGCCTGGTCGTCGGCGATGACGAGGCGCAGCGGCACCCCCGCCGGTGGGGCGGTCATGAAGCCATGGTCTCAGGCTGGCGGCGCGGTAGTTCGGCGGTCACGATCCACTGGCCGTCGCAGCGGCCCGCCTCGAGGGTTCCGTTCAGCAGCCGGAGCCGTTCGTGCATGCCGGTCAGCCCGTAGCCGCCGTTGACGGTGCTCATGTCAGCCGGCTGGCGGGTGCCCGCGCCCGGGAGCAGGTCGTTGCGGACGGTGAGCCGGACATCGGCGCCGCCGTAGTCGAGACGGACCGCCACGGGCTGCCCCGCGGCGTGCTTGGCCGCGTTGACCAGGGCCTCCTGGGTGATGCGTAGCAGTGCGAGCGTGGCGTCTGGGGGCAGGGCCGCGGGAATGCCGCTGGTGTCGTAGCTGACGGGGACGTGATGCCGCTGCGCGTGGGTGTCGGTGACCAGGGCGAGTTCCTCGTCGAGCGGCAGCGTGTCGGTGCGCAGGGCCTGAACCGCGCGGCGGGTCTCCACTAGGCCCTCGGCGGCCATCTGCTGGGCCGCGGCGAGCAGATCGCTGGCCTGGTCGGCGTCCTTGCGCAGCACCGACCGCGCCGCCTGGATCTGGATCCCGAGCGCGCCGAGCGAGTGGGCGAGCACGTCGTGAATCTCCCGGGCGATGCGGGCACGCTCGTCGAGGAGGTCGGCCCGGCGCTGCTCGGCCTGCAGTTGATCGCGCTGGGCCAGCAGCGCCGCCGCCTGCTCTGCCTGGACCCGGTACGCGCCCCAGTTGTGCCCGATCACCAGGCCGGCGAGCACGATCGCCGGGAGCCCGAGCAGTGTGCCGTAGCTCTGGCCGAAAGCCAGCCCGCTGACCTCAATCGCGAGTATGCCCGCCGCGGTCACGGCCACCGCTGCCGCGAGGTCGCTGTTAACGCCCGCGGCCATCGCCGCCACGAACGCGAAGACCACCAGGGCCGAACCGCCACCGCCGGCGCCGGCCGCGGCCCCCGAGGCGCTGGCGATCACCCCGCGGAGGACGGGCAGCGCCCAGGCGGGATATCGCGCCGCGGCGGCGGGGGACGCCTCCAGCACGGTCCAGGCCAGCAGGGCCAGGCCAAGCACGGCGTAGCACGCGATCTGAACCGGCAGGGCGTAGGGCGCGCTCGGCGGGGCGATGAGGAACGCCAGCACGCCGAGCCATGCGAAGCCGAGGGCGCGGGCCAGCGCGTTGACCGTGCGCAGCATGCCTCCAGTATCGGCCCGCAGCGGTAGCGGCACGTCAGCCTGCGGGCTGAGGCCCGGGCTGACCCGCCGGGCGCGGCCTGGTACCGCCTGGTACCAGGCCAGGCCCGTCATTCTCATGCCGGGGACCAGCCCGTGCTCTGACGCGCTCACCAGCGCAATTGGCGAATGTGGAGTCGCTAACGAAACCCACTCCAAGGAGCGCGAGATGCTTTCCGAACTGACCGAAGCAATGATCGTCAACGGCGTCGTGCTCGCCACCGTGCTGGCCACCGACCTCGGCCCTGCACGCAAGATCAGCAAGATACGGCTGCTGCGTTCCGTGATCGCCGCGGCGGTGATCATCCCGTTCTTTGTCGACTGGCCGGCCGCCCACGGGATGGCCCTGGCGGTGGAGATCGCGGGCGTCGCGGCCGGATTGCTGTGCGGGCTGGCCGCCAACGCCCTGATGAGCGTCTACCGGAGCCCGGCGACCGGCCAGCCGGTCAGCCGGGCCGGGCTGCCGTACGCGATCTTCTGGACCGCCATCATCGGCGCCCGCGCGGCCTTCTCCTACGGCTCCGTGCACTGGTTCACCGCCCCGCTGGTGAGCTGGGGCGTCGCCCACCAGGTCAGCGTGGCGGCCCTCGCCGACGGGCTGATCTTCATGGCCGTCGCCATGATCCTGGTGCGCACGGTCGCCCTCGGCGTGCGCGCGTCCCGGCTGCCGGCCCGGACCCTCGAGCCGCGCCGCGCCGAGGCCGCCGCCCGGAGCGGCCAGCCTGGGGCCTGACGCCCGGAGCGGCCAGGCTGGGGCCCGGATGGCACCGATGCCACCCGGGCCCCAGGCGTCTGCAGGTCATCGTGGCCGGGCAGATCACTCTCCCCCGGCGGCGCCTGGCCGGGGACCACGGGCCCGCGGGCACTCTTCGCGGTCAGGCGAGGCCGAGCTGCCTGCGCTGCAGCGCGGAGTCGTAGAAGGCGGAGATGACGATGAGCTGGTCGCCGTCCCACTTGGTGGTCTGGCCGAACTCGACGTCGAACGCCTTTCCGGTGGGGGGTATCACGGTGCCGTCGGGCAGGGTCATCTCCCCGGTGAAGGTCCCGGTGGAACGGGTGACGACGGTGATCCAGTCGCCGCTCCCGAACTGGATCGGGTACGGGTCGCAGTACACGTGCATGTCAGGGAAAATGCGCAGAAACTGCTGCATCGCCGCGGCGTGCGCTTTCTTTCCGTAGACCGGTTCGGCGAGCCCGGGGATGTAGGCGAGCATGTCGGGGTGGTGGACCTCGTCCACCGTGGCGAAGTCGCGGGCGTTGAACGCGTCGTCGCCCTTCTTCATCAGCGCGAGCAGGTGCGCAGTCCGGCTGGTGTCCTGGGTCGGGATGTGTCACTGAGGACTCCTTGTGCTGGGGAGATGGGTGACGTTCGCGGCCGGATGGCTGTGACGCTGCGTGCGGGCCGCCCCAGCAGTGGTGGTGAGGGTCATATTTTCTTGTAGTTAACTCTAATGTTAGTGTCCCATGCAACATTCTTCACTCAGGCTTATCCCGGATTTTTGGGGTTGTCCCAAAACTTGGGGTGCAGCGCTAGGCTGCTGGGATGGCTACCGTCGGGCTGCGCGAGCTGAAGAAGGCACGCACCCGCCAGCTCATCGCCGACGCCGCGGCCCGCCTGTTCGCCGAACGCGGCTATGAGCATGTCGCCGTCACCGACGTGGCCCGCGAGGCCGAGGTCGCCGAGCAGACCGTCTACAACTACTTTCCGACCAAGGAGCAGCTGGTCACCGATCGCGAGCAGCGGATCCAGGATCGGCTGTGTGACCTGATCCGCTCCCGGCCGCCCGGGGTCACCCCGGCCGCCGCCGTCCGCGACTTCGTCCTGGAGTCCGTCAACACGATCCCCGGCATCACGCCGGAAATGTGGCGCGGCGAGCTCGGCTACCTGGCTGCCATCAGCCCCGCCGTGCACCGGCTGGCGCTGGAGCTGGCCGACCGCCTGGCCCTCGTCCTCGCCCGCGCCATCAGCGACACGACCACCGTCGCCCCGGAAATCGCCCGGATGCAGGGGATCGCGCTGGCCGGGGTGTTCCGGATCATCATCGGCGAGGCCGGCCAGCGCACCCGTGAGGGCCAGAGCCAGCCGGAGATCGCCCGCGAGCTGCATCCAGTCATCGACAACGTTCTGGGCGAGCTCGACCGCTGGCTCAGCGTTTAACCCGGCTCGTACCGGGACGTGCCGGCCGGTGTCAGTGAGGCAGGACACATGGTTGTTGTCTCACCCGGCCGGCCCGGGACTCCAGGTAGCGTCGCTCGGCGATGCTCGCGGTGGCCTTCGCGGCCCGCCGGTAGTGCTCATACGCCCCGGCCGTGTCGCCGGTCTTCTCCAGCAGGTGCGCCCGTACGGACAGCAGCCGGTGGTGCCCGGCCATCCGCTCGTCACCGTCCAGCGTGGACAGCAGGGCCAGCCCGGCCGGCGGGCTCTCGGTCTCGGCGAGCGCGATCGCCCGGTTGAGGGTGACCATGGGGTTGGGCGCGATCCGTTCCAGGATCAGGTACAGGGCGTGCACCTGCGGCCAGTTGGTCTCCCCGGCCGTCGCCGCGTCGGCGTGCGTGGCGGCGATGGCGGCCTGCAACTGGTAAGGCCCCAGCGCCGGGGCGGCCAGGGCCGCCTTGACCAGGCCGGTGCCCTCGGCGATCAGCTCACGGTCCCACTTCGCACGGTCCTGCTCGTCCAGCGGCACCAGGTCGCCTGCGGCCGTCGTCCGTGCCTCCCGGCGGGCGTGGGTCAGCAGCATCAGCGCGAGCAGCCCGGTCACCTCGCCGTCTCCGGGCAGCTGCGCGTGCACCATCCTGGCCAGCCGGATCGCCTCATGCGCGAGGTCAGCGCGCTGCAACTCGCTGCCCGAGGAGGCAGTGTAGCCCTCGTTGAAGATCAGGTAGAGCACGTGCAGGACGACCCGCAGCCGTTCCTCGCGCTCCGTGCGGTCCGGGAGGCTGAACGAGCTGCCGGCGGCCTTGATGCGCTGCTTGGCCCGGCTGATCCTGGCGGCCATCGTGGCCTCCGGCACCAGGAAGGCGCGGGCGATCTCGGCGGTGGTCAGGCCGCCGACCGCCCGCAGCGTCAGGGCGGTCTGGGAGCCTGCGGTCAGCGCCGGATGGCAGCACAGGAACAGCAGGACGAGCGTGTCGTCGGTGTCTGGTACGTCGTCGGGCGCCACCCCGGCGGCGCCCGCCCACTCCCGGTCGCGGCGCGCCTGGTCACTGCGCATCTGGTCGATGAGCCGCCGCGATGCGACGGTCATCAGCCAGCCGCGCGGATTGCCCGGCACTCCCCCGTCCGGCCACTGCACCGCGGCGGCGAGGACGGCCTCCTGTACGGCGTCCTCACACCCTTCGAACTGGCCATACCGGCGGACCAGCGCGCCGAGAACCTGCGGCGTGAGCTCACGCAGCAGTCCCTCGATGGCTGGTCCGCTCATGCTTCCAATTGTCCGTCAGCGAACATCACCTGCCGCACCTCGACCCCCAGGCCCTCGATCGCGGAGTCCGGGATCCGCGACGCGAGCTCGATGGCCCGCTCCTTGTTCTCGCAGTCGATCAGGTAGAAGCCGCCCAGATACTCCTTGGACTCCAGGAAGGGCCCGTCGGTTACCACCGGCTGGCCGTGGCGCACGGACACCACCGCCGCCTGTGACGGGTCGGCCAGCGCCTGCGTGGTGATCAGCTCGCCGGACTTCTTCAGCGCGTCGATGAACTGGCCGTGGCCGGCGCCGAGCGCCGACTTCTCCTCGTCGGTCAGCGCGTCCAGCACGGCCGGGTTGATATGCAGGCTGATCAGGAACTTCATCTCGTACTCCTCGTGGTTCGCGGGCCCCGGCTGGGCCCCTCGACTGGTTGGTCGGAGCCGCCCCCGCCGTCTTGACATCCTCCGGCAGAACCGGTTGCCCAGCGGGCTCACCCGCGCAGCGCGTGATTGATCCGCGCCGCCTGCCGGGTGAGGTGATCACGTTCGGCGAGGTTGGGCGCGGACCGGGCGGCGTCGGCGTACAACCGGGCCGCGCTCAGCCGGTCGCCGGCCTTCTCGTGGAGGTACGCCGAGGCGGCGGTGTAACGGGGCAGGCCGGGGTTCACGGCGGCCAGGGCCGCGAGACCCGCCCGGGCGCCATCGGCCTCGCCTATCGCGACGGCCCGGTTTAGCTGGACGACCGGGCTCCCGGTGAGCCGGAGTAGCTCGTCGTACCAGCTGACGATCTGCACCCAGTCGGTCTCCTCGGCGCGCGGCGCGTCGGCATGCAGGGCGGCGATGGCGGCCTGGGCCTGGAACTCGCCGAGCCGGTCACGGTCCAGCGCTGTCTGCAGGACGGTGACGCCCTCGGCGATGAGCCTGGTATCCCAGCGGGATCGGTCCTGCCCCCCCAGGGGAATCAGGCTGCCGTCGCGCCTGGTCCGCGCCGGGCGCCGGGCGTGGTGCAGCAGCATCAGCGCCAGCAGCCCCGCGGTCTCCTCGTCATCGGTCATCGACGCCAGCTGCCGGGTGAGCCGGATCGCCTCGGCCGCCAGGTCGACGTCGCCGGTGTAGCCCTCGTTGAAAACCAGGTAAAGCACCCGCAGCACGGTGGCCAGGTCGCCGGGCTGCCCGAACCGCACGCCGCCGACCGTGCGTTTGGCCCGGCTGATCCGCTGCGCCATCGTCGCCTCCGGCACGAGGTAGGCCTGGGCGATCTGCCGGGTGGTCAAGCCACCGACAGCGCGCAGCGTGAGGGCCACCGCGGACGCGGGGGTCAGCGATGGGTGGGCGCACAAGAAGAAGAGCTGCAACGCGTCGTCCACGGTCTCGGCCGGCCCGGGTGGCGGCTCGGCCTCCACC
This sequence comes from uncultured Actinomycetes bacterium, assembly GCA_963770545.1. Classification (GTDB taxonomy): domain Bacteria; phylum Actinomycetota; class Actinomycetes; order Streptosporangiales; family Streptosporangiaceae; genus RYN-230. The sequence continues at coordinate 130,258 of CAVYQF010000010.1, read as the reverse complement.
CGCCGTTCCCGCTCGCGCCGGGAGGCCTCGGAGCGGTCGGCGTCCAGGAACTTGCGCCAGGCCACCGTGACCAGCCAGCCCTTCGGGTCGGCCGGAGGCCGGTCCGGCCAGGTCAGCGCGGCCTGGATGAGTGCTTCCTGCACGGCGTCCTCGGCCGTCGCGAAGTCAGCTCCGCGACGGACGAGGACCCCGATCAGCGCGGGAGTCAGCTCCCGCAGCAGCCGTTCGTCCATCACCTGATCGTCCCGGGCCGGTCCGGTCATTCGGTGACGGTCGGGTGTGCGCCCAGGAAGGGGCGTACCTCGAGCCACTCGTGGATCGGCTTGCCGCCAGCGCCGGGCGCCGCCGACAGCTCGCCGGCGAGCGCGAGCGCGCGCTCGTACGTGTTGACGTCGATCACCATCCAGCCGGCGATCAGGTCCTTGGTCTCCGCGAAGGGCCCGTCGGTGACCGGGGGCCGCCCCTCCCCGTCATACCGGACGAACGTGCCCTCGGGCGAGAGCGCCTGGCTGTCGACGAACTCACCGGTGCTCTCCAGCCGGGCGGCAAAGTCAGCCATGTACCGCACGTGGTCTTCGACCTCTTCCGGGGTCCACTGGTCCATCGGGACGTCGTTGACGGCCTCGGGGGCACCGCGGTAGTGCTTCAGAAGCAGGTACTTCGCCATGCTGGGTCTCCTTGGTGCGGTGCGGCCATGGTGGCCGCGTCTGCCCCCTGGGACGGAGCCGCCAGGCCGGTCTCGACATCCCCGGGCCCATTCTTTCCGGGCCTCTCCTGGCGCGGCCGGGCCGGGCCGCACCTCGGCGCGAGATGGCGAGCGGGGGCCGGCAGCCGGAGCCGTCATGTTGCTGCCGCCACGCGGATGCCGACCCGGCTCGCGGGCACGTGGTGGCGGGCATCGCGGCGGCCTGCCAGGCCTGCGGGAGAGATCCCTCCCGGGTCGGCGATGAAGGGAAAGGTGAGTACCCACTCCCCTCCACTTTCAACATATAGCGCACCGGGGGGCTTGCCGCAAGACCCGGGTCATGCCGCATAATCGCAGGCCGAGGCCAGAACCTTGCGGAAATGGGGGACGTGAAGTGCACAGGGAGCGGCCAGTGACGGACGCTGACGTGATCATCGTGGGCGCCGGCCCGACCGGGCTGATGCTCGCCGGTGAGCTGGGCCTGGCTGGAGTGCGGCCGCTGGTCGTGGAGCGGCAGCCACGGCTGCGGGAGACCCCGAAGGCCAACGGTTTCAACGGGCAGATCGTGGAACTGGTGCGTTACCGGGGTCTGCTGGACCGGGTCGAGGGGGCCAGTGGCCGCCCCGTCGGCCCGGCTCCCGCGGCCCCGTTCGGCGGTGTGCACCTGGACTTCTCGCACCTGGCGGATCCCCCGATATGGGCGGTGCATCTCCCGCAGCCGCGACTCGAGCGACTGCTCGACGAGCACGCCCGCGAACTCGGCGCCGAGATACGCCGCGGGCACGCTGTGGCCGGGGTCAGCCAGGACGGCGCCACGGTGACCGCCGACGTGCGCGGCCCGGATGGGCCCGGCCGGGTGACCGCCCGGTACCTGGTGGGCTGCGACGGCGCGCGCAGCCGGGTCCGCGACACGGCCGGGATCCCGTTCCCCGGCACCACCTATCCAGAGGTCAACCGGCTGGCCCAGGCCACCGTGCCCGATTCGGTGACCCGGCTCGACAATGGTGACCTCGACGTCCCCGGGCTGGGCAGGATCAGCGCGGGTTTCACCCGGACCGACCGTGGCTTGTTCGGGTTCGGGTCGCTCACCTCAGGGGTGCTGCTGCTTCAGACCACCGAAGACGAGCCCGCCGGAATCGACGATGACGTGCCGATGACCCTGACCGAGTTCCGGGACAGCATCCGCCGCGTGCTCGGCGGGGATCTGCCCTTGGGAGACGTGACGCGGCTGTCGCGCTACGGGTTTGCGGCCCGGCAGGCGCAGCGGTACCGCGACGGGCGGATCCTGCTGGCCGGCGACGCGGCCCATCAGTTTCCCGCCACGGGCATCGGCATTAATTTCGGCATGCTCGACGCGGTCAACCTGGCCTGGAAGCTGGCCGCCGTCATCGGTGGCTGGGCGCCGGCCGGCCTGCTGGACTCCTATCACGACGAGCGCCACTTCGCCGGGGCCCGGGCCCTGCTGCAGACCCAGGCCCAGGTGGCACTGCGACGCGGGCAGGACCCAGCCGCGCAGGCGCTCCGGGAACTCTTCCTGGAGCTGGCCGCTGACGAGCAGCCCTTGCGCCGCCTGGGCGCGCTTATCGCCGGCCGCGACATCCGGTACCCGGTGCCCGGCCCCGGCCAGCACCCCTTGACCGGCACCTTCGCACCCGACCTCACCCTGCGCACCGGCCCGGGCGCCACCAGTGTCGCGGAACTCATGCACCCCGCACGTCCCGTCCTCCTCGACCTCGCCGACCGCCCAGACCTCCGCGAGACCGCACGGGACTGGCGGCATCGTGTGGACATCCACACCGCCGAGACCGATCACCGGCCCGCCGACGCCCTGCTGATCCGCCCGGACGCGCACATCGCCTGGGCCGCCACCACCGGTGAACCGGCCGGCACCGCCGCGCCCGCGTTGCGGGAAGCGCTCTACCGCTGGTTCGGCGGTCCCCTGAAAACGACAGTGCCAGTCACCGGCCGGGCTTCCTGACCGGGCCGGGCACCTGCCCGGCCCCGGGTGCCTGGCCGTTCCCGGGTGCCTGGCCGTTCCCGGGTGCCTGGCCGTTCCCGGGTGCCTGGCCGCGCCCATCGGCCGCACGCGACTTCAGATCGGAGCTGAACCCCCTGACTAGCAGCGCATTTGACCTTCCTGACCGCCTCAGCACCAAAGCCGCCCCGGCGCTGATCGCCGGCGACGAGCAGCACTTCGCGGCCATCGCGGAGAGCCTCGAACAGTCGGTCGCCGACCTGTCTGCCCGCCTCGACGCCGAGCGCCGGGCGCCCGGCGGTATCGGCCAGGCGGCGATGGACCGGGATATGGAGATCCACCGGCTGAGCGCCCGCCTGCGGCTCTTGCGCCGTTTCGGCCTGGACCTGTGCCTCGGGCGCATGGTCCGGGCCGACCAGCCCGGGCCTGTGTACGTCGGGCGGCTTGGCCTCACCGACAGCGCGGGCCGCCGGCTCCTGGTCGACTGGCGCTCCCCCGCGGCGGAGCCGTTCTTCGGCGCGACCCACGCCAACCCGATGGGCCTGGCCAGCCGCCGCCGGTACCGCTGGGCCCGCGGCCGGGTCAGCGACTACTGGGACGAGGTGTTCACCCCGGACGGGTTGGAAGGGCACGCCGCGCTCGACGACCAGTCCGCGTTCATCGCCAGCCTGGGCAGCAGCCGGTCACCCCGGATGAGGGACGTGCTCGGCACCATCGCGGCCGACCAGGACGCCATCATCCGCGCGGGATCCCGCGGCACCCTGGTCGTCGACGGCGGCCCCGGGACCGGCAAGACCGTCGTCGCCCTGCACCGCTCCGCCTACCTCCTCTACTCCGAGCCCCGCCTGGGTCACCGCCGCGGCGGCGTGCTGTTCATCGGCCCGCACCAGGCCTACCTGGCCTACGTCGCCGACGTCCTGCCCAGCCTCGGCGAGGAGGGCGTGCAGACCGCCACCCTGCGGGGCCTCGTCCCCGAGGGAGCCTCCGCCGCGATCGACACCGACCCGGAGGTGGTCCGGCTGAAGTCGTCCGCACGCCTGGTGCAGGCGATCGAGACGGCCGTCCGGTTCTACGAGAAGCCGCCATCGGAGGGGATGACGGTCGAGACCTACTGGTCCGACATCTGGCTGAGCGCCGACGACTGGGCCGAGGCATTCGGCGCACCAGAACCCGGTACCCCGCACAACGAGGCGCGCGACCAGATCCAGGAGGAGCTGCTGGCGATCCTGATGGACTCCCGCGACGAGGACGTCCCGGCTGAGCTGCTCCGCAAGTCGCTGCTGCAGAACCGGGAGGTGCATGCGGCCCTCAACCGCGCGTGGCCCCTCATCGAGCCGGCAGACCTCGTCGCAGACCTCTGGTCGGTACCCGCTTACCTGCGGCTGTGTGCTCCCTGGCTCAGCCCGCAGGAGGTCCGGCAGTTGCAGCGCGAGGACGCGCAGGCCTGGACGGGGTCTGACCTGCCGTTCCTGGACGCCGCCCGGCAGCGGCTCGGCGACCCGCACGCGTCACGGCGTAAGCGCCAGCATGACGCCGCGGTCGCCGCCGAACGCGAGCAGATGACCAGGGTCGTCGACGACCTGATCGCGGTCGCGGACGACGAATACGGTACCGGCCTGGTGACGATGCTGCGCGGTGAGGACTTCCACGACGCCCTGGTCAACGAGGCCGCACTACCCGCTGCCGATCCGGACCGGCTGGCCGGGCCGTTCGCGCACATCGTCGTGGACGAGGCCCAGGAACTGACCGACGCGCAGTGGCAGATGCTGCTGCTGCGCTGCCCGTCCCGGAGCTTCACCATCGCCGGGGACCGGGCCCAGGCCCGGCACGGGTTCACGGAGTCGTGGCCGGAACGGCTCGAGCGGATCGGGCTCGACCGGATCAGCCTGGCCTCCTTGAGCATCAACTACCGGACGCCGCAAGAGGTCATGGCGGAAGCCGAGCCGGCCATCCGGGCCGTGCTCCCGGACGCCAACGTGCCGGTCTCCATCCGCAGCACCGGCATCCCCGTCAGGCACGGATCTGCGTCGGATCTGGACTCGGTCCTGCGCGCCTGGCTCGCCGCGCATGCCGACGGGATCGCCTGCGTCATCGGCGATCCCGCGTTCCGGGCCACGTCCCGTGTCCAGTCGCTGACCCCGGAGCTGGCCAAGGGGCTCGAGTTCGACCTGGTCGTCCTCATCGGCCCCGAGACGTTCGGCACCGGCATCGAGGGAGCGGTCGACCGCTATGTCGCGATGACCCGGGCGACCCAGCAACTCGTCATCCTCACGAGCTCCTGACGGCGGCCAGTGGCGCCGGCTCCTCGCCCAGCGTCTGCGCCGCGACGGCGGCGAAGTCAAGCACCCGGCGCTCGCGCCGGTCCGCCGCCACGACCACGCAGGTCTCGACGGGTACGGCGTCCGTCACCGGACGGTACACGAGGTCCGGGCGGGAGTAGGACCGGGCGACGCTGCGGGGCACCATGGCGATGCCGTGCCCGGCGGCGATGAGCTCGAGCTTCTCCTCGACCGAGGAGGTCCGCCGCGCGTGCGCGTCAAGGATCGGCTCGCCGTGGAGGTCCGCCCAGGTCAGCGACGGCCGCTGGGCGAGCGGGTGGCCTGGAGGCAGGCATGCGACCTTCGGTTCGCTGCCGACGGGGACGACGCGCAGCCCGGTGTCGTTGAACGGCCGCCGGAGGTACCCGACGTGGGCCCGGCCATCCCGCAGCGGCGCGTCCTGCTCCCACCAGTTCAGGTGGAGCAGCTCGATCTCGACGCCGGGGTGGGTCGCCGTGAACGCGCGGACCGCGTCGGAGACGTGCAGCCCGGGCGCGAACGCGACGACGAGCCGCTCGACGCCCCGGTCGATCTCGTGGACGCGCCGCACGGCGGCGTCGACGGTCGCGAGCACCCCGCGCGCCTCCTCGTAGAGCTGCTCTCCCGCGGGGGTGAGCTGCACGCTGCGGGTCGTGCGGACCAGGAGGGTGCACCCGAGCTCCTGCTCGAGCGCGCGGATCTGCCGGCTGAGGACGGGCTGCGCGATGTACAGCTGCTCGGCGGCCCGGCCGAAGTGCTGATGTTCCGCGACCGCGGCGAAGTAGCGGAGCTTGCGCAGATCGAGATCCATGCCCCGAGGGTATCAATCACCGCCGCAAGGTATTGGACGCCTGCCCCGGGCCGCCCGCAGAGTTGAATCATGATCGTCATCACGACGCCCACGGGCGACATCGGCAGCCAGGTCCTCGGCGCGCTCCTCAGCGGCGCTGCCTCCAGCGGGGAAAAGCTCCGCGTCATCGTGCGCGACCCCGCCAGGCTCCCCAGCCTGGCCCGGGACCGTGTGGATGTGGTCGCGGGATCCCACGGTGACGCGGGCATCGTGGACCGTGCGTTCGCCGGTGCGGACGCCGTGTTCTGGGTCGTCCCGCCGGACCCGCACGCACCGAGCCTCGAGGCCGCATTCTCCGGGTTCACCCAGGCCGCTGCGCAGGCATTCAGGACCCACGGCGTGGGGCATGTGGTCGGTGTCTCGGCCCTCGGCCGGGGCACCCCGGTCGCGGGCCGCGCCGGGCTGGTCACCGCGTCGCTGGCCATGGACGACCTCATCGCGGGCACCGGCGTGGCCTACCGGGCGCTCGCGAACCCGTCGTTCATGGACAACCTGCTGCGCCAGGTGGGCCAGATCCGCGACGAGGGCGTGTTCACCGGCACCACCGCCGCCGGCCGGAAGGCGCCGGCCGCCGCGACCCGCGATATCGCCGCGAGGGCGGCCGGGCTGCTCCTCGACCGGTCATGGACGGGCGCCGGGAGCGTCGCGGTGCTCGGCCCGGAGGACCTCTCGCCGGACGAGATGGCGGGCATCATGTCCGGGGTACTCGGCACGCCGGTGCGCTACGAGCGGCAGCCGCTCGCTGACCTCGGCGCGGCCATGGCGGCCCGTGGGATCGGGGACGCGTTCGTCCAGGGCATGGCCGACATGGCGCGGGCGAAGGACGAGGGCCTCGACGACGGCGTGCCGCGCACCCCGGAGACCGCCAGCCCGACGACTTTCCGGCAGTGGTGCGAGGAGGTGCTCAAGCCGGCCGTGCTGGCCTGAGCAGCCCTCCCTGCCCGCGGACGTTGCACCGGCAGAGACGTTGCACCGGCGGACGTTATGGCGCCGCCTGCGCCGCCTCGTCGCCGCCGTAGGCGTCATGCCACCTCCACCAGGAGTACGGCGGGGTCTGCGGGTAGCCGTCGGGTGAGTCTTCCCACTCCTCCTGGCGGCCCAGCGCGGTGAGATCGAGGTAGGCCCAGGTGCCGCCCATGACCTCGTCGCCGCGGTTGTTAACGAAGTAGGTGCGGAACACGCGGTCGCCGTCACGGATGAACGCGTTCGTGCCGTGCCATTCGTCCACGCCGTGGTCGGCATCGAAGCTGTCGGTCATCGTGTACCAGGGGATGTCCCAGCCCATCCGGGCTTTGACCCGGTCGATATCGGGTTGGGGGGCGCGGGAGGCGAAGACCAGGGTGGTGTCACGGGCGTTGAGGTGGGCGACGTGCGCCACCTGGTCGGCGACCAGGGAACAGCCCGGGCAGGCATGCTCAGGCCAGCCGTACACGCCCGGCTCGAAGAAGGCGCGGTAGACGATCAGCTGACGGCGGCCTGCGAACAGGCCGGCCAGGGTCACCCGGCCGTCGGGACCCTCGAACTCGTACTCTCTGTCCACGGCCAGGCACGGCATCCGCCGCCGCTCCGCGGCCAGGGCGTCGCGGGCCCGGGTCAGCTCCTTCTCTTTCACCAGCAGCTGCTGGCGCGCCGTCTCCCATTCTTGCGGGGACACGACCGGGGGTGACTTCATCTTCATCTCCACCTTCTGGTTGGGTGCGGGAGGCATTTCCCGCTGGCGAGGACTAGGTGCGGGGGGTGCCGAGGTCGTCGGAGTGCCCGGCGCCGAGGCGGGGCCACTGGGCGATAGGCCGTCCGCCGGGCCACTGCGACACTGGCGGCCAGGCGGGCGGGCCCGCGTCGGTCCGCGTGTTCGAGCACTCTTGCGGCCAGCCGGGGGGCGAGTCCTCCCACGATTCCTGGCGTCCGTGCACGGTGAGGTCCATGAGCGCGTAGCTGTAGTCCATTGCCTCGACGCCGCGCCGGGTCGTCCAGTAGGTCTCGAACACCCGGCCGCCGTCCCGCAGGTAGCACACCAGATGGAACAGGCCGGCCTGGCGCCCGGGCAGGAGCCTGCCGAGGGAGTCCTCCGCTGAGTACCAGGGCATTTTCCAGCCCATGAAGTCCCGGTAGCGGGCGCTCGGCGCGTACGGGCCCTGGCAGAAGGCGGCATAGGTGATGTCCCGCGAATGCAGGTATGACAGCTCGCCGATCTGGGCGTTATAGAAAGTGCAGCCTTCACATTGACCGGCGGCGGGCAGGCCGGCGTGCCACATGAAGTAGTAGGCGATCAGCTGCCGGCGGCCCTCGAACGCTTCCAGCAGGGTGACCGGGCCGTCCGGCCCGGTCAGCGCGATGGCGGGGTCCATCTCCACCACCGGCAGCCGCCGGCGGGCCGCCGCGATCGCGTCACCCTCCCGGGTATGCGCCTTCTCCCGGACCCGCAGCGCGTCCAGGTCGGCCTGGAAGGTGGCCCGGTCGGTCACCAACGGAAGCCCGGCAGACGCGTGATCGTTCATGATTCCCTCCAGGTTGATGGTCGGCTCAGCGGCTGAGATGGTCCCGCAGCGCGTCGAGCGGGCCGTCCCAGTCGCGGGCCAGCGCGGCCAGGAACTGCTGCGCCACCTGCATCGGCGCCGAGCGGAGCCGGTAGCGCACCCGGCGCCGCTCACCCGGCTCGGCCGTCACCAGGCCCGCCTCGGTGAGCAGGGCCAGGTGCTTGGCGATGGCCTGCCGCGTGATCGGCAGGCGCCCGGCCAGGTCGGTGGCCGTCGCCGGGCCCTCCGAGGCCAGCGCGGCCAGGATGGCACGCCGGCTGGGGTCGGCCAGGGCCACGAAGACCTGCTCGGCGATGGCCTCGATGTCAGGCGGCATCGAGGTAGTCGACCAGTTCACCCAGCTCGCTGGCCCAGCCCTTGGTGTTGCCGTCGTACGCCTGGCGGAAGGCGTCGTCGGTCAGCTGGGCGAAGCCGGATTCGACCACGGTCAGGCGCGTGCCCGAACCGGTCGGCTCGAGCGTGAACTCGACGTAGGTGCGGCGCGGATCGTCGTCCGGCAGGCCGTAGATGTGCCAGGTGAAGCCGAATACCGTGGGCTCCTCGACCCGTTCGATCCGCATCTCGGCGCGGTGGCCGTGATCCCATGTCATCTGGGCTGATCCGCCCGGGCGCAGGTCGATCGTGGCCTGGTTGCCGAACCAGGTGCCCAGACCTTCGGCCGTGGTGAGCGCGGCCCACACGGTGGCCGGCGGGTGGGCGATGTTGACGGCCCGCTCGATGCGATCCGGGAATGCCATGACAGCCTCCAGTAGGTAGCAACTAACTGGTTGCTACACTATAGCAACCCATCAGTTGCGTCAATGTCAGGGCCCGGATCCAGCCAAGGGATCCGGAAGGGCCCGGCCAGGCGGAGGCGCCGGTGACGCTAGCGGACGGCTGGCTGGATGCCCAGGTGCTCGGCCAGCCAGGGCCCGGTGACGCTGTCCGGATCACGCGCGACGTCCTGCGGCGGGCCCTGGGCCACGATGCGGCCCCCGTCGGGGCCGCCGCCCGGGCCCATGTCGATGAGATAGTCCGCCGCGGCGAGCAGGTCGAGATCGTGATCGATGACGATGATGGTAGCCCCGGCCGCGAGCAGCCGGTCGAAGACGCCGACGAGCGTGCCGACGTCAAGCGGGTGCAGCCCGGTCGACGGCTCGTCGAAGACATACAGCGCACCGCGCTGGCTGCTGCGCAGCCGGGAGGCGATCCGCAGCCGCTGCGCCTCCCCGCCGGACAGGGATGGCGTCGGCTCGCCCAGCCGCAGGTAGCCCAGGCCCACCTCATCGACGGGCCGCAGGGCCGCCGCGATCCGCGCCTGCTGCGCGAACCGGGCCAGCGCGTCATGCACGGTGAGGCCGAGGACGTCAGCGATGGTGAGGCCGCCGGCGCGGACGGCCAGCGTCGCGTCGTTGAACCGGGCGCCGTGGCAGGTCGGGCACTGCACCGTGATGTCGGGCAGGTACTGCACGTCCAGATCGATGTCGCCGAGCCCCCGGCACGTCGGGCACTGCCCCTCGCGGGTGTTGAACGAGAAGTGGCCGGGCTTCCATTTCTGGCGCCGGGCCGCGGGCGATTCCGCGAACAGGCGGCGTATCTGGTCAAAGGCCCCGGAGTAAGTCGCCGGCGTCGAGCGCGCGTTCTGGCCGATGGGTGAGGCGTCGATCTGGACGACCTGGCGGATACCGCCGAGGTCCAGAGCGCTGACGTAGCTGGGCAGCGCGGCCCCGCTGAGCGGGGCGCGGGCGGCCGGGACCAGGCTGTCCAGGACCAGGGCGGTCTTCCCCGCCCCGGACGGGCCGGCCACCGCGGTAAGCCGGTGCAGCGGGAACGCGGCGGTCACGCCGTGCAGGTTGTACAGGGCGCCGACCACGAGGCTGAGCTGCCCGCCAGATCCCGGCGGCCCGGGGTCCGGTGACGCGGCCGGGTTCCGGCGGACGGTCGCCGTGCCGGCCAGGAAGGGGCCCATGATGGAGCGCGGGTCGGCGGTGATCTGGTCCGGGATCCCCTCGGCAACGATGGTGCCGCCGTGCGTCCCGGCGGCCGGGCCGAGCTCGATGACCCAGTCCGCGGCCCGGATGAGTTCGCGCTCGTGCTCTACGATCACGACGGAGTTGCCGTTCGCGGCGAGGGCGGCGATCGCCCGGCGCAGCCCTTCGACGTTGCTCGGGTGCAGCCCCACGGACGGCTCATCGAGCACGTAGAGCATGCCCGTGGTGCTGGCCCGCACGGTCGAGGTGAGCTCGATACGCTGCCGCTCCCCCGCCGACAGCGACGCACCGGAGCGGTCCAGCTGGAGATAGCCGAGCCCGACGTCGAGCAGCGGCGTGAGCAGGCCGTTCAGCTCGCGGATCAGGCCCGTGGTCAGGCGGCTGAGTTCGGCCGGCAGGCGGGCGGGCAGGCCGGCCGTGAACGAGTGCAGCTGGTCCAGCCGGAGCGCGCTGATCTCGGCGAGGTTCCGCCCGCCCAGCAGGGAGCTCAGCGCCTCGGGGCGCAGCCGGGTGCCGTGGCAGACCGAGCAGGTCCGGACGACGAGGAAGCGCCGCACCCGCCCGCGGCTGACCTCGCTGTCGCTGCGCAGCCCCCGCTCTACGGTGGCGCTGGCGTTCTCGTAGGTCACGTTCAGCTGCACGGGGCGTCCTGACCGGCCCGACGCGAACGTCACCCGCTGCTGGACCGGCTCGCCGTGCAGCACGATGTCCTGCTCGCGGCGGGTCAGTTCCCGGTACGGGACGTCGAGCCGGACTCCCAGTTCGCGGGCCGCGTACTGGTACAGCCGGCGGGAGCCGGCGTTCCAGGGCAGGACGGCGCCTCCCTCGATGGTCTTGTCCTGGTCGGCGACGAGGGTGGCCACGTCCACTTCGGACCGCACGCCCAGGCCCTTGCAGGCCGGGCACGCGCCGTAAGAGTTGAACGAGAAGGACTCGGCGCTGGGCGCCTCGAAACGCACGCCGCACACCGGGCAGGTGATCTCCATGTCCTGGGTGGCCACGGACGGCTCGACGCGGTGGCCGTTGGGGCACAGATGTGATCCCAGCCGGGACATCATCAGCCGCAGGACGTTCAGGACCTCGGTCATGGTCCCGACCGTGCTGCGCGGCCCGGGCACCGGCGGGCGCTGGCGCAGCGCCAGCGCGGGCGGCAGGTGGTCGATCCGGTCCACGTCCGGCCGCTGGGCCTGGCTCAGCCGCCGGCGGCTGTAGGTGCTCAGGGCCTCCAGGAAGCGGTGCATGCCCTCGGCGTAGAGGGTGCCGATGGCCAGCGACGTCTTGCCTGATCCGGAGACGCCCACGACGGCGACTGTCCGCCACAGCGGAACGTCCACGTCCAGATCCCGCAGGTTGTTGTGCCGCGCCCCGCGGACGCCGATGACGCGGGGCAGGGTGGCGGGCACGGGCAGCGCGCCCGGCTGAGCGGCGGGCTTTGCGGTCGGCTTTGCGCCCGGCTGAGCAGCAGTGGCACGCCCGTCCTCACGCCCGTCCAGCGCGCCGTCACGAGAGCCTATCGTTCAATTAGAACGTTCGCTGGCCGCGCGGAGGGCACCGGGGCGGAGCGGGGTGCCCAGCAGCCGGCTGACGAGGGTGCGGTGAGCGGAGTGGAGGGTCCGCACGGCCGCGGGGGCCAGCCCGGGCTTGACCGCCGGGCGGCCGCCCCGGGGGCGGCCGGGCTTGACCGGGATCCACAGGTAGCCGGGGTCGCTGCCCTCCAGTTCGGCGATGATCTCCGCCCGGGCCCGGAGCCACCGGGTGAGGATCGCCGCGGTCGGGCCGCTGAGTGGGCACGGACCGTCGGCGAGTTCGACGCGGGCGTCGCCGTCCAGGTACAGGGCGCCGACCGCGAGGCCAGCCAGTTCGGGGACACCCCGTCCGGTGTCGGCGACGAGCGCGGCCACGGCCGCGGTGCGCAGCGACGCGGCCGCGTCGCCGAGGATGGGCCGGCGGGCGGTCAGGTCATAAAGGAGCCGCTGGGTATCGGCCGGGGTCAGGTAGAAGCCCCGGGCCGGCGGCTCGTTATCACGGCGGTCAGGCAGCCCGAGGAACTCGGCGAAGGCGTTGTACGAGCGGATGCGCACCCGCATGGAGTTCGGGTAGGCGGCCGCCTGGGGGCCGCGGAGCGTGTTGCGGGTGCGCAGCTTGCCCGCGGCGGCATCGGCGAGCCAGGCGCTGGCCCGGGCGGGATCCATGAGTTCCCCCGCCGTCATCTGGCTGGTGCCGGCGGCCTGCTGGGCGTGCTGCAGGTACTCATCCAGGAAGTGCCTGCGGATCCGGCGGGTACTACTGGCGAACCCGCGATCCGCCAGATCACGGGTGAAGTCGTCAATGGCCTTGCCCGCCGGTGTGCGGGCCTCCCGTCCAGGCATGCCCCAAGCGTATTACCTTGCCGGTGATAACAGCAAGAAGCCGACGGCCACATGATGCCCGCCGGTCTCTGCTGACGTGATGGTCCGGGTCGGATCCGGTCCGGTCCGGGCCGGACCAGGTCGATCCGGCCCGGACCATGGTCTCCCCCGAATGGGTCAAGCATGGCCTGGTTTAAGGTGCGCTTCTTGCTGTTATCGGCGATACGGTCAGAGGCAGGCTACCTGGGGCCGTCACCCCGCTTCTTGCTGTTATCATGCATCAGGCCAGCCGGGGGCGGGATCCACCCCACGTGGCCTGCCTTTATCCGGCTTGACGGGCTGCGGTGCGCGCCAGCTCCAGCTGATCCACGCTGACCGGCCCGGCGCCGGGCAAGCCGGCTGACGTCCACGCCTCCTGGGCGCGGCCCGTGTCGCCGCCCGCCTCCTGCAGCACGATCTTCTTCGCCGTGGTGCTGGGCACCGCACCGTCCACGCCCATGTCCATCAGGTGAGCCAGCATCCTGACCGACTGACTGCGCTGGCCGGCCTTTCGCTCGTTGTAGCGGTAGACCAGCACCCAACGCCCTTCCAGCGCGCGGGCCCGCTCGATCAGCGTCCGGCCGCGGTCGCTGTCCTTCCGCTCGGTGCGGATCGGCTCGCTCTCGCCCGACGGCAGCCGCAATGTCAGCAGCCCGCGACGGCTCGACTCCTCGATCTCGACCTTCTCCAGGAACGCGATGAAGGTCCGGGCTGACTCCAGCCGCTCGATGTCCTGCCGGGCCTGCTGGGCGATCAGGTGCAGGTCCACGGTCAGGCCCTGCACCCGGCGGCCCCAGGCCGCCTCGTCGCCGGGAGGGCATGGTCCCGCCGCCTGCGCCGCCGCGATCACCAGGCTGTAGTGGCTGTTGTCCACACTGCTCATTATCGTCAGAGCTCTGACAGCCGCCGGGCAAGAAAACGCCGTTCCGCCTCGGTCGGCGCGAGACCGAGGGCCTTCCGGTAGCTCTCGCCCGCCTCCGCCCTCCGCCCGGCGCGCCGCAGCAGGTCGGCGCGCGTGGCGTGCAGCAGGTAGTAGCCGTCCAGCTGCCCGGCCCCCGCGATCGCGTCGACCAGGGGCAGCGCGGCCTCAGGGCCGTCCGCCATGCCCACGGCGACGGCCCGGTTCAGGTCCACGATCACGCTGGGCGCCACCAGCGAGAGTTGCCCGTACAACCCGACGATCTGCGGCCAGTCGGTCTGGTCCGCGGCGGCCGCGGTGGCATGGCAGGCCGCGATGGCCGCCTGGATCTGGAACGGGCCGGCCCGGTGACGGCGCAGGGCCCGGTCCAGGATCGCCGTGCCCTCGGCGATCTGATCGGCGTCCCAGAGCGATCGATCCTGTTCGTCCAGGGTGACCAGGTTGCCGCGGGCGTCGGTCCGCGCCGGGCGGCGGGCATCGTGCAGCAGCATCAGCGCGAGCATGCCGTGCGCCTCGGGCTCGTCGGGCATCAGCACGGCGAGCACCCGGGCCAGCCGGATGGCTTCGCGCGCCAGCCGGGTCTCGCCCGGATGCCCGTAGCCCTCGTTGAACAAGAGATAGAGCACGTGCAGGACGGCCGGTAGACGCTCGGGGAGCAGGTGCGCGGGGGGCACGCGGAACGGGATGCCCGCGTGCGCGACCTTCTGCTTGGCCCGGAAGAGACGCTGGCCCATGGTGCGTTCGGGCAACAGGAACGCGCGCGCGATCTCGGCGGTGCTCATGCCGGCCAGGCTCCGCAGCGTCAGCGCCACCTGGGCGTCGAGATTCAGCGATGGATGGCAGCAGGTGAACATGAGCTCCAGGCGCTCGTCCGGGATCTCGCTGTCCCGGTCGTACGGCGGCGGATCCGGCTGCATGGCAGCCACCTCCCGCAGCTTCGCCGCCTCGGTTGACGCACGGCGCATCCGGTCGATGGCGCGGTGCCGCGCCGTCGTGGTGAGCCACGCCAGCGGCTCATCCGGGATGCCTGAATCCGGCCACTTCTGGAGCGCCTGCGCGAAGGCATCCTGGGCGCACTCCTCGGCCAGGTCCCAGTCGCCGCCGGTGAGCCGGATCATGGTGGCCACGATCCGGCTCCACCCGTCGGCGTAGATCCCGGCGATGCGCTCTTGGGCCTGGGTTACCACTGGTCCCCGGCCTGAGCGGTCATTGATACCCGCCGGGCGCTAATCCTGGTCATCAGGCCAGAACGGGCGCAGCTCGATCGCCCCGGCCCAGGCCATCGGGTGCTTGGACGCGACGTCGATCGCCTCGTCAAGGTCGGCGCACTCGAGGACGTCGAAGCCGGCGATCAGGTCCTTGGTTTCCGCGTAGGGGCCGTCGGTCAGCAGCACCTCACGGTTGCGGACCCGCACCGTGGTGGCATCGCTGGCCGGCCGGGTGCGGTTGCCCATCAGCCTGATCCCCTTGCCGTCCATGTCCTTGACCCAGTTCTCGACGTCCGGGGCGCCGTCGTCCTGGCCGGGCGTGTAGTCCGGGTCCGTGCAGACCAGCATCAGGTACTTCATGGTGTTGCCCTCCTTTTTCTGTTTGTCATGCAGATGACGAACGGGCCGGACGCTCTACTACCGGTTCGGGTGAAACTTTTTCCGGCGCCGCCTTCCTGGCGCTGTCCTCCCAGGCTCTTCCCGGCCCAGGCTCTTCCCGGCCCCGCCTCAGCGGAAGCGCCGCCGCACCATGCCGCGGGGGCCATAGGCTACCCATCCCCCGCCGCCCGGGCCGCGCGACAGCGCACCGCCGACGCGCAGGTCGGCGGGGTCCACGCCCACGCCGTGCAGGGCACGGGTCACGCCCTGGGCCGCATCGAGCAAGTCATCGAGCGCGCGGGCCAGCTGCGCCCCGGTGACGGCGGTCAGCGCCGGGCCGTCCCGCAGTGACTCCAGCACGCTCCGCCGGATCACCTCCTTCAGGAAAGACGCCGCGCCGACGCCGTCTCCTTCGGCCGGCTCTTTATCGCCAACCCCGATCTCGTCAGCCGCTTCGCGCTGGGCGGCGGGCTCGCCACCAGTGACCGGGGGCACCCACTACGGCGGCGGCGCGCGTGGCTACACCGACTACCCGATGTGGTCGCCGTCCGGTTCCTCATCCTGACTTCCGGGCCCTCGGGCTGAGCGGGCGGTCCGTCCGGGCAGGACCCTGCCTCTTGCTGTTATCAGACGGCCTCCTGCTACCGGGACCCGTTACCAGGGCACGAGCCCGGTGCGATCCAGGAAGGTAGACCGCGGTTACCCTCAGTAACTCCGGTTCTGCCGGGCCGCGGCGGCAAGCACCCGCAGTACCGTCGCTACACCCTGGTCTCAAAGCCCGGGAAACGGCACATAGCTCCCCATATCCTCGGCTGGGGATGATTGTGACACTGGTCCCACTGGTGCGGCGGTCCTTCACACGTTCCGTCACCGGCCGGGATACTTGGGCATGATGATCGCTGGACGTCGGTTGCCGCCTTGGGCGGCGCCGCCCCTTCGCGGGGATGATGATCGAAGAGACGGCGCGGGCCGACCGGGACTGGGGGACGCGTACCGCTGGTGCCGGCGCACGGTGCGTGAACGTGATCCGGCGATCTACGCCTTGACGGCTCTGATGCCGCGGATGCTGTGGCCTGGTTGCTGGGCGCTGTGGGCGGCGCTGGCGGCGGTGGACGACATCGCCGACTCCCCCACCAGGCACCCGACGGAGCGCGCCGTCGAGCTGCAGGCGTGGATGAGTGCCCTCGACGCCGAGCTAGCCACAGGGACCAGCACCGACATGGTCCGCCTTGCCCTGATCGACACCATCCTGCGGTGGGGACTCGACGTGGCTGACCTGCGGGCCTCGTTCCAGGTTCTGGCCGGCGACATGCATCCCGCCCCCCTCCTCACCTGGGACGACTGGCGGGCGAGGTCGCGAGGGACGGACAGCGCGTGGGCCAGGCAGATCCTGGCCCTGCTTGACCGGGCCGGCGTGGACATGTCGTTCGCGCTGCGGCACGGTGAGGGGATCTCACGGTTCCTCGACGGCGCCCAGCTGGTCGACGATCTGACCGACCTGCCCGAGGATCTCGGCGAGCGGCCACTCACGATCCCGGCCGAAGTCCTCGACCGCTTTCCCGGCGCCGCGGAGGACCTGCTCCAGCGACGGTGGACGATACCCGTGCAAGGCGTGCTGGCCCACTTGGTCAGCCTGGCCCGGCGCTGGGTGGACCAGCCCAGCCTCGTTGTCGGATGGCACCCGGGACCGGCCATCCTGTTCGCGACCACGAGCCGTTTGTTCCTGGCCCGGCTCGACGCGATCGCCGCAGCCGGGCCCGGCCTGCTGTACGCCTCACCCGAGCCTGGGCGGATCACCCGGTGGCGGCTCCTCGCGCCTGCCCGGATCAAGATCGCCCTGGCCTGGAAGCTGACCACGCTCAGCGAGCCGCCTGCGGCCCGGGCCCTGCCAGCCCCGCCCGGACCTGCCAGTCCGCCGCGTGGCCAGGTCCTGCCCCCACGGCTGCGCGCGGACGGCGTCCGGGCGCCCAAGATCGCCGCCGATCAGATACCGCGGCACGTCGCGATCATCATGGACGGCAACGGCCGCTGGGCCCAACAGCGCGGCCTGCCTCGTCCCGAGGGACACCGCGCCGGTATCGAGGCCGTGCACGACATTGTCCACGGCGCCCTGGAGATCGGGCTGTCCCACCTCACCCTGTACGCCTTCTCGACCGAGAACTGGAAGCGGGACGCCGGCGAGGTCGCCCGGCTGTTCGCCATGCTCGACGAGGAACTGCACTCGGCCCCCTACCTCGACCACGGCGTCCGGCTCCGCTGGCTGGGGTACCCTGACCGGCTGCCGTGGGAGCTCGTGCAGACCTTGCGGCGCAACGAAACCGCCAGCCGGGACCAGCACACCCTGATACTCACCTTGTGCGTGAACTATGGCGGCCGCGCCGAGATCCTGCACGGGGCAGCCGCAGTCGCACGCAGTGTCGTGGCGGGCGACCTCGACCCCGAACAGATCACAGAGGGCGAGTTCGCGCGCCACCTCCCGGTGCCCGACCTGCCCGACGTGGATCTGCTGTGGCGGACCGGCGCCGAGCAGCGCACGTCCAACTTCCTCCCCTGGCACTCCACGTACGCCGAACTGTTCTTCACCACCAGCCTCTGGCCAGACGTCGACCGCCGCGACCTGTGGGACGCCGTCGCCGAGTACGCGCGACGGCGACGCCGTTACGGCGCGGCCAGCGGCTGACCTCAGCGCGAACGTCGGGTCTGCGGCCACCTGGCGAGGCAGCCGAGGGCATCGGGGCTATCGAACGTTCCCTTGCCGCTCAAGGGCTGCCGCCGGTTATGAGCGTGATGGTCGCCCAGGCGTCCCGGTATCTGTGCGCTGCTCCCTGCCCTGCGGTCCCTAGCCCTGGCGGGCCGCAGGTCACCTGGGTAGGTCCCGCTGATCCTGGGAGTAGCAGGACCACTCATCGCGCGGGGACGCCGAATAGCCTCGGGTCCCAGCATCCATCCGATCAGGTCCTCGACGCCCTGGCCAGCGCGCTGCAGCTCGACCCGGCCGCCGCCGCCCACCTGCATGATCTGGCCCGCCCCCGCAACCGCCGCCGGTCCCGGCCGCGCGCCGAGCGGGTGCCGGCCGGGATCGCCCAGCTGCTGGGCCAGCTCCCGGTGCCCGCCTTCGTGACCGGACGGTACCTGGACGTGCTGGCGGCCAACCCGCTGGCCCGCGCGCTGTCACCGAACTTTGCGCCGGGCCGCAACGTGCTCCGCCAGCTCTTCCTGGACCCCGCCGACCGCGAACTGCACCAGGACTGGGACCAGGGCACGGCCAGCGTGGTCGGCGGCCTGCGGGAGAGAGCCGGCACCGACCCTGAGGACCCGCAGCTTGCCGCGCTGGTCGGCGAGCTGTCCATTCGCAGCGAGCGTTTCCGGGCCCTGTGGGCCCGGGCCGATGTGGGGCACCGCCGGGACGGGCGGAGCCACATGATGCACCCGCAGGTCGGCGAGCTGTTCCTGCGCCGAGAGAAGCTCGACATCGCCGGGACCGACGGGCTCCAGGTGGTCATCTACCACGCGGAACCCGGGACGCAGTCCGCCCAGGCCCTCGCGCTGCTCGGCTCGATCGCCGCCACGGCTGAACGGGACGCCGCCGAAACAGGCACCGCCCAGCGGGCCGCGGCAGGACAGACCGCGCCGCCCGCTGGCACCCGCCACCCCGTACTTCCCGCTCGGCGGGTTCACTCCCTTGCAGTCGGGTGTCCTGGACCAGGTCGCCGCGCGGCTCGGCGCGACGCCCCAGCAGACCGCGCTGGCCTGGCTGCTGCAGCGCTCCCCCGCCATCGCGCTGATCCCGGGCACCTCGTCCCTGGGCCACCTGCGCGAGAACATCGCCGCGGCCAGCCTGGTGCTCAGCGACGACGACGTGAAGGAACTCGACGGGATCGGCGGCTGACCTGCCCGCCGTTCAGGCCGGTGTCCGGGCGGGCGGGACCCGGCCGGGTGAGCGCCTCTTGCTGTTATCATCAGCCTGCTGCCCGCCGGCGGCCTGCCCCCAGGGCCCGGGCCGTCAGTGCCGCCGCTGACTGTCCTTGACCCGCATGAACACCGCCATGACCTGCGTCTTGCGCTGCGGATCAAGGGCCTGGAGCCGGGCCCTGGCTTCCTGCGGCGTGCGGACGTCCGCCAGGGCGGCCAGCGGTGAGCCCGATCGGGCCAGCCGGTCCCGCTCGCCGGGAGTGAGCTGCTGCAGGAACGCCAGGCCCGCCTGGATGCTGGTCAGCCTGGCCGCCCGGGCGATCAGGTCGTCCGCGGAGTGGTCCACATGATCGGGCAGCACGGAGGCCGGTTTCGCGGCCACGATGCCCAGCACCTCCTCGACCCGCTGGGCGACCTGGCCAGCATCACGGAACGGGCCCTGGCTGACGCAGCCGAGCAGATAACGCTCGGACCAGAAGACCCAGTCGTCGTGGGCCATGATGCGCCGCTGCACGTCCGGCGTGAGCAACCGCGCAGGGCTCACCGGCCCCGGCGTCCCGGCCACGAGAAACCGGTCATCGAACGGCGCGGCGCCGGCCGGGGTCTCCCGGATCCGCGCCACGGGCGGAAAGCGCCGCGGCTGTACGCAGAGGAGGGGCAGCAGCGACGGCAGTTCCACGGCGCAGACGGCTGCGCCGTACCACTCGCCGGTACTCTGCCGGACCTCCGGCCCGATGTTGGTCCAGGCGTTGGCCACGGTGACCGCCCGGCCCGCGACGCTGCCCCGGTACGCGTCGCGGAACGTGGTGGCGCCGATCCGCAGGCCCTGCCGGCGCACCGCGCCGAGGCTGCGCGCCGCCCCGTGCAGCGTCCGGTTGATCTCGGCGGCCGCGTCTTCCAGGTGCCCGTCGATGGGCCGGTCACCGGCGGGTGCCCAGCCCTGGGCGGCGGCGAACGCCGGAAGCCCGGGCCCGGGAAGGCCGGCGCCCGGACGGTCCGGGGCGGGCACCTTGTGGTGATGCCTGAACAGCGGCATGGATCCTCCCCGGGCCGGCCGAGCACGTCCGCTAGTGTGCCCGCTGCCTGCGGAATCGGCCTCCGTAGCGGATACGTAGATTTCGGCGGGCCGCGGTGCCGCCACCGGGATCACCGGCGGCGGCACCGCGGGCCGGTCAGAAGCGGAGGACGGTGGTGGCCGTGCCCAGCGTCAGTCCGGCGCTGAACAGCTTGGTGCCGAGCGCGGCGTCCAGGGCACTCGCCGCGGTCTTGGTCAGGGTCACCACGATCCCGCTGGCCCGCACCGAGTGCTTGGCGGCCTTGAGGGTCGCGTGCGCGAGGCTGAGATTGAACAGCGTCACGCGCGCTTTGGCGTTCCCGTTGACGATCCCGGTCAGGGTGCCGTGAGTCAGGCTGATCACGAAGTCGCTGACCTTGATCTTCTTGCCCGTGCCCAGGTCGATGAACAAGATCCCGCCACTGTGGGTGATGGATCCGCCGAGCGGGCTCAGGCTGACCTTGCCGCCGGTCACCGGGAACCCGAACTTCGCGGCCACCTGGCCGTGGCGGTACTTGATCGCCTCCCGCCCGGGCAGGGTGGCCACCGGGACGATGCCGTTCTTGAACAGTGCTACCGCGATACCGCTGGCCGTCGTGACGGCGGTCGTCCCGCCCTTGAGGTGCACAGCTGACGCCGCCGGGCGCGCTCCTGCTGAGGCGATACCCGCCGCCGGACCCAGCATCAGGCCTGCCGTCGCGACGATCACCGCCAGCCGCCGGAACACTCGCATGGTGTCTCCCTTCCCGACCGTGCCGTGCGGCACGGTCATGTCAGGAAGGGATACCGGCGCCAGGGGCGCCGCAGATGCAGGCTCAGTGACGTATTTCGGTCACTGGGGCAGCGAACCGCGCACCACGCTGGTCCGCGAGTGCAGCGTGCTCCCGTTGAACGGCTGGAGCGAGACGTCGATCCGCGAGTAGTTGGCCAGGTCAACGCCGGGGGGCATGGTGAATTTCCCGGAGTGCCCGGGACCGAGGTCGCCGAGGGAGATCATGCTGGTGCCGTTGCGGGCCAGGAGCCACACCTCGTAGAAGCCCGGCTTGCGCGGAGCGCGCAGCGACACCGTGAGCTGCTGGCCGTGCGGGCCCTGGGCCATGACGGCGGTGCCGCTGGCCGCGTGCCATTGCGGGAACTGCGGGAGCGGGCGGAGCGGGATGCTCGCCACCACGTGCGCCGCCGGTGACGCCGCCAGCTGGTGGATCCCGGCAGCACCTCCGGCCCCGATGACCAGCCCCGCGACCAGGCCCGCGGCCGCGGTGAGCAGCGGGCGGCGGCGCCACCAGGCGGCGCGGGCCTGCGATAGGGCCGGCTTCCCCGCCGGAACCGGCCCCGGACCAGGAGCGGGACTGGCGGCCGTTTCCGGCAGGTGGCCGGGGTCCGTCCCCGTGACTGCTGCCGTCACTGGCCTGGGCGCCATCACTGGCCCGGGCGCCGGATCGACGCCGGCCTCGGCGGCTACCCGTGACCAGAGCCCGGGCGGTGGCGGGTCCAGCACCCGCAGGTCCGGACCGCTGCGCGTCACCGACACCACCTTCGTTAGCTGCTGCAATTCAGTGGCGCACTCCGGGCAACTGGCCAGATGCGCGCGGTCCTGCGCCGCGGGGTCCTCTCCGAGCGCCAGCAGCGCCAGGAGATCGGGGTCAATGTGTGGCACCGTCACCCTCCAGCCTGGTCCGGAGCCGCTGGAGGCTGCGGCGGATATGGCTCTTCACGGTCCCGAGCGGAAGACGGAGCGCGGCGGCGATCTGCTCGTGCGTGAGGTCGGTGTAGAAGGCGAGCATCATGATCTGGCGCTGCGGCTCTCCCAGGCGGACGATCTCGTCGGTGAGGACGACCCGGTCGATGATCTGATCAGGCTGGCCGGGACCATCCGCCGCGCCCGGCCGCCTGGTGGCCAGGCTAGCTTGTGCGGCGCGCACCCGGCCCGCCTCCCGCTCGCGGATCCGCAGCGCGTCGACCACCTTGTTGCGGGTGATGGCCATCAGCCAGGTGGACAGCCCGCCTCGGCCCGGGTCGAACGAATCCCGGCCGCGCCACGCAGCCACGAAGACCTGCTGCGTCACGTCCTCGGCGTCAGTGGGCGCCCCGAGCGAGCGCAGCGCGACGGTGTACACCATCGCGGCATAGCGCTCGTACACCAGGGACAGGGCGTCCGGCCTGCCCTTCTGGAAGACGACGGCGATGTCGCCGTCCGTAGCGCTGCCCACGGCGCCGACAGTAGCCCACCGCCCCCGGCAGCGGGAAAACCGGCGGTCCGGGGCGGCCATGCTTAGCGACCGGTTTCTGGGTACTGCACGGCGAACGTCAGGCTGCGGCCCGGCCCGGGCCGCAGAAAGGAACGGTGCTCTCATGATCCGCCCCCGGGCCCAGGCCGCCACCAAGGCCACCAAGAACCGGAAGGCCGCGAGGAACCTGAGAGCCCTGAGGCTCGCCGCGGCGGCTGCCGCCGCGATCCTCGCCCTGGCCGGCTGCAAGGGCCTGCCCACGGCGGGCGCCGGGACCTCCGGCGGGAGCGCTTCCGGCGGGGGCGCCTCCGGCGAGAGCTCCTCCGGCGGGGGCGCGGCACCCGCCCGGTCCGGCCCGCTGATCACGGAGCCGCTGGCGGGATTCTCACCCGTCTACCACCTGATCAAGCACGCCCGCCACAGCATCGACCTGACCATGTACGAGTTCTCCGACACCAAGGCCGAGCACGACCTAGGCGCAGCGGCCAGGCGCGGCGTGACGGTCAAGGTCATCCTGGATCAGCGGGAGAAGAGCCACAACTCCGCCGCGTTGGACGACCTGAAATCGCACGGGGTCAAGGTCGTCTGGTCCTCACCCCGGTTCGAGTACACCCACCAGAAGACCCTGCTCGTCGACGGGTCCACGGCGGCCATCATGACCGCCAACCTGACCAGCGAGTACTACTCCAGTTCCCGGGACTTCCTGGTCATGGACACCAAGGCCGCCGATGTGACCGCGATCGCCCAGGTCTTCAACGCGGACTTCGCCCACCGCTCCATCCAGCCTGGTGACGGCAAGGACCTGGTCTGGTCCCCGACCGACTCGCAGGCGACACTGCTCGCCCTCATCGGCGGCGCGACGAAGAGCCTGCGCATCTACAGCGAGGAGATGGGCGACACCACGATTGAGGACGCGCTCATCAAGGCGGCCAAGCGCGGGGTCAACGTGAAGGTGTGCGGGGAGAACGAGAGCGGCGAGTACGACAGCGACTTCTCCCGGCTGGCTGCCGCCGGCGTGCACATCAGCTACTACAGCTCGTCCCACGGGTTCTACATCCACGGGAAGGTTGTCGAGGCCGACTACGGCACTGGTCACGCGAAGGTGTTTATCGGCTCGGAGAACTTCTCCAGTACCTCCCTCAACCGCAACCGCGAGCTCGGGCTGATCACCTCCAACCAGAAGGTGCTGTCCGCGATCGCCCGCACCTTCGCCGGTGACTACCGCAACGGCAAGCACTGGTCCTAGGGGAGCCGATGGTCCTGGGGGCCCGGTCCTAGGGAAGCACTGGGCCGCCCGGCCCTGGACCCTGCTACTCAATGATCTTGGTCAGGAGAAGCCAGGCGCTGGCGGCACCGCCGACCAGAGCCGTGAGCACGGGCGCAACCAGCACGTACAGCCCGGCGCCCAGGCCCAGAGCCAGGATGATCCCGGACGCGAGCAGCAGGACCGACGTGACCAGGTTGGGGGTCACGGCTTCAAGCACCTGCGCGATCGCCTGATCGCTCCGGCTGGCTTTCGCGCGGCGGTCCAGCACGGACAGGCCCGCACCAGTGATCACACCCAGGGCAAGCAACTCCGCGCCGAGCGTGTGATACCCCTGGCCAGGAATGGCCATCAGGACCGCGATGACCAGGACCGTGCCGAACAGGATGAGGGTCTGGGCGGCCCGGTTCCTCAGCTCCTGCGACCTGGCGATGTAGTCGGCCCGGATGGAGACGGCCACGAACAGCAGCCCGGTCAGGGCGGCCGCGCCGCCGCCGACAATCGTGGCGAACGCGTCCCATGTCTCCAACGAAATCCCTCGATCTCTCAGCAAGATCATGAACCTAGCGCCGCTGGCCGCGAGAATACGGTTTGCTGCAGGGGCCGGGTCAGGAGGGGCGATGATGGCGCTATGACGTTGTCCACCCCCTTCACCACGATGTTCTCGCTGCAGCACCCCATCGCGCTGGCCCCCCTGGGCGGAACGGCCGGCGGCGCCCTGAGCGCGGCGGTCTCGAACGGCGGAGGCCTGGGCCTGCTCGGCGGCGGAAGCGGGGACCCGGATTGGCTGGAACGTGAGCTGCCGATCGTCGCCGAGGGCACCGGCCAGTCCTGGGGCGTCGGTTTCCAGAGCTGGGCCGTAAATCCCCGCACTGTCGAGCGGGCGCTGCGGTACCGGCCGCGGGCCGTGATGCTGTCCTTCGGCGACCCGCGCCCGTTCACCGGGCTCATCCGGCAGGCGGGCGCGGCGCTGATCATCCAGGTCACCGACCTCGAGGAAGCCAGGCAGGCCGTGGACCTCGGCGCCGATGTCATCGTGGCCCAGGGAACCGAAGCCGGTGGCCACGGGGCCCGCCGCGGCCGGTCCACGCTGCCCTTCGTGCCGGTCGTGGTGGACCTGGCCGCACCCACGCCGGTCCTGGCCGCGGGCGGGATCGCCGACGGGCGGGGCGTGGCCGCGGCCCTGGCTCTCGGGGCCGCCGGGGCGCTCGTCGGGACCCGATTCCAGGCCACGGCCGAGTCCCTGGCCGGCCCGGAGATCAAGAAGGCGATCGTCGAGGGGCACGCGGAGGACACCGAGCGCAGCCGGGTGCTCGACATCGCCCGGGGCTCCCGGTGGCCCGCGAAATACCCGGGCCGCACTCTCGGCCACCCGTTCCTGGATCAGTGGCGGGGGCGTGAAGACGAACTCGCTGCCGACTCGGAGGCCAGGCAGGCGTACCGGGAAGGTGTGGCGCGAGGCGACCTCCCGCCGCAGCCAGTGTGGGCTGGCGAGGCCGTCGATCTCATCGGCGACCTGCCGTCCGCGGGCGACCTGGTCGCTGCCCTCGCCGTCCAGGCGGAGGACGCACTGACCCGGGCGGGCGGCCGCTACAACTCCCGCCTGGCCTGAGCCGGCTGGGCCGCGGGTACTTTGACCGCATGAGCAGCACCATGCGCGCGGTGGCCTACCGTCAACCGTTGCCCAGCTCGGACCCGGCCAGTCTGGTGGACCTCGAACTCCCGGTGCCCGAGCCCGGCCCTCGTGATCTCCTGGTCCAGGTCAAAGCGGTGTCCGTGAACCCTGCCGACGTGAAGATGCGTGCGGGCACTGATCCTGGCGGGCAGCCCCGGGTACTCGGCTTCGACGCGTCGGGCGTGGTCACCGCGATCGGCGGCGAGGTGAGCATGTTCGCCGTGGGCGACGAGGTCTACTACGCCGGGTCCGTGAGCCGTCCGGGCAGCGACGCCCAGTTCCAGCTGGCCGACGAGCGGATCGCCGGGCACAAGCCGCGTACGCTGACCTTCGCCCAGGCCGCGGCGCTGCCGCTGACCAGCATCACCGCATGGGAGACGTTGTTCGACCGGTTCCGGCTGGGCGCGGAGAGCTCCGGCGTCCTGCTGGCGCTGGCCGCGGCGGGCGGAGTCGGGTCGATGGTCGTCCAATTGGCCCGGGCGCTCACCGGCCTCACGGTGATCGGCACCGCGTCCCGGCCCGAGTCACGGCAGTGGGCGCTCGACCTGGGCGCGCAGCATGTGGTGGACCACCACGACCTGGTGCCCGCCGTGCGGAAGGTCGCGCCGGGCGGCGTCGACTACGTGTTCTCCCCGCACACCGGCGGGATGATCGGCGCGTTCGCCGAGCTGCTCCGGCCGGCTGGTGAGATCACCGCCATTGACGAGCCCGAGGGGCTCGACCTGCTCCCGCTCAAGGACAAGAGCATCACGTTCCACTGGGAGTTCATGTTCACCCGGCCGCTGTTCCAGACCCCGGACCTGATCGCCCAGCACGACGCGCTGGAGCGGATCGCGCAACTGGTGGACTCCGGGTCGATCCGGACCACGCTGTCCGCCGAACTCACCCCGTTCAACGCGGCCACGCTGCGCCGGGCGCACGCCATGGTGGAAGACGGTCACATGACCGGGAAGGTCGTGGTGACCGGCTTCTGAGTGAACTCCGGATCCGGACTCTCGGGTTCAGCGTCCGGGGAGGGGGCTGTCGAGGGTGAGCCAGCCGCCGGGGTGGGTGAAGTGCAGGGTGGCGTTGGGGTCGCCGGTGATGGTCCAGCCGAGGGTGTGGATGAAGTAGTGGTGGTGCAGGTGGCAGAACAGGGCCAGGTCGTCCAGGCTGGTCGTCCCACCCTTACTCCAGGGGCGGAGGTGGTGGGCGGTGGCCCAGGCGGCCAGCGCCCCGCACTGGGTCCACCGGCAGCCCTGGTCACGGGCTTCCAGCGCGCGGCGCAGGCCCGGCGGTTCAGTGCGGGCGGTCCGGCCGACATCCAGCGGCAGCCCGTCGTCCCACCGGATCGCGCCGATCTGGGCCCCGCAGCACAAGGCGAGAACCTGCCGGGCCGTCAGCAGCGTCCCATGCCCGGTCCGGCCCGGAGCCACCCCGGTAGCCGGGCCCGGAGCCACCCCGCCGACCAGGCCCTGTGACGCCCCGGTCATCAAGCCCGGAGCCGCCCCGCCGGCCAGACCGGTGACGCTCCGGTGACCAGGCCGGGAGATGCTCCGGTCATCAGGCCGGGAGACGTCCCGGTGACCGGGCCTGTCCCGGCTGCGGCCCCCGGCTGCGCCCGCCCCGGGGCCGTCCGCGCGGCCTGAGCCGCCGCGGCCTGGGCCAGGGTCTCGTCCTTGACCAGCACCGTGATGTGCGGCGCGCTGCCATGCCGCTCCGGCGCTGACCCCCCGTCCAGCGCCGCCTGGCAGGCGGCGACCAGGCCGTCCATCCGCCGCTGCGCCGCAGTGCGGGTGTCCAGTTGCCCGGCGGGCGGGCTGAACGCCTCCGCCGCGGTCCGCACGATCTCATACGACACCCATCGCCCAGCCACCCCGACAACACCCCCGTGCTATCCAGGGTCAGCCCGAACGACAGATGCCGCTTATCCCAGCGCTTCTTCTCCCGCTCCTCCACCGCACCAGGATCCGCGCGGTAGGCCACCTCCTCCGCGAACTCACGGAACCGGGCCGTGTCCAGGCCGGGCGCGTGATCCAGTAACACCCGCTCGGCCAGCGTGGCCGTCTGCGGGTCGTCAAGATCCGCGGTGGTACGGGTGATGATCTGCGCCTGGTCAAACGAGATCACCCCCGCCTGGAGGGCTTCCTGGGTGGCTTCCAGCCCCCGCAGCCCGCGGGCAGTACTGGTCACCGCGGCGGCGTGGCCCGGGGCCAGGCCGCACCGGGTCCGCAAGAACCATCGCGGACTTGTGCCCGGCCTCGGCCGCCCCACCCGTCGCATCCAGGGCTCCGGCCAGCCGGGTCAGGTGTCCTTGGGCCCGGCTGACGAAGCCAGCCAGATCGCCGATCTGGCCCACCAGCGCGGCCGCATCCAGCACGGCCGGGTCGAGGCGGGCCAGCTCGGCCAGCGCCACATCCCGAGGTGACTGCTCTGGTAAACACATATTCGAATCATCCCACCCGCCACCGACAAAACGACGACTCGAGGGACACTGCAGGCGAACGGCCGCAGGTCAGCAACCCGCGCCCGGGACACGCAGGGCTTATCCCGACCTGCGGCGCGACGTTTTGGCGGGCGCGTGGCGCTGAGTGGCCAAGTCCCGCCGGGCGGACCGCGTGGATGGCCCGCCGTCAGCGGACGTGCCGGTGCCGTCCGCGGGTGGCCTGCTCCGGGTCCGCGACGCCTCGCTCCGCAGACCCTGAACCCGCAGACCCTGAACCCGCGGATCCTGAACCCGCGGACCCCGGGCTTGCGGGCGACCGCCTCCTGAACGGCGGGCTCCCGGCCGGTGAGCCTCCGGCCGCAGGGCGGACCGGGGCGAGGTGCACCAGCAGGTTGTAGGTGACCAAGGCGATCGCCGCATGCATGACCATGAGCACGGCGACCCCCTTGGCCGACTCGCCCACGTGCAGGATGTAGAGATCGGGCAGCCATAGGACCAGCGTTACCAGGATGGCCAGGCGGAAGAACAGCCACCGCGGAGCCGAACTGATCGTCGTCACGATCGGCCACGCCGCGCACGCGATGATCACGCCGATCACGGTGAGCTTGGCGTAGTCGGAGAACTGGTAGTGCGCGAATCACCTGGTGCTGGGGAAGATGGCCTTCCCGATGACGACCAGGATGGCGTCGGCCGCCAGCGATCCGGCGATCGAGGCGATTGTTGCCAGCAGGACCCGCCCCGCGGATGGCTGACGGTGCTGAGGGGAGAAGTCCACACGGGCCAGGGACGCGAGCTGATACAGCATTGCGTAACGGTAGAGGAGTTAGCTAGAGAGCCGTCACCCAGGTCCCCCGAAGCGCTCCGTGAGGTCAGCTCCGTGAGGCTGGGACTCCGAGGCCACCACAAGGACGCTAGGACAAGATCGCCCAGCCGTGCGCCGGCAGGATCACCTGCGCCGCCGGGCCCCCGGCACCGGCCAGGGTCCCGGGGCCAGCCAGTATCTCCCGGCTTCCCGGGACCACGTTGCGGACTTCTTCGTCCGCCAGGCTGAGCGCCACCACCAGATGCTGCTCCCCCGCCGCCACCCGGTAGATCATCTGCTCGCCGGCCAGGTGCAGCACCGTGGTCTGCGCCCGGTGCAGCCACGGGTGGCGGCGGCGCAGCCCAATGAGGTCCTGGTGCAGCCGGTAGATGGGCCAGCCGCCGAGGGCCAGGTCGTCCGGGGCGCCTGGGAACGCGGGCCGGATCTCGTCGTCCCCGCCGGCCCGCTCCTCCTTGGTTCCCCGGAAGGCCTGCTCGTCGCCGTAGTAGATGGCGGGCGTGCCGCCCACGGTGAGCAGGACGGCCAGCGCGTGGGCGAAGTGCCGGTCATCCTCCAGGCGGCTGGCCAGCCGGGTCACGTCGTGGTTGCCCACGAAGGTCAGCGGCGCGAACGTCTCGAGGAAAACGTTGTGCCGGCCCAGGGCATGTCCCAGTTCGAACAGGTTGCGGTCGTTCAGCGCGCTCCAGATGGCCTTCCACAGCTCGTACTGGGTGACCGAGTCCAGGCCCGACGCGGCCACGAATTCCGGGTAATCGCCGTGGATCACCTCGCCCACCAGGTACGACCGGGGATGACTGGCCCGCACCTGGGGCACCACCCGCGCCCAGAACGCCGCGGGCACCGCGTAGGCCGCATCCAGCCGCCAGCCGTCCGCGCCTGCGTCCAGCCAGTGGTTCATCACGCCCGTGACGTAATCGGCCACGGCCGGCTCGTCGTGGTTGAGCGCCACCAGCGCCTCGTGGCCCTCGAACGTGCCGTACTCCGGGTCTGTCCCCGGCGTCCAGTCCGGCGGCCAGGCCAGCCGGAACCACGAGGCCTCGGGAGCGGACGGGCCTTGTTCCAGCACCCGGCGGAAGGCCGGGAAGCCGCGGCCCACGTGGTTGAACACCCCGTCGAGCAGCAGCCGCAGCCCACGCGCGTGCGCGGCCTGCGCCAGGGCCGCGAAGTCCTGGTCATCCCCGAGCCGGGGGTCGATCCGGTAGTGGTCCGTCGTGTCGTACCCGTGCGTCTGGGAGGCGAAGACGGGTCCGAGTGCCAGCCCGGAGGCACCCAGGTTCACCGCGTAGTCCAGCCAGTCGGTCAGCTGCCCGAGCCGGTGCGCGACCGGCGGCGCGCCGGCCGCCTGCCCGGCTGTGCTGTCGCGCCCGGCTTCACCCGGCTCGTTGGCGGCTTCCGCCGAGGCGAAGCCGAGCGGGTAGACCTGCCACCAGATGGCGTGCTTAACCCAGTCCGGCACTCGTTGCTCCTCAGCTTTAGATCCCCAGCACCTGATCCCCAGCACCTGATCCCCAGCACCTGATCCCCAGCACCTGATCCCCAGCACCAGATCCCGGCACTAGACAGGTGGGCCACGCTACTCTGGCGTCCCGCTGGACGGCATGCGCTGAGCGAGGGCACGTGTCCTGTCGTGCTCGCAGGCGGATCCGGCCGCGGCGAACTCCCCGAACCGGGCCGGAGCGGGCCATCCCCCGCTCCGGCTTCCGGGTGGCAGGCTCGCGTACGTTACCGGCATGACCGCAGACGTACGGACCGGCCCGGTGTTCCGCCAGCCCGGCACGGTGCTCACCGACCACATGTTCACGGTGCCGCTCGACCACCGGAAGCCGGATGGCCCGCAGATCGAGGTGTTCGCCCGTGAGGTCGTGCCGGCCGGGCGGCGCGACGGCGGGGCCGGCCTGCCGTGGCTCGTCTACCTTCAGGGCGGCCCCGGGTTCGGCAGCCCCCGCCCGTTCGGGCGGGAGTCCTGGCTGAACCGGGCGCTGGATGACTACCGGGTGCTGCTGCTGGACCAGCGCGGCACCGGCCGGTCCACGCCTGCCTCCCGGCACACCCTGGCCGGGTTGGGCACCCCCCGGGCCCAGGCCGACTACCTGGCCCATTTCCGGGCCGACTCGATCGTCGGTGACGCGGAGCTGATCCGTCGGCGGCTGCTGGGGGACGAGCCGTGGACCCTGCTGGGCCAGAGCTTCGGCGGCTTCTGCACGGTCACCTACCTGTCCTTTGCGCCGGAGGGAGTCCGGGAGGCGCTGATCGGCGGCGGCCTGCCCGGCCTGGGCGCCACCGCCGACGACGTGTACCGGATCACCTATCCGATCGTCGCGGAACGCAACCGGCGGCACTACGAACGGTTCCCGATGGACGCGGACCGGGCCCGGGTCATAGCCCGCCACCTGGCCAGCCACGAGGTGACCATGCCCGGCGGCGGGCGGCTGACCGTGCCGGCCTTCCAGGGCCTGGGCCGGATGCTCGGTGCCTCCCGCGGCAGCGACACCCTGCACTACCTGCTGGAGGACGCGTACGCCGGGCCAGCGCTCCCGTCCGGGGCGGCGTTGTCCGACGCGTTCCTGGCCCGCGTCGCGGCCGAGCTGTCCTTCGCCGAGGCGCCGCTGTACGCGCTGGTGCACGAGGCGTGTTACGCCCAGGGGTCCGCGACCCGCTGGGCCGCGGACCGGATCATGGCCGAGTTTCCCGAATTCGACCCGGCCGCCGCCGTGGACGGGGACGTCACATTCCTGTTCACCGGGGAGATGATCTACCCCTGGATGTTCGAGACCGACCCGGTACTGCGACCGCTGCGGGACGCGGCATCCGAGCTCGCGCAGCGCGACTCCTGGCCGCGGCTCTACGATCCGGCCGGGCTCGCGGCCGGCGGGGTGCCCGCCGCCGCGGCGGTCTACTACGAGGACATGTACGTGCCGCTGGCGCTGTCGGTGCCCACCACCCGCGTGATCCGCGGCCTGCGGCCCTGGATCACGAACGAATACCAGCATGACGGGCTGGCCAGCAGCAACGGCGCGGTGCTGGACCGGCTCATCGCGCTGGCCCGGGGCACGGCCTGACGCCTGTGCCCGGCGGGCGCCACCAGTCAGCCAAACTCGCCCGGATAAGTAGTTGCGATCAAGCAACTGATGCGAGGTAGCATGTATCAACGTGTCGAGATTCGCTGATCGCAGCGGCGCCTCAGGCGCTAAGCCGTCCTCAAACGGGGCATCGTCAAACGGATCACCGGCCCACGGGACAGCGGCCCAGGGACCAGCGTCCCACGGGAGCACGCTGAGCGGCCGCTCCCGGGCGAACGGTCACGGCACCCCCGGCGGTAGCGCGGGCAGCAACGGCAGCGGCAGCGGCGACACCGACCCCCGCTACCGCTGGATCGCGCTCTCCAACACCACGCTCAGCATGACGATGGCCACGATCGACGCCTCGATCGTGATCATCGCGATGCCGGCCATCTTCCGCGGCATCAAGCTCGACCCGCTCGCCCCGGGCAACGTCAGCTACCTGCTCTGGATGATCATCGGCTACCTGCTGGTCACCGCGGTGGCCGTGGTCACCCTGGGCCGGCTCGGCGACATGTACGGCCGGGTGCGCATCTACAACCTGGGCTTCGTGGTCTTCACCCTGGCCTCGATCGCGCTGTCGCTGGATCCGCTGACCGGCAGCGGTGGCGCGCTGTGGCTGATCGGCTTCCGGCTGGTGCAGGCCCTCGGCGGGGCCATGCTGATGTCCAACTCGGCCGCGATCCTGACCGACGCGTTCCCGGCCGGCAAGCGCGGCATGGCACTGGGTGTCAACCAGATCGCCGGGATCTCCGGCCAGTTCGTCGGGCTCCTGCTGGGCGGGCTGCTGGCCGCGATCGACTGGCGGCTGGTGTTCTGGGTGAACGTCCCGATCGGGATCGTCGGCACCGTCTGGTCCTATAAGAGCCTGCGGGAGATCGCCACCACCCATAAGGCCAAGATCGACTGGTGGGGCAACGTCACGTTCGGCCTCGGCGCCACCGCGCTGCTGGTCGCGATCACCTACGGGATCCAGCCCTACGGCGGGCATCCCACCGGCTGGATGAACCCGTGGGTGCTGGCCGGCCTGGTCGGCGGTGCGGCGCTGCTCGTCGTGTTCTGCCTGATCGAGACGCACATCGCCGAGCCCATGTTCCAGCTCGGCCTGTTCAAGATCCGGGCCTTCGCGGCCGGGAACCTGGCCAGCCTGCTCGGCTCGATCGCTCGGGGCGGGCTGCAGTTCATGCTGGTGCTCTGGCTGGCCGGGATCTGGCTGCCCTTGCACGGCTACAACTTCATCGACACGCCCCTGTGGGCCGGCATCTACATGCTGCCCCTGACCGCCGGGTTCCTGATCGCCGGGCCGATCTCAGGGACCTTGTCGGACAAGTACGGCCCGCGCCCGTTCGCCACCGCTGGCCTGCTGGTGGCCACCTGCGCGTTCATCGGCCTGATCATGCTGCCGCTGGTCTTCCCGTACTGGCTGTTCGCGACGATCATTTTCTTCAACGGGGTGGGCTCGGGCCTGTTCGCCTCGCCCAACACCTCCGCGATCATGAGCAGCGTGCCTGCCAGCCAGCGGGGCAGCGCGTCCGGCATGCGGTCCACGTTCCAGAACGCGGGCATGTCCCTGTCCATCGGCATCTTCTTCTCACTCCTGATCGCCGGGCTGGCCAGCACCCTGCCGCCCGCGCTGATCCGCGGGCTGACCGCCCAGGGCGTGCCGCTGTCCGTCGCCACCAAGGTCGGCCACCTGCCCCCGGTGAGCACAGTGTTCGCCGCCCTGCTGGGCTATAACCCGGTGCAGCACCTGCTCAAGCCGTCCGGGGTGCTCAGCCGGCTCCCGGCCCACAACGTGGCCGCGCTGACCGGGAATCATTTCTTCCCGACGCTGATCGCCGGCCCGTTCCACCACGGCCTGGTCATCGTGTTCACCGCGGCGGCCCTCATGTCGTTCATCGGGGCCATGGTCTCGCTGCTGCGCGGCCGCCAGTTCTTCTACGACGACGCGACCGCCGACGGCGGGCTCCCGCAGCCCGCGCGGGCCTCCTCCGCCCCCGCCCCGTCCCCCGCCAGGAACACCATCATGGGCTCTAACGGAACCGCTCCCGTACCCCGCCTCGCTCCGGATAACTCGGCCCCGGTGCCGGGCACCGGAGGCGGGGGCTGCCCGCACTGATTCAGCGGCACTGGCTCAGCGGCATTAGTGTCCTGAGTGGTTGATTCGTCGTCGGTGGGGTGCGGGTGCCGAAGGTCTTGCCGACGCAGGTCATCTGTGGTCGGGCAGGATGAACCGTGTCCTTCGGCGGCTTTGCTATGGTCCGCCATCCGGTGGACATCGCGTTGTCCTGGAACCAGTTCCGCGTGACTGGTGGCCGGGCCGGGACGTCGCTGGAATGCAATCTGCTGCGCAGGCAGCACCTGATGCTATCGGTGCTGGAAGCCCTGGACGGCGAGCCAGCCACGCTCTTCGCCGAGTACGAGGCGGTGACCGGCGACCCACCAGCCCGCCCGCGTTTACCGGGACGCAACACGCATTTACCTGAAATCAACATCGTGCGGCTAGCCTATTTTCTCCGCTTGCGGCAGCCGGGGCAGGGGCATGCACCCGGCCATAAATGCCATCACCGCACCCTGGGCTGATGTACCGGCGACCTGAGTGAAAGGCACGATACATGACCATAAACGTCCGGGAATGGTTCGAGCAGCGATCATTTCACCACCAGGATTTCGCCGCCCTGGGTACTCCCGGCCAGGCGCCGCGCGAGGCCAGCACCACGTTGATCTTCCCGGCCCGCAATGTGGCCGGAACCATTGGGCCGATCCTCGCCGAGGTGGCCAGGCTCAACGACCGGACCGGGCTGATTGACCAGGTTATGGTCGTCGATGCGGATTCGCCGGACGGGACCGCGGACATCGCCCGCGCCTGGGGCGCCGAGGTGTACTCGGAAAACGAACTGCTGCCTGATTATGGGAGGGCCCTGGGCAAGGGTGACGCCATGTGGCGCAGCCTGTCCGTGGCCCGCGGTGACATCGTCATGTTCGCGGATGCAGACACCAGCAACTTCCGTGAGCAATTCATTTACGGCACGCTCGGGCCGCTGCTCACGATGCCGGAGGTCCAGTTCACCAAGGCTGCTTACCGGCGGCCTTATACGGACGCGAGCCAGTCAGTGGCAGATGGCGGCGGGCGCGTCACCGAGCTCATGGCCAAGCCGTTGTTCAATTTCTTCTGCCCGGAACTCACCGGATTCGTGCAGCCGCTGGCGGGTGAGTTCGCTGCGTACCGTGACCTTTTGTGCAGCGTCCCGTTCCTCACTGGGTACGGGGTGGAGCTGGGCATCATGGTTGATGTGCTGGAGGACGCGGGCCTGGGGGCGATGGCCCAGGTGGATCTCGGGGCGCGGCAGAACCGGCACCAGCCGTTGTGGGACCTCAGCCTGATGAGCTCGGCCGTGCTGCGCGCGATGGCCAGCCGGGCGTCGCTGCCGCAGCGGGGGACGTGCGGTCCCGGCCTCCCCGGGGTCCGGACCCTGAGCCGGCCGGAGGTGTACCTGCACGCGGTGGCTACGGACTCCGGGCTGCGGCTGGACGAGCACCTCAACGAACTGCACGAGCGGCCCCCGCTGGCCCAGATCATGCCGTCCGAGCAGGATCAGGAGACGGTCGCCTGACCGGCGCGGGGTTATGGGGACGGGGGGCCCGCGGCCAGTTTGACGATCGTGAAGGCGGCCCCCTGGGGATCAGCGACCACGGCCAGGCGCCCGGGCGGGGCATCTGCGGGCGGCACCGCCACCTGGCCGCCCAGCTCGGCCGCCCGGGCCGCGGCCGCGTCGCAGTCTGTCACCGCGAAGTACACGACCCAGCGCGGCGCGACCCCTTCGGGCCAGTTCTCGTCCATGTGCACCAGGCCGCCGACCGCGCGGCCGCCGAGCCGCCACTCGGTGTAGGTCATCGGGCCCAACTGGCTGGTCTCGGCTTCCCAGCCGAACACGCGCCCGTAGAACCGCGTGGCCGCCCCGGTGTCCCGGCAGGCCAGTTCGCTCCAGCAGAAGCAGCCGGGCTCGTTGACCGGCCCGCAGCCCCGGAAGGCGTCTGGCTGCCAGGCTGAGATCAACGCGTCCTGATCATCGGCGAACATGGCCATCCGGCCCTGGCCGTCCACGTCCAGCGGGGGCACGATCACCTGGCCACCCGCGTTAGTGACCTTCGCCGCTGTCGCGTCGATATCGGTCACGCTGATATAGGTGTTCCAGGCGGCGGGCCGTCCTGCGGCCGGGCTGGGCATCATGGCCGCCACCACCCGGCCGGGAAAGTCCGGCGGCGCCGTCCCAGCGGGGGCGAAGAAGGTATACGACGCGTCCCCGCCGCCTGGTGCGGCGTAGGACGCCCAGCCGAACAGGCCGGTGTAGAAGGACCGGGACGCGGCGGGCTCAGCCGTGGACAGATCCACCCAGCACGGTGCGCCAGGCGGATACTCGCTCATCACCGGCATCGCGGCTTCCTCCCTGGCCTCCTGGCCTGGTCGCGGCCCTGGCCATCGCGGTCATTATCGCTGTTGCCCACCCTGGCCCGGCCACCATGGGCCCCGCTGACCTTACAGCCGCCCGGGCCACGCGCCGGCCGTGGCCCGGCCGGTTGGCTGGAGTGGCGCGAGCCCTCGTCCCGGGACGGCGCGCTCGCCGGGAACAGCCCGGGCGCGTAGTCTTCTGGTGTGCCACGTTACGAGTACCGGTGCCGGCCTTGCGGATCGACGTTCGAGCGGACCCGGCCGATGAGCGAAGCATCTGAGCCGTGCCTGTGCCCGGAGGGCCACGACGACACGGTCAAGCTGCTGTCCGCGGTCTCAGTCGGCGGCCGGGCCAGCTCGCCCGGGCCGCGCTCCGGTGGCGGTGGCGGTGGCTGCTGCGGCGGCGCGTGCGGCTGCGGCTGACCCTGGCCGCCCCGCGTGCTTGCCGCCGAGCGCTACTACGCTGAAATTACCGCCAGTACCGCGTCCCTGGGCGCACTGGTTGACGGGGCCGATCTCACCCTGCAGGTGCCTACCTGCCCGGACTGGACGCTGCGGCAGCTGGCCACCCACGTCGGCCGGGCCCAGCGCTGGGCCGCCGAGATCGTCAGCACCCAGTCGGCCCAGGCCATTGCCTTCCGCGACGTGCCCGACGGGAGGATCCCGGACGATCCGGCCGAGCACGCGGGATGGCTGCGAGATGGCGCAGGCCGGCTGATCGCCGTGCTCAGGCGGGCGGGGGACGTCCCGGTCTGGGCGTTCGGCCATCAGCGGCCGCCCCGTTTCTGGGCCCGGCGGATGACCCACGAGACCGCGGTGCATTGCGCCGACGCGCAGATCACCGTGAGCGGTGCGCAGCGGCAGTCCGGCGCGCCCGCCATCGATGCGGACGTCGCCGCGGACGGGATCGACGAATGGCTGACCGAGCTGGCCGTGCCAGGTAACGGTGCCCCTGACCTGCGCACCGCCGGGCTGGCCGAAGGCGAGTCCCTGCACGTGCACGCGGCCGACGTGCCGGATGGCACGGGCGAGTGGCTGATCATCCATGATCCGGCCGGGATCACGATGCGCCGGGTCCACCAGAAGGGCACCGTCGCCCTCCGGGGCGGCGCGTCGGACCTGCTCCTGGTCTTGATGCAGCGGCTTCCGCCCGACACTCCGGCCGTCCAGGTGCACGGCGATCCGGCCGTCTTCCGCCGCTGGCTGGGCAGCACCCAGTTCTAGCAGCGGCTAGTCCTGTGCCGGTGACGCACCGGTCGGCGGCCGGGCTGGTCCCGGCCGCCGGCCGGTCTCGGCGAACGCGCCGCTCAGGCCCGCGCGAGGAGGTCCTGCACGACCCGCCGGTGCCGGGTTCCGATCGCTGCCCAGAGGCCGCGGGCGACGCGGTTCTCCAGGTGCACGACGGTGGCGTAGAGCAGCGAGCTTGGCGAGCGCTGGAAGATCAGCTCGCCGGAGAGCCCGAGGCGGCCGCAGGCGCCCAGCAGCACGGCGTCCGGGTCGGAATGCCGGATCTCCCAGCCGAGCACATGCCGGTCTGACTGTGCCGGGCCGAGCCGCAGGCCGAGCCCGGACCATCCCCGGATCAGTGCGCGGCGCGTGCTCGCGGGGGCACCTTCCAGGATTTCCCGGGCCCATTGCTCCGCCGTCCGCTCCTGGGCCGGCCCGGTGTCGACGACGAAGGCGTCTTCGTAGTCGATGCGGGCGAGGGTGCTGAGTACTCGCGTGCTGGCCGGCAGGACGGTCTGGCGTACCTGCCCGGGCGCCTCTGCGTGCCGCTCGCTGGGATAGCTGCCTGCACCAATGGTCATCTCAGCCACTCCATCCATACAGTAGTGTATGGATGGAGGCTAGGCAGGCTCCTGGCCTGGTGTCAACGCCGCACCTGCGGCCCAGGGAGGCAGACGATCGATGGCCGCCCCGACCCGCACGCCCCGGAGCACGTGGATCGAAGCCGGGCTCCGGGCGCTGGCCGCTGGCGGCCCGGACGCCGTCCGGATCGAGCCGCTGGCCAAGGCGCTCGGTGTCACCAGAGGCGGCTTCTACTGGCACTTCACCGACCGCCCCGCGCTGCTCGGCGAGATGCTTGACACGTGGGAGCGGGCCACCACCGATGAGGTGATCGAACGGGTCGAGGGCCAGGGGGGCGGCCCGGAGGCTAAGCTCCTGCGGCTGTCCCGGCTCACCTCCCCCGGCGTGGTCGCGGTCGACCTGGCCGTCCGTGACTGGGCCCGGCACGACCACGCGGTGGCCGAGCGCCTCCGGCGTATCGACAACCGGCGGATGGACTACCTGCGCTCGCTGTTCGCGGCGATCTGCCCGGATGCCGGCGAGGTCGAGACCCGCTGCCTGCTGTACTACTCGCTGCTGATTGGCACCCACTTCATCGCCGCCGATCATGGCGCATTCAGCCGCCCGGAGGTGCTGGAGCTGGCCATCACCCGGCTCGGGGTCCCGTAGCCCGATGCCCGTTATGCGCCCCCTGCGTCGCGCTGGTCCGCGCCTTAACCAGTTGCGCTGCCGGCCTGGGCCGGGTGTCGCGAAGGCATGCAGCAGCCTGTCGGGCTGGGGGAAGCGGCCGGGTTCCTGGCCGGGCGGTACGCGGGCCAGGCGCGGGACGTGGCGGAGTTGGGTGGCGGTGACTGGTCGCGGGCCTTTTCGTTCCGGCTCGACGGCCGCGATCTCGTGGCCCGCTTCGGCCCGGTGGTGCCGGGTTCACGTTCTGGGCTCTCCCTGGCCCGCCGGACTGGCGGCCATCGAATTCCGGTCCGCGATCCTCCGCCACCTGCCCTCGATCGCCCGGCGGACCCGCGGGATCCTCGGCTCGCGATGACACGGCCGCCGCGCCAGGGAGGCCCGGCGCGGGATGCTACCCTTCGCGGGCCGGCTCGCCGTGCTGGGCGTTGGCCTTGCCGCGGCCCCAGTAAGCCTTGGCCGAGATCTGCTCGCCTGGCACGCCGCGGGCGGCCAGCACCTCCCGCAGCGCCAGCACCACCTTGGCCTCGCCGAACAGGTAGACGTGGCCGATGCCGGGCGGCAGCTCGGCGGCCTGCAGCGCCGTGGCCAGGGCCTCCGGCTCGCCCGCCGGCTGGCCGGCCCGGGGTAGCCAGGTCAGGCCGACCCCCGCCGGGAGGTCCGGCTTCTGCTCGTCGGCGGCCTCGGGAACCTCCAGAAGGGCGGTCGCGCGGACTTCCGGCGGCAGCGAGCCAGTCATCGCGAATACCGCGGCCAGCCCGGATTCATCCGCCGCGAACAGGTGCCAGTCCGCCTCGCTCTTCAGGAAGATCTTGCCGCGGGGAGCTATGCCCTCGATCGTGTCGCCGGGCCGGGCCGAGCGGACCCACCGCTCGCCGGGGCCGTCCCCGTGCCGGACGATGTCCAGGGTGAGCAGCTGCCGGGCTGTATCGGTGTCCCGGATCGTGTACCGGCGGCGGACCGGGCGGTTGCCGTCCACGGCCACCAGCAGCATGACGTCCTGGCCGGGCTGATAGATCAGGTCCGCGAGCTCCGGCGCGGTCAGCACCAGCCGCTGCATGTGGGGGGTGAGCTCTGCATTGTCCACGACCTCGAGCCGCATCCGGACGGTGCCCGCCAGCGGCCCCCTCAGCTCCGCGAACGGGTCATCTAGCTGCGCCGCGGCGGCGGCGGGAACAGAATCAGGCATTCCCCGATCCTATGCGGGCCGCGGCAGGATTCCCGTTCGCGGGACGAACGCTTAGCCGACGGGCGGTCGCAGCCGGCCTGGCGGGCTAGTCGAAGCGCGCGACGAGGCGCATCTTGTTGGTTGCGTCGAGCGCCGCGACCTTGTAGGACTCGGCCAGGGTCGGGTAATTGAAGACCGCGTCCACGAGATAGTCGATGGTG
Source organism: uncultured Actinomycetes bacterium (assembly GCA_963770545.1). Classification (GTDB taxonomy): domain Bacteria; phylum Actinomycetota; class Actinomycetes; order Streptosporangiales; family Streptosporangiaceae; genus RYN-230. The sequence continues at coordinate 90,301 of CAVYQF010000010.1, read as the reverse complement.
CCGCCGCAGCCCATCACCGCCTGGCCGATGTGCACCAGCTCGGTGGCCTGGGTGCCGAACACGTGCACCCCCAGCAGCGAGCGATCCTCGGGTGAGACCAGCAGCTTGAGCACGCCGTAGGAATCGCCGATGATCTGCCCGCGGGCCAGCTCGCGGTAGCGGGACACGCCCACCTCGAAGGGCACGCAATCCTTGGTGAGCTGATCCTCGGTCCGTCCGATGAAGCTGATTTCCGGGATGCTGTAGATGCCGATCGGCTGGAGCAGGTGCGCGGTGTGCACCGGCTCGCCGAGGGCGTGGTGGGCGGCCAGCCGGCCCTGCTCCATCGAGGTGGCGGCCAGCGCGGGGAAACCAATCACGTCGCCAACCGCATAGATGTGCGGCACTGCGGTCCGGTAGAACTCGTTGACTTTGATCCGGCCCCGCTTGTCGGCCTCCAGCCCCGCCGCCGGCAGGTTCAGGGCGTGGGTCACGCCCTGCCGGCCCGCGGAGTACATCACCGTGTCGGCGGGGATCCGCTTCCCGCTCTGCAGGGCGGCGATCGCGCCATCGCCCCTGGCCTCCACCGAGTCCACGATCTCGCCGAAGCGGAACGTGACGGCGAGGTCGCGCAGGTGGAACTTGAGCGCCTCGACCACCTCGAGGTCGCAGAACTCCAGCATCCGGTCCCGCTGCTCGACCACGGTGACCTTGCAGCCCAGGGCGGCGAACATCGACGCGTACTCGATGCCGATCACGCCGGCGCCGGCCACCACCATGGTCCGCGGGACCTTCTTGAGGTGCTGGATGCCGTCGGAGTCGATGACCGTCTTCTCGTCGAAGGCAACGCTGGCTGGCCGCGCGGGCTTGGTCCCGGTGGCGATCACCACGGAGTCGGCGGTGACCTTCCGCTCCCGGCCGTCGCCGTCGTCCACCTCGACCTCGTGCGGGCCGAGGAAGGACGCGGTGCCGCTGAGCACCGTGACCCGGTTGCGGGTCAGCTGGCTGCGCACCACGTCGTTCTCGCGGCTGACCACGTGGCGGGTCCGGTTGGCCAGGTCCGCGATTGTGATCTCGTCTTTGACCCGGTAACTCTGCCCGTACATCTCCCGCTGGTCGAGGCCGGTCAGGTACAGGACCGCCTCGCGCATGGTCTTGGACGGGATCGTGCCGGTGTTGACGCAGACACCGCCGAGCATGTCGGGCCGCTCGACGATCGCCACGCGGCGATCCAGCTTCGCGGCGGCGATGGCGGCCTTCTGGCCACCCGGCCCGGACCCGATGACCAGCAGATCAAAGTCGTGCACGCCTCCAGTGTGCGGGCGCCGGCACCGGGCGTCCATGATCCCGGGGCATTTCGTACGGCTATGTTCCCTTAACGGCCCAGGAGCACAGGCGACTGACTGACAGCTAGAGCCAGCCGGCTGGCGGCTGCTAGAGCCAGCCGGCGCGGACGCTGGCCAGGGGGCCGTCGGCGGGGGGCTGGCCCAGCTCGCCGGCGGCCACCCGCTCGAGCAGCCGGTCGAGCGACTCGAGGACCTCGTGCAGGCAGTCGCGCAGGCTCTGCGCGTCAGCGGCGTCGGCCGGATCGCCGCCCACACCCGCCTGATCGAGCAGGGCCTCGAGGTCGGCCAGCTGGGTCCCGACCCACTCGACGGGCGAGGCCGACAGCCCCGGATCGAACACCCGCCTGCCTGGTTCCAGCCCGCGGGAGACGCCGGGGTGGTGGTGCGTCCGGTCGAAGCTGCCGGGCGGTCCGTCCACCGATTCGAGGAGGTCGGCTCGCCAGATCAGGTCGCCGATCTCGATGGGCTGCGCCGCGTAAATCGAGCCCTGCAGCGGGCCGGGGGTGATCTTCCGGACCTCGAGGCGGACGCCATGCTCCGGGCTTTCCTGGCCCTTGATCGTGGGATGGGGGTCCACGAAGTAAAGGTCGCTCACCACGACGGCCGTCCGCTGGAAACCGAAGACATACAGCACCGCAGGCCTCCTCAGTTCACGCCGGTGCCAGCCCGTAGGGACACTCATCCAGTCTGCGGCAGGAAGCCGCGGGCGGAAAGGTCACGCCCGCGAGCGAAACGGTCCGGGCCGCGGGCCACCGGGCGGGGATCCGTGAGCGGGGGGCCGGGTGCGTTCCGTGGTCCGGGCGGCCGGGCGAGGGATCCGTGGCGCGCGGCGGCCGACGTGAGGCACGGCCGGCGAAATGCGGCCGAAACAAATTCGTCATCGGGGGTAATGACAGCGGAACAGACCCCGCCTACGCTGCGCTCGTGGCGGACATTTTCGACTCATACCAGCTGGCCGAGGCCTGGGATGAGATGTTCGAGCGGCCGGGCCTGCCGCGGGCACCCTACGCGGGGCTCCTCGCGGCCCTGCAGCCGCTGGACCCGGCGGAGCTGCGCTTCCGGTCCGATCAGCTGGCCCGGATGTTCACCGACCGCGGGGTCACCTACGACTACGCAGGCGAGGAACGGCCGTTCCCGCTGGACCTCATCCCCCGGGTGATGGACGCCGCGGAATGGGACCTGATCGTGCGAGGTGTCCGGCAGCGGGTCCTGGCCCTGGAGGCCTTCCTCGCCGACGTCTACGGGCCCCGCCACGTCTTCGCCGACGGCGTGCTGCCCTGGCGCGTGGTCTGCACATCGCAGCGATTTCACCGCGAGGTAGCCGGGCTGGAGCCACCGAACGGGGTCCGCGTTCATGTGGCCGGCATCGACCTGGTCCGGGACGGGGCGGGCCAGGTGCGGGTGCTGGAGGACAACGTCCGGATCCCGTCCGGGGTCAGCTACGTCATCGAGAACCGGCTCGCGATGACGCGGACCTTCCCGGCGCTGTTCTCCGAACAGCATGTGCATCCGGTGTACAGCTATCCAGCCGAGTTGCTGGCGGCGCTGCGCGCGGCGGCGCCCGCGGGAACCCATGACCCGGTCGTGGTGGTGCTCACCCCGGGCACCGCCAACGCGGCCTATTTCGAGCACGCCCTGCTGGCCCGCCTGATGGGCGTGGAACTAGTCGAGGGCGGCGATCTGACCTGCGCCGGCAACCGCGTGTACGTGCACACCACGCAGGGGCTGCGCCCGGTGGATGTCATCTACCGCCGGGTCGACGACGACTTCCTGGACCCGCTGCAGTTCCGCCCCGACTCGGTGATCGGCTGCCCCGGCATCATCAACGCGGCCCGGGCCGGGCACGTGACCATCGCGAATGCGGTCGGCAACGGGGTCGCTGACGACAAGCTCGTCTACACCTGGGTCCCTGACCTGATCCGCTACTACCTCCGGGAGCAACCGCTGCTCGAGAACGTGGAGTCCTACCGGCTCGACGACCCCGAAAGGCTGCACTGGGTACTTGAGCACCTGGGCCAGCTGGTCCTCAAGCCGGTGGACGGGGCCGGCGGGAGCGGGATCGTCATCGGTCCCCGGGCGGACGAGGCCACCCTCGACACGCTGCGCGCTCAGGTGACGGCGCGGCCCCGGGGCTGGATCGCCCAGCAGCCAGTGGCCCTGTCCACCGCGCCGGTGCTCATCGGCGAGGCGCTGGCCCCCCGGCACATCGACCTGCGCCCGTTCGCGGTCAACAACGGGAACGACGTCTGGCTGCTGCCCGGCGGGCTGACCCGGGTCGCGCTGCCCGAAGGGGAGCTGGTGGTCAACTCGAGCCGCGGCGGCGGGTCCAAGGACACCTGGGTGCTGGTCCCGCCCGGCGGGCCGGCGTCATCAGGCGCCGGGCCGGCCGTGGTGTCGGCGGCTGATCAGGCCGGCCCGCCGCTCGTTTCGCCTCCCCCGCTGCCGCGCGAGGTCGGGGCCGACCGGCAGAGCGGACCGCCCGTGGAAGACCAGCAATGACCAGCGGCCTGCTGAGCAGGATCGCCGAGACGCTGTTCTGGACTGGCCGGTACATCGAGCGAGCGGACGACACCGCCCGGATGGTCGATGTGTACGTGCACCGGATGCTCGAGGAACCGCACACCGACCAGGAGGCCGACTGCCGGGCCCTGCTCGCGGTCCTCGGCATGCCGGCCGCGGACGGCGCACCGCTGGACATCGGGATGACGCTGCGCCAGTCGGCGTACGACCAGCAGAACCCGAGCGCGATCGCGGGCGCGGTGATGGCCGCCCGCCGCGGCGCGCGCAGTGTGCGTGAGGTGATCTCCAGCGACATGTGGGAGTGCCTGAACGTGACCGGCCACGGGCTGGTCTCGCGCCGCAAGTCCGCGGAGCGGCTCGGCCCGCATGTCTTCCTCGAGTTCATCCGGGAACGGGCCGCGCTGTTCTTCGGCCTGGCCGATTCGACCATGAGCCACGACGAAGCGTGGCGGTTCCTGGTCCTCGGCCGCAGCCTCGAACGGGTGGACATGACCGCCCGGCTGCTGCTGGCCCGGATGCCGGCCACCCCTTACGAGGTGGGCTGGCCGATGCTGCTCCGCTCCTGCGGGGCCTACGAGTCCTTCATCCGCACCCGCACCTGGACCGGCGATCCGCAGCAGGTGGTCGAATTCCTCCTGATGGACCGGCTGTTCCCGCGGTCGGTGGTGCATGCGCTGGCCACCGCGGAGGAGGCACTCGCCGCACTCGACCCGGCGGCAGGCGGCTCGGCCCTGACCGACCCTGCCCGCCGGTCGATCGGCCAGCTGCGGACCCGGCTGGAATACGCCGACCCGCAGCAACTCCCGGGCCTGCTGCCGGACCTGCTGGCCACCCTGCAGCGCAGCTGCGGGCAGGCGAGCGAGGCGATCACCGCCCGGTACTTCATCTATGAGCAGCCCGTGATCTGGGCCCAGGAGTGCTGACCGGTGAGCTGGCTGCTGGAGATCGTCCACGAGACCCGGATGCACTACCAGGGCGCCGCCCGTACCTCCTACAACGAGGCCCGGATGACCCCGCTCACCCTGCCCAGCCAGACCGCGCTGCAGACCCGGGTGTCGATCGGGAACGGGACACCCGTCTGGGCCTATCACGACTACTGGGGCACCGTGGTCACCTCGTTTGACATCCAGGCCCCGCACAACGAGCTGACCGTGCGGTCGCACGCGATGGTGGAAACCAGCGCAGCCCCCGCTCCCCCGGACCCGCTGGCCTGGGACGAGCTGCGCGCGGGGGCGGACGCGGGACTGGTGGCCGAGTACCTGGCCGCAACGCCCCGTACCACCGTGGACGCCGCGCTGGCCGACGCGGCCCGGGAGCGGACCCGGGGCGCCGGGCCGCTGGAGGCGGCCTCGGCCGTCTCGGCCTGGGTTCGGGAGCGGGTGGAGTACATGCCGGGGGCGACGGAGGTGCAGACGAGCGCTCAGGAAGCCTGGGATAAGGGGCAGGGCGTTTGCCAGGACATCGCGCACCTGACCGTCGCGCTGCTCCGCGAGACCGGCCTGCCCGCCCGTTACGTCTCCGGATACCTGCATCCGCGACCCGAGGCAGGACTCGGCCAGGCCATCACCGGGCAGAGCCACGCCTGGGTGGAGTACTGGGCCGGCGACTGGGTGGCAGCGGACCCGACGAACCGGGCCTCGGTCGGTGAGGGCCACGTGGTCGTGGCCCGGGGCCGGGACTACGCCGACGTGCCGCCGCTGAAGGGCATTTACCATGGCGCGCCGAGCGTCGCCATGGACGTGACCGTGGAGGTGACCCGGCTCGCCTGACGTGGCCGGAGCCCGCTCGCCTGACCTGGCTACGCTGACTCGGCTTTACCTGAGCTATGCCTAATCAGGGCCGACACCGCGCCTCAGTCAGCGAGGACCACCGACCGCCTCGCATAGGCTGGGCGTAACCCCGAAAGCCCTCCAGTGATGGCGTGATACATGGCTGAGCTGCTCATTCTCGTCGTTGTCGCAGGTGTGGTAATGCTCTACGCGGCAGACCGCGCCCGGAAGCTCCGGGCCCGGGCCCGGCAGATGTCTGCGATGAATGAACGGCTGGACGTGGCCGCCGCGAAGGTCGATGAGCAGCAGGAGCGGAAGCAGGCCAGGGTCAGGGCCAGCGCGGAACTGACCTCCGTCTTGCCCGCAATCAAGCGGCCGCCGCTGACGCTGCCCGGGGCACCGGCGCCCGCCGCTGAGCCGGGGGACGAGCCCGTGGCAGCGAAGCCGGAAGCCGTGCCGGGCGCCCCCACCGGTGACAGCCCCGCCGGGGACAGTCCCGAAACGGCCGATGAGGTACCGTCCGGGCCGGTCCGCACGCCGGAGGGCACGCTGACCATGGACCGGGTGATCCCCGAGGCGACGCCCGCGCCAAACCCCCAGGAGCCGTCGGACGGCACCCTGATCATGCCTTCGGTGCCGGGCCAGGGCCCAGGGCCTGCGGGCGGGGGCGCGCCCCCTCTGGCCTCATCCCCGGCCCGGCCCCGGACCAGCCAGCCCCGGACCAGCCAGAACAAGGCCAGCCAGCCCCGGACCAGCCAGTCCAAGGCCGACCAGCCCCGGACCAGCCAGCCTTGTATCAGGCAGGCCGACCAGCCCACCGCCAGCCAGCTCGCCGCCAGGCAGGCCAGCCAGCCCCGTGCTAAGCAACCCCGTGCTAAGCAGCCTCGTGCTCAGCAGCCTCGTACTAAGCAGCAGAGCACAAGCCGGGAGCAGGCTAACCGGGACTAGCTACACTTGCGGTTGGAATTTTCGCCGGCATCCCCCCGCCGTGTCCTGGCTTCCGACTGAGCAGAGGTTTTTGTGCAAACGTTCTCGCGTGTCGTCGAGCTGGCGGCCGATGGGGCTGCCCAGCCGCGCGAGGACGACGTGTTGTCCGCGCTGGCGCCGCGGTTCGCGCTTGGCGCTGCCGGGCGGCCGCGCACCCTGCGCCGAACCTGGCTGGACACGTTCGACTGGCGACTGCACCGGGCCGGGCTCACGCTTGAGTACGTGACGGGCGCGCGGCCCGCCGAACTGGTCCTGGCCTCGGCGGGCGGGGACCTCGTCCGCCAGCCCGCGGGCCGGCTGGCCTGGCCCGCTCTGGTGCAGGACCTGCCGCCTGGCCCGCTGACCGCGCTGATCCGCCCGGTGGCCGGTATCCGGGCCCTGCTGGCCGTCGCCCGGGCCACCAGCGTGATCCAGGATCTGCGGGTGCTCAACCCGGACGCCAAGACGATCGCCTGGATCAGGGCAGACCGGACCACGGTGAGCCAGCCGGCCGCGGTCCAGCTGCCGGCCCGGCTCCAGGTGACCGCGGTCCGCGGCTACCAGCCCCAGGCCGAGCGGGTGGGCGAGACGCTGGCCGCCGCCGCGGGACTCGACGGCCCGGCGGTCCGGCCCCTGGATGCTGCGCTGGCCGCCGCGGGCCAGCGCGCCGAGGCCTACAGCAACAAGGTGAGCGTCCCTCTCGATCCCGGCATGCCCGGACGGGCGGCCCTCCAGGCGGTGCTGCTGCAACTGCTGGACACGCTGGAGGCCAACGTGGCGGGCACCATCCGGGACATCGACACCGAGTTCCTGCATGACCTGCGGGTCGCCGTCCGCCGGACCCGGTCCGCACTGAAGCTCGCCGGGGACGTCCTGCCCGCCAGCCTGCCCGCCCGGTTCCGTCCCGAGTTCAAGTGGCTGGGCGACCTGACCACTCCGACCAGGGACCTCGACGTCTACCTGCTGAGCTACGACGAGATGACCACCACCCTGGTATCTGCCGCGCCGGCCGAGCTCGAGCCCTTCCACTCCCACCTCGCCCGCCGCCGCGCCATCGAGCAGCGTTCGCTGGCCCGCGGGCTGCGATCGGCGCGTTTTTCCCGGCTGGTCTGTGACTGGCGCTCCGCTCTGACCGGCCTCGCCACCTCCCGCGGTGGCGAGCGGACCGCGGACCTGGCCGCCCGGCGGTTGCGCCGGGCGCACCGGCGGGTGCTCCGCGAGGGGCGGGCGATCGGCGCTGACTCCCCCGCGGAACAGCTGCACGACTTGCGGAAACGGTGCAAGGAACTGCGCTACCTGCTGGAAATCTTCGCCTCGATCTTCGACCCGCAGGCCTACCAGCGTGCCCTGAAAGACCTGAAGGGCTTGCAGGATTGCCTCGGCGAGTTCCAGGATCGCCAGGTGCAGCAGCAGGAGATACGGGAGTTCGCCGACCAGATGATCGCCGAGCGGGCTCTGACTGCCACCCCGGTGCCCGCCACCGCCTTCCTGGCCATGGGCGAGCTGGCCGGCGGGCTCGGCCACGCCCAGCGGCGGGCCCGCGACGAGTTCGCCGACCGGTTCGGGGAATTCGCCAGCCCGGCCAGCGACCGCCGGTTCGCCGACCTGATCGCCAGTGCCGGGCAGGATCCCGCTGGACAGGAGCCCGCCGGCCAGGAGCCCGCTGGCCAGGAGCCCGCTGGCCAGGAGCGTGCTAGCCAAGACCGTGCTAGCCAAGACCGTGCTAGCCAAGACCGTGCTACCCGAGACCGTGCTACCCGAGACCGTGCTGGCCAGGACCGCGGTGCGGGCCGATGAAGATACTGGCCACCTACAACATCAAGGGCGGCGTCGGGAAGACCTCGACCGCGGTCAACCTGAGCTACCTGGCCGCCCAGGATGGGCTGCGGGTGCTGCTCTGGGATCTGGACCCGCAGGCCGCCGCCAGCTTCCTGTTCCGGATCCGGCCCCGGATTAAGGGCGGCGGCAAGGCGCTGATCAAGGGCAGCCGGGAGATCGATGACTCGATCAAGGGGACCGACTTCGCCGATCTCGACCTGCTGCCCGCCGACTTCACCTACCGGAACCTGGACCTGGTCCTGGGGGCCACCAAGAAGCCCACCCGGCGGATCGCCCGGCTCCTGGCCCCGCTCAGCGATCAGTACGACGTCATTTTCCTCGACTGCCCCCCGGGTATCTCGCTGCTGTCGGAGAGCGTCCTGCAGGCGGCCGACAGCCTGCTGGTCCCGCTGATCCCGACGGTGCTGTCGCTGCGCACCCTGGACCAGCTGACCGACTTCCTGGCCAGCTTCGACGGGCAGCGGCCTCAGGTGTTCGCGTTCTTCTCCATGATCGACCGGCGTAAGCGGCTGCACCGGGAGATCGCCGAGAGCCTCCCCACTGAGCGCGACGATGTGGCCACGGCCGCCATTCCCTCGCTGACGCAGATCGAGCGGATGTCGGTGGAACGCGCGCCGGTAGCAGCGTTCGCACCGCACAGCCGGGCCGCCCAGTGCTACCGGGCCTTGTGGGCGGAAGTACAGGCCCGCACCCTCTGACGCCGGGCACTCCCGGTCGCCGCGCCGGGCTCGGAGGCGGCGCCGCACCTGGTCACCTGCGCCCGGGGCGCGGCCGCGGCACCTTCCGTTAGAGATAACAGAGAGTTATCAACGGGGAGTTTGTGACCGAATGCAGGCTCGCGGCGCCCTCTCGCGGAGCATGCTATTAATTGGAGCCGCATTCGGTCCAAAGGGGGGGACACATGAGCCGACGCCTGATCCGGCTGGAAATGCCTGTCTTCCCGGACCGGCGGATGTTCCGGGTGCACGACGCGACGGTGGACCCAGACGCGCCCGGCGGGCCGCTGGCCCCCGTGGGCACGCTGGTCAGCGTGAACCGGGAACAACTGTGGGTGGGCAGCCTGCAAGAGCACATCGGGGTCCGGCTGACCATCGAGGAATGGGATACCGCGCCGCCAGCGTTCGGTGACGTCTGGGAGGACGAGGCCAAGGCCGCGCTGTACCTGCGCGGTCAGCTCAGCGTGGATATGGGCTCGGCAGGCCGGGGTGTGGAGGGGCTGACTCTGGCGGGCGGCGTCGGCGACTACGTGGTCCGCGTCTACGCCCGTAACCGGCGTGAGGTCCAGCGGCTGTATGAGGACATGTTTGATCGCGGGGTGGACCCGCTCAGCGATGAGTTCCAGCAGGCCAGGAAGAACCTCGAGGGCCTGGAGCAGTACCTGCTCCAGTTCTGGCGCGAGTACTGACGCCCCGGCTGCGGCGGGGCGGGCCGGTTTACTGGGCGGGCGTGCGGCCCGGCTGCTGATGCGCGGAGGCGGGGCTGGCCGAAGCGCCCGCGTGGGTGCTGGGCGCCTGGCTGGCCGCCGGACTCGCGGCCGCTGAAGTCCCGAGGCCGGGGCTCGCGTTGGCTGGCGCGGCACTGGCTGGCGGCGCACTGGTCTGGCCCGCATTGGTCTGGCCCGCATTGGTCTGGCCCGCATTGGTCTGGCCCGCACTGGTCTGGCCCGCACTGCTCTGGCCCGCATTGGCCTGCGAGGACGAATGGCCCGGATGCGACGGTGCGGTCATCACCGGGTGGGCGGGCGAACTGGCCTTGCTGCCGGCGTGCCGGTCGGTCACCGTGCGGAACGGGACCAGTGCGTACACCACAAGCGAAACCGACGCGACGACCAGCAGGGTCATCAGCGACGCCACGAGCCGGACCCGGCGCATGCGCAGGGTCGCGATCCGCCGGGGCGCGCCGAACGAGGCCATCCTCGTGGCGAGCGCCGGGTCGGCGCTGGCGAGGCCGCGCTCAATCTGATCCAGGATGCGCTGCTCATCCATGGATAGCGCCATAAGGGCTACCTCCACCCGCCGGGCCGGTGGGAACTTTCTCTTACTATCCCCCACAGCAAGATCGTTAGCCGCAGTTCCCAGTGCTGTAACGGGTTTTGCGAACTTGGTGCCTGCTCGCGGCGCGGGGACCCTCAGCACAGCCTCCCGCCCCCGGGAGCCGACAGCAATCGAAGAGGTGATCGATCGGTGTTTGCCTGAATCGAACTAAAATTCTAGAGTGGCCGCATGCGATGGAACGCGCTGCGGATCCAGCCGGACGCTCCCCCCGGCCCGGATGTACCCGGCAGCCCGCAGGCGCCCGGAAGCCCGCAGGCGCCCGGGAGCCCGCAGGCGCCCGGCGGCCCGGGGTCGCCCGCCAGTCTGCAGGCCCCGGGCCGGGCCGGCCGCGCGACGGCGCCCGCGCTGTTCGAGCGGGGCGCCATTACCAGGTCGTTCGACACGCCCGGGTTCCGCGGCATGACCTTCTTCGAGGTACACGCGCGCAGCGTGATCAACCGGGTGCCCGGCTCCTCACGGGTCCCCTTCCGCTGGACTATTAATCCCTATCGCGGATGTAGCCATTCGTGTGTCTACTGCTTCGCCCGCAATTCGCACACCTACCTGGACCTGGACGCCGGGCATGACTTCGACTCCAAGATCGTGGTCAAGGTCAACGCCCCGGACCTGGTCCGCAAGGAGCTGAACTCACGCAAGTGGCAGGGCGAGCACATCGCCATGGGGACCAACGTGGACGTCTACCAGCGGGCCGAGGGCAAGTACCAGCTGATGCCGGGGATCCTCCAGGCGCTGCTGGACGCGCGTAACCCGTACTCCATCCTGACCAAAGGCACGCTGATCCTCCGCGACCTCGACCTGCTGCTGGCGTCCGCGGAGGTCACCGACGTGGGCCTCAGCGTCTCGGTCGGCTGCGCGGACGAGGATCTGTGGCGCGCGGTCGAGCCGGGCACACCGAGCCCGCGGCGCCGGCTGGGCGTCTGCGCCACCCTGAGCGATCACGGGCTGCGCTGCGGGGTGCTGATGGGCCCGGTGCTGCCGTTCCTGTCTGACTCCCCGGCCCAGCTGGAGTTGACCGTCCGGCAGATCGCCGAGGCCGGCGCCACCCACGTGAGCCCGATCGTGCTGCACCTGCGGCCCGGGGCCCGGGAGTGGTTCCTGGCCTGGCTGGGCGAGCATCATCCGGACCTGGTCGCCCGCTACCGGGGGCTGTACGGCCACGGAGCCTACGCTCCCAAGGACTACCAGCAGCGGATCGGCGAGCAGGTCCGCGAGCTCGCGGAGCGTTACCAGGTCGGGCGGGGCAGCCCGCCGCCGGCCCAGCGCACCTGGCGCCGGGCGGTCCCGCCCGCCCCGGCCGAGCCCGCCGAAGAACAGCTCACCCTCCTCTAACCCCGCCCTTCCCGCCCAGGCCTGCCTTCCTGGCCGCGCCGGCCAGGTCCCGACTCTGACGTTGACGTCAAGGCTCGGTATGATGGCGGAAGACGCCGGGGCCTCAGCAGTAGCTCAGAGATTCCAGCCCGCCGGCCCAGCACCCCAGAACACCTACGCGCACCTCGCCTTGCAAGGAGACTTAATGCCGGTGGCAGGACAAGCGCCCGCGCCCTCAGCCGTAGACGAGCGAGGCGTCCACTACAAGTGGATCGCGCTGTCGAACACCACGCTCGGGATCTTGATGGTCACGATCAACCAGTCGATCTTGTTGATCTCGCTGCCCGCCCTGTTCCGGGGCATCCAGCTCAACCCGCTGGTCCCGGGGAACACCTCATACTTCCTCTGGGTGTTCATGGGCTTCACGCTGGTCACCGCGGTACTGGTGGTCAGCCTGGGCCGGGTCGGTGACATCTACGGCCGGGTCAAGATGTACAACCTGGGCTTCGCCATCTTCACGCTCTTCTCGATCCTGCTCTCGGTGACCTGGCTCACCGGGACGAAGGGGGCGTTGTGGATCATCATCATGCGCGTGTTCCAGGGGGTCGGCGGGGCGTTCCTGTTCGCCAACTCCACCGCGATCCTGACCGACGCGTTCCCGCAGAACGAGCGGGGCAAGGCGATGGGCATCAACGGCATCGCCGCGATCGGCGGCTCGTTCCTCGGCCTGATCCTGGGCGGCGTGCTCGCCCCCATCGAGTGGCGGCTCGTCTTCCTGGTCTCGGTCCCGTTCGGGCTGTTCGGCACCGTCTGGGCCTACCTCAAGCTCCGCGATAACGGGATCCGCATCCCGGCCAAGATCGACTGGCTGGGCAACGCTCTGTTCGCGATCGGGCTGGTGGCGCTGCTCACCGGCATCGTGTACTCCCTGCTCCCCTACGGCGGGCACCCCACCGGATGGACCAACCCCTGGGTGCTGGCCGGCATCTTCGGCGGGATCGCCATCCTTATCCTGTTCGGCTGGGTGGAGACCAGGGTGGCGCAGCCGATGTTCCGGCTGGACCTGTTCAAGATCCGCGCGTTCACCGCCGGCAACATCGCGGGCCTGCTGGCCGCCCTCGGCCGCGGCGGCATCCAGTTCATGCTGATCATCTGGCTGCAGGGCATCTGGCTGCCGCAGCACGGCTTCGGCTTCAACCAGACCCCGCTGTGGGCCGGCATCGCGATGGTCCCCCTCACGATCGGATTCCTCATCGTCGGCCCGCTGGCCGGGGCGCTGTCGGACCGTTATGGAGCCCGGCTGTTCGCCACCGCCGGCCTGATCGTGTCCGGCGCCTCGTTCCTGCTCCTGGAGCTGCTGCCGATCAACTTCAGCTACATCTGGTTCGCGCTGCTGATCTTCATGTTCTCGGTGGGCATGGGCCTGTTCTTCTCGCCCAACCAGGCTGCGGTCATGAACAGCCTGCCCCCGGACCAGCGCGGCGCCGGCGCCGGGATGCTGAACACGTTCCAGAACTCGGCCACGGTGCTGTCCATGGGCCTGTTCTTCACCATCGTCACGCTGGGCCTGGCCGACCACCTGCCGGCTTCCCTGTACCGGGGGCTGGTCAACGCGGGGGTCGCCCCCCCGGCCGCGCACCTGGTCGCGAACGAGCCGCCGATCGGCAGCCTGTTCTCGGCGTTCCTCGGCTATAACCCGATCAAGGAACTGCTCGGCCCGACCGGGGCGCTGAACCACCTGAGCCCCCACCAGCTCGCGTACGTGACCGGCCGCTCGTTCTTCCCCAAGCTGATCGAGCAGCCCTTCGCGGATGGCCTGCACCTGGCCTTCACCTTCGCCGCCATCGCCACGGTCGTGGCCATCGTCGCCTCCGCGTTCCGGGGGAAGCGTTACCTGGACGGGACCGAGCCGCTGAGCGACGAGCTGGCCGACGGGGCCGCCGAGATCGGCGGGATCACGGGCTTCGTCGAGCCGGTCGCGTCCTCCAACGCCGACCTGCAGGCCAACGGGAACGGTAACGGCCATCTGGCCACCGCTGAGCAGTCCGGCGGGGCCGGGACGGACCGCGGATCCGATTCCCCCGGAAGCAGCTGAGCGCGATGGGCACGACGGCGCAGCGTGGCGCCCCGGCCACCACACCCGCCGCCGGGCCGGCGCCGCCGGCGGGTGAGCCCCTGCTGGGCATCGGCGCTGCCGCAGAGCGGGCCGGGGTGTCCGAGCGGGCCCTGCGCTACTACCAGCAGCTGGGGCTGCTCGTCCCGGCCTGCACGCCCGGCGGGCTGCGCCGGTACTCCGAGGAGGACCTGGCCCGGGTGGCCCGCATCCGCGAGCTGCAGAGCCTGCTCGGCCTGAACCTGGACGAGATCGCGGTGGTGCTCCGCAACGAGGACCGGCTCGCGCAGATCCGGCTCAGCTACCACGACGAGCGCACCAGCGATGCGGAACGCGGCAGGCTGACCCGCGAATGCCTCACCCTGCAGGAGAGCCTGCGGGCGACCGTCGAGGCCAAGCGCATCGCGCTGGAGGGCTTCCTGGCCGACCTGGATGCCCGCATCCGCAAATGCCGTGACCTGCTGGCCAGCCAGCCAGGACCGGTGGCTGGCCAGCAGGACGACGCGAAGCCTGCCTCACTCGGCGGCGATCGCTAGCAGCACGGGGAGCCTGGCTGCCCGGGGCTCCGGGCGGATGGCCGCGATCACGCCCGGGGACGCCGAGCAGCCGTGACCGGCCCCAACCAGGCACTGACCGATTCTTCCCCGCTTACGATGCGGCCATGATGACGGACATGATCCGTGAGGCGTTCGGGGCTGAGGCGCGGCAGTTGTCGGGCGTCCTGGCCGCTCTCGACGAGGCCGCCTTTGCGCGCCCGACCACCTGCGACCCGTGGACCGTCGCCGAGCTGGTGTGCCACCTGCAGATGGCCGTGGGGCGGCTGTCCCGCATGCTTGCCGCGCCCGAGCCAGCGCGCGCGGACCTCGTCCCGGCGGCCGGGTACTACCGGGCGGACCAGCGGTTCTCTCCGGCTACGAACGCCGACCGGATCCAGTCCGCGCAGCGGGGGGCAGCGGCCCTGGCCGGCGCGGTGGCCCGGGTCCGCGACTTTGAGGCCGCCCGGCGGCAGGCGGAGCTGGCGCTGAGCAGCGCGGCGCCTGGACGCGTGGTGCGGACCCGGCACGGCGACCCCATGCTGCTCACCGAGTTCCTGCGGACGCGCGTCCTGGAACTCGCCGTGCACGGCCTGGACCTGGCCGCGGCGCTGGACCGGGAGCCGTGGATGACCAGCCAGGCAGCGCAGGTCACCGAAGACCTGCTGCTGCCCTCCGCGGCCGCTGGGCGGCTGCGGGCGGAAACCGGCTGGGACCGGGTGGGCCTGATCGCCCGGCTCACCGGCCGCCACCCGGTGACACCGGCCGAGACCCGCCTCATCCGGTCCGCCGGCATCGAACAGCTCGCTCTGGGCTGATCCGCGGGCGGCCCGCGAAGGGATCGGCCCGGCCGCTCCACTCACCCCGCCCGCCAGCCCCGCCACTGTGCCGGGCCCGCCACGCGGGCCCGGCGGGCGCGGAGGGCCGTCACGGTGAGGGGTGGAGGTGGATGCGCTGGCCGTCGTGGTCGAGGATGCACAGGACCTCGGCCGGGCCGCCGCGGGCGCCGAAGGCATGCGGGATCATCGTGGAGAACTCCGCCGCCTGGCCCGACTCGACCACGATGGTCCGCTCACCCAGCATCAGCACGATCGTCCCGGACAACACGGTGAACCAGTCTTTGCCGGGATGGACCCTCATCTCGTCCCGGCCGCCCCGGGGTTCGGGCCGGGTGATGCGCATCTTGGCCACGGTCACGCCGTGCGGCCCGGGCTCGCGGCTCAGCAACCAGGTGGTCATCCCCCGCATCTCGTCACGATGCGGCCGGATCACCACGTCCTCGTCGTCGGCGGACTCCACCAGCTGGTCGAGCGTGGTCCCCAGCGCCCGGGCGATGGGAGCCAGCTGATCGAGCGCGATCCGCCGGTGCCCGGTCTCGATCCGGCTCAGCGTGGAGGGGCTCAGGTAACAGCGGGTGGCCAGGTCATCGAGGGACCACCCCCGGGAGGCACGCAGTCCCCTGATCCGCTTGCGGACCAGACCGTCGAGGTCAGTGTCTTGCGTCATGCGCAAGACACTATGCCCTTGACGCAAGCCGGCCGTAGCGTGGAGCTATGGAGAGCCATCACCACCATCCTGCCGGGCCCGACGCTGACGAGGCGGCCCTGGCCGAACTCCTGGACCTCGACGCCGAGGTCCTGCACGCATACCTGTCCGGCGTGATCGAGTGGGTCGGCGAGCGGGCGGGCGGGCAGCCGCGCCGGATCCTCGACCTGGGCGCCGGCACCGGAAACGGTGCCCTCGCCCTGGCCCGGCATTTCGGGGCGGCGGACGTGATCGCCGTGGACGTATCCGCGCCCATGCTGGACCGTCTCCGGGTCAAAGCCCGCGAGCAGGGACTGGCCGGCCGGGTCCAGGCCGTCCAGGCGGACCTGGACGCGGGGTGGCCGGCCGCCGGGCCCGTGGACCTGGTCTGGGCGTCCAACTCGCTGCACCATGTGAAGGACCCCGATCAGGTCCTGGCCTCGGTGTTCGCCGCACTGCGGCCCGGTGGCCTGCTGGCCGTGGCCGAGATGGATTCCTTCCCGCGCTTCCTGCCCGAGGACGTCGGGCCGGGACTCGAAGCGCGCCTGCATGACGCCCTGGACCGGGAGCGGGCCGCCGAGCTACCGCATCTGTATTCCGACTGGGGGCCGCGGCTGAGTGCAGCCGGCTTCACCATCGAGGCCCGGCACACCTTCACCATCGACCTGGCGGCCCCGCTGCCCGCCCTGGCGGGCCGTTACGCCCACGCCTCCCTGGTGCGGCTGCGGTCCGGGCTGGACGGGCGGCTGAGCGCCAGCGATCTGGCCACACTCGGCCCGCTCCTCGACGGCGACGGGCCGGGCAGCGTCCTGCGGCGTGACGATCTCACCGTCCGCGCGGCCCGGACGGCCTGGGCGGCCAGGCGCCCCTGACCTGGAGGAAGCCGGGATGGGCTCAGCTGCCGAGGAGCCAGCCGTTCGCATTGGCCAGGCGGACCGCCTCGGCGCGGGTGCGGGCGCCCGTCTTGCCGATCGCGGCGGACAGGTGGTTGCGCACCGTTCCCTCGGACAGGTGCAGCGCCGCCGCGATGTCCGCGACCGTTCCCCCGTCCCCGGCGGTCCGCAGCACGTCGGTCTCCCGGGGGGTTAGCGGACTGTCCCCGGCCGCGAGCGTCTCCGCAGCCAGGCTGGGATCGACCACCCGCAGCCCGGAAGCGACCCGGCGGACCGCGTCGGCCAGCTGCCGGGCCGGGGTGTCCTTGACCACGAAGCCACTGGCCCCGGCGGCCATCGCGCGCCGCAGGTAACCGGGCCGGCCAAAGGTGGTCACGACCAGGACCCGGCACGACGGCAGCGCGGCACGGAGCTCCTGAGTGGCGCTGATGCCGTCCAGGCCGGGCATCTCGACGTCCAGCAGGGCCACATCCGGGCGGGCGCGCCGGGCCTCGGGGACCACGTCGTCGCCCCGGCCGACTTCGGCCACCACTTCGAGGTCGGGCTCCAGCGCGAGCAGAGCGGCCAGCGCCCCGCGGACCAGGGCCTGGTCGTCGGCGAGCAGCAAGCGGATGGGAGTGGTCACGATGTGATCATGGCCGCCGCACCCGCAGCGCGAAGCCGCCGCTGGCGGAGCGGCCCACGCTCAGGGTCGCCCCCGCGTCGGCGGCCCGCTCGCGCAGCCCGGACAGGCCGTGCCCGCTGGTGGGTCCGCACCCGCTGCCCAGGAGCTGCAGGTCGTCGGGGACCCAGCGGCCGGAGGTACCTGCCCCTGACGCCGGGCTGTCCTCCCGCGCGGGCCCGCCGTCATCCAGCGCGGCAGCGGCGGGGGCGGGCAGCCCGCAGCCGTCGTCGCTGATCTCGACCTCGCTGGGGCTGACCCGGATACGGCAGCGGGTGGCGCCGCTGTGCCGGACCACGTTGGTCACGCCCTCGCGCACCGCCCAGCCGAACAGCTCCTGCTGGGGCCGCGGGATCTGGCCCGTCTCCTGATCGGGCAGCTCCGCCTCGATGCCGGCCGCGGTCAGCGCGGTCCGGGCGCTGGCCAGCTCCCCGGCCAGGGTGATCTCCCGGTACCCGGCCGCGGCCGCCCGGACATCGGCCAGCGCCTGCCGGGCGATCCGTTCCACGTCCGCGATCTCGGTCTCCGCCCGCTGCGGATCCAGGCTGGCCAGCCGTCCGGCCAGTTCCGCCTTGACCGCCACCACGGTGAGCGAGTGACCGAGGATGTCGTGCAGGTCGCGGGCGAACTGATTGCGCTGGTCCGCCAGGGCCAGCCGGGTGATCTCGTTGCGGGCCGCCACGAGCTGCGCGTTGCGCAGGATTACCTGCCCCACGCCCCAGGCGGCCAGGGCCGATATGAAGATCTGGAAGGCCACACTCCCGTCCGGCGTCCAGCCGGGCACCAGCCAGGGCACGATCTGCGACGCCGCGATGCACGCGGCCACCGTGGCCCAGCCCACGCGCGTGGGCAGCACGAACACGGCCATGACGGCCACATAGATGAGCAGGCTGCTGGCCGAGGACCCGAGGACGAAGTAGCCGATCGCGACGAACAGGGCCTGGGAGGCCATCAGGGCGACGCTGATCCGCCGGGTCAGCAGGCGGTTCGTCCTGAGCCGCAGGAAGCGGGCGGCGGCGAAGGTGGCGACGAACACGGCCGCGAACGCGATCAGGTCGGCCAGCCCCACGTAACGGTGAACCAGGTTGGGGTCCGACCAGAGCCTGGAGGCCGGCTGGGCCAGGTAGACCAGCCAGATGGCCGCGAACATCCAGCCCGCCCGGTTCATCTGCCGGGGCGCGCCGATGACCTCGGGAGCGGCCGCTGTGCCGTCGCCCTCAGGGCCAGTATCCTGCGGGCCAGCAGGATCCGGGCTAGTCCGGGCCGGGCCGGTCCGGTCCGGGCTGGCACCGGGCGGATGCGCACCCGTCAGGCCCTCACCGGGCGGGTTGGACCGCTCACGCTGCTGGGCTGGCGCTCGGGTCATGATGTCTTGTGGCCAGGCCGGGGCGACACCGTGACGACGGGGCCGGTCATCCCGGCCGGCCGGATCTGGGGAGACCGCATATCCCGAGTCTGCTCGATCATCGGGCTGAGGGCCACCCGGCCGGTTCAGCGCGGGGTCCAGCAACGCGTCCGTCATGATCTGATGATGCCGTCCTGATCCCCGGCCGCCCGCTGCCGCGCGTCATGCCCCGGCCATGACAGATGTCATGGCCGGGGCATTCCCCCGCGACCTGATCAGGACGCCTGGACCGGCAGCCCGGCCCGGGCCCAGGCCTGGAATCCCCCGGCCAGGTCGGTCGCCGCGGACAGGCCGAGCTCCTGCAACGAGGCCGCGGCCAGGCTGGAGGTGTAGCCCGCCGAGCACATCACGATGACCCGCAGGTCATACGATCCGGCCTCCGGCAGCCGGGCGTCCGAGGCCGGGTCCAGGCGCCATTCGAGAACATTGCGCTCGACAATCAGCGCGCCGGGCACCTCCCCCTCCGTCGCCCGCTGGGCCTGCGGCCGGATGTCCACCAGCAGCGCCCCGTCCCGCATGGCCGTCCAGGCCTCGGCCGGCCCCAGCCGGTCCAGGCGGCTGCGGGCCTGCTCAAGTACCTCGCAGATCGGCCGGGCCCCTGGCGGTAGCATCTCGCTGACCGGCCGGGCCTGCGGCGGTGACGTGCGGATCACCAGCGCTCCCCGGCGGTTTCCACGGCGGCCAGAACCAGGCCGCCCCGGGTGAGTTCGTAGCGGCGCATCCCGGCCAGCGGCGGAGAGTACGCGTGAATGCTCACCGTGGGAGCGGCTGATTCGTTCACGACCTCGTGCACGTGCCGCGGCCCGAACGACCTGGCCCGCCCAGCCGGGAACGCGGCCGAGACCGGCTGGGGGCGGCCCGCGGCCGGCGTCCGCTCCCGAAGCTCCCCCTGGACCACGGCGAACGCACCGGAGGATCCGCAATGATCATGGAATCCGGTGCGCTGCCCGGGCAGCCAGCTCAGCAGCCACACCTCGTGGTTCTGGCCGCGCTCCAGCCGGTGGTACCAGCGCTCGTCTTCGGTGTAGCGGACCAGGCCGGCCACTCCCCCGTGACCACGGCCAGGTGCACGAGGTCGGCGAGCCGGGCCCGATTCAGCCGGGGACCGTCTACCTGGACCCGGTCCCGTGCGGGCCGGTCCAGTGCGGGCCGGTCCAGTGCGGGCCGGTCCAGTGCGGGCCGGTCCAGTGCGGGCCGGTCCAGTGGCGGCTGGTCGAGTGGCAGCTGGTTCACCCGGCCTGGTCCTGCCGCTGGCGGACCCCAGTGTTCGCGAGCATCATAATCCCAGTTATCCGATCGTTACGATAGGAATATGGGTACCCAGAGGGTAGCACGTCCTGTCTGCCGGTTCCGGAGTACGCGCCCTAACGCCAACATGGCGTGAAATCACGTTTGCCCCGACCCCGGACCGCCGGCCAGACTGGCGCCCATAACGGCGCCGGGGGACGCCTTCACGGCGCAGGGCCGCGCCACGGGGTTCTCAAGCGGGCATCGCGACGATGTACATCTCGCGATATGACTTGACAGTCCCGGCGAACGCGATACATCGTGTATCTCGATAGTGTGCCGGGCGGCCGGGGGGCCGCATCCCAGGGGAGGAACTGTGGCCACTGAACCAGCCCGCTCGGGGGCGTCCAGCGCTGGTCACCGCTGGGCACATCGCATCGCGGGCCTGCCCAGCGGGCGGCGCACCAAGTGGGCCGTGCTGGTCTTCTGGGTGATCGTGATCGCACTGACCGGATCCCTGGCCGGGAAACTGATGGGTGTCGAGAAGAACGACGCCTCCGCATACCTGCCGGCCTCCGCGGAATCGACCCAGGCACTCAAGCTGCAGGACCACTTCACCTCGAAGAACCTGAACCCGGCGGTCGTGGTCTACGTGCGGCCCTCCGGGCTGACTCCCGCCGACCTGGCTAAGATCACCGCGGACGTGAAGCAGTTCGCCATGCTGAAGGACGCCGGGAAGGTCATCGGCCCGATCCCGTCCCGGGATCACCAGGCGGCCCAGGTCCTGATCGAGGCCCATCTCGGCTTCAGCAGCGCGATCACGAACTTCGTCAATCAGGTGCACAGCATCGGGTCCTCGGGGGATCCCGGGCTGCACGTGTACGTGACCGGCCCCGCCGCCAGCGCGGCCGACTCGGTCAAGATCTTCAAGGGCATCGATTCCACCCTGCTCTACGCCACCCTCGGGGTGGTCATCGTGCTGCTCCTGCTGACCTATCGCAGTCCCATCCTGTGGCTGCTGCCGATCATGTCCGCGGGCGTGTCGCTGATCGCCGCCGAGGCCGTGATCTACGAGCTTGTCGTGCATGAGGGCCTGGTCGTCAACGGGCAGACCGCGGGCATCCTGGTGGTGCTGGTACTGGGCGCCTCAACCGACTACGCACTGCTGCTGATCGCCCGTTACCGCGAGGAGCTGCGCAGGCACGAGGACCGGCATGAGGCCATGGCCGTGGCCCTGCGCCGGGCCGGGCCCGCGATCTTCGCCAGCGCCCTGACCGTGATCGCCGCGATGCTCTGCCTGCTGGCGGCGGACTCCGCCGATATCTCCGGGCTGGGCCCGGTGGCCGCGATCGGCGTCGGGGTGGGCCTGCTGGCCATGATCACGCTGCTGCCCGCACTGCTGGTCATCACCGGCCGCTGGGTGTTCTGGCCACTGCGGCCCCGTTACGGCTCAGCGGACCCCACCAGCCGGGGGCCGTGGGCCCGGATCGGCAGCCGCATCGCCCGCCGCCCCCGGCAGGTCTGGATTGTCACGGCGGTGCTGCTCGCGGTGGCCACGCTCGGCCTGATCGGCTTCTCGTTCGGCGCGCTCACCCAGGCCCAGTCCTACCGGGGCACGCCCAGCGCCGTCGCGGGCGAGAGGGTCCTGGCCCAGCACTTCCCGGCGGGCGCCGGGGAACCGGTCTACGTGATCGGCCAGGCCCAGCAGGCCGGGCCGCTGCGCGCCGCGCTGGCCGGCACCCGGGGTATCGCCGCGGTCAGCCCACCTCAGGTCAAGGACGGGCTGGTGCTGCTGCAGGGCACGCTGGCCGTGCCGCCGGACAGCCAGGCCGCGTACACGGTGGTCAGCGCGGTGCGGGACGCCGTGCACGCGATTCCCGGCGCCGACGCCAAGGTCGGCGGGGCCACCGCGATCAACGCCGACGTGCAGCACTACGCGATCCGGGACCGGAACGTCATCATCCCGCTGATCCTGCTGGTCGTGCTGATCATCCTGGGCCTGCTGCTGCGGGCGGTGGTCGCGCCGCTGATCCTGATCGGCACGGTCATCCTGTCGTTCGGCGCCGCGCTCGGCCTGTCCGCGCTCGTGTTCCGGCACGTGTTCGGATTCGCCGGCGCGGACAACTCGATGCCGCTGTTCGCCTTCGTGTTCCTGGTCGCCCTGGGCATCGACTACAACATCTTCCTGATGACCCGGGTGCGGGAGGAGGCGCTCAAGTCCGGGACGCACCGCGGGATGCTGGCCGGACTGGCCGCCACTGGCGGCGTGATCACGGCGGCGGGCCTGGTGCTGGCGGGCACGTTCGCCACGCTCGCCACCCTGCCCCTGGTCATCCTCACCGAGATCGGGTTCACCGTGGCGCTGGGCGTGCTGCTGGACACCCTGGTGGTGCGGTCGGTGCTGGTGACCGCCCTGACCCTGGACGTCGGCCGGCACATGTGGTGGCCCAGTCGCCTGGCCACCCGGCGGGACGACGACGTGGCGGCCACACCGCCCGGCGAGCTGACCCGCGCCCGGTGACCGGGCCTGCGCGCCCGGTGACCTGCCCCCGCCCGCGGTCTCCCCGCGGGCGGGGCGGGTCTTACTGGCACGTACAGTTAGCTGCCGTGGGATCAGGTTCAGGCCGCGCAGGCTCTCCGGAGCTGGAGGGGCTCGTGGTCCGCACCGTCCCCGTTTCCGATCCTGGTGACCTGATCGCCCAGCTTCCCGGTCCAGGCTCGCTGGCCTGGATCCGCCGGGGCGAGGGACTCGCAGGCTGGGGTGAGGTGGCCCGGGTCACGCTCCCGGCCGGTCAGGACCGATTCACCGCCGCCGACAAGTGGCTGCGGGCCCTGCTGGACGGCGCGCTGATCGAGGACCGGGTGGGAGCGCCTGGCTGCGGACCGGTGGCCTTCGGGAGCTTCACCTTCGATCCCACCTCTGAGGGCTCCATTCTCCTTCTCCCCCAGGTGATCCTGGGCCGGCGCGAGGGCCGGGCGTGGCTCACCACTATCACCGGCCAGCCGCCCGCCGCGCCGGACCTGGCCCTGCCGGAGGAGTACGGGCCGGAGGAGTACGGGCTGGGCGGGTACCGGCTAAACCGCTACGGGCCGGACGGGTTTGAGCTGGACCAGGCCGGGGTGGCTGACGCCCGGGCGCGCCTGCCGCGAGTCCCCGGCCTGATCCGCTGGCATGACGGCAGCCTCACCGCGCTGCAGTGGGAGCGGGCCGTCGCGACGGCGGTGGACCGGATCAAGGCGGGACTGCTGCAGAAGGTCGTGCTGGCCCGCGATCTGCACGCCTCGGTCTCCGGCCCCATCGATGAGCGGCTGCTGCTGGGCCGCCTGGCTGACCGCTATCCGGACTGCTACACGTTCGCCTGCGGCGGTCTGGTCGGTGCGACCCCGGAACTGCTGATCAAGCGGCAGGGCCTGCAGATCAGCTCGCTTGTGCTCGCGGGCACGGCGCCCCGCGGGAACAACCCGGCGCGGGACGCGGCGCTCGGTACCGCGCTGCTCGCGTCGGCCAAGGACACCGAAGAGCATGGCTATGCGGCAGCCGGAGTGCGTGAGTCCCTGGCCCCGCTGTGTGACGAGCTGACTGTGGCCCCCCGCCCGGCGCTGCTGCGGCTGGCCAACGTGCAGCATCTCGCCACCACGATCAGCGGGCGGCTCGCGGTCGGGGCCGACGGCACCAGCCCGTCCGTGCTCGCCCTCGCCGACGCGCTGCACCCCACCGCGGCGG
This sequence comes from uncultured Actinomycetes bacterium, assembly GCA_963770545.1. Lineage (GTDB taxonomy): Bacteria > Actinomycetota > Actinomycetes > Streptosporangiales > Streptosporangiaceae > RYN-230. The sequence continues at coordinate 66,440 of CAVYQF010000010.1, read as the reverse complement.
TCTGCGGAACGCCGGCTGAGACCGCGATGGAGCTGATCCGTGAGCTCGAAGGGATGGACCGGGGCCGCTACGCCGGACCGGTCGGCTGGGTGGACAGCGCAGGCAACGGGGAATGGTGCATCGCCCTGCGCTGCGCGGAACTGAAGGGGACCCGGGCCAGGCTGTTCGCCGGCGGCGGGATCGTGGCCGACTCTGACCCCGCCGCCGAGCTCGCCGAGACCCAGGCCAAATTCCGCCCCATGCAGTCCGCCCTAGAAGGCTGAACGGCCAGAAGGATGCCAGCCTGACCGGATGCACGCCCTGGAGGAGCGCACGCCCCGGGGGGGTCCAGGGCCTGGAGGGGGTGCAGGGCCTGGAGGGGGTGCAGGGCCTGGAGGGGTGCAGGCCGGCAGGCAGCTGCGGTAAGTGACCTCGCCCGGCTGCACGCCCGCCGCCGTGCCCGCCTTAGTGGCGGGGCGCGGGCGGCGGGCGTGGAGACGGGCCCCGGCGAAGCCGGGCGCACAGCCCGTACCGCCCGTAGGCGGTTTGGGCCAGCTAATGCAGCCGGGCGCACAGCCGATATCGCCCGTAGGCGATTGAGGCCGACCAGCTAGTGCAGTCTTACCCGGGGGTCTAGGACGGCGTAGAACGCGTCCACGACGATGTTCGCCACCACCACCGCCGCGGAGGCGATGAGGACCACTCCGATGATCACCGGAAGGTCCTGCTGGTAGATGGACTGCACGGCGGTGTACCCGAGGCCCGGCATGGAGAACACGACCTCGGTGATGACCGCACCGCCGAGCAGGATGCCCACGTCCAGGCCGAACTGGGTGACGATCGGGGTCAGCGCCGCCCGCAGCGAGTGCCGGAAGATGACCCGCCGCTCGGACAGCCCCTTGGCCCGGGCGGTGCGGATGTAGTCCTCGTTCATCACGTCCAGCATCGAGCCGCGGGTCAGCCGGGTGTACGTCGCGGCAGATACCAGCGCGAGCGTGATCCAGGGCAGGATCAGCGAGCGGAACCACCCGGAGGGACTCTGGCCGAACGGGATGTACGTAGCCGGGAACGCGTGGATGCCGTGGATGGTGAGCTCGTAATAGAAGATCAGGAGCAGCAGCAGCCCGAGCACGAACGTCGGCATCGAGTAGAAGAACAGGGCCAGCCCGGTGACGACCCGATCGGCGACCGTCCGCGACCTGACCGCGGACAGCACGCCGCTGAGGACGCCGAGCACGACCCAGATAATGGCCGCCCCAATGACCAGGGACAGCGTGATCGGGAACGCGGATTTCAGCACCGAGTTCACCGACTGGCCGTGGTAGAAGGAGTAGCCCAGGTTGCCGTGCAGCAACTGCCACACGAAGTGCCAGTACTGCACGTAGACGGGCTTATCGAGCTGCAGGCGCTTGGTCACCTCCTCGACAACCTGGGGCGTGGCGTTCTTGCCGGCCAGGGTCCGGGGAACCTGCTTCGCGCCCGGGCCGATGAAGAAGATCGCGAAGACGCCGACGGTGATGAGCCAGAGCACGATAATGCCCTGGAAAATGCGGCGGATTATGAAGCGGGTCACCTTGGGCTCCCTAGACGAACAGCTGGCCGCCGCGCGGGTCGAATGCGTCCCGCACGCCATCACCGAAGATGTTGAACGCGAGCGTGGTGATCAGTAGCGCCAGGCTGGGGAAGACCAGGTACCACCACGCCCCGTACAGGAAGACGCTCTGCGAGTCGGAGATCATCGACCCCCAGTCCGGGGTAGGCGGGGGGATGCCGACCCCGAGGAAGGACAGCGACGCCTCGGCCACGATCGACACCGGGATCAGCAGGCTGGTGTACACGATGATCGGGGCGATCACGTTGGGCAGGATGTCGATGAACATGATCCGCCAGGGCCCCGCGCCCAGCGACCGGGCGGCCTCGACGTACTCCTTCTCCCGGATGGACAGCACCTGGCCGCGGATGATCCGGCCGACGGACGCCCAGCCCAGGAACCCGATGACGATGAGCAGGACGACGAGGCCCGGCCCGATGACCGTGACCAGGGAGATGGCCAGCAGCAGGAACGGGATGGCGAGCAGCCAGTCCATGAGCCGGGCCAGCAGCGTGTCGGTGAGGCCGCCGAAGTACCCGGCGGCCAGGCCGACGATCGCGCCGGTCCCGACCGAGATCACCGAGGCCAGCACGCCGACGATGAGCGAGATCCGGGTGCCGTAGACGATCCGGACCAGGATGTCCCGGCCGTTAGGGTCGGTGCCGAAGAAGAAACGGCTCGATGGCCCCAGCGGCTGGCCGCTAGCGTTCACGCCGATCGGTGCGGGGAACTGCTCGTTAGGGCCATGCCCGATGATCGCGGCCACCACTGGCGCGAAGATCGCCAGCAGCACGATGAAGCCGATCACGCTGAGCGAGATCATCGACGCCTTGTCGTGCAGCAGCCGCTGCGTGGCCAGCTTCCAGGGGCTGCGCCCCTCGATCTTCTTCGCGGCCGGCTGCAGCTCGGCGCCCGCGGCGAGCGCCGATCCCGCCTGGGCCTGCTCGGAAGCTTCCGGAATGTTCAAAGCCATGATGTCACTTCCCTTGGTGCAGGCTCAGGCGCTGCCGAGCAGCCCGGACTCGATGACGCGGTCTTCCGCGGAGATGGTGGGCCGGGACTTGGAGATGTCCTCGCCGTCTTCCACCGGGAAGTGGCACGCGGCTAGGTGGTTGGTGCCGTCGCCGAGGCGCGGTTCGAGTACGGGGTCTTTCTCCACGCACGTCGGGGCCGCCTTCGGGCACCGCGGGTGGAACCGGCAGCCCGACGGCGGGCTGATCGGCGAGGGCACGTCCCCGGCCAGGATGATCCGCTCCCGCTGCCCGGCCTTGTCCGGGTCCGGCACGGGCACGGCCGACAGGAGAGCGTCGGAGTAGGGGTGCCGCGGGTGGGCCCAGAGGTCGTCCACCGGCGCGAGCTCGGTCACCTTCCCCAGGTACATGACCGCCACCGTGTTGCTCACGTGCCGGACCACGGACAGGTCGTGCGCGATGAAGACGTACGTGAGGCCCAGTTCCGATTGCAGGTCAGCCAGCAGGTTGATGATCTGGGCCTGGATGGACACGTCGAGCGCCGACACCGGCTCGTCGCAGACGATCAGCTTGGGGCGGAAGGCCAGCGCCCGCGCGACCCCGATGCGCTGCCGCTGGCCGCCGGAGAATTCGGCGGGGAACCGGTTGAAATGCTCGGGGTTGAGCCCGACCAGTTCCATGACCTCCTGCACCTTGCGCTTGCGCTCGGCGCCGGTGGCCGTCTTGTGGATCGCGAACGGGTCCCCGATGATCGACCCGACCCGGCGACGCGGGTTCAGCGACCCGTACGGGTCCTGGAAGATCATCTGTATCTCGCGCCGGAGCGGCCGCATCTGCCGGGGCTTGAGCTTGCTGATGTCCTGGCCGTCGAACGTAATCCGCCCGGAGGTGAGGTCATACAGCCGCAGGACGCAGCGGGCCAGCGTGGACTTGCCGCAGCCGGTCTCGCCGACCAGGCCGAGTGTCTGGCCGCGGCGGACCTCCAGGCTGACCCCGTCCACCGCGTGCACGTACTCCCGGTCGCGCCGGAAGAGTGCCGAGGACTGCACGGGAAAGTACTTGACCAGGTTCTCTATCCGCAGCAGGACATCGTCGCCCGCCGCGGGCTCCGGCGCCGTGGCCGTGGTCTCCGCGTTCATCACACCGTCCCCTTACGCTTCTGCCTGTGCCGGAAGTGGCGCGCCCACGACTTTGAGCCGTAGTTGGTTGCGTGCCGCCATGTCGTGCGGCAGCCAGCACGCCGACAGGTGGGTCGCATCGTTCCCCACCGCGGCCAGCGCCGGCGTCTCGGTACGGCACCGGTCCATCACGTATTCGCAGCGGGGGGCGAACGGGCAGCCCGGCGGGAGGCTGATCAGGCTGGGCGGCTGGCCATGGATGGGCCGGAGCCGCTCCCGCTCACCGCCGTAGGCCGGCAGCGACTGGAGCAGCCCCTCGGTGTAAGGGTGGTGGTGACCGAAGAAGGTGGTACGCAGGTCGGCCTTTTCCATGACCGCCCCGGCGTACATGACCTGCACGTTGTCCGCCACATCCGCGACGACGCCGAGGTCGTGGGTGATGAGGATGACCGCGGTGCCGAACTCTTCCTGCAGGGTCTTGATGACCGCCAGCACCTGGGCCTGGACGGTGACGTCCAGCGCGGTGGTCGGCTCGTCGGCGATCAGCAGCTTGGGGTTGAGCGCCATGGCCATCGCGATCATCGCGCGCTGCCGCATGCCGCCCGAGAACTGGTGCGGGTAGTCGTCCACCCGGCGGTCCGCCTGCGGGATCCCGACCAGCTTGAGCAGCTCGACGGCCCGGGCCCGGGCCTGTGCCTTGGACATGTCCTTGTCGTGCTGGCGGATCATCTCGACGATCTGCCAGCCGACCTTGTAGTAGGGATGCAGGCTGGACAGCGGGTCCTGGAAGATCATGCCGATCTCGGCCCCGCGGATCTTGCGCAACTCGCCCAGGCCGAGCGTGAGCAGGTCCCGGCCTTCGAACATCGCCTGGCCGGTGATCCGGGCCCCGCGGGTGAGGCCCATGATCGTCTGTGTCGACACGCTCTTGCCGGAGCCTGACTCCCCGACGATGCCGAGGGTCTGCCCGGCGTCGACCTGGAAGGAAACCCCGCGTACGGCCTGCACAATGCCATCAGCGGTCTTGAATGACACGCGCAGGTCGTCAACCTCGAGCAGGGCCACGATACCTACCCTTCCCCACCTCAAGATCCAGGCTCGGCATGTTCGTGCAGCCCGGACCGTGGAATGACTGTAATCCCGGCCGGCCGCCCCGCGGTAGATACCGCGGGGCGGCCGGTTGACTCGATCAGCGTACGTTCCGTGACAAATCGTACGAACCATCACGGAATGACCGCGTCAGGGATCATCCCGGCGAGGACATCCAGATGTTCGTCGGGTCGAACTGCTGGATCGCCGGGACGTACACCGCATTGTGCACGTAACTGGCGTGGTACAGCGGCTGGTTCGGGTTGACGATCGGGTAGAACGGCGCGTCCTTCATGACGGCCTCGTCCGCCTGGGCCCAGATGGTGGCGGCCGAACTGGCCGTCGCCGCACTGGCACCCTTGGCGATCAGGGCTGTCACCGACTGGTTGTTGTAGAACCCGAAGTTGCTGCCCTGGGGCGGGTAGGACGCCGGGCCGGAGAACAGCGGGTTGAAGAACGAGACCGCGGCATCCCCGTACCAGTCCGGGCCCCAGCCGGCGAGTGAGAGGTCCCACACACCGCGCTTGGCCACGCTCGGCACCTCCATGTACTTCACATAGAAGTCCGCGGGAGTGGCGCCGAGCAGCTTGAGCTTCACGCCGATCTTCGCGAGGTCGCTCTGCAGGGTCTGGCCCATCTTGGCCGAGACCGTGCTGGACGGCCGGTAGACCATGGTCAGGTTCAGCCCGTTCTTATACCCGGCGGCGGCCAGCATCTGCTTGGCCTTGGTCGGGTTGTACGGGTACGGGTTGTAGCCCGAGGGCACGTCCTGCGACCCGTTGATCCCGCTCGGCAGCACGTGGGTGAGGGCCACGCCCTGGGTCGGCCCGCCGTTGTCGGTGAGCAGGTGGGCCCGGTCGATGCCGTAGCTGATGGCCTGCCGCACCGCGACCTTCGTCAGCGCGCCACCGTTGTTCGGCGACACCGCGTTGAACACGATGTACGGGTTGGTCGAGTAGGTGGAGCCGAGATTGAAGTTGTGGTTCAGCCCCTGCTTCATCTGGGCTTCCAGGCCCGGGTCCGCACCGACTGGCGGGAACGCGTCGAACTCCATCCCAGCCGAGGCCGTGTTGGTCTGCAGTTGCTGCTGGACGGACTCCTGGGTGCCGGTCTCCGAGACCTTGATCTCGTTGACGTATGCCTTGCGGATCGGGTCCGTGCTCGCCTTCCAGGCCGGGTTGCGGACGAAGTCGATGCTCCGTGTGGGCGTGTAGCTCTGGATCTTGTACGGCCCGTTGGCGATGATGTGCTGCGCGTCAGCGCTGCTGCCCACGAGGTAGTTCAGGCTTTCCACTGGCGCGGGAGCGAACGAGTCCAGCTGGAGCATGTCCGCGAAGTAGCTCGCCGGGTGGACGAGGTTGTAGGTGATTGTCTGGCCCGAGGCCTTCACACCCGAGATCTGGTGGGTGTCGATGTACTTCTTGATGGCCGAGACCGAGGTGGACGAGACCTTGGCGAACCCGTTGCAGAAGGAGGCATAGCCGACGATCAGCGCCTCGAAGTCCGGCAGGCCACCGAACGGCTGGGTCGGGTTGCAGGAGCGCTTGAGACCCAGCAGCGCGTCAGCCGCTGTCACCTGGCGTGGGGGGCTGGAGTCCCACATCGCGCCGGTGCGGATCGTCACCGTGTAGGTCTTGCCGCCGTTGGAGATGGTCGGCAGTGCGGTGGCCAGGTCGGGGGCGACCGTGGTCACCTTGCCCGGGGTGGCCGGATAGGCGTACAGGAGCCGCAGCCAGGGCCGCTGGCCCAGGGCGCCGATCGTGTAGTAGGAGACGTTGTAGTCCATGAAGTCAACGTCGCCTTGGCCCAGCATGTTGAGCGTGCCGCCCTTTTGGGGCGTCCCGGACCCGGGGTTAAGGCCCTGAAGACCATAGGTCTGCGAGCCCCCTCCCGTGCCGGACGTCGAGCCGCCGCCGCCGCTGCTGCTGCCGCCACAGGCAGCAACCGCCAGCGCGAGGGCGGCCGCGCCTGCGACGGCCGCATAGCCCCGCGTGCGTATGCGCATCGACACATTCCTCCTTCTAGTGTTCCGCCGCGAAGTTCGTCCGCGGAGCATAGGACCCTGGGGCGATCCGCCCCACGGTGTGGCGGCACGCCAAGAGCGGCGTCCGACCGGATCATGCTAGGACCGGTGTTCCCCGACTTTGAACAGGCAGGATGCTGCCGCTCCGAATCGTGACCCGACGGTAATCTGACCCTTATCAGACCGCTACCCGATCCGTCCCGATGCCGCATATCTGGGCGGTCCGGTATAGAGTTACCGGCCTTCCTCATCGACCCGGTCTCCCCCGTCACGGCGCACAACCGGGGATCTGGGGCAGTTACGGCGAAAAGCTCATCGCGAACGGGGTTGGTTTCCGGAAATTTTCCTGGATGCCAGTCCGCCCTTCCGGGGCGGCCAGCTGCCCGCCGCTCCGGCGAATCCGGCCGCCGCACCGGGAGGGCGGGCCGTCACATCCCCGAGACCGGCCCGTCACAGCCCGGTCCGCCCGCACGGCTAGAGCCGGGCCGTCACCGCCAGCGTCGCGGCCTCGGCCAGCCGCCGCCGCAGCGCCGTCCCGGCCGCCCGGTCGGCGGGCACCTCCACGATGCGGATCCCGTCCCCCTTCAGCGCAGCCGGCAAATCGGCAGCCCGGGTGACCACGAGGTGCCCGATCCCGGCCGCCGCGGCCAGGCCCGTGAGCCGCGCCCCGTGCGGCGTGCCGAAGACCCGCTCGAACGGGGCCGGCACGGCGGCCTGCTCCAGGGTGGAGAAGATGCCCCCGCCGTCGTTGTTGGCGACCACCAGGACGAGGTCGGGGCGTGCTTCCTCCGGGCCGGTGAACAGCCCGGGCGCGTCGTGCAGGAACGCGAGGTCACCCAGGAGGGCGGCGGCCGGGCCGCCGCCGGCCGCCTGGTGCGCGAGCGCTGCCCCGGTCGCCGACGAGACCAGCCCGTCGATGCCGCTCGCGCCCCGGCTGGCCAGCACCCGCAGGCCGTCGCGGACAGCCAGGTGGCGATCCAGGTCACGGATGGGCAGGCTGGACGCGGCCCACAGCAGCGCCCCGTCCGGCAGGGCCGCGCCGAGGTCGCGGGCCAGGCGGGGCTCGGTCAGCTCACCGCCCGCGTCCAGGACCTCGTTCACGGCGCTGCGGGCGGCCGCGTCCGCCTCCTGCCAGCGGCCCAGCCACCGCGGCGGCCCGCCCCCCGGGCCGCCGCGGGCCGGCGGGGCCGGGGTCCCGGTCAGCCGCACGGCCGCGGCCACGTCGGTGGCGGTGCGCGCCGGGTCCGCCCAGCGGGCCGGTCCCTGAGCCAGGACGACCTGCCGGGCGCCGCCGGTCGCGGCCTGGCGCAAGAACGCCGTCTGCCCCCGGGACAGCCCCGGCCGGCCGGCGCAGATGACCAGGTCAGGACGGTTCGCGGCCAGGAAATCCGGGTGCTCGAGCAGGTAGGAGTACGCGGTGAGCGCGTGGCGGCCCTGCCGCGCCCCGGACGACGGCTCGGCCAGCACCGGCCAGCCCGCCCCGGCCGCCAGCCGGAGCAGCCCGGCCGGGTCGGCGGCGCCGTCTCCCGCCACAATGACGCCCCGCTCGGTCCACGGCAGGTCCAGCGTCCCCGGCCGGTCCTGGCCGGACGGCCCACCCGGGCCGGAGCCGCCTGATGCGGCGTCACCGGATGCGGCGGCCCACCGGGTCCACGGGGCCCCATCCGGCCGGCCGTCCAGCGGCTCGGGCCAGCTGCCGGTCCCGGCCGGGTCCAGCAGCCCGGGCACCAGCGGGTCACGCAACGGGAGGTTCAGGTGCACTGGCCCCGGAAAACCGCCGTCGGTCCCGGCGGCCACGGCCCACGCCCGGCAGGCCAGCGAGCGCCAGTACGGGTTCATCCCCCGGCGGGCTTCCGGGACCCCGGCCTCGGCGAACCAGCGGACCGCTCCCCCGTAGAGCTTGAGCTGGTCGATGGCCTGATTGGCGCCGGTACCGCGGAGCTCGGGCGGCCGGTCCGCGGTCAGCAGCACCAGCGGGACCCCGGACTCATCCGCCTCGATCACCGCCGGATGGAAGTTCGCCGCCGCCGTCCCCGAGGTGCAGAGCACCGCGACCGGCCGGCCGCTGGCCTTGGCCAGGCCCAGGGCCAGGAACGCGGCAGACCGCTCGTCGATGCGCACATGAAGGCGGAGCTCCCCGTCGTGAGCAGCCCGGTCCCACAAGGCGATAGCCAGCGGCGCGCTGCGTGATCCGGGGGCCAGGACCGCGTCCCGCAGGCCGCAGCGCACCAGCTCGTCGACCAGTGTGACAGCGAAGGCGGTCGAGGGATTCACGGGCCGGGGCCGGCCACGTCAGGCCGGCCCGGCCGGGACGGCCTCGCCGAGGAAGTCCGCCGCCTCCGCCACGCGCGCCCGCCACGGTGCGGGGTCTGACTGCCACTGCGCCAGCCGTTGCGGATCGACCGGCGGCCGGCGAACCGGCAGGTAACCGGCCTGCTCAGCCAGCGGATCGGCGGTAACGTCGCCGGTCAGCAGGCTCATCGTGGCCAGGCCGCACGCGTACCGCAGGTCCGGCAGCGCCGCGGCGAGGGCCACCCCGGCGGCCAGGCCCACCGAGGACTCCACCGCGCTGGACACCACCACCGGCAGCCCGCAGGCCTCGGCGATCCGCAGCGCGGCCGCCACCCCGCCCAGCGGCTGGGCCTTCAGCATCACGATGTCCGCCGCGCCGGCGGCCCGCACGGCCAGCGGGTCCTCGGCCTTCCGGATCGACTCGTCCGCGGCGACCGGGACCGCCACCCGGCGGCGCAGCGCGGCCAGCTCGTCCAGCGTGGCGCAGGGCTGCTCGGCGTACTCGAGCCCGAACCGGCCGAGCTCGCTGAGCATCCGGGCGGCGGTGTCCACATCCCACCCGCCGTTGGCGTCGACCCGGATCCGGCCGCCGGGTCCCAGCGCGTCGCGGACCGCCTCCACCCGGGCCAGATCCGCGGCCTCCGGCTGGCCGCGCTCGGCGACCTTCACCTTCGCGGTCCGGCAGCCGGAGCCGGCCACGATGCGGTGGGCGTCCTGCGGGCCGACCGCGGGCACGGTCACGTTGACCGGCACCTGGTCACGCAGCGGCGCGGGCCAGCCGTCCCAGGCCGCTTCCAGGGCGCAGGCCAGCCAGCGGGCGCTTTCGCGCGGCCCGTACTCCGCGAACGGGGAGAACTCCGCCCATCCGGCGGGGCCCTGGATCAGCGCCCCTTCCCGGACCGTGATGCCGCGGAAGCGGGTGCGCATCGGGATCGCGAACGCGCGCAGTCCCGGCAGCGCCGCCGCGGCCCGGTCGCGCGGTTCCGGGCCCGGACGCTGCCAGTCGGCCACGTGAAAGACCCTCCCGCCTCGTCCCTGATCTGCCCGGATAACCTTACCGAGATGACCTCCCGCCCGCTGCACGCAGTGCTGCTTCCCGCGGCCGAGGGGGCGGGAAGGCTGATGGAGGCGCTCAGCGGTGCCCTGGACGGGACCGGGCCGGCCATCCTGCCCGTCGATCCCAGGCTGCCCGCCGAGCGGGTTGCGGCCCTGCTCCAGGCGCTCCGCCCCGCCACCCTGGAAACCCTCGAAGGCACCCAACGGCTGGCCCGGGATCACTCTCCCGCGCTGGTCCCGGGGACCGCGGTCGTGATCGCCACCTCCGGGTCCACCGGCCAGCCGAAAGGCGCTGAGCTGAGCGCGGCGGCACTCACCCATTCGGCGCGGGCCAGCCTGGCCCGGATCGGCGCCCGCCCTGGCGAGACCTGGCTGTCCTGCCTGCCGCCGAGTCACATCTCGGGTTTGCAGGTGTTCCTGCGCTCGCTGCTGTCCGGCGTCCCGCCGGTCGTGTGCGAGCGGCTCGACGCGACGGCCGCCGCCGCGCTGGGCGCCCAGTACGTATCGCTGGTCCCGACCCAGGTGCGCCACCTCCTGGACGCGCCCGGTGGCCGCGACGTGCTGGCGGGTTTCCGCGCGATCCTGCTCGGCGGGGGCGCGGTGCCGGCCGGGCTGCACGCCGAGGCGGCCGCGGCCGGGGCCCGGGTGATCACTACCTACGGGATGTCCGAGACGTGCGGGGGCTGCGTCTATGACGGGGCACCACTCGACGGGGTCTTGGCCCGGACCGGCCCTGGCGGCCGGATCGAGCTGGCCGGGCCGGTGCTGTTCTCCGGGTACCGGGGACGGCCTGATCTCACCGCGGCCGCCCTGGACGGCGGCTGGTTCGTCACGTCCGACCTGGGCGAGGTGGACGCGTCGGGCCGGCTGGTGGTCCGGGGCCGCGCCGACGGCATGATCAACACCGGCGGCGAGAAGGTCGCCGCGGACCAGGTGGCTTCCGTGCTGGAAGCCTGTCCGGGCGTGCGGGAGGCCGTGGTGGTCGGCCGGCCCGATCCGGAGTGGGGGGAGGTGGTCACCGCGATCGTGGTGCCCGCGGACCCGGCGGCCCCCCCGGGCCTGGATGTCCTGCGCGGGTTCGCTCGCGGCCGGCTCCCGGATTACGCGGCGCCGCGGGCGGTCGTGGTGGTGCCGGCCGTCCCGTTGCTGGCTTCGGGCAAGCCCGACCTGCAGGCGCTGAGGTTGCTGGCGCGCCAGGACTAGGGCCCGGCAGGACTAAAGCGGCGCGCCGGCGGCGTTCTCATTCCGTGGGGGCAGACGCGCACATCATGGCGGCAGAGAATGGGCACAGCGCTATCTGCGCGCGGGCACGGTGCGACAGCACACTGGCACTTGGCGGGAACATTTGGCTCCCTGCGGCGTTAATACATAGTGCCCGCGCTTCACAGTAGCAAGTGCTGCGGACCGATGGAGCACACCGATGTCGCGGATACGCGCTGGCGTATCCGCGCACTGCGAGCCCACGAAGGGAGGAGGTGCCTCGATGCCAAGGAATGCCACCGCCAGGCGGGAGCCCGAGGTTGCCGACGAGGCGGCCACCATGCGTGTGGACGAGCTGATCCAGCTGGGCCGCGGACAGGGGTACCTGTCCCTGACCGAGTTGCGCGCGGCGTTCGGTGAGGCGGGCGTTTCCCCCGCAGAGGGCCGGTCCATCATCCGCGAACTGGCGGAAGCCGGGGTGCGACTGGGTGATGAGCCGGGTGCGGGCACTGCCCCCGAGGGCACGGGTACTGCCCCCAAGCGAGCACGGACGGGCACGGAGGACATGACTACTGCACAACTGACGCCGCCGCTGGACGCTCCCGAGGAGCCCGCGCTGGACAGCCCGGACGCTGAGGCTGAGGCCGAGGCGGTCGCGCTGGCCGAGGACGGTCCCGCGGAGCCGCGGGCCGCGGTGACCCCGGAGCCGGTACAGCCGGCGCTGGCCGAGGTGGACCTGGACGACCAGACGTCCGTCATGGGCGACTCGGTGCACACGTACCTGAAGTCCATCGGGCGGACCAGCCTGCTCACCGCGGAGCAGGAGGTCAACCTGGCCAAGCGGATCGAGGCAGGCCTGTTCGCCGAGCACAAGCTGGCCACAGAGCCGAGCCTGGACGAGGCGTACCGGCGGGACCTGGAGGAGGTCGCCGAGGACGGCAGGCGCGCCAAGGCGCACATGCTGGAGGCGAACCTCCGGCTCGTGGTGTCGGTGGCCAAGAAGTACAGCGACCGCGGGCTGTCCCTGCTCGACGTGGTCCAGGAAGGCAACCTGGGCCTGATCCGGGCGGTCGAGAAGTTCGACTACACCAAGGGCTACAAGTTCTCCACCTACGCGATGTGGTGGATCCGGCAGGCCATCCAGCGCGGTTTCGCTGACTCGGCCCGCACCATCCGGCTGCCGGTGCACGTGCTCGAGATGCTGAGCAAGCTCAGCCGGGTCGAGCGGGACATGCACCAGCGCCTGGGCCGTGAGCCTACCCCTGAGGAGCTCGCCGTCGAGCTGGACCGGACCCCGGACCAGATCGAGGAGCTGCTGCGCACCAGCCGCCAGCCGATCAGCCTGGACTCGACCATCGGCGAGGACGGCGAGACCAGCATCGGTGACCTCATCGAGGACGTGGACGCCCCGGAGGCTTCCGAGCTGGTGGACCGGCAGCTGATGGCCGACCAGCTGCGGCATGCCCTGGACGGGCTGACCCAGCGCGAGGCCACCATCATGGCCATGCGGTTCGGCCTGTACGACGGCAACCCGCACACGCTGGATGAGATTGGCCGGGCGCTCGGCCTGACCCGGGAGCGGATCCGGCAGCTGGAGAAGCAGTCGCTGTCCAAGCTGCGCCACCCCAGCCGGGCCCAGCCGCTGCTCGACTACGCCTCTTAACCAGGGGGCCTCCTAACCTCAACCGTTCCAGACGGTACCGACCCGGTCCAGCGCGGCCCCGGCCTGCGCGTGCCCCGCACGCGCCGCCGGGGCCCGCCGGGCCGGGTCGAGCACGTTACGGCCGATGGCGGCCACCGCCGCCTGATCCGGTGACACCACCGCGACGGCCCGGCCGGCCCGGGTCAGGTGCTGTACTGGTGCCGTGGAGCCCTCCCGTCACGAGCCGCCCGGCGGGCCGCCCCAGCGTGACCACGGCGGCCACGACGCTCCGGCCGGGGAGATAGCGCGTTACTGGCGGCACGCGGCCGTGCCCGGGGTCGACCTGCTGCGGGCCACGTACGTGACGCACCGCTACGCCCGGCACACGCATGAGAGCTACACGCTCGCGCTGATCGAGGACGGGGTGGAGGAGTTCCGTTACGGCGGCAGCCTGTTGCGGGCCGGCCGCGGGACGGTCGCCCTGCTCAACCCCGAGATGGTGCACACCGGGCAGGCTGGCGTCCCGGAAGGCTGGTCCTACCGGGTGCTCTACCCGGCGGTCAGCGTGGTCCGGGAGGCCGGCGCGGAGCTGACCGGAACGACGGGCAGCCCGTTCTTCCCGGACACAGTCGTGGACGACCCGCGCAGCGCCCGGCTGGTCCGGGCCGCCCACCTGGCCGCGGAGCATGGCGACCCGCTGGCCTCCGCCAGCCTGCTGCACGCCGCCCTGGCCGGCCTGCTGCGCGAGCACGCCCGGGCCGGCCGCCGGTCGCGCCCGCGCCAAGCCCGCCCTGCGGTACGGACGGCGCTGTCGTTGCTGCATGAGCGGGTACTGGAGCCGCCTACGCTCGAAGAGCTGGCGCAGGCGGCCGGGGTCGGGCCCTACGCCCTGATCCGGGCCTTCCGGGCGGAGACCGGGCTGCCGCCGCACGTCTACCTCAACCAGCTCCGGGTGCGGCAGGCCCGGACGCTTCTGGACCGCGGGGTGCCGCCCGCGCAGGCTGCCGCCGAGGCGGGCTTCGCCGACCAGGCGCACCTGACCCGGCACTTCAAGCGCATCGTGGGGGTGCCGCCCGGGGCCTATCAGCGGGCCCGTGCGGGCCTCGCGCGCCCCAGGCCAGCCCGCGCCGCGCGGGCGCCGGGGGCACCGGGGGCACCGGGGGCAACCGGGGCCTGAGCCTGGCGCCGCCGCAATAACGTTCAAGTCAGCGCGCCGGGGCCCGCCCTAACCTCCTGGTATGGCAGAGACTTCAACGGAGCCGGTGCGGCGGGCCGCGACTTCAGCGGAGCCGGTGAAGCGGGCCGCCCGGGACGGCATCGCTCTCGGGCTGGCCGTGGGCACCTCCGGCCTCGCGTTCGGCGCCGCCGCCGTGGCCTCCGGGCTGAGCCCGGCGCAGGCCTGCGTGCTCAGCCTGGTCGCCTACACCGGCGCGTCGCAGTTTGCGCTGGCCGCCGCGGTCGCTGGCGGCGGCAACCTCATCGCGGGGACCGCCAGTGCGGTCCTGCTCGGCAGCCGCAACGGCCTGTACGGCCTGCGCCTGGCCAGCTTGCTGGGCTTCCGCGGCCCGTTCCGGCTGCTCGCGGCGCAGGGCATCACTGATGAGTTGACGGCGGTGGCGCTGGGCCAGCAGGCCCTGGGCCGGCCGGGGCGGCCCGCGGCCCGGGCCGGGTTCCTGGCCACCTTCGCCAGCCTGTACCTGACCTGGAACGCGGCGACCCTGGCGGGTGCGCTGGGCGCGGGCCGGCTGGGCTCTCCCGGCTCCCTCGGCCTGGACGTGGTGGGGCCGGCGGCGTTCCTGGCGCTGCTGTGGCCGCGGCTGCGTGACGGCCGGACCGAGCGGGCGGTCGCGCTGGCCGGGGCCGCCAGCGCCCTCGCTGCCACCCCGTTCTTCCCGCCCGGGCTTCCGGTGGTGCTGGCCGCGGTCGCGGCGCTCGGCGCGGCGCTGCTGCCCGCCGGCGGCAGGCCGTGCCGGTGAGCGCGACCTGGATCGCCGTGCTGGTTACCGCGGTGTGCTGCTACGCGCTCAAGCTGGCCGGGCTGACTGTGCCGCCGCGGTGGCTGGCTCATCCCCGGGCGCAGCGGTTCGCCGCCCTGGTCCCGGTGGCGCTGCTCGCCGCCCTGATCGCGGTGCAGGCCGTGGGCCACGGCCAGTCCCTGGCCATCGACCCGGCCCGGCTGGCCGGCCTGGGCGCGGCCGCCGCCGCACTCCTGCTCCGCGCGCCGTTCCTGGTGGTCATCGTGGCGGCGGCGGGCACCGCCGCCGGCCTGCACGCCCTCGGCGTGGCCTGAGGTCGCGGGCGCCCACCTCCTGGCGTAATCAGGTGCTAGTGACGATCGCCTGACCCTGCGGCCCCCCCGGTGCGGACGCCCGGACCTTCCGCGGCCCGGCCGGGCGGCACGATAAAGTGCCCGCGTGACTGTGAGCGTCGAAGTATTGCGTGAAGTAACTGATGAGGTAGTCGAGGCGTTTGGCGTCCTGCTGCCCCAGCTGTCCAGCAGTGCTCCCCCAGCTGACCGGGCGGTGCTGGAGGGGGTGATCAGCTCGGGTGCCACCACGCTGCTCATGGCCCGCT
The DNA here is from genome assembly GCA_963770545.1 of uncultured Actinomycetes bacterium. Classification (GTDB taxonomy): domain Bacteria; phylum Actinomycetota; class Actinomycetes; order Streptosporangiales; family Streptosporangiaceae; genus RYN-230. The sequence continues at coordinate 50,905 of CAVYQF010000010.1, read as the reverse complement.
CGGATGGGAAGATCTCCGGCACGCTGTCACTGGTCATGTTCCAGATCCCCACCGGGTTGCGGGCCTGGATCGAGGACGTGATCGTGGACGAGGCCGCCCGGGGCCAGGGCATCGGGCAGGTCCTGATGATCGAGGCGGTGCGCATCGCCGAGCAGGCCGGGGCCAGGACCGTGGACCTCACCTCGCGCCCGTCCCGCGAAGCAGCAGGCCGCCTCTACGAGCGGGCCGGCTTCCAGTCTCGCTCCACCCGCCTGTACCGCTACACCTTCGCCGGCCACGACCCCGGCGACTGACTCACCGGGCCAGGCCGGCCAGGGCCTCGAGGAGGCGGTCCACGTCGGACCGGTCGTTGTAGTGCACCAGGCCCGCCCGGACCGCGCCGCCGGAGTCGCGGATACCGAGAGCGCCGGTCAGCTCCCAGGCGTAGTTGTGCCCGCTCCAGACGTTGACGCCCCGGCCGGCCAGGTACCGCGCGACGTCACCGGGTGTGCGCCCGTCCACCGTGAAGTAGGCCGTCGGCGCGCGGCGGGCCGCCTTCCCGTAGCTGGTGACGTGGCCCATCCCGGCCAGGCCGTCCTGCAGGACGGCGAACAGGCCCTGCTCGTGCTCTTCCACCGCGGCCATCGAGGTGAGCAGCCGCTGCCGCCGCGGGCCGGGCGCACTGCCCGCCAGCTGGGCCAGGTGGTCGGCGGCCGCGGTGACCCCGGCCAGGTCGGCGAAGGGGGGCGTGCCCTGCTCGAAGCGCTCGGGCACCGAGTTGGGGGCGGGCATCAGCTTGTCCGGGTGCAGCGTCTCCAGCAGGCCCGGGTCCGCGATTACCGCCGCCACATGCGGCCCGGACCATTTGTAGGCGCTGGTCGCGTAGAAATCCGCGCCGAGCGCGGCTATGTCCACCGGGCCGTGCGGGGTCGCGTGCACCCCGTCCACGTAGCTGAGCGCTCCCACCGCCCGCGCCTGGGCGGTGATCGCGGCGACCTCGGGCCGGGTACCCAGGACGTTGCTGGCCGCGGTGACCGCGACCAGCCGGGTCCGCTCGGATACCAGGCCGGCGTACTGGGCCGAGGGAAGCTCCCCGGTCGATATGTCGACTTCGGCCCAGCGGACGGTGGCGCCGGCCCGCTGCGCGGCGTGGATCCAGGGCCGGACGTTCGCGTCATGGTCGAGCCGGGAGACGATCACCTCGTCTCCCGGGCCCCACTGGCTGGCCAGCGTGTAGGCCAGCCGGTAGGTGAGGGTGGTCATGTTCGGCCCCAGGATCACCCCGTCGGGGCTCCCGCCGACCAGGTCGGCGACGGCCTGGCGGCATTCGGCGGTGAGCACGGCCGACCGGTGGCTGGCCGGGAACTCGCCGCCCGCGTTGCCCAGGCCGGCCCGGTAGGCGGCGCCGATGGCGTCGATGACGCCGACCGGAACCTGGGTCCCCGCGGCACCGTCCAGGTAGGCGAATCCATCCGCCAGGGCCGGATAGGCCGCCCGCACGGAAACGACATCGAATCCCATCAGCACTCATCCCTTCGACGAGCCTGCGCGGCGCGGCTGGCCCGCCGGGCTCCCGGGGACCGGGACCGGCGGGCAGCCGGGCTGGACCGCTCAGGACTACAGCACCGGACCGGGAGAAATCCTGCCCAGCGAAATCCTGCCTGATGCACGCAGCAGGACGTGCCACGGGTCCTCGCGGACGGCCGGCCCGGCCGTTCCCCGGCGGGCCGTCACCACCTCCGCCGCCACGGCGTGATCGAGCCAGGGCAGGCCGGCGCCTTCCGCAGGCAGGTGCGGCATCCCCGCCATCCATCCGCGGAGCAGCATGTCCGGGTCGGCGGGGCGGTAGTCCTTGCCCTGCGCCCGGGCGAGATCCCAGGCGTGCAGATGCCACTCCGCGCACGCCGCGCCGGCCATTCCGCCCACCGTGACCAGCACGTCCCGGTACTGGTGATGGGGCAGATCCCAGATGGGCAGGAGGCGCTGCGCGTAGGCCCGGGCGGAGCTGGCGAACGCCTCGATGTGCTCCGGCCCGGAGGCGTCGGGCAGCGCGGCGAGTTCCGCGGCGTTCTGCCGGGCCAGCTTGCGGGCCAGGGCGTCCGGGTGCGCTCCCATGGCCATCAGGCGGGCGAGCCGGCTGGCCGGGGCGTCATCGAGGTATTCGTGGAAATCGTCGGCGACGCACCGCAAGTGACCGGCCAGGTCTATGACCCGCCATTCCGGGCAGGGTGACGGCGCACTCCACCCGGCGTCCCCGAACTGCGCGGAAATCTCGCAGATGACGGTCACCCCGTCATGAAAAGCGGCCAGCGCCGGGCCAGGTGACCAGCCCCGCACGGGTTGCCTTCCCCCCGAATCCGTGCGCTCCACGGTCCCTCCCTGCCGGCGTACGGCACCGCGTCGCGAGCCCCCCCGGGCTAGCCAGCGTGCCAGAGTTGCCCAGCCGCCGCTACCCGGCCTCCGCATAGCGGCGATGAGGTAACACACCTGTTACGTCCCGACCAATAGGGCAATCCTTCTGTTTCCTCCGTACCCGCCTGACCGGGCACGTCTCGCTGCTCCGTCCGCGGCACACCGGGCCCACCCGCGCAGCCAGGGAAAATACAGGTGACACAGCGGCGGACCGCAACTAGCGTTCTAGTAATGCCCCCCCATGAACCTGGCCGTAATACGCCTGCCGACCGTGGGGCGACCCCCCTCGCGTCACTATGGCGGACCCGGGTCTATTTGCGTCCCTACCGGTGGCAGCTGGTGTTCATGCTCGCCTGCGCGATCGTGGCCGTGGGCAGCGAAATCGCCATCCCGCTGCTGACGAAATCCATGATCGACGGGGCGATCAGCCACGGGGAGCGGAGCCTGCTGCTGCCCATCGGCGCGGCCGCGGTCGGCCTGGGCATCGGCCAGGCGCTGCTGAACTTCCTGCGCCGGTGGATGCAGGCGAACGCGGTCACCGGGATGGAGCGTTCCATGCGGGCGGACATCTACGCGCACCTGCAGCGGCTGCCGCCCGCCTTCCACGACGAGTGGCAGTCCGGCCAGCTGCTGTCCCGGGCGACCACGGACCTCTCGGCGATCCGCCGGTTCGCCGGCTTCGGCACGATCTTCCTGGTCACGAACGTGGTCACGTTCATCGCGGTGGTAGCGCTGCTGATCCGGCTGAACTGGTGGCTCGGCCTGCTCACCGCCACGGTCTTCCTGCCCGTGGTGGCGGCGAGCACCCACTTCCAGCAGACCTACCGGGTGCTCTCCCGCCGGGCCCAGGACCAGCAGGGCGACCTGGCCACCTACGTGGAGGAGGCCGCGACCGGGATCCGCGTGCTCAAGGCGCTCGGCCGGGGTGACGAGGCGGCCGGGCAGCACACCGGCCAGGCCCTCGAGGTGTTCGGGACCGAGCTCCAGAAGGCCCGGCTGCGCAGCACGTTCTGGGCCGGCCTCGACCTGATCCCGAACGCGCTGATCGGCCTGCTGCTGCTGCTCGGCGCCGTCGCGACCGCCCGGCACGAGCTGACCCTGGGCGGCCTGGTCGCGTTCATCACGCTGACCCTGGCGCTGGTCTGGCCCATCGAGTCGATGGGCTACATCCTGGCTGGGGGCCAGGAAGCGGCCACCGCGGCCCAGCGGATCTTCGAGATCCTGGACACCCCGCCCGCCATCACCAGCCCGGCCGGTCCCCAGGCCGGGACCGCGGGGCGGCCGTCCGGCCGGCGGCCCCGGCCGGCCCGGCTGGTCTTCGACCACGTCGCGTTCAGCTACCCGGGCGCGGAGCAGCCGTTACTGCGGGACGTGAGCCTGGCCGTCGAGCCGGGCCAGACCATGGTCCTGGCCGGGGCGACCGGGGCGGGCAAGACGACCCTGCTGCAACTGGTCCCCCGGCTCGCCGACGTGACGTCGGGCGCCGTCCTGCTGGACGGTACCGATGTCCGGCGGCTGCCGCTGCCGATGCTGCGGTCCCGGGTCGGCTGCGCGTTCGAGGACCCGACGCTGTTCTCCGCCAGCGTCCGGGAAAACGTCAGCTACGGCGCGCCGGACGCCGATGAGGGCGCGATCGAGGCGGCGCTGGCCATGGCGCAGGCCGGGTTCGTGCACGACCTGCCCTGGGGCCTGGACACCCGCATCGGCGAGCAGGGCATGGCCCTGTCAGGCGGTCAGCGGCAGCGGGTGGCGCTGGCCCGGGCCATCCTGGCCCGGCCTTCGCTGCTGATCCTGGACGACCCGCTGTCCGCGCTGGACGTGCACACCGAGGCGAAGGTGACCAAGGCGCTGAGCGGGCTGCTGGCCGAGACCACCGCGCTGGTGGTGGCGCACCGGCCGTCCACGGTCATGCTCGCGGACAAGGTGGCCCTGCTCCGCGACGGGGTCATCGCCGCGATCGGCACGCACCCGCACCTGCTGGCCACCCAGCCCCGGTACCGGGAACTGATGAGCGGCCTGGACGAGCCGGTCGCCGGAGAGCAGGCCGCCTCGTGACCTCCACTGACGCATGGCGCGGGATCGCCGCGGAAGACGTCGATGAGGTCAGCGGGGGCCTGGCCGCGCTGCTGCGCCGCCGGGCCCGGCGGCTCCTGTTCAGCCTGCTGCGCCCGCAGCGGGCCCGGGTGGTCGTCACGTTCCTGCTTATCGTCACCGCGAGCCTGGCCGCGCTGGCCGGTCCCTGGCTGGTCGGCGTGGCCATCGACCAGGGGATCCCGCCGCTGCTGCACGGCGGTGACCTGGCGCCGATGGGGCTGTATGTGGCCGGCTTCGCGGCCGCCGTGGGCATCCAGGCCGTGGCCAGCCGGGGGTTCATCTACTCGATGGGCAAGCTCGGCGAGACGGTCGTCCTGGAGCTGCGCCAGCAGCTCTTCCTGCACTTCCAGCGGCTGCCGGTCGCGTTCCACGAGCACTACACCTCGGGGCGGGTCATCTCCCGGCAGGTGTCCGACATCGATTCCATCTCCGACCTGTTCGACGACGGCCTGGACGCCCTGGTATCCGCGGCGCTGTCGCTGATCCTGGTGGGAGCCGGGATGCTGCTGCTGGACTGGCCGCTCGCGCTGGTGGTGCTGGCCGGCTTCGTCCCGCTGGCCTGGCTGACGATGTGGTTCCGGCGCGAGTCCGCGCTCGCCTACCGGCGGACCCGGGAAACGATCGCCCTGGTCATCGTCCACTTCGTGGAGACCTTCGGCGGTATCCGCGCGGTGCAGGCGTTCCGCCGGGAACAGCGCAACGAGGAGATCTTCGGCCGCCTCAACGAGAACTACGCGGCGGCGAGCCTTCGCTCGTCCCGGGTCCTGGCCGTGTACGCGCCGGGGATCACCCTGGTCGGCAACGTGGCGACCGGGGTCGTGCTCTGCTACGGCGGGCTGCGGGTGATCGACGGCGATATCAAGGTCGGGGTCCTGGCCACGTTCCTGCTCTACCTGGGCCGGTTCTTCGACCCGCTGCAGGACCTGTCGCAGTTCTACAACTCCTTCCAGTCCGCCGCCGCCTCGCTGGAGAAGATCTCCGGCGTGCTGGACGAGCCGCCTGCGGTGCCCGAGCCTGCCCACCCGGTGCCGCTGCCGCCCCGTGGCGGCCCGCGGGGCGGCCCGGACGCCCTGGCCGGGGGCCGGGAGGTCCGGTTCGAGGCGGTACGGTTCGGCTACCGGGCCGCGCCGGTGCTGCCGGGGCTCGACCTGACCGTCCCGGCCGGGCAGACCGTGGCCCTGGTGGGTGCGACCGGGGCCGGGAAGACGACCGTGGCCCGGCTGCTGGCCCGCTTCTACGACCCGGACCAGGGCAGCGTCCGGCTGGACGGCGTCGACCTGCGGGACCTGCCCGACCGGGTGCTGCGCCGGGAGATTGTCCTGGTCACCCAGGAGAACTTCGTGTTCTCCGGGTCCGTGGCCGACAACATCCGGCTCGGCCGGCCGGACGCCACCCAGGCGGAGGTGGAAGCGGCGGCCCGGGCCATCGGCGCGGACGCCTTCATCTCCGCGCTGCCCGGCGGTTACGCCGCTGACGTGGGCAAGCGGGGCGGGCGGCTGTCAGCGGGGCAGCGCCAGCTGGTCGCCTTCGCCCGCGCGTTCCTCGCCGCGCCCGCCGTCCTGGTCCTCGACGAGGCCACCTCCTTGCTGGACATCCCGAGTGAGCAGCTGGTCCAGGGCGCGCTGCGCACCATCCTGGCCGGGCGGACCGCGATGATCATCGCGCACCGGCTGTCCACCGTGGAGATCGCGGACCGGGTGCTGGTGCTCAGCGCCGGGCGCGTTGTGGAGGACGGGCCGCCCAGCCTGCTGCTCGCCTCGGACGGCGAGTATTCGGCGCTGCACACCGACTGGCTGGACAGCCTGGCCTAGACGGGCTCCCGGGCGGCCCCGGTGGCGCCGGGGCACCGGGACCCCATCCGCTAGGCTCGCCGTTGGCCCCTACCGGCCAGAGGTTCCAGCGTGACGTAGGAGCGCACCGTGATCGCCAGACGCAAGCCGGCCAGCCAGGAGGCCGAGCAGAAGTTCGCCGCCGACCAGGCACTCGCCGCCAGCTTCGACGAATTGCTCGCCGAGGCCCGGTCCGCCGATCACGAACTGCGTGACGCCCAGGCGGCCCAGGCTCCGCTCACCGAGCAGTACCGGCTGGCCAAGCGCCTGGATACGGCGCTGACCGACGCGATGCGGGCGGCCTACGCCGCCGAGCGGGTCGCGATCGGGCCCCTGGGCTACGACGACCGCATCTACCGGCGCAAGGCCAAGGCGACCTCGCCGGTCCGGGTCTGGTCCGCCGAGGCCGAACGGCTGCTCACGATGCGCGAGAGCCATCGCCTGACTGGCATTCCCCGCATCCCTCGGAGCGCGGTGACCGGCGGGTCGGATGAGCTCGCGCCCGGTTTCCAGCCGTCCGGCGCGGACGCAGTTACAACTCGGTAACGGAATCCGGACGACCTATACGAATTTGTGATGCCGACGCCCCATACGGGATACCCAATGACGTGAGCCGGGTCACGTATGCTACTAGCTACTAGTAACAAAGAGTGACGCGATAAATCGTCACAACTGACTATGTCGTGTGCGGGGTAAAGCCAGCACACTAACATGTGATTAATACCACAGCCAGACATTAACCAGGAGGCACGCGTATGTGCCCGCACACGCCGCCATGCCCCGACGCGCGAGCGCTGGATCGTGAGGCGGCCCGGACTGTTGTCAGTCACCCCGAGCAGGGCTGGAGCCTGCTCTGCAATGGCATCGTCGTGTTCGAGGACACCGGCGAACTGCTGCCTGGCGGGGATACGGTAGCCCCGCACCGGCCCACAGATGTGAGCGCGAACAGCGGAATTATCCCCGCAGCCCACCCCCATGCCCCTGAGGTGGCCGCCCCCGCTGAGCCGGCGGCCTAGCCAGCGCCGTTAGCAGGTGCTGTCTGCGGTGCCCGCTTACGGGTGCTGGCCGCGGTCTCCCACGGCCACGCGTCCCCGATTACGCCCCTTTACCCCGGGCCCCTTTCCGGGCTGAGCCGGGTCAGGGGCGCGCGAGACCCAGCAGATCCGCCAGCCAGGCAGCGGCAGCCGCGCCGGCCGCCCCGGGCCTCCCCGACAGCGCGTGGGTTTCGCCATCCAGCACCACGACCCGGGTGCGGGCCGCAGGATCGGGGATGCCGAACGGATCCCGGCTCCCGTTGATGACCAGGACGTCCGTGCCCGCCAGGGACAGTTCGCCCGCTCGTGACTTCTCCGGGTGCCCAGGCGGGTGCAGCGGGAAGGCTAGCGCCAGCACCGCCCGGGCCCCGGTCGCCTCAGCGGTCCGGCAGGCCACCCGGGCGCCATTGCTGCGGCCGCCCTGCACCAGCCGAACGCGCGGCCCGGCTGTGGCCCGCAGCGTGCCGATGATCTCGATCCAGGCGGCGTCCTGCCGGGCCGGCGATCCGGGCGCCCGGCGTCCCTTGACCCGGTAGGGCTGGGTGACCAGGGCCACCGCCGCACCGAGGGGCATTACCGCATCCCGCACCGCGAGCAGGTCGGCGGACAGCGGCGCCCCACCCGAGCCATGGGTCAGCACCAGCAGGAACGCGGGGTCCCCGGCCGCCGGCCCGCTCCCGGGGGGCCAGGTCAGCTCGGCCCGCGCGGACCCCTCACTGGTCATGATCTCCACGCCGCGAAGCGTAGCCTGCGCCCCCCGCGCGATGAGTCCACGACCTGCCCGTACTCTCGCCAGGGTTCCTGGTACCGGACCGGCGGGCGGCGGTCAGGCCTTGAGGAGCTTGCGCAGGTAGTGGCCGGTGTGGCTGGTGTCGATGGTGGCGATGTGCTCGGGGGTGCCGGTGGCGATGATGTGGCCGCCGCGTGATCCGCCGTCGGGGCCGAGGTCGATGACGTGGTCGGCGGTCTTGATGACGTCGAGGTTGTGCTCGATGACGATGACGGTGTTCCCGCCGTTGACGAGGCGGCCGAGCACGCCCAGGAGTTTGCGGATGTCCTCGAAGTGCAGGCCGGTGGTGGGCTCGTCCAGCACGTAGATGGTCCGGCCGGTGGAGCGGCGCTGCAGTTCGGAGGCCAGCTTGACCCGCTGGGCCTCGCCGCCGGACAAGGTGGGGGCGGGCTGGCCGAGCCGGACATACCCCAGCCCGACGTCGGCCAGGGTCTTCAGGTGGCGGTGGATCGCGGGGATGGCCTCGAAAAACACCGCGGCTTCCTCGATGGGCATGTCCAGCACGTCGGCGATGGTCTTGCCTTTGTAGTGCACGGCCAGGGTGTCGGTGTTGTACCGGGCGCCGTGGCACACCTCGCACGGCACGTACACATCGGGCAGGAACTGCATCTCGATCTTGATCGTGCCGTCCCCGGCGCACGCCTCGCACCGGCCGCCCTTGACGTTGAAGGAGAACCGGCCCGGCAGGTAGCCGCGGACCTTGGCCTCCGTGGTCGCCGCGAACAGCTTCCGGACATGATCAAACACCCCGGTGTAGGTGGCCGGGTTCGACCGCGGGGTCCGCCCGATCGGCCCCTGGTCCACGTGCACCACCTTGTCCAGCTGGCCCATCCCGGTGACCCGGACATGCCGCCCCGGCACCGTCCGCGCGCCATGCAGCTCCCGGGCCAGCGCGTGATACAGGATGTCGTTGACCAGGGTCGACTTCCCCGACCCCGACACCCCCGTCACCGCGATGAAACACCCCAGCGGGAACGCCACATCCACATTCTTCAGATTGTGCTCAGTCGCCCCCTTGACCACGACCTCCCGGGACTTCGACCGCTTACGCCGGCTGGCCGGCACCGGGATCTGCTGCCGCCCGGTCAGGTACGCCCCGGTCAGCGACTCCTGGCTGGCCAGCAGCTCCTCCACCGGCCCCGAGACCACCACACTCCCGCCGTGCTCCCCGGCGCCAGGGCCGATGTCCACCACCCAGTCCGCGGCCCGGATCGTGTCCTCATCGTGCTCCACCACGATCAGCGTGTTACCCAGATCCCGCAGCCGGATCAGCGTCTCCAGCAGCCGGTGGTTATCACGCTGATGCAACCCGATCGACGGCTCATCCAGCACATACAGCACGCCCACCAGCCCCGAGCCGATCTGGGTGGCCAGCCGGATCCGCTGCGCCTCCCCGCCGGCCAGGGTGGCCGACGCCCGGTCCAGGGATAGGTAGTCCAGCCCCACGTCCAGCAGGAACCCGAGCCGGGCGTTGACCTCCTTGAGGATCCGCCCGGCGATCTGCATGTCCCGGTCCGACAGCTCCAGGCTGCGGAGCAGCTTGGCCAGCTCGCCGATGGGCTGCGCGCAGATGTCGGCGATGGAGCGGCCGTCCACGGTGACCGCCAGCGCGATGGGCTTGAGCCGCGACCCGTGGCACGTCGGGCAGGGCACCTCCCGCATGAAGCCCGCGAACCGCTCCCGGCTGGAGTCTGATTCCGCCTCGGAGTGCCGCCGCTCGATATAGGGGATGGCGCCCTCGAACGAGGTGTAGTACGAGCGCTCCCGGCCGTAGCGGTTCTTGTACCGGACATGTACCTGCTGGTCGTAGCCGTTCAGCAGGGCCTTGCGGGCTGCCGCGGGCAGCCGGGACCAGGGCGTGTTGATGCTGAACCCGAGCGTGGCGCCCAGCGCCTCGATCAGCCGCAGGAAGTAGTCGCTGACGTGGCCACCGCTCCACGGGCCGATCGCGCCGCCGGCCAGGGTCTGATCCGGGTCCGGCACCACCAGCTCCGGATCCACCTCCATCCGGGTCCCCAGCCCAGTGCAGTCCGGGCACGCCCCCCACGGCGAGTTAAACGAGAACGACCGCGGCTCCAGCTCATCAAACGACAAATCATCATCCAGGCACGCCAGATGCTCCGAGAACATCCGCTCCCGCCGCGGATCACCCTCACCCAGATCCACGAAATCCAGCAGCACCACACCACCAGACAGGGACAGCGCCGTCTCCACCGAGTCAGTCAGCCGCCGCCGGGCGTCAGCCTTCACCGCCAGCCGGTCCACCACCACCTCGATGGTGTGTTTCTCATACTTCTTCAGCGCCGGAAGCTCACCGGCCTCGCCGCCGGCCACGGTGTCCAGCCGGATCACCGTGCCGTCCACCCGGGCCCGCGAGTAGCCCTTGACCTGGAGTTCGCGGAGCAGCTCGGTGTACTCGCCCTTACGGCCCCGGATCACCGGCGCCAGCACCTGGAACCGCGCCCCCTCCTCCAGCTCCAGCACCCGGTCCACGATCTGCTGCGGCGTCTGCCGCGCGATCGGCCGCCCGCACACCGGGCAATGCGGCCGCCCCACCCGCGCAAACAGCAACCGCAGGTAGTCATACACCTCCGTGACCGTACCCACCGTCGACCGCGGATTCCGCGACGCCGCCTTCTGGTCAATCGACACCGCCGGGCTCAGCCCGTCAATGAAATCCACATCCGGCTTATCCATCTGCCCCAGGAACTGCCGCGCATACGCCGACAGCGACTCCACATACCGCCGCTGCCCCTCCGCGAAAATCGTGTCAAACGCCAGACTCGACTTCCCCGACCCCGACAACCCGGTAAACACGATCATGGAATCCCGCGGCAACTCCAGCGACACATCCTTCAGGTTGTGCTCGCGAGCCCCACGGACGACGAGTCGATCAGCCACTGCGCTCAATTCTCCGAGTCAGGATGAGGGTTCTCCGGCTCATGATGACGGACCTCCAGGTCAGAACGGAGGAAGGACCCGTGCCGGCCAGGGACACGTCATGGTATTCGGGACCACTGACAAAACGCCGCCACGGCCGGAGAGCTTCCCGGCCCGCGCCTCGTCCGGGCCACGCCGCCCGGGCCATCCACCGCTGGCCGCACCGCCCGGCCCGCGCACCTCCGGGGCCGCGCCGTCCCGGACCACGCGCCCCGGGCGGCACCACCTCCCCCCGCTTGCTTCCAGGGTGCCATTCCGCACGAGATGATGGTCCCCGAACCCCGGCAAAGGAGCCCTGTGGACACCGAGATCGCCCTGGCCCTGACCCAGCTCGGCGAGTCGACCGACCGCCTGCTGGCCACCGCGGACGCGCTGACCGACGCCCAGGCCGCCGCGTCGTCGCGGCTCCCCGGATGGACCCGCGGCCATGTGCTGACCCATCTGGCCCGCAACGCCGATGGCTTCCGGAACCTGCTCACCTGGGCTGGTACCGGGGTAGAGACGCCGATGTACCCCAGTGATGAGGCCCGGGCCCGCGGGGTCGAGGAGGGCGCCGCGCGATCCGCCGCGGAGCTGGCCGCGGACGTTCGGGTCAGCGCCGCCGCACTGGCCACGGCGGCCCAGGAGCTGCCGGCCCGGGCGTGGGACGCGCTGGTAGCCCGGCGCGACGACACGTTCCCGGCCCGGAACATCCCGCCGCGCCGGCTGGCCGAGCTGGAGATCCACCACGTCGACCTCGACACGGGGTACCGCCCGGCCGACTGGCCCGCCAGCTTCGTGGACGCGAACCTGGCCCCGGTGGCCCGCGACTTCGCCGGGCGAGCGGACGCGCCGGCCTGTCTCGCCCGCCCGGACGGCCTGGATGCCGTCTATCCCATCGGCCCGGCCGCCCCGGCCAGGCAGGTGAGCGTGTCCGGCCCACCCGCGGCCCTGCTGGCCTGGCTGATCGGCCGGGACAACGGGGCCGGGCTCGAGGTCACCGGGGCCGCCGACGTGCCGGTGCTGCCTCCCTGGCGGTAGCCCTGGCACTGGTTCGGTGTAGAAAGACAGCAACGCAACGCAAGGAGGCAGCGGTGGCCTACACCGGGGACGTGACCGTGGGCGGCCCGCCCGACACGCGGGAATTGCCGGGACTGACCGTGACCAAGCTCGCGGTCGGGCCGATGGACAACAACGCCTACCTCCTCACCTGCACCGAGACTGGCGAGGCGGCGCTGATCGACGCGGCCAACGAGGCCAGGCGCCTGCTCGACCTGATCGGAGACCGGCCGCTGCGCCGCATCATCACCACGCACCGGCACTTCGACCACTGGCAGGCGCTCGGCGAGGTGGCGGAGGCTACCGGCGCGGACGTGATCGCTCATCCGGACGACGCGGTGGAACTGCCCGTCCCGGTGACCACTCTAGTGGAGAACGGCGGCACAGTCCCGGTCGGGACGGCCACGCTGTCCGTCATCCACCTGCGCGGGCACACCCCGGGCAGCATCGCGCTCTGCTATGACGCGGCCGGGCGGCTGGCCGGGGAACCGCACCTGTTCACCGGGGATTCGCTGTTCCCTGGCGGCCCGGGCAACACGGAGGGCGACGCGAAGCGATTCACGCAGCTCCTGGACGACCTGGAGGAGCGGGTCTTCGCCCCGCTGCCCGACCCCACCTGGGTGTACCCGGGGCACGGGCGGGACACCACGCTGGGCGCCGAGCGGCCGCACATCGGCGAGTGGCGGGCCCGGGGCTGGTAGCTCCGGCAGGCATCACGGGCGGCCGCCGGTGGGGGCCGCCGGCGGCGGGCCGCCGGTGGCGGGCCAGCGATAGAGCTCAGCGGATCTCGGTGCTGTAGACCACGGTGTTGCTGAGGTAGCTGCGGGTGGTGTAGTCGAACGTGCCGCCGCACGTGATGAGGTGCAGTTCGGCCTGGGGTGCCGGGCCGTACACCTTCCCGGTGGGGAAGTGGTCCTTCGGGTACCGGCGTACCGCGTACACGCGGAACACGGCCAGGCTGCGGTTAGCGCGCCGGACGTAGATAAGTTCGCCGGTCCGCATGTCCGCGAGCTTGGCGAAGATGCCCGGGCCGAGGTAAGAGTCGATATGCCCGGCGATCACCGAGGACCCGATCTCCCCGGGCCGCGGGCTGCCGGTGTACCAGCCCGCCACCGAGGTGGATGCGGGCACCTGGAGGGTGCCCCGGGCGGTGAGGCCCAGCCTGATCAGCCTGGAGCGCACGCCAATGGCGGGGATGGTCAGGAACACCGGCCGGGGGGCGGCGGCGGCCGGCGAGGGGTCCGGGGCCGGGGCGACGGACCCGGACGGCACCGGGACGGACGCCCGGGCCGGCTGGCCAGTGGCAGCGGGGGGGTGGCCGGTCAGCAGGACCAGTCCGGCCGCGCCGAGCGCCAGCACGAGCAGCCCGCAGACCAGGGTGGCCACGGCGAACGGGCGGCGGCGCCGCTGCCCGCGCGGCGGGCCGCCCGGAGGTGACCCGCCGCGCGGCGGAGCGTACTGCGCCGGCACATACTGCGAAGATCCGGCCGACGGGCCACGGTGCGCATGCCGTGGCCCGCCAGCCGTGTTCGAGGGTGCGGGGCGGCCCGCCTCCCTCAACGGGCGTGCCGGGCCGCGGCCCTGACCCGGCGGAGCCGGTAACCACCGGCCAGGGCGAGCAGCGCCCCCGCGACCAGGGCGGCCAGCCAGGGCAGCGGGGAGGATGCGGGCGCCGGGGCGGTGCCGCCGAAGCCGGTGGCCGCGCCACCGTTGGGCATGACCGAGCTGCCCGCGGCGTCCATCAGGTCGGTGACGTTCAGGCCGCTGGACGAATCCAGCACGACCAGGGTGTGGATTGTGCCCGGGGTCAGCGGAACGCGACCCGACCAGGACTCGGTACCGCCCTTGGCGTGAACCATCCAGGTGCCAGGCTTGGCGGTCCCGTAGCTGGTGACGTTGGAGAACGGAAGGTTGTCGGCCAGCGTGACGTGCCCGGCCGTGACGGTGACGTGATGCTGTTTCAGCGACGCCTGGATGACCCGGACCTCTGACTTGCCCTTGGGCGTGGTCAGCCGGTCATCGAGGACTTGGAGCCGCAGCGCCTTGTACGGCCCCATCCCGGCCACGGTGTAAGCGTGCCCGGGATGCACCATCAGGTTGTTGGACAGCACCGGGGTGGACGAGGGTGACGCGCCGACCCCGCGCATGGCCACCGTGTACTCTCCGTGCGGGACCTGCTCGTACGGCGAGACGGTGCCGTAGCTGACGTGATGCAGCACGATCATCGCGTTAGGCTTGCCGTAGCTGTACAGGTAGACGTCGACCGGCGGGGTGTTCGGGGACAGGTGCGCCAGCCGGACCCAGCCATCTCCCGACGAGGCCGGGGTATGGGCGGTAGCGGCGGCGGCCGGCCCGGCCGCCGCGGTGAGCGCGATCAGGGCCCCGCTGGCCACCAGGGCCAGTCCGGACAGCCGGCGGCGAAGCAGGCCGGTCCGCGCGCGACCCCGAGCGCTGGCTCGGGTCATAGTGAAATCCGTACCATCGTGTACTCCCACTCCCAGGATGTGAACCATCCAGCGTTAACGATGCGTGTGTTGAGGGTTGGATTCGGGCTAGTCAGCCTTTCCCGAGCAATCCGAGAGGACTGGGTACGCCATAGTCGACGCGCAGGACCGGCTTGCGGTTGGCCAGCCGGACGACGGTGATGCGCTCAGGCTGGTACGGGGACAGCTGATGGCGCAGGTAGCTGGCCAGCGAGGCCATCGTGGTGGGCCGCTGCCGGGTCCCCGGGCCGGCGGCTGGCGCGATATCCGCGGCCCGGAGCGGCATACCCGGGCTCGCCCCGGGAGCGGTCGCGGGGAAATCGACCACCTGCACCCGGTACATGGTGGCCAGCGCGGCGAACACGGTCAGCAGCCGCGAATCGACCTGCCCGGCGGCCAGCGCCCGGCGCGCTGTCGCGGAGGGATGCAGCCGCGGGTTCTGCAGCAGCTGGCGGCCTGCACCAGCCCGGGCCGCCACGTCGGTCCGCAGGCCGCGCCGGTAGGCGGCGCTCCCGTCGGATGCGACCACCCGCACCGCCGTCTGCGCGATGCCGGTGCCGAAACTGGCCAGCACGACCGGCGCGTACACGCCCGCCAGCCGGGCGCCGAACTCGCTGCGCACGGCCGCTGTGGACACGATCAGGTCGCTGCCGAGCGGGTCGGGATTGCTGCCGCCGAGCGGAAGCAGCCGCGCCGCCGGGAACCTGTGGGCCTCCAGTACCCCGCACATCTGCGGGTCACACGACACGATCGCGTCGCCCGATATCTGGCCGGCGATCCAGACCGCCGCCGCTGCCCGGGCCGCCGCTGCGGCCCGGATGGCCGCTGGGGTGGGCGTCCCGCCGGGCCCAGCCTGGGTTCGGCTCTTCCCGGCCTGGGCCCCGCGACTGGGCCCGGACCCGGCCGGGCTCCGGGTCAGCGCGATGGTGATGGCGCCCGCGCCGAACACCACGGCGGCCAGGACCAGCACGGTCAGCACCCGCCACCGGGCCCGAGCGGGCCAGTGGCGCTGCACCCACAGTCGCACGGTGGTGAGCAATACCGTGCCCCACGACGGTGGAGACGACGACGCCCGGGGCGGCCCGCCACCACCTGGGCCGACCGGCGTGTGGTCGCGCGGACCGGGGGCACTGGGGTCCGGGCGCACGGCGGGCGGCCTTCCAGGCTGCGGGCCGGCAGGCGGCGGAGCAGCTGGCGGTTCGCTTTGACCGGGTATCCCCGGCCCGGGTGAGCCCGTCCCGGCTAGACCGGCCAAGCCGGCTGCCGCGGCGCGGCGCTCGTCCTCCCGGTCCTCCCGGTCCAGCCGGACCGCTTCCTGCGCGGCGGCCAGATCCTGCTCGGACAAGATCACGGCGTCCTGGGAAACGTCGGCGCTGAAGTCGCGGGCTGACCGGCTGGTGGTCCGGGTGGGGAGACCATCGGACCGTCCGTGCAGCCCGAAATCACCGGGCACTGGCCCAGCTGATTTCAGCCGCCGGAATTGCGGTTGCACGCGCGTCCCCCACCAGGCCGGAAAGAAGTCAGACCAAGCCCGATCACACAGCCGAGCACACTCTTGCAGACGATTTCAACCGGAATAGCAGATTGCTAGTGAACAAATACGTACTGTTCAGTAGCTCTGGAAAAGCTCACCATGCGTGTATATCGGCTCCCGGTAACGTCTGGATATCGCCGCGTACCGTTACGGGCAGCCCATTCACAGCCTGGTGATCATCGCCGTGTAGACGCCAAGCACCTGGTCCACCGCGGCCGTCTCGGTGGGCAGCAGGGCGGCGCGGGCCCGGGCTGCCGCGGTCAGACCGGCCGCAGCCTCCGGGTCGTCCAGGATCCGGGTGACCGCGGTGGCCAGCGCCACCGGGTCGCCGGGAGGGACGAGCACTGCGCCGTCGTCGCCGGTAAGGTCGGCCGTCCCGCCGACCCGGGTGGCCACCAGGGGGCGGCCCGCGCGCAGGGCCTCCTGCACGATGAGCGGCTGCCCCTCCCAGGTGCTCGGGACGACCACCACATCGGCGGCACCCAGGAGGGCCGGCACGTCGCGGCGCGGGCCGAGGAACCGGACCGCCACCCCGGCCATTGCCGCCTGGTGATGGAGTTCCGCGTCCAGCGGCCCGTCCCCGGCAATGATCACCAGCGGAACCACCGGCCGCCGCTGCCACCACTGCGCGGCCCGGATGAGCGTGCCGAAACCTTTCTGCGTGGCCAGCCGGCCCACCCCGAGAACGATCCCCCGCCGCCCAGGCTCCCGGCCTCCGGATGCAGTATCCGCGGAGGATTCATCGCCCACGAATTCGCGGCGCAGCGCCGCTATCTCGGCGGGAGACGCGGCCGGGGTGGCGGGGGCGGGCACGAGGGCCCGTCCGGCCAGCCGGGCCCCGCGACGGCGCATCCGGGCGGCCAGATCGCCAGCCACGGTGAGCACCGCGTCTGCCCGGCGGGCCACGATCAGTTCCAGCCCCGCGTAGACGGCGGCGGCCGGCCCGCTTGCGGGCGGGGCGTTGTGCACCGTCACGGCCAGCCTGGTCCGCGGGATTCCCGGCACGGCCAGGGCCAGGGCCGCGAGCGCACCCGCCCGGAGCCCGTGCGCGTGCAGCACGTCGGGGGTATCGCGGGCCACCAGCCGCCGCACCCGGGCGAGGGCGGCCAGGTCCCGGGCCGGGCGGGGCCCGTCTGCGATATCGACCACGCTGAAGTCCCACCCCGGCTGCGCGTCGCCGGCCCGCGAGAGCCCCGCTTCGGTAGCGGCGGGCCCGTACACGTGGACCGTGGCGCCCCGGGCGGCGCAGCCGCCGGCCAGCATCGCCACGTGCCGCCCTGTCCCCCCGGCCGTAGTGCCGAGCAGGTAGCTGAGCCGCAGCCCGGCCGGGGCTCCGGTCCCGGGCCTGGTCATGACGGTGACTTCCGTCCGGTCAACCGGGATCCCGGCAGCATGCCGCGCCCCCGGGCCAGCACCGCACGCAGATCCCCGCCATCCAGCGCGAGCGCCGCTCCGCCGAACACCAGCGTCACGCAGCCGCACGCCAGGAGCGCGAGACCGGCGTTGGGCACGAAGCCCCTGGCGGGCAGGACGGACGACAGGGCGGCCCCGGCAGCCGCCCCGGCCACCGCCGCCGCCAGCCCGGCCAGGGCCGCGCGGGCGGTGCCGCGCAGCGCGGCCCGGCCCCGCACCCGGCGCACCATGCCCAGCAGCGCCAGGCCGGACACGGTCAGCCCGATCGTGTTACCCAGGCCCAGTACGGGCACCACCCACCAGTCCGGCACCAGCAGGACCGCGACCACGTCCGCGACGATCACCAGCAGCCAGCCGGCCACCAGGGCCACGGCCGCCGCCCGGGTCCGGGCGTCGGCGAACAGCACGCGGGACAGGTGAGTCGACAGGCCGTAGCCGATCAGCCCCGGCGCGAACGCGGCGAATGTGTACGCCAGCTGGCGGGCATCCCCCGGATTGTGCGTGAACAGCCTGGCCGCGGGGACCGCAGCGCCGGCCAGCAGGGCGGCGCCCAGCCAGGAGACCAGCATGATCGCCCGGGTGGAGGCCGCCGCCGTCTCATCGAAGCGCGCGCCCTCGGCGGCGGCCAGGACCGGGAACGCGGTCGTGGCGATGGGCACCGCGAGCACCGCGTACGGCACGAAGAACATCTGCCAGCCGAAGTTGTACAAGACCAGTGCGCCCTGACCCTCCTGGCCATTAGCCAGCACCATGACCGCGACCACCGAGGCGTCCTGGGCGATCAGCGTGATCAGCCCCACCGCGGCCAGGCCGCGGATCCGGGGGGCCACCCCGGCCGGGAAACGCAGCGTGGGCCGCAGCCGCAGCCGCAGCCGCAGCGCCGGGACCAGCGCGGTCAGGGCCAGTGCCGCCACCCCCGCCGTGGTGCCGACGGACAGCATCAGCTCGGCCGGCCGGGGCAGCCCGGCCAGCACCCGGTACCCCTGGCTGAGCGGGACGAACGCCAGGTAAGCGGAGATGACCACCAGGCTGGACAGGACGGGTGCCAGAGCGGGCGCGGTGAACCGCCGGTGCGCCTGCAGGATCCCGTACAGCACCACGGCCAGGCCGTAGAGCAGGATCTGCGGGGCGAACACCACCAGCATCCGGCTGCTGACCCCGACGATGGCCGCGTGGGCGCAGCGCGGCGCGCCCGCGAGCAGCAGCGTGGCCAGCGGGCCCGCCGCCACAGCGACGATCACGCTCACCGGGACCAGCAGCAGGACGGTCCAGGACAGCATCGCGGACGCGATCTGGCTGGCCTGGGTTTCGGCGCCCGCCTGACCTTCCACGCTGGCCCGGGTTCCGGTGCGGGCCCCGGCCTGGGCGCCTGCCCGGGGACCGGGGCGCTCGCCGAACCGGAGGGCCGCCGGGCCGGCGAGCACCGGGATCACGACGCTGGCCAGGGCGCCGCCCAGGACGATGTCGTAGATGATGTTCGGTACCTGGTTCGCGGTCGCGTACGCGGTGCCCAGGCAGGTCGCGGACACGGTGTGCGCGAACACCAGCTGGCGGCCGAAGCCCACGATGTTCGACACGATGGTGATCGCGCCGATCAGGACGGCGGCCCGGCCGATCCCGCCGCCGGTCTGCTCCCCGCCTAGGTCCTGCGCCCGGGCGGCCTCGGTCGCCGTTTCCTGCGCCCCGGTCACGGGGGGCTGGCTGACGTCCCCGGCGTGACCGGCTGATGCGTAGCCGTGCCGGTGCCTGCGGGGCCCGCGCCGTCAGCACCAGCGCCGTCAGCACCAATCCGATCCAGATCCCGGTCGGCGGCCGGTGACCCGCCCGCGGGGGCCGCCATGGGACGGCGGCCCAGCATGTCGAGCCAGTGCAGCGGTGGTGTCCGCTGGATGACCTTGGTAAAGCTGACCTTCTCACTGACCGCGGTGAGCACGACGATGCCGGCCAGCACGGCGACCCGGCCGGACCGCGGCATGCTCCCGGCGGTCGCGGCGCCGAGCATGGCTCCGAGGGCGTTGGCCCCGGCGTCACCCAGCATGGCTCGTTCCCCGAGGTCCTCGTGCACGAGCGCGAGAGCGGCACCCAGCGGAAGGCCGGCCAGCGTGGCCCCTGATACTGGCCGGTCTGCAGACCGCCCGGTGACGGCGATCAGCCCGCCGGCCAGCGCCGCGACCTTGACGGCGCGCCCGGGCCGCAGATCAAACAGGTTGAGCAGGTTAGCGCCGCCCGCGATCAGGCCGGCGTTCACGGCCACGTCCAGCGGGCCGCCCCCCAGCAGGGCACCCGCGGCCAGGCCGGCCGCGCCGATGCCGCCAATCTTGACCGCGCCGGTGGTCACCTCCCCGTGGGCCAGGGCCCCCAGGTGGCCGCGGAAACCGCGGCGGTCCCCGCTGCCCGCGAGATCGTCATAGCCGCCGAAGGCTCCGGCGCCGGCGGCGGCGGTCACCAGCGCGGCCCGGGTCCGGACCGGGAGGCCGGGGGTAAGCGCGGCTGCGAGCGCGGCTCCGGTGGCGGCGGCAGGACCTTCGAGCAGGGTGACCGGCTCACCGCGGTGGTTGGTCCGGGTCCACGCCGCGGTCCCGCCCGGCGGGCGGGATCTGAGCAGTGCGTACGCGCCCCGGGCCCCGGCGGCCGCCAGGACGGTACCGATCAGGCTGGTGCCGATCAGGCTCCCGGCGGCGCCGCGCGGTCCGCGCCGCCGGCTCACCGCGCGCTCGCCGAGGCGGTGGCGTCCGGCTGCGCGGACCGCTTGCCGCTGCGTTTCGGACCCGAGGACTGCTTCGCGGTCGCGGTCGCCGTCGTGGACGGCGAGGGGGTGGGAGCCGGGCTCGGGCCAGCCGCGCTCGCGCTGGTCAGCGCGCCGTAGCTGCCCGATTTGCCCGCCGTCATCTGCTCATAGAGGGCCTGCGCTGTCACGATCTGGCCGATCTCCGTGTCCGCATTGTCCACACTGCTGAAATGATCAGCCTGCCCACCTGACCGCATCACGTCGATGGCGCTGCCCGGGCCGGAGCCGCTGAGCTGCCCGGCCACGACCGTGCCCTCGCCGGCCAGGTTCAGCTGCTGCGCCACGGTCACGAGAGTCTGGCTCGCGCTGCTGGAGCTGCTGGCCGCGGGCGGGGTGGCCGGGATAATCACGACTGCCAGAGTGGCACGAGCCGCCGGGTTCCCGCTGATACTCAGGTAACCTCCAGCCGCGTAGCCGTTGAGGATCGATTTGCCGGTGGCGTCGGCCACCCCGGCGGGGGGCTGGGTGGGGCCGTTCTTGGTCAGGATCGCGCTGGCGATCAGCTCCCCGGCCTGGGCCTGCGGCGTGCCGTTGCGCAGGGTGACCCCGGCCGGTGTCAGCTGCTGGGTCCGCGTGTCCAGGTCCGACTGGGTGCCGGCGGTGAAGAACTGGTTCTGCAGCTGCACCTCGCCGGTCATGGTCGCGCCCGCCCGGATCAGCGCGGACGAGACCCCCGTGACGACCGCGCCGGGGAAGCCCGGCGCGGTGACCAGGACCACGCGCTGGCCGTCCAGCAGGCCGTTCAGGGCCAGGTGCTCCCCGGCCTGGGCGTAGGACTCGGCCGCCCCCAGCTGGCTCTGATACTGGCGGTTCTGCGCGTACAGCGCGTCGACCCGCTTCTTCTCGGCGGTCGCGGTCTTCTGCAGCGTGGTGAGCACGGCCGGCTTGAGCGCGGTGGACCCCACGACGATCCCGATCGCGAGCGCCAGGAAGACGGCGACGATGGATACCAGGTGGTAGCGGAAATCGATCACGGGAGGCTGGCCTAGAACAATCCGCTGAGCCAGTACTTCACGCCGTCCCACTGGGCGCCAAGGTACGTGAAGAAGATCTGGCCTGCCGGAGTGGCGTGGATGACCACCAGGATGGTAGTGAGGGCGGCCAGCACCAGGAGCATCAGGGCCCAGCCGGAGATGCGCTGCCGGTAGAGCCGGCTCACTCCCTTGGCGTCCACCAGCTTGCTGCCGACCCGCAGCCGGGTCAGCCAGGTGCTCGCGTACCCGGCGCGGCCCTTGTCCAGGAACTCGTCCAGGGTGTTGTGGGTGCCCACGGCGACGATGAGGCTGGCGCCCTTCGCGTCCGCCATCAGCAGGGCCACGTCCTCGCTGGTGCCGCCCGCGGCGCAGACCACCGACGCCAGCCCGAGCCGCTCGACCCGCTCCTGGCCAGGAGCCCGGCCATCCTGGGGGTAGGCGTGCACCACGAGTTCCGCCCCGCAGTGCAATCCCTCGTCGGTGACCGAGTCCATGTCGCCGACGATCACGTCAGGCAGGTAGCCGGCCTCCAGCAGCGCGTCGGCCCCGCCGTCCACCCCCATCATGACGGGCTTGAACTCACGGATGTAAGGCCGCAGCACCGCAAGATCCTCACGGAACTGGTTGCCGCGCACCACCACCAGCACGTGCCGCCCTTCGATCTTGGTCCGTAGTTCGGGGGCAGCGATGCCGTCGATCAGCAGCGCACCCTCACCCTCGCCCTTGATGTACTCCAGCGTGTTCGTCGCGAAGTCCTGGAGCTGGGCCGCGATGCCTTCCTTGGCGGCGGTCATCGCCGTGGCCACGGTCTCGGCCGTCTGGATCCGGCCTTTGGCCACGACCTCGTCGCCGATGTACAGCGTGTCGCCCTGCAGCCGCACCAGCGTGCCCTCGGTGACCTTGGTGAACACGTCCGGGCCGACCTCGTCGAGCAGCGGCACCCCCGCCTCCATCAGCAGCTGGGGGCCGAGGTTCGGGTACCGGCCGGTGATGCTGGACGCCACGTTTACCACCGCGCCGACCTGCTGGCGCAGCAGCACCTCCGCACCCAGCCGGTCCAGGTCCGCGTGGTCGATGATGGCGATCTCACCGATCCGCAGGCGCTTGGTCAGGTTCTTGGTCCTGCGGTCCAGCCGGGCAGCCCCCATCACACCCGGCAGGTCCTCTGGCCTGCTCCGGTGCCTTTTCGGGAGTTTCAGGAACGGGGCCAACATCGCAGTCCATCCTGCCAGACCAGCCGACCGGGTGATGCCACACGCTGGATCAGGAACTCGCCCGGCCGCTGGCCCCGGCCCAGGACCCTCAGCCCGCGTACAGCCCGCGTCCAGCCAGGCCAGCTGACCGGACCCGGTCAGCTGGGGCGGGGCCCCGCGGCCGCCGCCCGTTCCGCCGCGGCGGCGGTGAGCAGTTCGCCCGCGTGCGCGCGGCCATACTCGGAGTCCTCCAGGCCGGCCAGCATCCGGGACAGTTCCGTGACCCGCCCGGCGTCGTCGAGCCGGGTCACCCCGCTGCGGGTCACGCTGCCGTCGCCGGCCTTCTCCACCACCAGGTGAGTGTCCGCGAACGCGGCGACCTGGGGGAGGTGGGTGACCACGATGACCTGGGCCAGCCGGGCCAGCCGGGCTAGCCGGCGGCCGATCTCCACCGCGGCCTTCCCGCCCACGCCCGCGTCGACCTCGTCAAACACGAAGGTCGGAACGGGGTCCGCCCCGGCGAACACCACCTCGATCGCGAGCATGACCCGGGACAGCTCACCGCCGGAGGCGCCTTTGGCCAGCGGCAGCGCCGGCGCTCCGGGGTGCGCCGCCAGCCGGATTTCCACCTCGTCCGCGCCATGCGGGCCGAAGGCTTCCTGCGGCGTGACCGCGACCGTGAGGGAGGCGTGCGGCATGGCCAGGGCGGCCAATTCGCCGGTCACCTCGGCGGCGAAGCGCGCGGCGGCCTCGCGGCGCAGCGTGGTGAGCTGGCCCGCAAGCCCGGCGACGGTCGCGCCGAGCTGCTCCGCTTCCGCGGCCAGGCCGGCGATCCGGTCGTCGTCACCATCTAGCTCGCCCAGCCGGCTGGCCGCCTGCCTGGCCCAGTCCAGCACGGCGGCCACATCCCCGCCGTCGGAGGGCGTGGCGCCTGCGCCGTAGCTGCGGATCAGCCGGGTCAGGTCGGCGCGCCGCTGCTGCACCGCGGCCAGCCGGGCCGGGTCGGCCTCCACCGACTCCACGTACGAGGCGAGTTCGGCGCCGATGTCGGAGATCAGGTAGGCCGCCTCGGACAGCCGGCCTGCCAGCCCGGCCAGCACCGGGTCGTGCCCGGCCACGGCCTCCAGCGCCTGGGTGGCGGTGGCCAGCAGGCTGGACGCGTCGGGCAGGTCGTAGGATCCGCTGGCCGGATCGCCGAGCAGCGCGTCGTGCGCGGCGCTGGCCGCGGTGTGCAGCCCGTCCGCGTTGGCCAGCCGCTCCTCCTCGGCCCTCAGCTCCACGTCCTCCCCCGCGACGGGCTCCAGCCGCTCAATCTCGGCCGCGCCGCGGCGCAGGTCCTCCGCTTCCTGGGCGCGTTCCCGGGCCCGCCCGGTCAGATCCTCCAGCTCACCCTGGACTTCGCGATGCCGCTGGTAGGCGCGGTGGTAGTCGGCGGCGACCGCAGCCAGGGCGGAGCCGGCGAAACGGTCCAGTGACTCCCGCTGGCGGCCCGGCCGCAGCAACTGCTGCTGATCGGCCTGCCCGTGCACCGCGACCAGGTCGTCGGCCAGGTAGGTCAGCAGCGACACCGGCACCGAGTGGCCGCCGGCGTACGCGCGCGACCGCCCCTCCGCGGACACCGACCGGCTGACGATCAGCGTCGCCCCGTCGTCGTCGAGTTCACCGCCTGCCTCGGTCACCTGCCCGGCCACCCGCCCTGCGGGGTCGATGCGCAGCCGGCCCTCGACCGTGGCCCGGTCAGACCCGGGCCGGACCCGGGCCGGATCGGCCCGCCCGCCGAACATGAGGCCGAGGCCGGTGACGACCATCGTCTTACCCGCCCCGGTCTCCCCGGTGACCACCGTGAACCCCGGCGACAGCTCCAGCACGGCGTCCTCGATCACGCCGAGCGCATTAATGCGGACTTCCTCAAGCATGAGCGCGTGGCTCCTGTTCGATGTGGCGGGCGGACGGGCGCCCCCGCCAGCCGGCAACCGGCAGGCCAAACTTCGCGACCAGCCGGTCGGTGAACTGCGCGCCGCCCGCGGCGTCGTCCTCGCTGCGCAGCCGGGCCAGCAGCACCGGCGCAGCGCCGCGCCGGACCTCGATCCGCGCGCCCGCCGGCAGATCCACCCGCCGCCGCCCGTCGCACCACAGCACGCCCGCGAAGGTCTGGCCGACGGCGGGGCCGCCGAGGATCTCGATCGCGAGCAGGGAACTGGGCGAGATGACCAGCGGGCCAGCGAACAGGGCGTGAGCACTGATCGGCACCATGAGCAATGCCTCGACCTCCGGCCATACGACCGGGCCCCCCGCGGAGAACGCGTAGGCCGTGGAGCCGGTCGGCGTGGCGCAGACCACGCCGTCGCACCCCCACCGGGACAGCGGCCGGCCGTCGATCTCGGTGATCACCTCGATCATCCGCTCCCGGGCGACCTTCTCCACGCTGGCCTCGTTCAGCGCCCAGGTCCTGGCGATGACGGTCCCGTTCTGCCGCACCGTCACGTCCACCGTCATCCGCTGCTCCACGGTGTACTGGCGGTTGATCACCCGGTCGATCACATTGGGCAGGTCGTCGTATTCAGCCTCGGCGAGGAAGCCCACGTGCCCGAGGTTCACCCCGAGCAGCGGCACCCCGGCGGGCCGGGTCATCTCGGCCACCCGCAGCAGCGTCCCGTCCCCGCCGAGGACGAGGACCATTTCGGCGCCGCGGGCGGCCTCCGGGGTGGCCGGGGCCACTTCGGCGCCCGGCCACTGCAGCTCGGCGGCCTCGGTGTCCACGATCCGCACCGTGATGCCCGCGGAGATCAGCATCTCGATCACGAGCCGGGCGGTGGTCACCGCCGCGGTCCGGCCCGTGTGCGCCGTGACGAGCACCGTCCGGTGAGGATTCACTGCGGTCCTTCCGCGATGACCTGCGCGAGCCTGCCTGGCTCCAGCGGCGGCGCACCACGGCGCAGCCAGAGGAAGTACTCCACGTTCCCGGCGGGGCCAGGCAGCGGGCTGGCAGTGACCCCGGCCACGCCCAGGCCGTGATCCGCGGCGGCCGTGGCCACCGCGCTCACGGCCGCGGCCCGCAAAGCGGGATCCCGCACCACCCCGCCCGCGCCGACGTGTCCCTTGCCCACCTCAAACTGCGGCTTCACCAAGAGCACGAAGTCGGCGTCCGGCGCCGCGCAGCGGATCAGGGCCGGCAGCACCAGGCCAAGCGAGATGAACGAGAGGTCCGCGGTGACCAGGGATGGTGGCGGAGCCACCTGCGCGGGCTCCAGGTGCCGCACGTTCACCCGGTCGAGCACGGTCACCCGCTCGTCGCTGCGCAGCGCCCAGGCGAGCTGGCCGTAGCCCACATCCACGGCCACGACCTGGGCCGCCCCGGCGCGCAGCAGCACGTCGGTGAAGCCGCCGGTGGACGCGCCCGCGTCCAGGCAGCGACGGCCCGCCACCGGCAATCCGGGGAAGGCGGCCAGCGCGCCCGCGAGTTTGCGGCCGCCCCGGGACGCGTAGTCAGGCCCGGTGCCGGCCTCCTGGACCGCGATCGGGTCATCGGCGCTGACCTGGGTCGCGGTCTTGCCTGCCGACTGGCCTGCCACTACCACCCGCCCGGCCGTGACCAGCTCGGCGGCGTGCTCGCGGGACCGGGCCAGCCCACGCCGCACCAGTTCGGCGTCGAGACGTCTCCGGGTACTCATGCAGTGGCTGCCTCGCCGTTCAGCTGTCCGGTGTCGCGGGAGTTCCATGAGCAGCCGCTGCGGGCGTGATCGGTGCGGGCCGGTTCTGGGAGGACGCGATCGGGGCCTGCGGAAACTGGTCGTTTCCTGAATCAAGCGTACCCAGCGCCCCGGTCAGCTCAGCGTGAATGTGCTCGAAGACCGCCGCGTGCCCGGCCAGGGGCAGGTCGTCCAGGTCACCGAGCCGGCCCAGCGCCTGATCAACCCGGGCATCACCGGTGATCACGGCGCTCCCGGGGGTGCTTTCGGGGGCGGCCGCGCCGGGCGCCACCGGATCGTTCTGCGTCACGACGCGCTCCTTCCTCGGCAGGGATGCGGGCTGCGGGGCGGTTCTGTGACGAACGCTACCGTCCGGACGCTCCCTGGCGCGCCACCAACGGCTGGCGCCACGCCCATGGCGTCATCAACGGGCCAGGAGTTGCACAATGGACACTCTGCGGGAAAGGAGGCGAGATGGCGACTGCTGAGGAATGCCGGACGGCGCTGGAGGTACTGGCGGGCCGTCTGTCGGAGGTTGACCCGCAGAAGCGGTCGGCTGTCCTGGCGGACCGTTCCCTGAGCTGCACCGTCACCGACCTGGGCGTCACGTTCGTCACGAAGCTCGGCCCGCACGGCGCGAGCCCGGTGACCGAGGCCGGCCCGGGTGACCCGCCGGCTCAGGTCCGGTTCTCGGCCTCGAGCCACGAGCTGCTGGCGATCTCGGGTGACCCGAAGCGTTTTGTCCGCGCCTGGCTGACCGGCAGGGTCAAGGTCGACGCCAGCATCGGCGACATCCTGCGCCTCCGCAAGCTCCTGTGACCGGCGCCCCGTCATCTCCCTCCCACTCGGCGGTATGGGCTGGCGTGACCGGCTGAGTGCGAAGTTCGTTGCGGCGAATCGAGCGGACCGCCGGCCGGCGCGCGCCACGGGTACCTGCGGTCAGCGGGCGGGGCGGGCGGTCAGCGGCAGCGGCGGGCGGTTCCCGGCCGCGGTGAGCGCGGCGCCCAGCGTCCCGGCCACCGCCTTCGGCTCGCGACGGATCTGCGCGGGCGTGAAGTGCAGGACGATGATCCCGTAGGAACTCATCCGGGCGTGCCGGGCCAGCGTGCGCTCCCAGTCACCCGGGGCGAGGTGCCATTCGCGCGAGTCCACCTCCGCCGCGACTCCAGCGTCCGGCCACCAGCAGTCCGGCGCGGCGATGAACGTGTCCCCCGCGTACAGCCGCGGGTTGAGAACCGGGACGGGCAGCCGGGCCCGCCTGATCAGCTCAAGGAAGTCGGCTTCCGCGATGGACCTGATCCCGCCGGTCACCTCGGCCAGCACCCGGCGCAACCGTGCTGACCCGCGGACCGGGCCTGCCTCCAGCTCTTCCGCGAGCAGGGGCAGCGGGCAGTACCCCTGCTGCACGGCCTCGGCGACGATAGCCCGCGCCTCCCGGTCCTTGCTCCCCCAGCGGACCGCGTCCGCGACCGCGCGGGGCACCGGCGCGTAGCGAATCTCCCCCGCGGTGCAGATACCCGGGCGGCAGCCGCGTCGTGCGGCGGATCCGGGTGAACCCCACGTTCCGCCGGATCCGGGACGCCGGGACCAGGACGTCCATCAGGACCGGGGGCTGCACCCGGAAGCCGTGCCGCGATAACGCGCATGCCCCG
Organism: uncultured Actinomycetes bacterium; assembly: GCA_963770545.1. Lineage (GTDB taxonomy): Bacteria > Actinomycetota > Actinomycetes > Streptosporangiales > Streptosporangiaceae > RYN-230. Next base: position 23,063 of record CAVYQF010000010.1, on the reverse strand, counting down.
GTGAGGACGCTGTCTGGGCCGGCCAGCAGCAGGGCGGCCATCTCGTGTTGCCGGGCCCCGGGCACGCCCGTCTGGGCGAGGTACACCCCGGGCAGGAGGGACTGCCACGGTCCTCCGGGCCGGAGGCGGTGCCGTAAGGCGCCGGTGGTCATCCCGCAGGCGGCTGCCTGAGCGCGGGAGATCACCCCATGCTGCCGGCCGAGCAGGGCGGCGAGAGCCGCCTGGTCCAGCCGCACCGTCTTGCCCACGCTGACATGATGCTGCCGCGGTCCGACAATCGCCTCCTGCCGCAGAAGTGTGGCGTCCCGCCAGCGCTTCCCGGCCGCAGGGGCAGGGGCATGACTGAAAGTCTGAGGTACACCGAGGTACCTCAGACTTTCAGTCATGGGAGGGACGGGAACGCGACGCGACCGGGCGGCCGCGTGAGGGGGGCGCGGGCATACTGGGGCGGTGCAGGCACTGATCACCCCGGCCCGAGCCCCCGCCCGCGGGCGCGGCCAGCGCAGGCGGGGCTGAGCGGTGCCGGAAGGGGACACGGTCTGGCACGCCGCGAAGCAGCTGCGCGGGGCGCTCGCCGGGCGGGTGCTTACCCGCAGCGATTTCCGGGTCCCCCGCTACGCCACCACCGACCTGACCGGACGCCAGGTGACGGAGTCGCTGTCCCGGGGCAAGCACCTGCTTACCCGGGTGGAGGGCGGCGTGACTGTGCACACCCATCTGAAGATGGAGGGCCGCTGGCGGGTCCGCCCGGTCACCGACCGGGTACCTCAGGCCCACCAGATCAGGCTGGTGCTCGCCAACGACGCCTGGCAGGCGGTCGGATACCAGCTCGGGGTGGTCGAGGTGCTGCCCACCGCGAAGGAAGCAGACGTGGTCGGCCACCTCGGCCCGGATCTGCTCGGCCCGGACTGGGACGCCGCCGAGGCGGTGCGCCGCCTGATGACCGCTCCGCAGCGCCCGGCCGGCGAGGCGTTCCTGGACCAGCGCAGCCTGGCCGGCGTAGGGAACGTGTACAAGTGCGAGCTGCTGTTCCTGCGGGGCATCCACCCATGGCGGCCGGTGGGCGAGATCAGGGACCTGCCCGCGACCGTGGACCTGGCCCGCAGGCTGCTGGACGCGAACAAGGACCGGACCGGGCACATCACCACCGGGATGGCGGTGCGCGGCCAGGAGCACTGGGTGTACGGGCGGGCCGGGCGACGCTGCCGCCGGTGCGGCACCGTCATCCTCCGGGACGAGGGAAAGGGCCAGGGCGGCGACCCCGAGGGGCGCATCACCTTCTGGTGCCCGGTCTGCCAGACATAGGGTCACGCCGGGCCGCTGAGCGCTCACGGCCCGGGGCCGGCGGGTCCAGCCGGAACCCGAACCAGGGCACCAGGCCGGGATCCCCGAAGGACACGATCCGGCGGATGCCGTGGCTGGTGAGGGTGAGTACGCAGATGCCGTAGGGCTGGTAGTTCCCGTGCTGGTCGCGGGTGTAGGCCGCGGTGGCGGGCTGCCCGTTGGCGCTGGTGGCCAGCATGCGCCAGTCACCAGGCGATCCCAGAACATGATTGCGCAGGAAGGGCGCACAGGTCTTGCGGCCGGTGAACCACGTGCGCAGCGGTGGTGCCTCTATGGTGGCGTCCTCGAGCAGGAGCCGCTCCAATGCTGCGGCGTCGGCGTTCTCGAACGCCGCGATGTACTGGTCGAGGAGCGCGCGGGCTTGCGCCTGCGTCGGCTGGGCAATCTGGTCGGCGTCCGGGGCCCGTTCCCTCAGCCGCGCACGGGCGCGCTGCAGCGCACTCTTGACCGACACCGTCGTGGTGCCGAGCATCACCGCGACCTCGGTGGCCGAGAACGCCAGCACGTCCCGCAGCACCAGGATCGCGCGCTGCCTGGGCGGGAGGTACTGCAGGCTGGCGATGAGCGCCAGCCGCAGTCCCTCGCGCGCCGTGACGATGGCTGCGGGATCAGCCGAGTCCGGGGCCACCAGCGCATCCGGCGCGGGCTGCAGCCAGCTCACCCCGGTTCCGGCCTGCTCCGGGTACGCTCCGGGATCCTGCTGCGGGGCGCACAGCTCGGATGGCAGCATTCGCCGATGGCGCTTGGCCAGTTCGGTCAGGCACCCGTTGGTGGCGATCTGATACAGCCAGGTACGCACGGAAGACCGGCCCTCGAACCCGTGATAGGACCGCCAGGCCCGCAGGTACGTCTCCTGGACCAGGTCCTCCGCATCCTGGATCGAGCCGAGCATCCGGTAGCAGTGCGCGAGCAGCTCACGCCGGAACGGCTCGGTGTCGTGGGCTAACCTGGCGCTATCAGGCATGACTGCCCTGCAGGCCCCGGTCCAGTCGGCCATCCATCACTCGCCATCCTCTCCCGCATGATCCGCCTTCAACCGGGTCGGTCCGGGTCTTGCTCAGGGCAGCAGGGCCAGCTTGCCGACGGTGGCCCGGGTTTCCAGGTCCGCGAGCGCCCTGGGGGCATCGGCGAGTTCACACGTGGCGGGCTGGCCGGGGGTGAGCACCCCGGCGGCGATGAGCGCGAGCAGCTCGCCCATGACCTCGCCATAGATCTGCGGCGCGGCCTGGATCAGCAGGCCGATGTTCAGGCCGATGATCTGTACCTGGTGCTGGTAGATCAGTTCCCAGTTGGTTATCGGTGCCTCGCCGCCGGCCGCCCCGTACACGATCACCCGGCCGGTGACCCGCCTGGCCGCAGTCAGGCTGGCGCCGAGCGCGGCGCCGCCGGCTGACTCCAGCACCAGGTCGGCGCCAGTGCCGCCGGTCAGCCGCAGTACCTCGGCGGCGAGTCCGGCCCCGCGGGAGTCGAGAACATGGTCGGCGCCCAGCGCCCGCACTGCCCCGTGCTTGCCTGACGAGGCAGTGGCGATCACCGTCGCGCCGTAGTGCTTGGCCATGGTCACCGCGGCCTGGCCGGTTCCGCCCGCGGCCGCGTGGATCAGCACGGTCTGCCCGGCTACGATGCCGCCCAGGGGCCGCAGCGCGGCCAGCGCGGTGGGCCAGTTCACGATCAGGCCCAGCGCTTCCTGCCCGGTCCAGCCGGATGGCACCGGCATCACCGCGGCCGCGGGCAGCGCCGCGTACTCGGCGAAAGCGCCACATCCGATGCCGGCGCCGATGACGCGGGCTCCGGGTTCCAGGCCAGTGACGGCCTCGCCCCGGGCGACGATCTCACCGGCCGCCTCGAAGCCCGCCAGGTACGGAGGTTGCGGACCGCCCGGGAACGTGCCGTGCGCCTGCGAGATGTCGCCGAAGTTGACCCCGGCGGCGGTGACCCGGAGCAGGACCTCGCCCGGGCCCGGGACCGGGACGGGCGCGTCGGTGATGAGGCGCAGGTCCTGCGGGCCATTCAGGGACGTCTGCTGCAGGCGCGCATGGTAGCGCGGATGCTCATGGTCATCGGCTTCTTCCTTCGCGAGCGTGTTCGAGGTCGGCCTGCGCTCAACCAGGAAGACCCGGCGAGAGCGGAAAAGGAATCGCTCGCAGCGTCCTGCCCCAGCCCTGCCGCGCCACGCCCTGCCGCACCACAGGAAGCACCCGCCTGGCGGCGCCCCCGGGCGGCCAGACGGGTGTCCTGGGGAACGCGCAGTCCCGCGCGTCCCGCTGGGCGGCCTACGCGTCCCGCTTCCGGAAGGCCACAGCCCCCGCGATGATCGCGATCACCGCATAGCCGGTGAACACCGCGAACCCGGTCCACGGCGAGAACATCGGCGGGTTGCCCTGCGGGGGGATCGTGGACCAGATCTGGCTGCCCGCGTTGAACGGGACCCACTTGTCCACGTGGTCCTGCCAGTTCGACGGCAGGAAGTTGATCAGCACGAACAGCACGAACAGCAGCCCGATCGAGGCCGTGATCGCGCCCGCGGTGTGCCGCAGCAGCGTGCCCAGCCCGAAGGCCAGCATCCCGCAGACGGCCAGGAACAGCGCGCCGCCGATGACCGCGCGCAGCACATTGGGGTCACCCAGCGTGACGTTGAGGTGCTTGGAGGACAGGATGGCCTGGCCGATGAAGAACGACACGAACGAGGCGACCAGGCCGGTCACCAGGCTGACCAGGAAGAACACCACGCCCTTGGCCGCGAGCATGGTGCCGCGGCGCGGCTGCACGGTCAGCGAGGTGCGGATCATCCCGGTGGAGTACTCCGAGGTGACGGTCAGCGCCCCGAGCACGGTGATGATGAGCTGGCCGAGGATCAGGCCGGCCAGGCTGCGCTGGGTCGCGTCGAACAGCGGCCCGTGGTCAGCGCCGCGCGAGACCGCGCCCACGCAGGCCAGGGTGCCGATCCCGATCGTGACCACGACCAGGGCGATGAGCGTCCAGTAGGTGGACCGGACGGAGCGGATCTTGGTGAACTCCGAGCGGAGCGCTCCGCCGAACCCGGCCCGGCGGGACGGAGCGGACGGCAGGGCCGGCGCCGAAGCGCCCGGCAGCTGTGTCGTCGTGGCCATGTCAGACCGCCTCTCCCGTGGTCACTGTCTCCTGGGGGATCTCGGTACTGGCGTGGAACTCCACGCTGGACGCGGTCAGCTCCATGAACGCCTGCTCCAGCGAGGCGTGCGCCTGGGCCAGCTCGTGCAGCCGGATGCCGCGCTCGAAGGCCAGGTCGCCGAGCTGGTCCAGGGCCAGGCCCTGGACCACGAACGCGCCGTCCGGGGCGTCGGCCACGTGGCCGCCGGCCATCGTGACCGCGCTGCGCAGGACATCGCCCTGCGGGGTGCGGACCCGGACCGTCTGCACTGAGTTGCGCGCGATGAACTCGGCCACCGTGCAGTCCGCGATCAGCCGTCCCCGGCCGATGACCAGGAGATGATCCGCGGTGTTCTCCATCTCCGACATGAGATGGCTGGACACGAAGATGGTGCGGCCCTCCGCGGCGAGCGCCTTCATCAGGTTCCTGATCCACAAGATGCCCTCGGGGTCCAGCCCGTTGACCGGCTCGTCGAACATAAGGATGGCCGGGTCGCCGAGCAGCGCGCCGGCGATGCCGAGGCGCTGGCCCATGCCGAGGGAGAAGCCCTTCGACCGTTTCCTGGCCACCTCGCTGAGGCCGACCAGGTCGAGCACCTCATTGACGCGGCGGGCGGGCAGGTTGTTGGTCTGGGCCAGGCAGAGCAGGTGGTTGTAGGCGCTGCGGCCGCCGTGCACCGCCTTGGCGTCCAGCAGCGCGCCCACCTCCCGCATCGGCTGGGCCAGCTCGCGAAAGTCTTTGCCGTCCACGGTCACGGTCCCCTTGGTCGGGCGGTCAAGCCCGAGAATGAGCCGCATCGTGGTGGTCTTGCCCGCCCCGTTCGGGCCGAGGAAGCCGGTGATCTTGCCTGGCTCCACGCTGAATGACAGGTCGTCCACCGCGACCTTGTCCCCGTAGCGTTTCGTGAGGCTCTGGGCCTCGATCATTGAATTGTCCTCTCTGCGCCCCCCGGGCCGGTGCCCGACTTCCGCGCAGGGACAGTCTCCCGGGTACGCGGGCCCCGGCACATCGCCCCTGCGGCCGGCCCGCATCCCCCTATGGGTGTACGCCGGGAGTCAGCCAGATAGCGCAGCCAGCGCAGGCCGGATCATCTCCGGGCTGACGTGATCGGCGGACCACGCCGCGGCGCAGAGCGCGCGCAGCCCGTCGATGCTGTCCCCCGACCCCTCCATGACCAGCGGGGACTTCCCGTCCGGGCGGCGCGCCACCCATCCGCCGCAGCGGAAGGCGCCGGGCTCGGCGGTGATGGGCGGGTGCGGCGCGAGCAGGCCGGCCAGATCGGCGGCCAGGTAGGTGGGGCGCTGCTGCGGCCCGGCCAGCACGGCATCCTCCGCGCGGCTGACGCCGGTGAACACCAGCAGGCTGGCCGCGCCGGCCCGGACCCCGCCCTCGATGTCGGTGTCCAGCCGGTCCCCGACCACCAGCGGGTGCCGCGCGCCGGTCCGCGCCACCGCCTCGGCGTGCAGCGGCGGTTCGGGCTTGCCCGCGACCACCGGCTGCCGCCCGGTCGACACCACGATCACCTGGCACAGCGCGCCGTTGCCGGGCTGCCGCCCGCGCCCGGTCGGCATGGTCGCGTCCGCGTTCGAGGCCACGTACCAGGCGCCGGCCGCGACGGCCAGCGCGCCCTCGCACAGCAGCGAGTAGCTGATCGACGGGGCGAACCCCTGGACGACCGCCGCGGGCCGGTCCAGGGCCGTGGTCACCGGCCGGAAGCCCCGGTCGCGCACCGCGGCGCGCAGCCCGTTGCCGCCCACCACCAGCACCGCAGAGCCCGGGGCCAGCCGTCCGGCCAGCAGGGTGGCGGCGGCCTGGGCCGAGGTCACCACGTCGGCGGCCGCGGCCCGGACGCCGAAGCTGGCAATCTGGGCGGCGATCGCCGACGGTGTCCGGGAGGAGTTGTTGGTCACGAACGCCAGCCGCATGCCAGCGTCCGCCGCCTTGTCCAGCGCCTGGGGCGCGCCGGGCACCGCGGCGTCCCCCAGGTAGACCACCCCGTCCAGGTCCAGCAGGGCCACGTCATAGGCCTGGCAGAGCGGTTCCGGGCAGCCACGCAGGAAGCGGGCCAATCCGGTCTCACGATCGCGCTCAGCGGCCTCAGCAGGCATGCCCGTCCCTGGTTCGTGGTGTCATCCGGGAAAGTCCCTCAAATTAGCACTAACGACAACCACCGCGGCCCCGTCGCCCCGGCCCGGCGGCTCCTTCGCGGGGGGTCAGGCGGGGGCGCCGGGCGCTTCCCCGGCCGCCTGGGCCCGGGCCCGGAGCGTGGCCCGCACGCCCTGCAGCGCCTCGGTGTAGTGCCGCAGCTCGGGGCGCATCGCGGCGGCCAGCGCCAGGTGCTCGGCCGCGGCGCGCGGGTTCCCGCCCCGGGCCAGCGCCAGGCCCAGCCCGAAATGCGCGTAGTCGTCGCTGGGACTGGCCTCGACGATCCGCCGGAAGGTCGCGGCGGCCTCGTCATAGCGGCGGGTGTCGAACTGGGCGCGGCCGAGCGCCTCCAGCACGCTGCGGGAGCCCGGCTCGGCCTCGGCGGCCCGCTCCAGGAGCTGGGCCGCGGCTGCGGGGCTGCCGCGGCCGAGCAGTTCCAGGCCCCGCTGGTACCAGGTGTACACGTCACCATGCGGGGCCGGAACGCCGGCCGCGCCGTCGTCCGGCCCCGGATTTTCCGCCGGGCGGGAATCCTGGCCGCCCCATGGTCCTTCTGTCATATGTGCAGATCCTTCCGTCCGGCGGGGAACAGGCGCCGGGACCAGCCGGGCTCCAGCTCGCGCCGTTCCGTGGAGTCCGTTATGCCCCGGAACGGGTGAGCGGACTCGCGGAGGTCACCTCTCCACCGTACGACGTCATCGGGCAGGACACCGCCCAGCAATTGCGGGATGCCGATCCGCACAACGTGGTCCGGCTGATCCTCCCGCGCCAGGACCCGGGCCGGCCCGGTGAGGAGTACCACGACGCCGCCCGGCTGCTGGCCGACTGGCAGCGCGACGGAATCCTGGTCACCGGGGACGAGCCCGCCGTGTACGTGTATGAGCAGCGCCTGATCCCGGCTTCCGGAGCGCAGGACCGGGTGCTGCAGCGCGGCCTGATCGGCGCGGTGCGGCTGGCGCCGCCCGCCGCCCGCGTCGTGCTGCCGCACGAGGATGTCATGCCCGGCCCGGTGCGTGGCCGCCGCCAGCTGATGGAGGCCACCCAGGCCAACCTGGAGCCCATCTTCCTGCTGTATGAGGGGGGCCAGGACAGTGCGGCCACCCGGGTGGCCAGCCAGGTCGCGGCGGCCGGGACGCCCCTGCTGAGCACCGGCACCGGCGACGGCATCCGGCACACCCTGTGGGCGGTCACCGATCCGGCCGCGCTCGCGGCGATCGCCGCCGACCTCGCGCCCCGGCAGGCCCTGATCGCGGACGGGAACCACCGCTACGCGTCGTATCTGGAGATCCAGGCCGACCGGCGCGGCGCAGGCGACGGGCCGGGTCCCTGGGACTACGGGCTGGCGCTGCTGGTGGACGGCGACGCGTTCCCGCCGCAGATCGGGGCCATCCACCGGGTGCTGCCCGGCCTGCCCCCGGGCGAGGCGGTGGAGCGGGCCAAGGCCGGGTTCTCGGTGCGGGCCATCCCCGGCGGCCCCGCTGAGCTGCCCGCGGCGCTGGACGCGCTGGCGGTGGCCGGCCAGGATGGCCCGGCGTTCCTCGTGGCCGGGCAGGGCCAGGTCCATCTGCTCACCGACCCGGATCCGGTGCAGCTCGAGGCGGCCATGCCCGCGGGGCGGTCGGCGGCCTGGCGCGAGCTGTCCACCGCGGTGCTGCAGGAGTTCCTGCTCGCGGCGTTGTGGGGCATCCAGGACGACGAGCAGGGAGTGCGGGTGGTGCACCACGATGCGGACCGGGCCATCGCGCAGGCCGACGCCGTCCCGGCCCCGGGCGGCACGGCGGTCATCGGCAACCCGCTGCGCGCCGCGGACGTGTACGCGGTCGCGGCCGGCGGGGAACGGCTGCCCCGCAAGTCCACCTCGTTCGCCCCCAAGCCCAGGACGGGACTGGTCCTCCGCTCCTACGCCGCCGGCTAAGGCCCATTCCCCGCCCGCCCCGCCGCCCACCCTCCGCCCGCCGACCCCCCTCTTGCTGTTATCAGCTGCGGCCTCGCCCGCCCAGGCCGCCCTCTCCCCGTGATCGTGGTGCGTTGTGCCCCGCCGGCGGGGCACAACGCACCACGATCATGCTCAGCCGGAGTGCTGGCGCATGTAGAGGCCGAACGGGCCGTGGGGAACGGGCACGAAGTTGCGGTCAAAGTAGACCGACACGTCGCGGGCGGCCCAGGGGATGCGCTTGAAGGACAGCGGCGACAGCCAGACGTACTGGGCGCCGCGCAGCGCCGACAGCCACAGCGCGCGCACCGCGGCGACGTGCTGGGCGCCGGTGGCGGCGCTGCGCCCCCGGGACAGTGAATAGTCGCTGCCCACGCCGTCGACCATGGGCACGCACCCAGGCCGCGAGGAGAAGAAGCGGTTCGCGGCGATGGTGTAGGACGCCTGGTCGGTCAGGACGCAGGCGCCGGCGGGGATGACGTTGCTGGCCGCGGAGATCACATCCGAGGTGAGTCCCGGCGTGGTCGGGGCGAGCGGGGGCTGCAGGCTGGCTTCGAAGCCGAACTGGGCCACGGCCATGACGAGGACGGCGGCGATGGCCACCGGCGTCGCGTAGCGGACGACGAGCCGGCCGGCCGGGCGGCTGGCCGCCCCGGTGGCCGCGGCGCCGGCCGTCGGCCCGGTGGCCGCGAGGCCGCCGCGGGCCGCGCGGAGGGCATCCACGAACCGGGCCACCGGCAGCGCGATGGCCAGGGCCAGGAACGGGGCCAGGAAGCCGGCGTAGTGGTAGTAGAAGTCGGCGGGCCACAGGAACGCGACGATGGTCAGCGCGCAGGCCGCCAGCGCGAACTGCTCCAGCAGCGGCGGCCGCTCCCGGTGAGCCGCGACGCGGCCACGCAGCACGCCACGACCAGGGCCACGATGAGCAGCGAGATCAGCGACAGCACCAGCGTGGAGGTCAGCCCGGTGATGTCGGTCAGGCCGGTCATCTGGTGCAGCCGGTAGCCGAGCGGGATCCGGACGCTGTCCACCCGGACCAGCTGGGCCACCACGACGCTGCGGTAGAAGGTCGCGGGCGCCAGCGCGGCAAACGGCAGGACCGGCACGGCGAAACCCGCCACCACCCCGGCCGCGTAGGCCGCCGCCCGCCGGGGCTGGCGGCCGGCCAGGATCAGCACCACGATGACCAGGACGGGCAGGATGGCCCAGACCTTGATGGCCCCCGCGAAGCCGAACGCGACCCCGCCCCAGACCAGCCGGCGGGTACTGGCCAGCCGGTCGCCGTCGAACACGGCCAGCAGCCCGGCCAGGCAGAACAGCACCACCCAGGGCTCGAGCAGCACGGTGTGGGCCGCCTGCACCGCGGGCGGGTAGACGGCGAGGATCCCGCAGGTCACGATCACGGCGAGCAGGCCCCGGTGGCGGACCAGCAGGCCGCCCATGGTCACCGCGGCCGCGCCCGCCAGCGCGGTGAGGATCCGGCCCACGCCCATCCCCCAGGCGGTGCCCAGGCCCTTGGTCACCAGCGCGACCGGCGCCATCAGCAGCGTGATGCCAGGCGGCTGGACCATGATGAAGTCCCGGTACGGCAGGTCGCCGTGGATCAGCAGGATCGCGCTGCCGAAGTCCGTCCCGTCGTCGTACTCGGTCACGCCGATCAGGTAGTCGGGACGGCTCAGCTGGTAGAGCCGGAGCGCGACGGCGAGCGCGGTCAGGATCACGATGGCCGCCGTCACCGGCCCGGGGCGCGCCCAGCGGGCCGGCTGGCTCGAATCCGCCGACGGCGCTTGCGACCTGGCGGCTGACATTCTCACAGGTAATCCGCTCACAGTTGGCGACACGCACGTTCCTGACAAACCCGGCCGCGGGCCCGGCCGGGAGCCCGTGACGACAGAAACTGTAGCCACGCCGGACTCAGGCCACTAACGACACGATCCATCCCCCCGGCCGGCGCCCCGCCCAGGTCGCATAGGGGCACGATCCGACCGCGTTCTGATACTACCCGGGGCGGAGGCCCGGCACCGGATACCCGCCGGGCGGCCTACGCGTCCCGCTTCCGGAAGGCCACAGCCCCCGCGATGATCGCGATCACCGCATAGCCGGTGAACACCGCGAACCCGGTCCACGGCGAGAACATCGGCGGGTTGCCCTGCGGGGGGATCGTGGACCAGATCTGGCTGCCCGCGTTGAACGGGACCCACTTGTCCACGTGGTCCTGCCAGTTCGACGGCAGGAAGTTGATCAGCACGAACAGCACGAACAGCAGCCCGATCGAGGCCGTGATCGCGCCCGCGGTGTGCCGCAGCAGCGTGCCCAGCCCGAAGGCCAGCATCCCGCAGACGGCCAGGAACAGCGCGCCGCCGATGACCGCGCGCAGCACATTGGGGTCACCCAGCGTGACGTTGAGGTGCTTGGAGGACAGGATGGCCTGGCCGATGAAGAACGACACGAACGAGGCGACCAGGCCGGTCACCAGGCTGACCAGGAAGAACACCACGCCCTTGGCCGCGAGCATGGTGCCGCGGCGCGGCTGCACGGTCAGCGAGGTGCGGATCATCCCGGTGGAGTACTCCGAGGTGACGGTCAGCGCCCCGAGCACGGTGATGATGAGCTGGCCGAGGATCAGGCCGGCCAGGCTGCGCTGGGTCGCGTCGAACAGCGGCCCGTGGTCAGCGCCGCGCGAGACCGCGCCCACGCAGGCCAGGGTGCCGATCCCGATCGTGACCACGACCAGGGCGATGAGCGTCCAGTAGGTGGACCGGACGGAGCGGATCTTGGTGAACTCCGAGCGGAGCGCTCCGCCGAACCCGGCCCGGCGGGACGGAGCGGACGGCAGGGCCGGCGCCGAAGCGCCCGGCAGCTGTGTCGTCGTGGCCATGTCAGACCGCCTCTCCCGTGGTCACTGTCTCCTGGGGGATCTCGGTACTGGCGTGGAACTCCACGCTGGACGCGGTCAGCTCCATGAACGCCTGCTCCAGCGAGGCGTGCGCCTGGGCCAGCTCGTGCAGCCGGATGCCGCGCTCGAAGGCCAGGTCGCCGAGCTGGTCCAGGGCCAGGCCCTGGACCACGAACGCGCCGTCCGGGGCGTCGGCCACGTGGCCGCCGGCCATCGTGACCGCGCTGCGCAGGACATCGCCCTGCGGGGTGCGGACCCGGACCGTCTGCACTGAGTTGCGCGCGATGAACTCGGCCACCGTGCAGTCCGCGATCAGCCGTCCCCGGCCGATGACCAGGAGATGATCCGCGGTGTTCTCCATCTCCGACATGAGATGGCTGGACACGAAGATGGTGCGGCCCTCCGCGGCGAGCGCCTTCATCAGGTTCCTGATCCACAAGATGCCCTCGGGGTCCAGCCCGTTGACCGGCTCGTCGAACATAAGGATGGCCGGGTCGCCGAGCAGCGCGCCGGCGATGCCGAGGCGCTGGCCCATGCCGAGGGAGAAGCCCTTCGACCGTTTCCTGGCCACCTCGCTGAGGCCGACCAGGTCGAGCACCTCATTGACGCGGCGGGCGGGCAGGTTGTTGGTCTGGGCCAGGCAGAGCAGGTGGTTGTAGGCGCTGCGGCCGCCGTGCACCGCCTTGGCGTCCAGCAGCGCGCCCACCTCCCGCATCGGCTGGGCCAGCTCGCGAAAGTCTTTGCCGTCCACGGTCACGGTCCCCTTGGTCGGGCGGTCAAGCCCGAGAATGAGCCGCATCGTGGTGGTCTTGCCCGCCCCGTTCGGGCCGAGGAAGCCGGTGATCTTGCCTGGCTCCACGCTGAATGACAGGTCGTCCACCGCGACCTTGTCCCCGTAGCGTTTCGTGAGGCTCTGGGCCTCGATCATTGAATTGTCCTCTCTGCGCCCCCCGGGCCGGTGCCCGACTTCCGCGCAGGGACAGTCTCCCGGGTACGCGGGCCCCGGCACATCGCCCCTGCGGCCGGCCCGCATCCCCCTATGGGTGTACGCCGGGAGTCAGCCAGATAGCGCAGCCAGCGCAGGCCGGATCATCTCCGGGCTGACGTGATCGGCGGACCACGCCGCGGCGCAGAGCGCGCGCAGCCCGTCGATGCTGTCCCCCGACCCCTCCATGACCAGCGGGGACTTCCCGTCCGGGCGGCGCGCCACCCATCCGCCGCAGCGGAAGGCGCCGGGCTCGGCGGTGATGGGCGGGTGCGGCGCGAGCAGGCCGGCCAGATCGGCGGCCAGGTAGGTGGGGCGCTGCTGCGGCCCGGCCAGCACGGCATCCTCCGCGCGGCTGACGCCGGTGAACACCAGCAGGCTGGCCGCGCCGGCCCGGACCCCGCCCTCGATGTCGGTGTCCAGCCGGTCCCCGACCACCAGCGGGTGCCGCGCGCCGGTCCGCGCCACCGCCTCGGCGTGCAGCGGCGGTTCGGGCTTGCCCGCGACCACCGGCTGCCGCCCGGTTGACACCACGATCACCTGGCACAGCGCGCCGTTGCCGGGCTGCCGCCCGCGCCCGGTCGGCATGGTCGCGTCCGCGTTCGAGGCCACGTACCAGGCGCCGGCCGCGACGGCCAGCGCGCCCTCGCACAGCAGCGAGTAGCTGATCGACGGGGCGAACCCCTGGACGACCGCCGCGGGCCGGTCCAGGGCCGTGGTCACCGGCCGGAAGCCCCGGTCGCGCACCGCGGCGCGCAGCCCGTTGCCGCCCACCACCAGCACCGCAGAGCCCGGGGCCAGCCGTCCGGCCAGCAGGGTGGCGGCGGCCTGGGCCGAGGTCACCACGTCGGCGGCCGCGGCCCGGACGCCGAAGCTGGCAATCTGGGCGGCGATCGCCGACGGTGTCCGGGAGGAGTTGTTGGTCACGAAGGCCAGCCGCATGCCAGCGTCCGCCGCCTTGTCCAGCGCCTGGGGCGCGCCGGGCACCGCGGCGTCCCCCAGGTAGACCACCCCGTCCAGGTCCAGCAGGGCCACGTCATAGGCCTGGCAGAGCGGTTCCGGGCAGCCACGCAGGAAGCGGGCCAATCCGGTCTCACGATCGCGCTCAGCGGCCTCAGCAGGCATGCCCGTCCCTGGTTCGTGGTGTCATCCGGGAAAGTCCCTCAAATTAGCACTAACGACAACCACCGCGGCCCCGTCGCCCCGGCCCGGCGGCTCCTTCGCGGGGGGTCAGGCGGGGGCGCCGGGCGCTTCCCCGGCCGCCTGGGCCCGGGCCCGGAGCGTGGCCCGCACGCCCTGCAGCGCCTCGGTGTAGTGCCGCAGCTCGGGGCGCATCGCGGCGGCCAGCGCCAGGTGCTCGGCCGCGGCGCGCGGGTTCCCGCCCCGGGCCAGCGCCAGGCCCAGCCCGAAATGCGCGTAGTCGTCGCTGGGACTGGCCTCGACGATCCGCCGGAAGGTCGCGGCGGCCTCGTCATAGCGGCGGGTGTCGAACTGGGCGCGGCCGAGCGCCTCCAGCACGCTGCGGGAGCCCGGCTCGGCCTCGGCGGCCCGCTCCAGGAGCTGGGCCGCGGCTGCGGGGCTGCCGCGGCCGAGCAGTTCCAGGCCCCGCTGGTACCAGGTGTACACGTCACCATGCGGGGCCGGAACGCCGGCCGCGCCGTCGTCCGGCCCCGGATTTTCCGCCGGGCGGGAATCCTGGCCGCCCCATGGTCCTTCTGTCATATGTGCAGATCCTTCCGTCCGGCGGGGAACAGGCGCCGGGACCAGCCGGGCTCCAGCTCGCGCCGTTCCGTGGAGTCCGTTATGCCCCGGAACGGGTGAGCGGACTCGCGGAGGTCACCTCTCCACCGTACGACGTCATCGGGCAGGACACCGCCCAGCAATTGCGGGATGCCGATCCGCACAACGTGGTCCGGCTGATCCTCCCGCGCCAGGACCCGGGCCGGCCCGGTGAGGAGTACCACGACGCCGCCCGGCTGCTGGCCGACTGGCAGCGCGACGGAATCCTGGTCACCGGGGACGAGCCCGCCGTGTACGTGTATGAGCAGCGCCTGATCCCGGCTTCCGGAGCGCAGGACCGGGTGCTGCAGCGCGGCCTGATCGGCGCGGTGCGGCTGGCGCCGCCCGCCGCCCGCGTCGTGCTGCCGCACGAGGATGTCATGCCCGGCCCGGTGCGTGGCCGCCGCCAGCTGATGGAGGCCACCCAGGCCAACCTGGAGCCCATCTTCCTGCTGTATAAGGGGGGCCAGGACAGTGCGGCCACCCGGGTGGCCAGCCAGGTCGCGGCGGCCGGGACGCCCCTGCTGAGCACCGGCACCGGCGACGGCATCCGGCACACCCTGTGGGCGGTCACGGATCCGGCCGCGCTCGCGGCGATCGCCGCCGACCTCGCGCCCCGACAGGCCCTGATCGCGGACGGGAACCACCGCTACGCGTCGTATCTGGAGATCCAGGCCGACCGGCGCGGCGCAGGCGACGGACCGGGTCCCTGGGACTACGGGCTGGCACTGCTGGTTGACGGCGACGCGTTCCCCCCGCAGATCGGGGCGATCCACCGGGTGCTGCCCGGCCTGCCCCCGGGCGAGGCGGTGGAGCGGGCCAAGGCCGGGTTCTCGGTGCGGGCCATCCCCGGCGGCCCCGCTGAGCTGCCCGCGGCGCTGGACGCCCTGGCGGTGGCCGGCCAGGATGGCCCGGCCTTCCTGGTGGCCGGGCAGGGCCAGGTCCACCTGCTCACCGACCCCGATCCGGTGCAGCTCGAGGCGGCCATGCCCGCGGGCCGGTCGGCGGCCTGGCGCGAGCTGTCCACCGCGGTGCTGCAGGAGTTCCTGCTCGCCGCGTTGTGGGGCATCCAGGACGACGAGCAGGGAGTGCGCGTGGTGCACCACGATGCGGGCCGGGCCATCGCGCAGGCCGACGCCGTCCCGGCCCCGGGCGGCACGGCGGTCATCGGCAACCCGCTGCGCGCCGCGGACGTGTACGCGGTCGCGGCCGGCGGGGAACGGCTGCCCCGCAAGTCCACCTCGTTCGCCCCCAAGCCCAGGACGGGACTGGTCCTCCGCTCCTACGCCGCCGGCTAACGCCCATTCCCCGCCCGCCCCGCCGCCCACCCTCCGCCCGCCGACCCCCCTCTTGCTGTTATCAGCTGCGGCCTCGCCCGCCCAGGCCGCCCTCTCCCCGTGATCGTGGTGCGTTGTGCCCCGCCGGCGGGGCACAACGCACCACGATCATGCTCAGCCGGAGTGCTGGCGCATGTAGAGGCCGAACGGGCCGTGGGGAACGGGTACGAAGTTGCGGTCAAAGTAGGCCGACACGTCGCGGGCGGCCCAGGGGATGCGCTTGAAGGACAGCGGCGACAGCCAGACGTACTGGGCGCCGCGCAGCGCCGACAGCCACAGCGCGCGCACCGCCGCGACGTGCTGGGCGCCGGTGGCGGCACTGCGCCCCCGGGACAGTGAATAGTCGCTGCCCACGCCGTTGACCATGGGCACGCACCCAGGCCGCGAGGAGAAGAACCGGTTCGCGGCGATGGTGTAGGACGCCTGGTCGGTCAGGACGCAGGCACTGGCGGGGATGACGTTGCTGGCCGCGGAGATCACATCCGAGGTGAGTCCGGGCGTGGTCGGGGCGAGCGGGGGCTGCAGGCTGGCTTCGAAGCCGAACTGGGCCACGGCCATGACGAGGACGGCGGCGATGGCCACCGGCGTCGCGTAACGGACGACGAGCCGGCCACCGCGGCGGCTGGCCGCCCCGGTTGCCGCGGCGCCGGCCGTCGGCCCGGTCGCGGCCAGGCCGCCGCGGGCCGCGCGGAGAGCGTCCACGAACCGGGCCAGCGGCAGCGCGATGGCCAGGGCCAGGAACGGGGCCAGGAACCCGGCGTAGTGGTAGTAGAAGTCGGCGGGCCACAAGAACGCGACGATGGTCAGCGCGCAGGCCGCCAGGGCGAACTGCTCCAGCAGCGGCGGCCGTTCTCCGGTGAGCCGTGAGGCGGCCACGCAGCACGCCACGACCAGGACCAGGATGAGCAGCGAGATCAGCGACAGCACCAACGTGGAGGTCAGCCCCGTGATGTCGGTCAGGCCGGTCATCTGGTGCAGCCGGTAGCCAAGCGGGATCCGGACGGTGTCGACCCGGACCAGCTGGGCCACCACGACGCTGCGGTAGAAGGTCCCGGGCGCCAGCGCGGCAAACGGCAGGACCGGCACCGCGAAACCTGCCACCACCCCGGCTGCGTAGGCCGCCGCCCGCCGGGGCTGGCGGCCGGCCAGGATCAGCACCACGATGACCAGCACGGGCAGGACGGCCCAGACCTTGATGGCCCCCGCGAAGCCGAACGCGACCCCGCCCCAGACCAGCCGGCGGGTCCCGGCCAGCCGGTCGCCGTCGAACACGGCCAGCAACCCGGCCAGGCAGAACAGCACCACCCACGGCTCGAGCAGCACGGTGTGCGCCGCCTGCACCGCGGGCGGGTAGACGGCGAGGATCCCGCAGGTCACGATCACGGCGAGCAGGCCGCGGTGGCGGACCAGCAGCCCGCCCATGGTCACCGCGGCGGCGCCCGCCAGCGCGGTGAGGATCCGGCCCACGCCCATGCCCCAGGCGGTGCCCAGGCCCTTGGTCAGCAGCGCGACCGGCGCCATCAGCAGCGTGATGCCAGGCGGCTGGACCATGATGAAGTCCCGGTACGGCAGGTCGCCGTGGATCAGCAGGATCGCGCTGCCGAAGTCCGTCCCGTCGTCGTACTCGGTCACGCCGATCAGGTAGTCGGGGCGGCTCAGCTGGTAGAGCCGGAGCGCGACGGCGAGCGCGGTCAAGATCGCGATGGCCGCCGTCACCGCCCCCGGACGCGCCCAGCGGGACGGCTGGCTCGAATCCGCCGACGGCGCTTGCGACCTGGCGGCTGACATTCTCACAGGTAATCCGCTCACAGTTGGCGACACGCACGTTCCTGACAAACCCGGCACCGGGCCTGACCGGGACCCCGTGACGACAGAAACTGTAGCCACGCCGGACTCAGGCCACTAACGACACGATCTATCCCCCCGGCCGGCGCCCCGCCCAGGTCGCATAGGGGCACGATCCGACCGCGTTCTGATACTACCCGGGGCGGAGGCCCGGCACCGGATACCCGCCGGGAACAAGCAGCGCGCTTTGAACCCCAGCGAGCCCGGGACATGCCGTTGCCGTCCCTCCCGATCTCACGTGCTCCCTGCCTGGCGCAATCTCACCGGAGGTCCCGGAGCGGCTGGCCGTCAGGATGGCTGGGGCGCGCGGTCCAGCCAAGCCGCGATGCCGGCCACGCTCGAGGCGGTGCTGCTGAGCGTCTCGAACTTAGCCGCCAGAGCCGGGTCGGCGTCCGGGCCCAGCGCCGCGTACCGTTCCCGCGTCCGCTGCTGCACCAGCGCTACCGTGTGGTCGAAGTCCAGTCCGGCCCCCCGGGCCGCCCTGGTCTCCTCCACCCAGAGCTGAATCTCCTCGGCCGAACGGGCCAGGGTCTCTTCCACGTCCGGCACCGGGCCGTAGTGGCTGAACAAGAGCCGCTGCGGGCGCAGCGAGGCGAACATGCGCACAGATCCCAGCGCCGTGTCCAGATCGAAGTCCGGCGGCGGAGTAGCCGGCCGCAGGTCCGCCGTCTCGGGGATGTACACGCCCGCCGCGTCGCCCACGTACAGGTCGCCGCTCACTGAGTCGATCAGCCCGACATGATGCCTGGCGTGCCCCGGCGAGTAATGGCTGTCCAAGCGGCGGCCGCCGCCGAGGTCCACGGTCCCGCGTTCCTCCACGGTCCGGATCCGCTCGGCGGGGGTCGGGTTCATCGTGCCGAACAGCCTGTCCAGCGCGTCCCCGTACACCATCCGCGCGCTGCTCATGAGCCGTGCGGGGTCAGCCAGGTGCCGGGCGCCACGCTCGTGCACCACGACCTCCGCGTCGGGGAACATGGCGGCCATGTCACCGGCGCCCCCCGCGTGGTCCAGGTGGATGTGCGTCACCACTATCGTGGCCAGGTCATGCGGACCGACGCCCAGGGCGGCCAGCGCGTCCCGCACGACCGGGGCCGAGGGCGCGGTGCCGGTCTCCACCAGGCACGGCCGCTCGCCCAGGATCAGGTAGCCGGCCGTGATGCCCGGGTAACCGGCCATCCGGGTGTCGATCTCATACACGTCGTGACCGAGCCCGGTAATGCCGGGCGTATGCACCCCGCGCTGAGCCGCGCCTTCTGCCGTGTTCATGCCACCATGCTCCCAGATCGCCCGGTGCTGGCCATGATCAGTGGAAGGCCGGGGCGAGGTGGCTAGAGCGGCTGGTCGTCGTCGGCCAGGTCGTCCGCGGCTTGGCCATCGTCGGCCAGGTCGTCCTGGTCTTCCCCAGCCACGTCGTCTGCGGTCAGGTCGTCCTGGTCTTCCCCAGCCAGCTCGTCCGCGGCCAGCTCGTCCTCGTCTTCGGCGGAGAGGTCGTCGATGACGATGTCGTCGAGGTCGTCGAAGCGTTCCGCGGCGTCGGTCTGCTCGTCGGTGTCCGCGGCCGCGGACCGGGCAAACCACTCCCGCGCCTGCTCCGTACGGCCCGCGTCCAGCAGGGCGTCCGCATACGCGTAAAACAGCCGGGCCGACCAGGGCTTCGTCCGGCGCTCTTTGAGCTCAGGGAGCTGGAGGACCACGACGGCGGCCTCGGCCAGCCCCTGATCCCGGCGGATGCCGGACTCCACGATGCGCAGCTCGACTTCGGTCGCCCGGTCAAGCTTGGCCCGGCCGGCCTCCGCGATCACTCCCAGGGCCCGGTCGATCCGGCCCAGGGCCCGTTCCGAGTCGGCCATCATCGGCAGGTAACTGGTCCGGCCCGTGATCCGGCGGGCGGCCCGCAGCTCGGCCAGGGCCTCAGCCCAGTGCCCGGCCCGGTAAGCGGCGATGCCGGTGGTCTCGCGGACGATACCCACCCGGGCGGCGAGCCGCCGGGCTTCCTGTGCGTGCTGGTACGCGACCTCGGGATCTTCGGCCAGGCTGGCGGCGAGCAACCGCCGGGCCACCACTGAGGCCAGGTCCGAGGGCAGGGTCCGCAGTTCGGCCGCGGCGGCGGGATCGAGCTGGTCCACGGTGATACTGGCCGGGATGTCCGGCAGGCTGCCCGTCCTGGACGCGGCGGACCGGGGGGCGCTCCCGCGGTAAGACCCGCTCCCGTGCAGGGCGGCGGAATGGTGGTCCGGGGCCGCATCGCGTCGAGCGCCGCCGGGACCTGAGCCACGGCCGGCAGGCGGACGGTCGCGGAAGGTACCTGGACGCCCTGAGGGGGACGAGGGCCGGCGAGGTGGTCCCCAGCTCCGGGCGTCCCCTCCGTCTCGGGCCGGGCGATCGCTGGACGTCCGGCCACTGGCAGGACGATCCCCATAGGAGCGGGCTCCTGAGGGGCGGCCGCCCGTAGGGCGATCGGCGCCGGACGAACCGCGGCCGACGGGCCGGCCACTTCGCGTGCTGTCGCCATCCCGGGATCCGCCGTAGGGGGCACGGCTGGCCGGGCGCGGCGGCCTGGCGCCGCCTGGGGTCAGACCGTCGGACCGGCGCCTGGGCGCTTCCCCGCGAGGGCCGTCACCACGCGGGCCGGCGGTACGGGAGCGGTCGTCGCGGAAGTTCCCAGTGCGCGGATTGCTGCTCCGCGGGCCGCCCTCACGGGCGCCATCACCACGCGGGCCGCCCGTGCGCGGGCTCCCGGCGCGGGGGCGGTCGTCGCGGAAGCTGCCGGTGCGCGGGCCGTCGCCGCGGGGGCGGTCGTCGCGGAAGCTGCCGGTGCGCGGGCCGTCGCCGCGGGAGCGGTCGTCGCGGAAGCTGCCGGTGCGCGCGCCGTCGCCGCGGGGGCGGTCGTCGCGGAAGCTGCCGGTGCGCGCGCCGTCGCCGCGGGGACCGGCTCCGCGGGAGCCGCCAGTCCGCGAGCCCCCCGTCCGGGTGGCGCTGGCGCGCGGGCTGTCGCTCGGAGCGCGGTCACGAACGGGCCGGGCACTATAGCCTGCAGCGCCGTGCGACGCGCCCTGGCCGGCCCGGGAGGTTTCGCCGCGGGACGAACCCGGCCTGCTCCCCCGTGAGCCCCCCGGAGGGCCGCCCCGGTCCGGGCGGCTGTCACCCCAGCTGCCTCCGCCTGGACTGCCAGCCCGGGCCGCGCCTGGGCTCTGGCCCCGCGAGGTGCCGGTGCCCGAACCCTGAGACGGCCGACGGGGCGCGTTGCCACGCGGCCCGCCGGACGTGCTGGGCCGCCGGGCGCTCCCTGCAGTGCCTGTTCTGCCGGTGGCAGTTCTACTGGTGCCAGTTCTGCCGGTAGCGCTTTTTCCGCGGTCACCGGCTCCGCCGCCACCGGACCGGCCCGCGCCTGCACCGCCAGCGCGTCCCTGGCCGCTGGTCCCAGAGCGACCCCGGTCGGCACCGCCGGTGGAACGGCCCTGACCGCGGGAGGCACCCGCCGAACGGCTCTGGTCCCGCCCCGTGCCACTACTACGGCCCCGGCCGCCCTGACCCTGCTCGCCTGCCACGCTTTTGCTCCGCTCTTTCCTGATGGCCACTCATGGCTCTGCACCGCCGGCTTGGCGCCCACACTAGGCCCAGACGCAGTTAACCCGGACAACGCAACTAACCCGGACAACGCAGTTGAGGCCGCTCCCTGCCGGGAGCGGCCTCAACTGAAGATGTCCGGCGGCGTCCTACTCTCCCACGCGGTCCCCCGCGCAGTACCATCGGCGCTGAAGGGCTTAACTTCCGGGTTCGGAATGGAACCGGGTGTTTCCCCTTCGCCATGGCCACCGAAACACTATGGAGATGTGAGGACCGCACCGGCTAGGACCTCAGTCCCAGCCAGGCACGGTACCGACCGCACCTCGGGAACCGCACAGTGGACGCGAAACAACACAAAGAATGTAGAAGCCAAGCCACTCGGCCTATTAGTACCGGTCAGCTCCACGTCTTGCAACGCTTCCACCTCCGGCCTATCAACCCAGTCGTCTAGCTGGGGGCCTTACCAGGTTAACCCTGAGGGAGACCTCATCTTGATGCGAGCTTCCCGCTTAGATGCTTTCAGCGGTTATCCCTTCCGAACGTAGCCAACCAGCCGTGCTCTTGGCAGAACAACTGGCACACCAGAGGTTCGTCCGTCCCGGTCCTCTCGTACTAGGGACAGCCCATCTCAAGTCTCCTGCGCGCGCAGCGGATAGGGACCGAACTGTCTCACGACGTTCTAAACCCAGCTCGCGTACCGCTTTAATGGGCGAACAGCCCAACCCTTGGGACCTGCTCCAGCCCCAGGATGCGACGAGCCGACATCGAGGTGCCAAACCATCCCGTCGATATGGACTCTTGGGGAAGATCAGCCTGTTATCCCCGGGGTACCTTTTAGCCGTTAAGCGACGGCGCTTCCACATGCCACCGCCGGATCACTAGTCCCAGCTTTCGCTCCTGCTCGACATGTCTGTCTCACAGTCAAGCACCCTTGTGCACTTACACTCGACACCTGATTGCCAACCAGGCTGAGGGTACCTTTGGGCGCCTCCGTTACCTTTTAGGAGGCAACCGCCCCAGTTAAACTACCCACCAGACACTGTCCCTGATCCGGATCACGGACCCAGGTTAGACATCCAGAACGACCAGAGTGGTATTTCACCGATGACTCCACAAGGACTGGCGTCCCTGCTTCAAAGTCTCCCACCTATCCTACACAAGACGTCCCAAACACCAATGTCAAGCTGCAGTGAAGGTCCCGGGGTCTTTCCGTCCTGCTGCGCGTAACGAGCATCTTTACTCGTAGTGCAATTTCGCCGGGTCTGTGGTTGAGACAGTGGGAAAGTCGTTACGCCATTCGTGCAGGTCGGAACTTACCCGACAAGGAATTTCGCTACCTTAGGATGGTTATAGTTACCACCGCCGTTTACTGGCGCTTAAGTTCAGGGCTTCGCGACCCGAAGGCCACTAACTCTTCCCCTTAACGTTCCAGCACCGGGCAGGCGTCAGTCCGTATACGTCGTCTTGCGACTTAGCACGGACCTGTGTTTTTAGTAAACAGTCGCTTTCCCCTGCTATCTGCGACCGCACCCAGCTCAGAGGGCAAGCCTCGTCACCGAGCACGGCTCCCCTTCTCCCAAAGTTACGGGGACAATTTGCCTAGTTCCTTAACCACAGTTCACCCGATCGCCTTGGTATTCTCTACCTGACCACCTGAGTCGGTTTGGGGTACGGGCCGCTAACATGCTCGCCGCGGGGTTTTTCTTGGCAGCATAGGATTACTCACTTCGCCTAAATCGGCTCGGCATCAGGTCTCAGGCATATGGTGCGCGGATTTGCCTACGCACCGCCCTACACCCTTACTCCGGGACAACCATCGCCCGGTAGAGCTACCTTCCTGCGTCGCCCCTACGGCTTGCCTACTACTAGTCTGGGTCGCGTCCGCGGCCGGGTCATCCCGAAGGATCGCCGGCTTTGGTTGCTTAGCATCGCCAGGTTCGGCATGGGCGCATGTAAGCGGGTACGGGAATATCAACCCGTTGTCCATCGACTACGCCTGTCGGCCTCGCCTTAGGTCCCGACTTACCCTGGGCGGATTAGCCTGCCCCAGGAACCCTTGGTCATTCGGCGGAGGGGTTTCTCACCCCTCTTTCGCTACTCAT
>CAVYQF010000009.1:0-115228 GCA_963770545.1 uncultured Actinomycetes bacterium | reverse complement strand
TGACCGTGGACTACGCGGCGCTGGCCGGCCTGCGCGGCCATCGTGGCCGGACCACCGGTACGGCTGATCGAGACGCTGGCCCAGCGCCTGGCCGACGCGACCGCAGCGGAGCCACTGGTCCGGGAGGTGGAGATCACCGTCCACAAGCCGCACGCGCCCGTCGGGCACGAGTTCGGCGACGTGGCGGTGACGATCAGGCGCCCGGGATCATGAACGGCACCGGGCCGGATTCGCCGCCGGCGTCCCGGCCGGCCGGGGGCAGGGAGCCCGTCCGGCGGACGGTCCTCGCCCTGGGCAGCAACCTGGGGGATCGGCTGGCCACCCTGCAAGGCGGCGTGGATGCGCTGCTCGGCTCGCCTGAGCCTGGCTCGCCTGGAGTGGGCTCGCCTGGAGTGGGCTCGCCGGGACCGGGTTCGCCGGGACCGGGTTCGCCGGGGCTGGTCCTGGCTGCGCTGTCGCCGGTGTACGAAACGGTGCCGGTGGGCGGACCGCCGCAGCCGCAATACCTGAACGCGGTGCTCATCGCGGACACCACGCTGCCCGCGACGGCCCTGCTGCGCCGCGCCCAGGCGGTGGAGGCCGCATTCGACCGCGTGCGGAAGGAGGTCTGGGGTCCGCGGACCCTGGATGTGGATGTCATCGTTTACGGTGACGTGGTGAGCGACGATCCGGAGCTGACGCTCCCGCACCCGAGGGCGTGGGAGCGCGCCTTCGTGCTAGCGCCCTGGCTTGACGCCGACCCGGACGCGGAGATCCCGGGACGGGGCCGGGTGGCAGGGTTGCTGGAGGCCGCGGTGGCCAGGAATGGCGGCCAGACGGGCGTGCGGCGGCTCCCCGGCGTGCAGTTGCGGCCGCCAGCATGACCCCGACCCGGATCTGGGTGCTGGTCGTCACCGCCGCGGTCAGCGTGCTGGTGTCCTGGCTGGTCCTGCGCGGCGTCTACGCGTCGCTCCCGCCGCTGCCCTGGACCGCGGCGGTGGCCATGGTGCTGCTGGCCATCGCCGAGGCCCTCAGCGGACGGAACCTGCGCGCCCGGATCCGGGGCGGACCAGGACTGAAGCCCATCGCCCCGCTAGCCGCGGTCCGGATGGCGGCCCTGGCCAAGGCGAGTTCGCATGCGGCCGCGGTCATCGGCGGCCTGGCCGTCGGGGCCCTGATCTACCTGACCAGTTCGCTCAGCAAGTCGGTCCCGCGCAGCGACGCGATCACTTCAGGCGGGACCTTCGTGGCCGCGGTACTGCTCGTCCTGGCCGCGCTCTACCTGGAGCACAGCTGCCGGGTCCCCACCGGCGATGATCAGGACGCGGAGCAGCGCGCGCCTCGCTGAGCCCGTCCTGGTCAGCCCGCCCTGCTGGGTGCCCGTTCCGGCTGCCCCTGGGCGGCCGTGGGCCTAGCAGGAGCGGAGAAACTCCTCGCGGCGGATCTGGTCACGCAAATCGACGGCGTCCTCGCCACGAACCACGAGGGGCGGGGAACTGCCGAGCTTGCGCGCGTACATCAGCCCGCTGATCCCCCGCCAGACGTACCACGACGGCAGTTCCGCAGCGTAGGGCCACCACGGCGGGGGCTGGGCATCTAACTCATCATCAGGCATGTAAGCACTATAGAGCACTTAGAGCACTCAGTGCTAGCAGGTGTTCAGAAAGCTCCAGGTGGTTACGTACCTTGATCACGTGGGTGTCTCACCGGTGGATCCGCTCGGCGCTGACTTTGCGTATGTGCAGGTCGCGAACAATATTGCGGTGCGCATCGAGGCTGGGGAGATCACCCACAAGTTGCCGTCCGAGCGGAGCCTGGCGGAAGAGTACGGGGTCGCTTACCAGACGGTGCGGCACGCCATGAAGGTGCTGCGCGACCGGGGGCTGATCATCACCCGGCAGGGCCGCGGCACGTTCGTCGCGCCCCGGCCGGATACCGCGCCGGCCTGACCCGGCGTGAGCCTGCCGACCCCGGCCCGTGACGCCGGCCGTGAGCCCGCGACCCGGCCCGCGACCGCGGGCAGCTGACCGCTGCTAACGGTCCATGTCTCCGACCACGAAGAACATCGAGCCGAGAATGGGACTGAGATCAGCGACCCGGTGGCCGGGCAGCAGCTCACCCAGCACCTGCACGTTGCTGAACGAGGCCGAGCGCACCTTGAGCCGCCACGGGGTCTTCCCGCCCCGGGACACCAGGTAGTACCCGTTCAGCCCCAGCGGGCCCTCGGTCCAGGCGTACGTATGACCCTCGGGGATCTTCAGCACCTTGGGAATCCGGGCGCTCAGCGGGCCCGGTGGCAGGCTGGCCAGCCGAGTCGCGCAGGCGTCCACCAGATCCAGGGACACGGCGACCTGATCCAGCAGGCACTCGAACCGGGCCAGGCAGTCTCCCTCGTCCCGGGTGACCACGCGCAGCGACCCGGCCAGCTCGGCGTAAGCCAGGTACGCCTCGTCCCGGCGCAGGTCGAAATCCGTCCCGGAGGCCCGCGCGGCCGGCCCGCTCACCCCGAACTGGCGTACCTGCTCGCCGGTCAGCACGCCCACGTCCCGGGTCCGGCTGCGGAACCGCTCGCTGCCCGAGACGATCGCGCCGATCCGGGGCAGGTCACCGCGGACCTCGGCGGCGGCCGCGCCGACCCGGCCGAGCCAGCCCGCGGGCAGCTCCTCCTTGAGCCCGCCGACCCGGTTGAACATGTAGTGCATCCGGCCGCCGGAGATTTCCTCCATGATCGACTGAAGCAGTTCCCGGGCCCGGGCCGCCGCACCGCCGGCCGCTGCCTCGGCGCCGCCCCCGGCCCCGGGGCCGCCCTCCACCACCTCCGGGGGGTAAGAGCCGAGAAACGCGAGATGGCTGAGGACCCGGTTGAGCTCGGCCAGCAGGGTCCGGGCCCACACGCCCCGCGGCGGGACCTCGATGCCAGCCAGCCGCTCCGCCGCCAGCACCACGCCGAGCTCGCTCGTGAACGCCCCCAGCCAGTCATGCCGGTTGGCGAGCACGATGATCTGGCGGTAGTCC
The DNA here is from genome assembly GCA_963770545.1 of uncultured Actinomycetes bacterium. Taxonomy (GTDB): domain Bacteria; phylum Actinomycetota; class Actinomycetes; order Streptosporangiales; family Streptosporangiaceae; genus RYN-230. The sequence goes on along the minus strand of CAVYQF010000009.1, from coordinate 112,234 downwards.
CGGGCCTCGAACAGCTTCTCGGCCCCCCGGTGCACGTAGCCGATGACCGGGTCGGCCGTGACGATCCGGTCGCCGTCGAGGGTCAGCCGCAGCCGGAGCATGCCGTGGCCGGAGGGGTGCCCCGACCCCAGGTTGATCAGCAGGTCGCTGTCGGCAGCGGCGGGCGCAGACGTACCGCCCCCTGCGGCCCAGCTGCTGGTCACCGCGTCGGCCCGGCGTGACGGCATGCGCTCCATCGCGTCAGACCCCCCGGCCAGCCAGGCCCGCGAGCACGGCGGGCAGCGGGATTCCTGCCGCCTGCACCAGCCAGCCGAATCCGCCGAGGCCCGCCGGATCAGTCAACTCGGCCTCCTCGGCAGCCAACCGCAGCGCGTCCAGGTACCCGGCCGGGTCGCGGTCGGCCTGGCTGAGCGGCGGCCGGCGGCCAGTCAGCCCCAGCGCGCGCAACGCGGCCCGCTGCGTGGTGAGCACGGTCTGGGTGGCCCCGGCCGCGGTCCCGGCCGCTGCGCAGGCGTCCAGGGCGACGTGCGCGGTGATGTCCCGGGAACCATCGGGGATCGGCCGGACCGCGTGGCCCTCCCGGAACCCGGCCAGGGTACCGGCCAGCGGCCTGCGGGCCCGGGAGTGTGCATAGTCCGCCGCCAGGGCCAGTCCGCCCTCCAGCCGCCGGATCACCGCTGCCCAGGCCGCGCAGCGAGGGTGTCCCAGCTCGGCGCGCTCGCCGGCACGCTGCAGGGGCCACCACTGGCGCAGCCACTCCCGCTCCGCCGGGCCGGCGGGCGGCCCGGGCTGCTCCGCTCCGCTACCAGGATCCACGAGCATGATCCGCGGCCCGTCCGGCATCAGCTCAGCCACGTCCACGGGAATGTTGTCCAGCCACTCGCTGGCGACGACCAGGCCGCGGATACGGGTGGGCAGCACGCTGGCCCAGCGGATCCGCTCGTCCGCGCCCCGGGGACGCGGCGCGATCTCGACGGCCCGGGCGGCGATCCGTTGGGGAAAAGAAGTCCACGCGCCGGCCGGTCCGGTGGCGGCCGGCAGTTGTTGCGCCAGCCTCAGGACCTGGCCCAGCAACTCGCCCTGGCCTGCCCCGATATCCACCAGGTCGATCCGGTCCGGGTGGCCCAGCGCCTCGTCTGTATGGCAGAGCAGGGCCAGGATGGCCTCGGCGTAGCGCGCCGAGACGTGCACCGAGGTGCGGTAGTGCGCCGCCGGGTCCTCCCCGCGGGCATAGAAGCCGTCCCGGCCGTACAGCGCGTCCTGGGTGGCGGCCCGCCATGTCATCCACACCGAGCCGACTCTAGTGGCGCGGATATGCTGATCGTTGCCGTCGGGCTCTGTGGCGCAGACCAGCGAGCGGAGGCCAGCGAGAGGACCCAGCGAGAGGAACGCCGAGGCGATGGGGGACCCAGTCCCGTCCCGCGAGGCCGCGGAGCGGCCGGCCCGGCTCAAGGTCGGCGTGATTGGCGCGGGACGGGTCGGCACCGTCCTGGGGGCCGCGCTGGAGCGCGCCGGTCACCCGGTGGTCGCGGTGTCGGCCGTGTCCGACCGGTCGCTGGAGCGCGCCGGGCGGCTGCTCCCCGGCGCGGTGGTCATGCGCCCGCCGGAGCTGCTGGCCGCAGTGGACCTGGCCCTGCTCACCGTCCCCGACGACGCGCTGCCGGGGCTGGTGTCCGGCCTGGCCGCGACCGAGGCGCCACTGGCCGGGCGGCTGCTGGCGCACACCAGCGGGCGGCACGGCATCGCGGTGCTGGAGCCCGCCACCGTGCGCGGAGCGCTCCCACTCGCGCTGCACCCGGTCATGACGTTCACCGGGCGCCCGGACGACCTCGACCGGCTGACCGGGATCTCCTTCGGGGTGACCGCCCCGGAGCCGCTGCAGCCGGCGGCGCAGGCACTGGTCATCGAGATGGGCGGCGAGCCGGTGCTCATCGACGAGGCGTCCCGCCCGCTGTACCACGCCGGGCTGGCCAGCGCGGCCAATCACCTGGTCGCCCTGGTGGCCCAGTCGGCCGATGTGCTCCGCGCGGCCGGGGTCAATGACCCGGCCCGGATGCTCGGGCCGCTGCTGTCCGCCGCGCTGGACAATGCGCTGCGGCTCGGGGATGCGGGACTGACCGGCCCGGTGGCCCGCGGCGACGCGGACACCGTGGCCGAGCATGTGCACGCGCTGGCCAGCGCCTCGCCGGAGGCGCTGCGGGCCTACGTGGCACTGGCCCGGCTGACCGCCGACCGGGCCCTGGCCGCGGGCATCCTCACCGCCGCGGACGCGCAGCGGCTGCTCGACGTGCTGGCCGGGGCGCCCCGATGATGCCCATCGTGGCGCGCACCAGGAGCGGGCTGGCCGCTGCCCGGCGCACGCTCGGCTCGCCGGTGGTGCTCGTCCCGACCATGGGCGCGCTGCACGAGGGACACCGGGCGCTGATCCGGGTGGCCCGGGAGCTGGCCGGCCCGGACGGGAGCGTGGTGGTGTCCGTGTTCGTCAACCCGCTGCAGTTCGAGGCGGGCGAGGACCTGGACCGCTACCCCCGCTCCCTCCTCGCCGACGTGCTCATCGCGGCCGAGGAAGGGACGGACCTGGTGTTCGCCCCGCCCGCCGTCCAGATGTACCCGCGGCCCCAGCTGGTCACCGTGGATCCCGGTCCGGTGGGCCGGCTCCTGGAAGGGGAATCCAGGCCGGGGCATTTCTCCGGCGTGCTGACCGTGGTGGCGAAGCTGCTCCAGCTGACCCGTCCGGACGCCGCGGTGTTCGGGGAGAAGGATGCGCAGCAGCTCGCGCTGGTCCGCCGGATGGCGCAGGACGTCGACCTGGGCGTCGAGATCGTCGGCGTGCCCACGGTGCGTGACCCCGACGGGCTCGCGATCTCCAGCCGGAACCGCTTCCTGTCCCCGGCCGAGCGGCAGACCGCCCTGCTGCTGCCCGCCGCGCTGCGGGCCGGCCAGGAGGCGGCCCACGCTGGGGCGGCCGCGGTTCGCAAGGCGGCCGGCGAGGTCCTCGCCACGACCGCGGACCCGCCGCTGCGGCTGGACTACCTGGCGCTGGTCGACCCGGACACGTTCGAGGAGACCGGCGAGGACCACGTGGGCCCGGCCCGGCTCCTGGTGGCCGCGCGGGTCGGTGCCACCCGGCTGATCGACAACACCCCGCTGAGCCTGGAGTGCCATGCTGCTGACGATTGACGTAGGCAACACCAACACGGTGCTGGGCGTGTTCGACGGCGACCAGATCGTCGAGCACTGGCGGATCAACACCGACCCGGACCGGACCGCGGACGAGATCGCCGTCCTGCTGCGCGGCCTGCTCGAGCACAGCTCGCTGGTCAAGGACGCGGACGTGAGCGGGATCGCGCTGTGCTCCACCGTGCCCTCGGTGCTGCACGAGATGCGGGAGATGTGCCGCCGGTACTACGGGGACATCCCGGCCCTGATCGTCGAGCCGGGCGTGCGCACCGGGGTGTCCGTCCGGATGGACAACCCCAAGGAAGTGGGCAGTGACCGGATCATGAACACCGTGGCCGCGGTCCACCTGTACGGCGGCCCGGCCATCGTGGTGGACTTCGGCACCTCCACCAACTTCGACGCGGCCAGCGCCCGGGGTGAGTTCGTAGGCGGGGCGCTGGCGCCCGGCATCGAGATCTCGGTGGACGCCCTGACCCGGCGGGCCGCGCAGCTGCTCAAGGTGGAACTGACCCAGCCACACCGGGTGATCGGCAAGAACACCGTGGAGGCCCTGCAGTCCGGCATCATCTTCGGGTTCGCGGGCCAGGTCGAGGGGATCGCGCGCCGGATGGCCGCGGAACTCGCCCCCGAGGACCCGGAGTCGGTGACGGTCATCGCGACCGGCGGGCTGGCCCCGCTGGTGATCGACGAGGTGAGCATCATCGACGCGCACGAGCCGTGGCTCACCCTTATCGGGCTGCGCCTGGTGTTCGAGCGCAACAACCTCAACGCGTGGCCGGGGGCGTCCCGGGACGCTCCAGGTAGGTCCGGTCCGGCTGGGTGAAGCCGAACCGCTCGTACAGCCCGTGCGCGTCCGAGGTGTGCAGCGTCCACCGGAAAGACGTGCCCGGGCCCCGGTCGATCATCGTGGCCACCAGCTCCACGCCCAGGCCCTGACCGCGGAAGTCCTTGTCGATGTAGACGTCGGCCAGGTACGCGAACCCGGCCCCGTCCGACACGGCCCGGGCAAAGCCGATCATCGCGCCGGTGGCGCCGTCGTAGACGCCGACCACTCGCCAGGCACTCTCGAGCTGCTGCTCGACGACGCTCCGGGTCCGCCAGCGTCCCCAGTACGCCTCCGTGGACAGGAACTGCCATAGCGTGTCCCGGTCCACCCGGCGCCGGTCGTCGTCCAGCTCGAACCGCCCTTGCCCTGCTGTCCATCGCACGCCAAGGACTGTATCGGGGTGGGCTGCCCGGCTTCGCCCCATTTTGCGTCCCATGCGGCCGGCCCCAGGGCGCCGGTCACTCCACCCTCTCCCACCCCTCAGCGCCCTCCTGTCACAGTCGCGGTTCGTGATCAACCGATTGGTGTCGTCCTGGCCACACCAATCGGTTGATCACGAGCGGCTGGGTACGCTCGATGGGTGGACCAGGATGGCATTCAGGATGGCGCGGCCGTGGCCGCTCAGGATGGCGCGACGGCCGGCCGGGAGGACCCGGGCGTCCCGGAGCAGATGCGGGTCCGGCTGGACAAGCGGCAGCGGCTGCTGGACGAGGGCGTGGACCCGTATCCGGTCGGGTTCCCGCGTACCGCCACCATCGCCGAGGTCCGGGCCCGCTATCCCGATCTGGAGCCGGACACCTACACCGGCGACCGGGTCGGGGTCACCGGCCGGGTGATGCTGTCCCGGTCCGGCGGCAAGCTGTCGTTCGCCACCATCCGGGACGGCACGGGCGACATCCAGGTCATGATCTCCCTGGACCGGGTCGGCGCGGAGGCGCTCGACGCCTGGAAGCGGGACGTGGACCTCGGCGACCATATCGGGGTGGAGGGTGAGGTGATCACCTCACGCCGGGGTGAGCTATCCATTCTTGCCGACCGCTATGCGATTACCGCCAAGGGCCTGCGGCCGCTTCCGGAAAAGCATAAGGGGCTCAGTGACGTAGAAACCCGGGTACGCCACCGTTATGTGGATCTGATTGTCAATCCGGAGGCCAGGAGGATGGCCGGGATCCGGGCGGCTGTGATCCAGTCCATCCGCCAGGACCTGCATCAACGAGGCTTCCTCGAGGTGGAGACGCCGGTCCTGCAGGCGGTGCACGGGGGCGCCAACGCGCGCCCGTTCATCACCCGGATCAACGCCTACAACATGGAGCTTTACCTGCGGATCGCCCTGGAACTTTATCTCAAACGGCTCGTGGTTGGCGGGATCGAGAAAGTCTATGAAATTGGCCGGATCTTCCGCAACGAGGGTGTCGATTCCACGCACAATCCCGAGTTCACGATGCTGGAGGCGTATGAGGCCTACGGCGACTACGACACGGTAGCCACCCTGACCCGGGAACTGATCCAGAACGCGGCGGTGGCGGCCTACGGTGCCCCGGTGGCGCGCCGGGACGGCCAGGAGTACGACCTCAGCGGCGAGTGGCCGGCCAGGACCGTGTATGGCGCGATCTCCGCCGCCCTCGGCGAGGAGATCGACCCGGGCACCAGCGAGGACCGGCTGCGCAAGCTGTGCGCGCAGGCGGGCGTGCCAGCCGAGCCGGGCTGGGGTCACGGCCAGATCGTGCTGGAGATGTACGAGCGGCTGGTGGAGGAGCGGACCGTCGAGCCCACCTTCTACCGTGACTTCCCGGTCGAGGTGTCCCCGCTGACCCGGGCCCACCGGGAGGATCCGCGGCTGGCCGAGCGCTGGGACCTGGTCGCGTTCGGCACCGAACTCGGCACCGGGTACTCCGAGCTGGTGGACCCGGTCGAGGAACGCCGCAGGCTCACCGCCCAGTCACTGCTGGCAGCGGGCGGTGACCCCGAGGCCATGCAGCTCGACGAGGACTTCCTGCAGGCCCTCGAATACGGGATGCCGCCCACCGGCGGCGTGGGCGTGGGCATCGACCGGGTGCTGATCATGCTGACCGGCGAGAACATCCGAGAGACGACCCTGTTCCCGCTGGTCCGCCCCCAGTAACGGGCTAGTCGCTGCCGTCCACCCGCATGAACATGGCCACTAGCTGCATCCGCTGCGATTCGGGGAGGGACCCGAACCGGGCCATAGCCTCCTCGGGCGTCCGGACATCGGCGAACGCGGCCAGCGGCGTGTCTGACCGGGCCAGCCGCTCACGGTCCGCCGGGGTCAGGTCCTGCAAGAATGCGATGGCGTCCTCGATCCCGTCCAGGCGGCCGATCCGGGCCATCAGGTCGTCCGCCGACTGATCGACCTGGCTGGGCAGCACGGAGTCCGGGATCGCGGTCACGATGCCCAGCACCTCGGTGACCCGGCTGCTGACGTCGTCGATGCTGCGGAACTTGCCCTTGGCGATGCAGGCGAACATGTAGTTGCCCAGCCAGAACACCCAATCGTCGCGCATCATGATGCGCTGCTGGACCTCGGGCGTGAGGATCTGGCGGATGAACCCGGCGTCGATCGTGTTCACCCGGAACTGGTCGTCGAAGGCCGGGTTGCCGGTCCGGGTCCCGCCCCGCAGCATGATCCGCTGGACCCGGTCCGGCTGGATCACGGTCCCGGGTGCGATGGTGGCCAGCTCGACCGCGCACACCGCCACGTCAGGGCTGAACCGCCCGGCCTGGAACAGGCCCGGGTCGATATAGGTGTTCGCGTTCGCGACGATGACCGTCCGGCCGCCGATGCGGGCCCGGAGCGCGTCGCTGAACGTCGTCTCGCCGACCGCGCGGTGGGGGGTGTCGGCCAGGCGCGAGTCCCCGTACATGGCCCGGCTGATGTCGTGGATCCCGTCCGTGAGGTCGTGCCCGAACGGCCGGCCGGTCACCGGCTGCCAGCCCTGGGCGGCGCCCATCTCGGACAGGCCGGCCAGTCCGGGCGCGGTGACGGGACCGGGGGCGGGGCGGCGGCGGCCGAAGAGGGGCATCGGTCCTCCTGGGGTCCAGCGGCGTCGAGCAGATCTAACTCTGCACCGGCCCGCTGCGCATCGGTGGTCCCTGCGTATTCAGGGCGCGGCTGGCGCCGGGTGAGCCCTGCCCAGCGTGGCCGGCCCGTGCGTGATCAGGTGGTGGCGCAGCGCCGCGACCGGCGCGGTCAGCGTACGGCGGCCCGACCAGGTCAGCGAGATCACCCGGTGCGCGCCGCGGTCGGTGAGCGTCGGCTCAGACGATGCGGACCGCGCCCACGAACACGTCCCACATGACCGGCTGGACCTGGACGAGCTGACCGGTCGAGGGGGCGTCCACCATCAGGCCGCCGCCCAGGTAGATGCCGACGTGGTCGATGCCTGCGTAGAAGAACACCAGGTCGCCCGGCTCGAGCTGGCTCCGGGAAATGTGCTCGCCCATGTTGTACTGCGAGACGGTGTAATGCGGCAGGCTGATGCCCACCTGCGCGTACGCCCACATCACCAGGCCGGAGCAGTCGAACTCACTCGGCCCGGCCGCGCCCCACACGTACGGGTCGCCCCGCCGGGTCATCGCGTAGCGCAGGGCCTCCGCGCCGACCGTGTTGGCCGTGGGCAGGTTGATGTTCGGGTAGTTCCCGGTGCGCTGGTAAATGGTCATGGCCTGGGAGAACGCCGCACTGTTGAGCGTGTTCACCTTGCTCTGGATGATCTTCTTCTTGGCCGCCATGGACTTGGCCAGGAGGGTCACCTTGGTCATCTGCTGCACCGCGGTGTCGTGCGCGCGACGGGCGGCCGCCTCCGCGGTGGACAGCGCGCTGACCTTATCGCCGTTCTCCGTCTGCAGCTGCTGCATGATCGCGGCCCGGCTGAGCATCGTGCCGGTGTCCGTGGAGGTGAGGACCTGCAGGGGGGTGGCCAGTCCGCCGTTCATGTAACTTTCGGCGGCCAGCTGGCCGATCGCGGCCTGCCCCGACACGAGCCGGGTCGCGTCCTGCCGGTAGGTGGTCATCGAGGTCTTCGCCTCGGCGCGGGCTTCGCTCATCTGGATCCGGAGCCCGTCGTACTGCTCGCTCAGCACGTCGATCTGGTGACCCAGGCTCTTGGCCTGTGCCACCAGGCTGGCCAGGCTGGGCTGCGGGCGGCTGACCGCCGCGCTGCTCACCGTGGCGGGCAGCACCAGGCCGACGGCCGCGGCCACCCCGCCCACGGTGGCCACCTGCCGCCAGAGGCGGTGCCGGAATCCGGCGGCACGCAGCCGCCGTACCTGCGGCACAAGTCCCGCTGAGGGCCAGAGTTCCACGAGCTCTCCTCTCTCATCCCGCCTGCCGGGTTAGCTGACGGGTTCGGGCTAGAGGAGCCCTACCGCTGGGTGCAACCATGCGCCCGCTCGCGGATTCACCCCGGGAACACGGGTCCCCGGCTTTCTGGCCGCGTCCTGCGGCGCAGAAACTCGGCGGCCGTGCCGCCCTCCGGGGGGCTGGAGTGCAGCACGGTGACAGCGATGCAGATTAATGGATCACGCCCCGCCCAGTGGGCGGAACGGCAGAATCCCCGACCCGGCAGAGCCCTAGTGGACGTGCCGAAATCAGGACGTGATGGGCCACCGTAAAGCTCGGGCCGGCCGGCTAATTCAATCTGTCATTGAGTGATTACTCATCGCCCGAAAGGCGTCTGGTCCGCTGGTAGTTCCGCCGGGGACGGCCCGGCCCTGGCCAGCGGCTAAGGTGTGCGGGCGATGGAGCACATCATCAGGCGGGCCCGCACCCGCGACATCCGGGCCATCGCCAGCCTGGTCGCCGAGAACGTCGCCTCCGGCCGGGTGCTGCGCAAGGCCACCGTCACCCTGTACGAGGACGTCCAGGAATTCTGGGTGGCCGAGCGGGTCAGTGATCATCAGGTAGTGGGCTGCGGGGCGCTGCACGTGATGTGGGAGGACCTGGCCGAAATCCGCACGGTCGCGGTGGATGAAAGCTGCCAGGGCCACGGCATCGGGCACCGTCTGATCGAGGCCTTGCTGGACAGTGCCCGGGAGGTGGGCGTCGTCCGGGTGTTCGTGCTCACGTTCGCGACTGGCTTCTTCGCCCGGCACGGGTTCGAGGAGATCGAGGGCACCCCGGTCTCGCACGAGGTGTACGCGGAACTGCTTCGCTCTTACGACGAGGGGGTGGCGGAGTTCCTCGACCTGGGCCGGGTGAAGCCCAACACGCTGGGCAACAGCCGGATGCTGCTCCGGCTGCCGGCGCACCCCGGCGGCTAGAGCAGCCGCAACTGGCGGTCGGCGGGATGGCGGCGGCGCGGCGGCGCGGACCGCTCCAGCAGGCCGCGGTCAATCGCGCTCAGGAACGGCGAGACCCCGGTCTCGGCGCTGCTGCCATGCCTGCTCCGCCGCGCCGCACAGCTCAGTAGCAGGTGGGTGCGGGCCCGGGTCATGCCCACGAACAGCAGCCGCCGTTCCTCAGCCGGATCCGGGCGGCTGTCCGGCGCCGCGCCCGGCAGCCAGAGCGGCAGCAGTCCCCGTTCGCACCCGGCCAGGAACACCACCTCGAACTCCAGGCCCTTGGCTGCGTGCATGGTCAGGAGCGTGATCGCGTCCGCGCGCGGATCGAGAGCGTCCACCTCGGCCCCGAGCGCGATCTCGGTCCGGAATTGCTCCATATCGTCACCGCAGCGACGGGCGAGCGGTGCCAGCACCTCGCCCGCGGTGCGCAGGTCAGTGCCGGACAGGCCGCCCCGCCCCCCGCCCGCCGTCCGGGCGGCCTCGGCGGCCGCAGCAAGACGGCTCACCGCCCCGCGCAACTGGGACGCGACCGCTGGCTCGCCCGGTACCAGCTCGCCCCGGGGAAGCTCCCGGAGGATCTCCGGCACCCCGGGCCGCCTCTCCAGCAGGTCGTGGGACCGTTTCTGGAATGGCAGCCCGGCCCTGGCCAGCCCCTGGCCGAGCGACGCGGCCTGCGCGTCGGTCCGGTACAGCACGGCGATGTCGGCGAGCCCGATGCCGCTGTGACCGTGGCCATCGGCGCGCCCGCTATCCAGCGAATGAAACGACGATCCTCCGAGCAGGCCGTCGATGGCCTCAGCGATCCAGGCCGCCTCGCCCGCCGGGTCGGCAGCCTCGTGAAACCCGATCTTGGTGCTGGGAATGTCGGCCCTGGCCGCCTGGAGCACCCGGCCGGGCACCAGGGTGGCGGGGGCGATGGCCTGCACGGCCGCGGCGACGATGCCGGGACCCGAGCGGTAATTGGCCGACAGCGCCGCCGTCCCCGCGCCGGGATAATCCTGCCCGAAGCGCAGGAAGAAGCCGACGTCCGCACCGCGGAAGCGGTAGATGGCCTGATCCGGGTCGCCGATTACGGTGAGGCCCGTCCCGTCCCCGGCGAGCAGCCGCAGCAGCGCGTACTGCGCCGCGTCGATGTCCTGGTACTCATCCACGCTGATCCGCGGCCAGCGCGCGCGGAGCCGTGCGGCCACCGCAGGCTCGGTGTCCAGCACCTCGACGGCCAGCTCGACCAGGCCATCGAAGTCCACCAGATCGCGGGCCACCAGGCCCTGGCGCAGTACTCCCCGCCGCTGCGGATCCGTCGCCGAGTCCGCCAGCATCGCCCGCCCGCCGCGCGGCGATCCGGCCAGATCGGCCGCCACCTCCAGCGCCGTCTTCTCGTCGGCGACCGTAAAGCCCGCCGTCAGCCCGGCGAGCTCGTGACACTCGCGCAAGATCATCAGCCCGAGCCCGTGAAACGTGGTCACCGTGAGCCGCCCCGCGCGCCCGCCAAGCAGGGCGGCCAGCCGCTCGCGCATCTCCTCCGCGGCCCGGCGGGTGAACGTCAGGGCCAGGCAGGCCTCGGCGGCCACGCCCTGCTCGGCCACGGCCGCCGCGAGGCGATGGGTCAGCGTGCGCGTCTTGCCCGTGCCCGGTCCTGCGATGATCATCAGCGGTGCGGCCGCCGCCGCCGCGGCCCGCTGCTGCGGATCGAGCCGGTCCAGCAGGGAGCCGCTCGTGGCTGCTCCCAGGGAATCCCTGTCCGCAACGCCCTCAGGTGCTTCGCCGCCCCGGCCCGGCCGATCCTTCGCACCACCTGGGGCCGGGTCGCTCTCGTGGGCTGGTCCCGCCCGGGCTGCCTGGCGGCCCGGCGGCTGGCCCGGCTGGCGGGGCGCGGAAACCGCGGCGGCCAGGGAGCCTTCGGCGGCCATGTCGAACAGCGCGGCCGTGCCCCGGTCGAGTTCTCCCGGCCCGAACAGCCGGATGACCCCGTACTCGCCGTCGTAGCCGGCTTCTTTATGTGCCGCACCAGCCCGCAGCCTGGTAATGGCCTCGGCGAGCAGGCTGCCGCCGGTCCGGCTCAACTCGGCCGGCGGGACGGCGAGCAGGATGGCCAGTTCCGGGCCTAGCGCGGCGACCAGCCGGCTCACCTCGGCGTCGACCTTCTTGCTTTTGGCTCCGGTGCCCTGCAGTTCGCCCACCACGTCCGGCAGGGAAACCAGGTTGACCGAGTGGGCCGCGGGGTCCGGCCGGTAACCCTCCGCCCGGTCGGCCAGTTCTGTCACCCGATTCAGCACGCCGATCGTCAACTGCTTCCCGCAGTGCGGGCATATCCCCTCGTGGGCGGCCGACTGAGCGGGCTCCAGCCGGACCCCGCACTTACGGTGCCCGTCCAAGTGGTAACGGCCGCCCTCGGGGAAGAAATTGACCGTGCCCTGCAGGCCGGACCCGGTGTGCAAGGCCCGTTCGATCGCAAAATAATCCAGTTCAACGTCAAGTGTTGTGGCCTCACGGCCAAGCATCGGGGGCGAGTGTGCGTCCGAATTACTGACCAGCTGATAACCGTCAAGCGAAGAGCACATCCAGTTCATCGGAGGGTCAGAGGAGAGTCCGGTCTCTACCGCGAACACCTGGCCAGCCAGGTCGCCGTAACAGTCGGCGACCACATCGAAACCGGATTTGGATCCCAGTACCGCGAACCAAGGCGTCCAGATATGGGCCGGCACGAGATAGCATCCCGGCCCGGCGTTCAGCGTGATGTCCAGCAGGTGCCGTGAGTCGAGACCGAGAATGGGGCGTCCGTCAGAGGCCAGGTTGCCGACCTTCGCAAGGGCGGCCGTGATCTTCCCCGCAGCCTCCAGCGTGGGCGCATACAACAGGTGATGAACCTTGCGGGTGCGCTCACCTGCCCGGTAGATCGTGGATATCTCGGTAGAGAGCATGAAACGCACTGGCTGATCACAAGTCGGCGGTGAGTTCCGCCGTAGCTGGACCTCCAGGTCGGGGCGTAGTTGGAGTAAGCCTGGTTCGGCGGGAACCAAGGTCTGGCCGAGTTCTTCCGCCCAGCCGGGATGGGTGAAGTCCCCGGTCCCCACGACCGTCACGCCCTTGCGCAGCGCCCACCAGGCGAGCTTGGGAATGTCGCAGTTCTTGCTGCACGCCCGGGAGAAGCGTGAGTGGATATGCAAGTCGGCGTGAAACATCCTGGGTGGCTGGCTGCTTTCTCCGTCGTCGTGCCGAGGCCCTCGCGAACCGGCGGCAGGTACCCCCGTCTGGTGGATCATCCGGCGGTTTCTCCCGGTGGGCCGGGTTGGGATTCCTGGTCCTGCCCCGGCCGGCCCGGGTGGGCAGACCCGGCCTCGAGACGGCCTCTGCCGGGCCAGGCCCAAGCCCCGCGACCTGGTCCGTATGCAGTAGGCCGGGTTGCTGCTGCGGCCGCGGATCCGCCTGCTACGTCTGGGATCCTGTCACGGCAGCAGGCGCGGCGGGGCGAAGTTCAGGCCTGGCGTGGCGCGGGTTCGGTGGTCAGGGTGATGGCTGGCTTTCCCGGCGTCCCCGCGGCCTGGCTCGGCCTTCCCGGCCGCCGCCGTGGCCGGCTGGGCCTGCCCCGCCGTTGGTGCGGCCGGCCGTTGCCCCAGCTTGGCCCCGGCCCGGGCCTTTATGCACCCCGCCGGTCCAGAGACTCCGTGGCGTTGGCGGCTGGGGCGCCACTCTGCGCCTGGCCTCAGGCTGCCTGGAGTTGCCCGCGCCCCCAACAGGGAGGGCGCAGGTGGACTCCCATTGGGTATGAGCAACAATGCATAAGTGGGGCCGTGTGAGATGACCCAATGTTCATCTGCGGTTACACCGATGAAGACGGGCTGAGAGGTGACCGCGGTGCGGGAGGGAAGGCCAGCAGGACGGCCGGAAAGGAGCACGTCTTGCTGAGTGACCTGGCCGCTCTGACGCCTCCTGCGGTTGTCTGCGTGGCCTTCCTGATCGGGGTGGGACTCTTCCTGCGTCATCAGCTTGGGCCCAAGCGTGAGTCCGCGGAAGACGAGTACCCGGAGGATATTTCCGGCGACGGCGGGATTCCGCACGGTGATGGCCCGCAGAGTGATGCTTCGCAGTCGGCAGCATCACCCGATCTCGGTGAGCGGTAGGCGCGTTCAGAACGAAGCGCCAACCGTCACTGGAGGGTGGGATACATCGGCGCAGCTGATTGCGGGTACCCTATCCATGTTCGATTACGGAGAGTTACAGTTATCTTCCGGGTAGTCCCCTCGACCATGCCGCTCAGAGAACTTTGAGCGCGTTTCCTGGAACATGAATTGGCAAACGCAAGCGGTGCATGGTATATCTTTGGCTACCTAAATACTTGCTCCAGCGGAAGGGCTGGCACCCATGGCACAAAAGGTTCAGGTGCTCCTCGTCGATGACCTCGATGGGGGCGAGGCGACTGAGACCGTGGCCTTCAGTCTCGATGGCACCACCTACGAGATCGACCTCAGTTCAGATAACGCGGGCAAGCTCCGCAAAGAGTTTGCGCCCTACGTTGATCATGCGCGCAAGGCAAGTGGTGGTGCGGCAGGCGGCCGCCGCCGGCGCACCAGGACCGGACCGGGCCGGGAGCGCAGCTCTGAAATCCGGGCCTGGGCCAAACAGCGTGGATACAAGGTTAGCGAGCGTGGCCGGATTCCGGCCCAGATCATCTCGGAGTACGACGCAGCCCACTAGGGATTGCGTCAAAGGGCCCGCAGGTGCCCCGCGGCGTACCAGTTTCCGTAGGACTCTGGAGCACGCCGCGGGACCCGTGCGGGCCCTGTGCTTTGCGGCCGTGCTTTGTTTGGGGCCAGTGCCAGGAGAGCCCAGGGCCGGGAGAGCCCAGTGCCGGGAGAGCCGCGGACCTTGAGGGACCGCCGTTTAGGATCGCTTGCTTTCTGCCAGCCACTATCCGCAGCGTTCCCACGGAACTGTGCTAGCTGGCCCGGCACGGGCTGGCCGGCTAGCTGGCCTGGCACGGGCTGGCCGCTCCCCGGCCATCCGGCCCATCCGGCCCCGGGACCCCGGGGCCGAACTGGCCGCCGTCCGCGCGCCAGTCGCCCGCGCGATGTACTGGCGGCCGGCCTGGTACCGGCCGGGTCGCCCCGCGCGGTGAACTTCCGGGCCGCCGGGCTCGTTGGTTGGAGTATGAGCCGGTGCTGGTCGCAGCAGGGGTCGGGGTCGTTCGCTTGCGGCGTACAGGGAACACCTTGCCCCCTCCCGGGGGTTGGATGGGATGAAGGTCCTCAAGCCGGGGAACTGTTTACATAAGTGCCGCATATCGCGCGGTACGTCGTCCGGCATGCGGGCTACCATGCGGAAGGGACGGGCCCCGGACATCCGGACATCTGGGTCCCCCCGACCGCTCTGTGAGGAGCGAGGCGATGTTCGAAAGGTTTACCGACCGGGCGCGGAGAGTTGTGGTGCTGGCTCAAGAAGAAGCCAGGATGCTCAACCACAACTACATCGGCACCGAGCACATCCTGCTTGGCCTGATCCACGAGGGCGAGGGCGTGGCAGCCAAGGCGCTAGAGTCCCTGGGAATCAGCCTGGAGGCTGTACGCCAGCAGGTTGAAGAGATAATCGGCCAGGGCCAGCAGGCACCTTCCGGGCATATCCCGTTTACGCCACGAGCGAAGAAGGTGCTTGAGCTTTCGCTGCGCGAGGCGCTGCAGCTCGGGCACAACTACATCGGCACCGAGCACATCCTGCTCGGCCTCATCCGCGAGGGTGAGGGTGTGGCGGCCCAGGTGCTGGTCAAGCTGGGTGCGGACCTGAACCGGGTCCGGCAGCAGGTGATCCAGCTGCTGCACGGCTACCAGGGCAAGGAGCCCGCGGCGGCGGGCGCACCTTCGGAGTCGGCTCCGTCCACCTCCCTGGTCCTGGACCAGTTTGGGCGGAACCTGACCCAGGGTGCCCGGGAGGGCAAGCTCGATCCGGTGATCGGCCGGGAGAAGGAAATCGAGCGTGTCATGCAGGTCCTGTCCCGGCGCACCAAGAACAACCCGGTGCTCGTGGGCGAGCCCGGCGTGGGCAAGACTGCCGTGGTTGAGGGGCTGGCCCAGAAGATCGTCAAGGGTGAGGTGCCCGAGACGCTCAAGGACAAGCAGCTCTACACGCTGGACCTCGGAGCCCTGGTGGCCGGTTCGCGCTACCGCGGCGACTTCGAGGAGCGGCTGAAGAAGGTCCTGAAGGAGATCCGCACTCGCGGCGACATCATCCTGTTCATCGACGAGCTGCACACGCTGGTCGGGGCGGGCGCTGCCGAGGGAGCAATCGACGCTGCCTCGATCCTGAAGCCGATGCTGGCCCGCGGCGAGCTTCAGACCATTGGCGCCACCACGCTGGACGAGTACCGCAAGCACCTGGAGAAGGACGCCGCGCTTGAGCGCCGGTTCCAGCCGATCCAGGTGGCCGAGCCGACGATCTCGCACACCATCGAGATCCTCAAGGGTCTGCGTGACCGGTACGAGGCGCACCACCGGGTGTCCATCACCGATGGGGCGCTGGTGGCCTCTGCGCAGCTGGCGGATCGTTACATTAGCGACCGCTTCCTGCCGGACAAGGCGATCGACCTGATCGACGAGGCTGGCTCGCGGATGCGGATCCGCCGGATGACCGCACCCCCGGACCTGCGCGAGTACGACGAGAAGATCGCCCAGGTGCGCCGGGAGAAGGAATCGGCCATCGACTCCCAGGACTTCGAGAAGGCAGCGGCGCTCCGGGACAACGAGAAGCAGCTGATCGCGAAGAAGGAGACCCGGGAGAAGGAGTGGAAGGCCGGCGACATGGACGTCGTCGCCGAGGTCAACGAGGAGCTCATCGCCGAGGTCCTGGCCACCGCGACCGGCATTCCCGTGTTCAAGCTCACCGAGGAGGAGTCCCAGCGGCTGCTCCGCATGGAGGATGAGCTGCACCGGCGGGTCATCGGGCAGAACGACGCGATCAAGGCGCTGTCTCAGGCGATCCGGCGGACCCGGGCTGGCCTGAAGGACCCCAAGCGTCCTGGCGGGTCGTTCATCTTCGCCGGGCCTTCCGGGGTCGGCAAGACGGAGCTGTCCAAGACGCTGGCGGAGTTCCTGTTCGGCGAAGAGGACGCGCTGATCCAGCTCGACATGAGCGAGTACATGGAGAAGCACACGGTGTCCCGGCTGTTCGGCTCACCGCCCGGGTACGTGGGTTACGAAGAGGGTGGCCAGCTCACCGAGAAGGTGCGCCGCAGGCCGTTCTCGGTGGTCCTGTTCGACGAGATCGAGAAGGCCCACCCGGACATCTTCAACTCGCTGCTGCAGATCCTGGAGGACGGCCGGCTGACCGACGCCCAGGGCAGGCTGGTGGACTTCAAGAACACCGTCATCATCATGACGACCAACCTGGGCACCAGGGACATCTCCAAGGGAGTGTCTGTGGGCTTCGCCCGGTCCGGTGAGTCGAAGGGTTCCTACGACCGGATGAAGTCCAAGGTGAACGAGGAGCTGAAGCACCACTTCAGGCCTGAGTTCCTCAACCGCGTGGACGACACCATCGTGTTCCACCAGCTGACCGAGGCCGAGATCGTCGAGATCGTCGATCTGATGATCGCCAAGGTGGACGAGCGGCTCCGGGACCGTGACATGGGCCTGGAACTGCGTCCGGCCGCCAAGGCGCTGCTGGCGGAGCGGGGTTACGACCCAGTGCTCGGGGCGCGGCCACTGCGGCGCACCATCCAGCGGTCGATCGAGGACGCCCTGTCCGAGAAGATCCTGTTCGGTGAGCTCAAGGCCGGCCAGATCGTCATCACGGACGTCGAGGGCACCGGCGAGGAGGCCCAGTTCACCTTCAAGGGCGTGCCCAAGCCGGACGCCGTGCCGGATGCCGTGCCTGAAGAGGTCGGCAGTGGTGCTGCTGCGGCTGAGCGCGGGGCTGCACCACCGCAGGACTAACCCGCACCGGCACACGATCGAGAGAACGCGGAGCGGCGGTCCCCCTTGAGGGGCCGCCGCTCCGCGCATGTCGTGCCGGAGTCCAGAGGGGGTTGTAGGGTGCGCACGCGCCGGGGAGGCGGGGCCCGCCCAGGCGGGTGCTCGCCGAGCCGGCGTTCGGCGCGGAGCGGCGAGCGGGGGGTCCAGGGGTGCGTAGCGTGCTCTGCTAGTCCAGGGGGGTCGCCCCCCCGGACTAGCAGAGCGTTCCGGGCAGCGCGAACCGTCCGTCCGGAAGCGGGTCCACCAGGCCGTCCGCCACCAGCCCGTCCAGGGCCCGGTGGCGCTGCAGCTGATCCGCCCAGGCGGCCTCGAGCTGTGAGCCCAGTACCGGCCCCGAGCAGTCGCGGAGTACGGCCAGCAGCCGTCCGCGGCACTGCCGGTCGGTGCCCTCGTACTTCTGGCTGCGCCGTGGGCCGCCATCCGCGGGGTGCCCGGCCCGGCGCCACGCGCACCGGGTTGCCACCGGGCAGCTCACGCACTGCGGCCGGACGGCCGTGCAGACCAGCGCGCCGAGTTCCATCACTGCCACCGACCATCGTGCGGCCACCGCGGGCCGCTCCGGCAGCATCGACTCGGCCAGCCGCCGCTCCGCCACCGACGGGTTGGGTGATGGGAGCTCGCGGCCGCTGACCAGCCGGGCCAGCACCCGCCGGACGTTGGTGTCCAGTACCGCGTGGCGCTGACCGAAGGCGAAGCTGGCCACTGCGGCGGCGGTGTAGGAGCCGATCCCGGGCAGCTCTCTCAGCGCGTCCGCGGACGGCGGCACTTCGCCGCCGTGCCGGTCCACCAGGGCCTGAGCCGTCGCGTGCAACCGGATGGCCCGCCGCGGGTAGCCGAGCCGCCCCCAGGCCCGCACCGCGTCCCCCGCCGGGGACGCCGCCAGCGACGCGGGCGTCGGCCACCGGGCTAGCCAGGCCGCATAGACCGGCAGCACCCGGGCGACAGGCGTCTGCTGCAGCATGATCTCGCTGACCAGGACGGCCCACGGCGTGGCAGTGGGCCGCCGCCAGGGCAGGTCCCGCTGATGAGCGGCGTACCAGTCCAGGATCGCCATCGCGTCCGGCTTCACCAGGTCTGGTGGGGCTGGGTCTGGCGTCACTCGGTTTGGAATCGCTGGCTGCGCAGTCACCATGGCGTCTCGATCCTCGCACGCCCGGGCGAGTTGACGCGCGAGTGCGGGTTTACCGGAGGATCCCGCACGGGTGTACCCAAAAGTGCTCCGGAGCCCGCGCCGACCTGCAATAATGCCGCGCCGTTCCGGCGGGTCGGCCAGGTCGGCAGGGGGCTGGCGAAGCATACTGCTCGCATGCCTCGCGGTCCCGCTGACCGGCCTAAAACCGCTGCTCAGGTCAGTGTCTACTGGCGGCGCAGGGTCATCGCCCTGGTCGCCGGCCTGGGCACGCTCGCGCTCGTCACCTGGACTGTGAACGGGGCGCTGGGCGGCGGAAGTACCCCGCGGACCAGCGACCTGTCCCAGACCACCGGCCATCACTCCGCCCCGCCGGTCCCGGGCGCCGGGTCCGCCACGCCCGGCAGCACGGTGCCCGGCAGCACCGCGTCCGGCAGCACGGTGCCCGGCAGCACGGTGTCCGGCAGCACGGGGCCCAGCAGCCCCGGGACCAGCCCGGGGCCCAGCAGCACCGGGCCCAGCCGTGCCGGGACCGGGGGCACGGGCGCGACCGCGTCCCCGACAGGGAAGCCCGCGCCCACTCCCTCCCCGTCCGCGACGCACCACGCGGCCCCGGCGGGTGCCTGCTCCGGCGCGAACCTCGTCCTGAGCCTGACCTCCGCCCGGTACAGCTACCCCGCCCACGCTCATCCTCACTTCGAGGTCAGCGTGGTCTCCACCGCTCGCGGCCGATGCACCGCTGCCCTGGGGGCTGCTCACCTGCACGTCCGGATCAGGGCGGGCGGGAAGACCCGGGTCTGGGACTCCGCGGACTGCGCCCGGTCCGCCGCCCCCCGGGTGACCACGCTGGCCCGGGGAGTCCCAGTGGTGGTCCGGTTCACCTGGAACCGGACGACCACGGCCCCCGGCTGCCGTGCCCCGCACCGGGCCGTCCGGCCGGGGACCTACACCGCCACGGCGTACAGCGGGAAGCGGAGCAGCCAGGTCAAGATCTTCGTGCTCAAAGGCCGCGGGATCGCGGTTCCCTAGCCAGCGCTCAGGAGTACTTCTCCAGCAGGGTCACCTCGGCCAGCCGGGACAGGCCCTCCCGGACCGCCCGGGCCTGCGGCTCGGCCACGCCATCCACCGCCTGAAGCTCGGCCACGCTGGCGGCCAGCAGCTTGTGCAGGCCGCCGAAGTGCGCCACCAGCTGCTCGGCCACGGGCCGGGGCAGCCGCGGGACCTTGGCCAGCAGCCGGTACCCTCGCGGCTCGACCGGCTCATCCAGCATGCCGGACCCGCCGAGCCCGAGCACCGTCGCCACCGTGGCCATGTCCAGCAGCTCTTCCGGGGACAGCCGCCCCAGCTCGTCGAGGACCCGGTCGACCTGGTCACCCGCGCTGTCATCACCCGCCGCCGGCAGGTAATCCTGCACCACCAGCTGCCGCTCGAAGCCGCTGCCCGCGATGAGTTCGTCCAGCTGGAGCGCGAGCAGCCGCCCGTCGGTACCCAGCTCGACCTTGTAGCCCTCGATTTCACCCGCGATGCGCCGGACCATCTCCAGTCGCTGCGCCACCGCGGTCACGTCGTGTGCGGTCGCGAGGTCCTCGATCTCGTGCGCGGTCAGCGTCCCCGACACCTCATCCAGGCGGAGCTTGTACCGCTCCAGCGTGGCCAGGGCCTGATTGGCCCGGGACAGGATCGCGGCCGAATCCTCCAGCACGTAGCGGGCCCCGTCCAGGTACAGGGCAATGATCCGCATGGACTTGCTGACCGAGATCACCGGGCAGCCGGTCTGCCGGCCCACCCGCTCCGCGGTCCGGTGCCGGGTACCCGATTCGTCGGTCGGCAGCGTGGGGTCGGGGACCAGGTGCACGGCCGCCCGGACGATGTACTCGGCCCCGCCGTCGAGCACGATGGCGCCGTCCATCTTGGCCAGCTCACGCAGCCGGGTCGCCGAGAACGGCACCCGCAGTTCGAAACCGCCGGAGCACACTTCGTCCACGGCGGGCCCGTCGCCGAGCACGATGAGCGCGCCCGTGTTCCCGCGCAAGATGCGCTCCAGCCCGTCGCGGAGCATGGTGCCCGGGGCCAGGGCCGCCAGGGCGGCCCAGCGGCGCTCGTCTCTGCTCCTCGCGTCCTGGCCTTTAGCGTCCCTGCTCTCGACGTCCCCGCTCCTGACGTCCCTGCGCTTGGCGTCCCGGCCCTTGTCGGTTGGCACACGACCCCCGGAGGTTGCTGGACCGCCCCAGTGTATCGGCGGCCCCAGGCCACCAGCCCGGTAATTCAGCCGCCGAAGGCGGCGGCCATCGCCTCCCGGATGTCCTCGACCTCCCGCACCTCGATCCCCCCGCCAGCAGAAGACGCAGGGGAGGACGTGGCGGAGCCCGCCGCCATCGAGCCCGCGGGCACGATCGCCAGCCGGAACCCCATCCGTTCCGCCTCGGCCAGGCGGCGCTGTACCCCGGTGACCCGGCGTACCTCACCGGCCAGGCCGACCTCGCCGATCGCCACCACAAAGCCGGGCACGCTGAGGCCCACCACCGCACTGGCCAGGGCGAGGGCCACGGCCAGGTCCACCGACGGCTCGCCGAGCCGGACCCCGCCTACGGTCGCCGCGTACACGTCCTGCTTGCCCAGCTTCAGGTCGGCCCGCCGGGACAGCACCGCGAGGACCATGCCGACCCGTGATGCGTCCAGCCCGGAGGTCACCCGGCGGGGTATCTCTAGTGCGGACGGCGCCACCAGCGTCTGCACCTCGCTAAGCAGCGGGCGGCGGCCCTCCAGGGTGACGGTCACGCAGGTGCCGGGCACCGCGTTGTGCCGGTGGGTGAGGAAGAGGCCACTCGGGTCGGGCAGCTCGGTGATCCCCTGCTCGCCAAGGTCGAAGCAGCCGATCTCGTCGGTCGGGCCATACCGGTTCTTCACGGCGCGGACCATACGGAACTGGGCGTGCCGGTCGCCCTCGAAGTGCAGCACCACGTCCACCAGGTGCTCCAGGGTCCGCGGCCCGGCCACGGACCCGTCCTTGGTCACGTGACCGACCAGCACCGTGGTCACCCCGTGCTGCTTGGCTACCGCGATCAGGGCGGCGGTGACCGCGCGGATCTGGCTGACCCCGCCGGGCGCACCGTCGACCCCGTCCATCGTGATGGTCTGCACCGAGTCGACGATCAGCAACTGGGGCCGGACCACGGCTACGTGGCCGAGCAGCGCGGCCAGGTCGGTCTCCGCGGCCAGGTAGAGGTTCGCGGCCACGGCGCCGATCCGGTCGGCCCGCAGCCGCACCTGGGCGGCGGATTCCTCGCCGGTGATGTACAGGACCGGCCCGGTTCCCGCGGCGTGCGTCCCCGCCTCCAGCAGCAGGGTGGACTTGCCGACACCCGGTTCCCCCGCCAGCAGCACCACCGCCCCGGGTACCAGGCCGCCGCCGAGAACCCGGTCCAGTTCGTCGAGCCCGGTCGGGCGGGCTCCCGCGGCGGTGGCGTCCACCTCGCCGATGGGCATCGCGGGACTGGCCGGGGCGATCGCGGCGGGAGGCCCGGCCAGTCCCGCGCCCAGGGCAGCACCATTCAGGCCCGCACCGGCCAGGCCCGCACCCCCCAGGCCGTCCAGCCCGCCACCGAGGCCAGCCAGGGCGGCACTGCCCAAGCCGGTCGCCCGGGCCACCCGGGAGACGGTGATCTGCTCGACCGTGCCCCAGGCCTGGCACTCACCGCAGCGGCCGGACCATTTCGTGGTGCGCCACCCGCATTCTGCGCACTGGAACGCCGGGCCCGCCGAGGACTTCGCCATGGCCCGGACGCTACCCGCAGGCACCGACAGCGGGCCCTGATGACACTCCGGAGCGACGACACTCCTGCGGCCGCGGTGGTGAGCAACTTCGCGTGCCACGCCGCATAAGCTGGCCAAGGCGGATCGATCGGCGCCGGGGGATCCCGGGATACGGTCCGCAGCAGAGTGCGGAAGGAGCCCCGGTGAGTCAAGCGGGCACAGCGCCCCGACGCCTGGTGGCGCTATCAACTGCGTCGGTCTACCCGGACCGGACGCCCGATGCGTTCGAGGTCGCGTCGCGCCTGGGTTACGACGGGGTCGAGGTGATGGTCACCCCGGACGCGGTCAGCCAGGACGTGGACGTCCTGCGCCGGCTGTCCGACTACCACCACGTCCCGGTGCTCGCGGTGCACGCGCCCTGCCTGCTGATAACCCAGCGGGTCTGGGGCCGCGAGCCGTGGGGCAAGCTGGTCCGGGCCAAGGACGTGGCCGAGCAGCTGGGCGCCCGGGTGGTCGTGGTGCATCCCCCGTTCCGCTGGCAGCGGGAGTACGCCCGGGACTTCGCGGCCGGGCTGGCCCGGATGCAGGACGAGACCGACGTGCTGTTCGCGGTGGAGAACATGTTCCCGCTGCGGGCCCGGGGCGCCGAGGTCGCGCCGTACGCCCCGTCCTGGAACCCGGTCCCGATGGACTACCCGCACGTGACCCTGGACCTGTCCCACACGGCCGTGTCCGGGTCCGACGCGCTGGCCATGGCCGACGAGCTCGGCGGACGGCTCGCGCACGTCCACCTGGCCGATGGCACCGGGGTGCCCAACCGTGATGAGCACCTGGTTCCCGGGCGCGGTAGCCAGCCGTGCGCGCCGTTGCTGCACCGGCTGGCCGCCGAGAACTACCAGGGGCTGGTCGTGCTGGAGGTCAAGACGTTCCGCGCGCCGACCCCGGAGGCCCGGTACTCCGACCTGGCCGAAGCGCTGGAGTTCGCCCGGGGTCACCTGGCCGCTCCCGGCCAGGCCCCCGCGAGCGCAGCCCCGTCCGGGCCGCCTCCGCCCACCCCGTCCGGCTCATCGCCGGCCCAGTTCGGGATGACCGCCCACCCGCTCACCACCAGCCGCTAACCGCGGGTCGCTGACCGCCAATCCCCCACCGCGGTCCGCTTACGACCGTCCGCTGACCACCCAACCTGACCAGCCACCTGCCGCGCCACAGCCACCAGCGCTGGACGCGGCCACGACCGAGGATGCATGCTGCCCGTCATGACTGCGAACCATCCCGCACCTTCCCGGCCGGGAACGCTCATCACCGTGGCCCCGACCGGCGCGGAATCTGACCAGGCGTCCGTGCCGGCGCTGCCCGTCACCCTGGACGAGCTGACCACCACCGCGGTCGAATGCCGCGCGGCCGGGGCCGCCGTGATCCACGTGCACATCCGGGACGGCCAGGCCCGGCCGACCCTGGACCTGGCCCGGCTCCGGGAGACCGTGCAGGCGCTGCGCCAGAGCACTGACCTGATCATCCAGCTCTCCACCGGTGGCGCCGTCACCGACAGCTTCGGCGACCGGCTGGCGGTGCTCGAGGCGGCGCCGGATGCCTGCTCCCTCACCTGCGGCACGGTCAACTTCGGCGACGAGGTGTTCGCCAACCCGTGGCCGTTCATCCGCGAGCTGTACGCGCGGACCCAGGCGGCCGGGGTGGTGCCCGAGTTCGAGCTGTTCGACCTGGGGCAGGTGGCCACGCTGCACCGGCTGCTGGACGAGCTGGGGCCGCCGCATGGCGGTCATGTGCACTGTGACCTGGTGATGGGCGTACCCGGCGGGATGCCCGGCACGGTGGCGGCGCTCGTCGCGGCGGTGGCCGCGCTGCCCGCGGGGGCGACGTGGTCCGCCACCGGGATCGGGCGGACCGCGCTGCCCGTGGCGCTCGGCGCGCTGGGCGCCGGCGGCCACCTGCGGGTCGGCATGGAGGACACCACCTCGTTCGCCCGGGGCCGGCCCGTGACGGGTAACGCCGAGCTGGTCGAGCGGGCCGCCGCGCTGGCCGGCCTGGCCCAGCGGCCGCCGCTGGACCCGGACGAGGCCCGCCAGATGCTTGGAGTGAGGTGAGCAGCCGTCACTGAACCACCCATCCTCGCCGAGGTGGTCCGGTCGGGATTCGTCGAGTCGCGCCACCGCGTTTCGTTGGTGATAATCGGGGCCGACGGGGCGCCGCAGCTGACCACCGGCCAGTGGGACGTGCCGATGTTCCCGCGCTCATCGAACAAGCCGATGCAGGCCGCCGGGATGCTGCGCTGTGGCCTGGATCTGGATGGCAAGCTGCTCGCGCTGGCCGCGGCCAGCCACTCGGGTGAGGACTTCCACGTGGCCGGGGTGCGCGAGATCCTGGCCGGGGCCGGACTCACCGAGGACGATCTCCAGTGCCCGCGCGGGCTGCCCTGGGAAGAGATATTTGCCCGTGAGTTCCTGCGCGAAGGCGGGGAAGCGGACCGGGTGCACATGAACTGTTCCGGCAAGCACGCGGCGATGCTGGCCACCTGCGTCGCGGCGGGCTGGCCCACGGAGAGCTATCTCGACCCCGCGCATCCGCTCCAGGTATCGCTCCGCCGGTCGGTCCAGGACCTGGCCGGGGAGCAGTTCCCGGCGGCCGGGGTGGACGGGTGCGGCGCCCCGGTGTTCGCGCTGACCCTGGGCGGCCTGGCCCGGGCCTTCCAGGCCCTGGTCACCGCGCCGGCCGCGACGCCCGAGCAGCGCGTGGCGGCCGCGATGCGGGCCTACCCGGAATGGACGTCGGGGAGCCTGCGCCCGGAGCGGGCGCTGATGGCCTCGGTCCCCGGCCTGCTGGTCAAGGTCGGTGCGGAGGGCGTGCAGGCGTTCGCGCTGGCCGACGGCCGGGCGGCCGCGTTCAAGATCGAGGACGGCTCGTCCCGGGCCCGGGACCCGATTACCGTCGCGCTGTTGCGGCGGCTCGGCGTGACCACCAGGCCGGGGGTACCGGACTCGGCGCTGGACGAGATCGGCGCGGTGCCGGTGCTCGGCGGCGGCCGGGTTGTCGGCGTGATCCGGGCGGAACTCCCCGGCTGAGGCACCCACCCGGACCCGGACTCCAGGCCTCGCCGCGTGGGCCGTGCACCCCCTGGGCTGCGGCACCTGTCCCGCCTTCCCCGGGCCCGGCATCCATCCTGCCGGCACCCCTCTCCGGCCGGGTGCTTGCTCGGCGTTTGCAAAAGCAAGCACTGTTTGATTCACTGAAGGCGTGAGTCCTATGCGAGTGAGCTCCATCGGTGAATACATCAAGGAGCAACGAGAGCAAGCGAAGATCTCGCTGCGCCAGCTATCCGCGGCCGCCGGGGTCTCCAACCCGTACCTGAGCCAGATCGAGCGGGGCCTGCGCCGGCCAAGTGCCGAGATACTGCAGCAGATCGCCAAGGGGCTGCGCATCTCCGCGGAGGCCCTGTACGTGCAGGCCGGGATCCTCGAGGACCGTCCGGCCGACTCGGGGGTCCGCGCCGCCGTGCTGGCCGCGCCGGAGCTGACCGAGCGGCAGAAGCAGGTCCTGCTGGAGATCTACGAGTCCTTCCGCCGGGAGACTCCGGACGAGACGCCGGAAGACACCGAGGACGCCGCGGTCGCGGCGGAAGTGGCCGCCATCCAGGCGGCCGCGGCTGAGGTCACGGCGGCCCAGGCCGCCGCCGAAGCCGTCCGCGCGCAAGGCGCCAGCGCAGGCGCCTGGGAGCAGGCGACCGGGGCGGCTGACACGGGGCTGGCCGGAACCGGACTCGATGAAGAAAATGACGATCCCCTCGCGGCACCGGAGCCGTTGGGTCAGCACGAGGCCGCCGGTCCGACGGCGCCTGACTCAACCAAGCGGCCGGGACGTGTGGACCAGGAAGGATGAATGACCATGAACCGCACCACCATTGACGTGAAGACCGAGGTGCGCAAGCTCGCCAGCAGCAAGCCCGTGCACGCCGCCGCCGGAGCCGGGGTGCTGGCTTCCGAGGCCCTGCGCGAGCTTCCCGCGCGGATCGCCCGCTGGCGCAGCGATGGCTCGCTGGCCGCCCTGCCGGGGCTGGCCAACGAGTACATGACGACCGCCCGGACCAAGGCGATCCAGGAGTACGACAAGCTGGCCAGGCAGGGCGCCCGGGTGCTCGACCGGAAGACCGCGCTGCCCGGCAAGGGTGCCACGGGCAAGAGGAGCTGACGATCCGTGCGCAGGCAGTTGCTGCAGGCCGGGCGGGAGACGGGCTTTGGTCCCGGTTCCCGCCCCGACCGGATAGCCTGATGACGTGTTGCTGAACACAGGAGCGATGAGCCCGCTCTACTGGTTCCTCGAGATACTGGCGATTGCCGCCTTTGTCTGCGAGGTTTGGGGCTTCGCGGACGCACTGCGCCGTCCGGGGAAAGCATTCGTGGCGGCTGGCAAGCAGACCAAGCCGCTCTGGCTGATCATCCTCGGCGTGGCCGCGGTGATCGGGCTCTACCTCGGCGTCCTGTCCGGCGGCTTCGGTGCCGTGGGCATCCTGCCGATCGCGGCCTTCGTGGCCTCGGCCATCTACCTCACCGACGTGCGGCCCAAGGTCCGGGAGTACGGCGGCACCGGGGGAAGCAGCAGTTCCGGCCCCTACGGGCCCTGGTAATCCCCGCAGGTGCGCACCCACCGGCTCGAACTCGACGACCAGGCGCTCCGCGAGTGGGACGCGGCCGTCCTCGAGTCCGGCCCGGACGGGATCGTGCTGGACTCCTCGGCCTTCTATCCCGGCGGCGGTGGCCAGCCACCCGACCACGGGGTACTGCTGTGGGGCGGCGTGCAGACCCGGATCGTGGGCGCTCGCAAGGGTGACGATCTTTACCTGATCCCCGCCGAGGACGACCCGCTGCCGCCGGCTGGTACCGCGGTCCGCGGGGCCGTGGAAAACGAGCGCCGCACCGCGCTGATGCGCACCCACACCGCGCTGCACGTGCTCGGCGGCGTGGTCTTCCGGGACTTCGGTGCGCTGGTCACCGGCGGGAACATGGAACCGCTGACCGCGCGGATGGATTTCAACCTGACCGAGGTCCCGCCCGGTTTCCGGGAGGCCATCGAGGCCGCGTGCAACGCGGAACTCGCCGCGGACCGCCGGATCGACGTCCGGGTGCTGCCACGCGATCAGGCGTTTGCCATCCCGGACATCATCCGCACCGCCACTAACCTGGTCCCGCCGGAGGTCAAGGAGGTGCGGATCATCGACATCGTCGGCCTGGACCAGCAGGCGGACGGCGGTACGCACGTGGCCTCGACCCGCCAGGTCGGGGGGATTCAGGTCGTCAAGATCGAGAACAAGGGCAAGGGGTTCCGCCGGGTGCGGATCCAGGTCGCTGACCGCGCCCCGTCCTGACCGCGCCTGTCCTGACCGCGTTACCGGGTGCCCGGGCTCAGGACGCCGCCGGGCCTGCGGCCTAGATCGGCATGACCAGCAGCGCGGCCGGAACCACGACCAGCGCAGCGGCCGTGCCGCAGACCAGAATCCGGGCGGCCAGGCTGAGCCCCGGCGCCGGCGTGAGCAGCCGCTCGACCCGGGCGGTCACCCCGCCCTCGCCCTCAGTATGGCTCCCGGCCTCAGCGCCGTCCTCGTCCGCCACGGCCAGCGTGCCGGCCGGCGTGCCAGTGCCCGCGGCGCCGACCCGGATCAGGGCGGTCACGAGTTCCCGGGCCGGCCGCTGCCGCGCGGCATGGTCATCCGCGAGCATCTCGACCAGCAGCGCGACCGACGTGTAGGACCGCTGCACGAGTACCGACCAGGGGAAGGCCCGGGCCAGCGCGGTGAACGGCAGCAGCACCAGGTCGTGCCGCTCCCGCAGATGCGCTCGCTCGTGGGCCAGGACCGCGGCCAATTCTGCCTGATCCAGCAGGTCCAGTGCGCCCGCGCTGATCACGATGCGGGAGCGCAGGCCAGGCACGCAGTAGGCGGCCGCGGCGGGATAATCGACGACCAGGGCGCCGGGGACTTTCGGATCGCCGTGGGCGAGCAGGCTCAGCAGCGCCCGGTGGCGCCGGCGGTCCCGCAGTACCGCCCCGGCCGAAGCGATCAGGACCCAGCACAGCAAGGCGAGCAACGTCGCCGAGGCGCCCAGGCAGAGCAGCCGCATCGCCGCGGCCAGGCCGGGTGGCCGTACCTCGGCCGTCACATTGCGGATCGCGCGATTCACGACCGTGAGTGCGCCGCCGGCCACCCCGGGCCCACCCGGGTCCGCGCCGAGCGCCGCCAGGGTGCCGATCGCGGCGACTCCCCATCCGAGCCCCATGGCCTGCCACAGCATGATGGCCGCCGCCGGTGACCGGCGTGGCCAGCGGGCGGTGGCCAGTTCCGCCGCTGCGGGTACCAGGCCCACCGCGACGGTGGCCAGAACCAGGACTGGGGAAAGCACGGAAAGTCAGCTCCCGGCGGGGTCTCCGCCTGTCTCCAGGGCTCGACGCAGCACCCGTGCCTCGCTACCCGACACGCGGCGGGCGAAACTCGCGAGTGCGGCCGACCGGTCGCCGGTCTGATCGAGGGCGAAAAGCATAAGCTCGGTGACGTATGCTTCCCGGCTCGCGGCGGCCCGGTACAGCCAGGCCCGTCCGTCCCGCTCCCGCCGGGCGAACCCCTTCTTGGCCAATCGGTCCAGGACGGTCATCACCGTGGTGTGAGCCAGATCCCGGTCGGTAAGCCTACTGCCAACCTGGCGTACGGTGAGCTGAGTCTCGCTTCCCCAGAGAACGTCCATGATGGCGCGTTCGAGTTCGCCCAGTCGGTTCACCCGACCACTCTACCTATCGCCTCTCGCACCGGGCAGGCCCAACCCCGCCAGGTGCCCGGCTACGTGAGCCAGTACACGTTGTAATGCTGGTGCTGCATCCGCGCGATCGGGATGAGCGTGACGGGCTGGCCGTTGACGGCCGCCTGGAAGCGCAACTGCCGCCCCGGGATCCGGGTCACTGATCCGGGGTTCAGCCAGGGCATGAACATGGACTCCACGCTGCCGTAGCCGCCGCTGAGCACGACGGGGCCGTAGGTGACGGCCTGCACCGAGGGCTGGTCCGGCGTCCGGTTAAGCCCGAGCGTCATGGGCAGGCTCACGTCCACCCGGTCGCCGGGCCGCCACTCCCGCTCGATGACCAGCCATGTTCCTGCGGTGTGCGGGCCGGGCAGTGGCTCACCGTTCACCCAGGCCCGGGCCGGGCCGGCCAGCCAGCCAGGCAGCCGGATCCGGATGGCCATCCGGGCCGAGCCGGAAACGACCCTGAGGTGCGTGGCGGGCTCGTCCGGGAACCCGGTGGACTGCCGGATCGTCACTCCCGCCGAGACCCAGCTGACCTCGGACGAAACGAATAGGTTGACGAATAGCCCGCTGGTGTCCCGGGAGTAGACGGTGTCCGCGAACTTGGACTGGGTCTCCATCCCGGTCGCGTCGTCGCACGAGAAATTGTGGTAATTGGTCGAGTAGACGTCGGGGTTGGTGCCCATGAACGGCGGCTGCCGCTTGAACGCGGCTGGTGACAATCCCGTGTAATAGATGTTGAAGCCGTGCGCCGACCGCGGGTCCTGTTCCCCCAGCATCTGGTTGAACAGCGTCCGCTCGTAGTAGTCGAGCAGGTTGACCCGGTGCGGCTGGTGGAAATGCATCAGCCGGGTCAGCTTCAGCAGGTTGTAACTGCAGCAGTTCTCGCATGTGCGGTTGCTCAGCTGGCCGGCGATCACGTCGGGCGCGTGCCAGTGCTCCCAGTTGCTGGTGCCGCCGATGACGTAGGCATGGTGGTCGGTCACGATCCGCCAGAAGTTGGCGGCGATGTCGTGGTAACGGCGGTTCCCGGTTTCCTCCCAGATCCGGAGGCAGGCGATCATCTTCGGAATGGTGGTGTTCGCATGCAGGCCCTCCAGGTCGTCCTGGCCGCGGGCCAGAGGGTCGAAGACCCGGGCGTGATAGAACCGCTCCGCCGTGCGCAGGTAGCTCTCGTCCCAGGTCAGCCGGTACAGGCTGGTCAGGGACTCGGCGATGCCGCCGTGCTCGATCTCCAGGATCCGCTGCATGTGCGCATAGGAGAGCCGGCCGGTGCGCCACCCGACCCAGTCACCGAGCCGGGCCGCCACCTCCAGGGCCCGCGTGTTCCCGGCCAGCTCATGCTGGTCGATCAGCCCGGCCATGATCTTGTGGATCATGTAGTAGGGCGACCAGACGGGCAGGCCTGCTTCGAGCCGGTCGAAGAAGGTCTCCGGGAAGGCCGACAGGTACCCGTCGTGGAAGCCAGCGCGGCGATCCCGGGCCTGGCACCGGGCCAGCTGATCCACCAGGTAGGCGCCCTTGTCCGCCGCGGCCTGGTTCCCCGTATTGGCGTAGGTGAGGGCCAGCCCTGACATCAGGTGGCCGGTGCAGTGCCCGCGGACCAGCGATCCCGGCGCCTCCCAGCCGCCGCAGGGCCGGGCCGAGGAGGGCAGGCCGTAGTTGAGCCGGAAGGTATGCAGCAGCCGGTCCGGGTCGACGAACATGAGGTAGCTCGTGTTCCGGGCCTGGTTCGCGCGCATCGGGCTGTCCAGCAGCCGGACCGCGGACAACGGGAACGCTGCCGTGAGCCCGGCGACTCCGTCCGGGACGTACCCGCTGGTCCAGTTGCCCGACGCGGCACTCAGCCGCCCGGGGAGGACGCTGCCCAGCCAGGCCCCGGCCGCACCGGCGCCGATCGCGGCGAGCACCGCCCTTCTGCCGACCAGATGCGAGGACATGCACCGCCCCCTGAAGGCCTGCCCACCGCGGCTGCTCCCGGGTGACCCTCTTTGATCACAACTCACACCAGTGAGGCCGTCAATCCCGGCCTGGTCACGATCCCCTCTGAGGCAGCTCAGACCGCCGGTGCCCGCCCGTCACGAACACCGGGGTGGCGTCGGTCCCCGGGCCGCCCCTTGATGTCCTCAGATGATCGCTTGGGCCGGGCTGATCCGCCTGGTCATGGCGTGGATGGCGGCCGGGAGCCTTGAGCGCTCTGGGGCACGAAAAAGGTCTGGAAGCTGGCGCCGTCACTGGACAGGCCGCCCGGGACGGCGACCCAGTCGCTGCCGGACTGCTGCCCGGTATTTGCGAGCAGTCTGTGGTGTACCCACCACGACCACAGCGTGGCCGTGTGCCCGCTGTAACTAGTCAGATCCACATGGCTGTAAGCGGCGATCTTCAGGGATTTGACCGGCGGGGTGTGCGGGTAGGACGCGTCCCACGGCGAGCTGCCGAACTCGGTGCCGACCCGGGCCTGGCTGAAGGCCTGCGGTGCAACCGTGTAGGTTGAACGCGAAGTCAGACCCGTCGCCAGGACCTTCGATCATGAGCAGCTGGCCGTCCGCCGGCGTGTAACTGATCCTGAGGGACGCCTTCACACCGGGGTCCCAGGTGACGGGGCCCGGGAAGCAGCAGTCGCCCTGGGCGCAGCAATGCTGGGCGTTCGGATTCGACGCGATCACCTGGTGCGTGCTGCGGTCGTAGATCGTGGCATAGGTGGTGTAACCCCCGCCGGACGTGCTGGCCGTGAGGCCGACGGAGATCACCAGGCCGGGTGACCACAGTTGGACGCTGGACCCGAAACTGGCTACTTCACTGGCGTACTGCGTGG
Source organism: uncultured Actinomycetes bacterium (assembly GCA_963770545.1). Classification (GTDB taxonomy): domain Bacteria; phylum Actinomycetota; class Actinomycetes; order Streptosporangiales; family Streptosporangiaceae; genus RYN-230. The sequence continues at coordinate 80,472 of CAVYQF010000009.1, read as the reverse complement.
GCTGGCGCAGGAAGACGCGGGCGTCGATGGTCTTGAACTGGGCCCCGGTGGCGTTGTACCCGGCCTGCTCCGGGCTGATCAGCGGGGTGCCGGTGCTGGCCCCCGCATGCATCGACAGCGCGAGGACCGCGGCGGCCGCCGCCAGGAGCGCCAGTGCCGCGCGCCCGTGCAGGCTGCTGATAGCCATGCATCCGCCCTCTTTTCGCCTGCCTGGCGATACCTTTGCCGTTTCATGAACAAAGGTCCCATGAAACCCCCGCCGGTGCAGGCATCTTCGCGGTCGTCTTGTCCAGCTAGGATGTGCTGGTTGTCGCCGAGGGGAGGACGCCGGTGTCCCAGGAATCGCCCCGCTTCCGCGCGGTACTGGAGAACTTCGCGCCGTATCAGCCCGGCCGGCGGGTGACCGCACCGGATGGCCGGTCCCACAAGCTGTCTTCGAACGAATCGCCCTTCGGGCCGCTGCCTTCGGTCGCTGACGTCATCGCGCAGGCCGCCCTGGACGTGAACCGCTACCCGGACAACGGGGCCGCCGGGCTGACCGAGGCGATCGCGCAGCGGTTTGAGGTGCCGGCCGAGCACATCGCGGTGGGCTGCGGCTCGGTGGGGGTGACCCAGCAGCTACTCGGCGCCGTAGGCGAGCCGGACGCGGAAGTGCTCTACGCCTGGCGTTCGTTCGAGGCCTACCCGACCCTGGTCGATCTGTCGTCGGCGGTCCCGGTCACGGTGCCGTTGCGGGCCGAGACGCATGACCTGCCGGCCATGGCGGACGCGATCACCAGCCGGACCCGGCTCATCTTTGTCTGCAACCCGAACAACCCCACCGGCACCGTGGTCCACGCGGACGAGCTCGCGGCCTTCCTGGACCGGGTTCCCCCGCAGACTCTCGTCGTGCTGGATGAGGCCTACCACGAGTACGTGCGGGATCCGCAGGTGCCGGACGGGATGGCCCTGTACCGGGACCGTCCGAACGTGGCCGTGCTGCGGACCTTCTCCAAGGCGTACGGGCTGGCCGGGCTGCGGGTCGGCTTCCTGGTCGGGCACCAGCCGGTGGCCGCAGCCGTGCGCAAGACCATGCTGCCGTTCACGGTGAACGCGGTCGCGCAGGCCGCCGCCATCGCATCCCTGGCCGCCGAGGCGGAACTGCTCGAACGGGTAGATGCGGTGGTCAAGGAGCGGTCCCGGGTCCGCGACGAGCTGCTCGCCCAAGGCTGGTCGGTGCCGCCGACCGAGGCCAACTTCGTCTGGCTGCGGCTCGGTGGCGACACGCAGGACTTCGCAGCCGCCGCGGCGGCGGCTGGGGTCGCGGTCCGGCCGTTCGGCGCGGAGGGCGTCCGGGTCTCGATCGGCGACCACGACGCGAACGACGCATTCCTGTCCGTAGCGCGCGCCTATCCCCGCTGAGTTAGCCCGGGGGGACGACCCCCCGGACCCCCCGCTCGCCGCTTCGCGCCGAACGTCGGCTCGGCGCGCGCCGTCAGCGGGCGGCTGGCCGCCGCTCCAGCTTCTCCGTGACCAGCCGGTAGAACTGGCGCGGCCGGCCTGGCTGCGGTGCCCGGCTCGGCGGCAGCGGCCAGGCCAGTCCCTCCTCGACCAGGCTGTGCAGCAGCCGCCGGGCGGTGCGGGCGGTGACGCCCAGCACCCGGCCCGCGGTTTCCGCGTCGACTACCAGCGCGCTGTCGCTGCCGGCCAGCTTGTCGGCCAGCCGGGACAGGGTCTCCAGGCCGCGGGGACGGCTGGCCTCCGCGGCCGGGGCGGCCGGGTGCCGGGGCGCGGGAACCAGGGCGATCCCCTCCCGATCCAGGGCGAACCCGCGAGTCCCGGCGGCCACGTGCGACCGGGCCAGCGCCGCCTGCGCGTGGGTTTCCGCATCCTGCGCCGTTCGTCCCATCCCGATGCCGACTTCCACCGCGATGCCGAGCTCGGTCCGGGCCCGTTCGCTGAACGGGGGGACCCGGAATCCGTCCGTGGCCGCGGCGAGCGAGCCCCGGGTCGCGGTGACCAGGAAGCAGTGATCACTGACCGGGCTGACTGAGGCGTGCATTCGCTGGGCTTCCTGGACCAGGAACCGGTGCACGGTGAGCCGTAGTTCCTCGCGGGCATGCCGCGGCGAGGACCGGCGGGAGGTGTCCCGGAGCGTGGGTACCTCTACCAGGGCCACGGCGAGTTGTGCCTCCTCCAGCCGTCGGTTCCCGGCGAGCAGCGTGGCCGTGCGCAGGGCGGACCGGATGGCGCTGTTAGTGGGGCGGAGGATCCGGACGGGCACGTCGGCGGCGGTGAGCCGCTGGGCGACCGACTGGAGGCAGGTGAACGCGCAGGTGATCTCGTCCCGCCGCCAGAGCCGCTCGTGGAACGCGGCGAGCGTGGCCGCGTTCGCGGCATCCTCGCGGACGTGCACGCCGGTCACGGGCACGCCCAGTTCGGCGAAGGCGTCCTCCACGTCGGCGCGGCTGAGCACGTCCACGCTGACCCGGCTGAGGTCCTGGCCCAGTTCCCTGGTCGCGCGCAGCAGGGCCGCGTACAGCGCGCTCCCGGACAGCGGGACGTACGTGGCCGGAACCCGGAGCGTGCCCGCGCGCCGGGCGTATTCATACGGCACCTGGCTGGCGAACAGGCAGGCGTCGATACCCGGCCCGAGCCGCTGCACCTTGTCGGCGGCTTCCTGCTCGCTGCGGTATGCGGCGGCTACGAGCCTGCGGGCCGGGGCGGCGGAGACCCCGTTGGCGGATGTCCCGGGGGAACTGACCGCCGGGTGACCCGTACCGCCTGGCAGCCCACCGGTCTGCGGGCTGCCGGACAGCATGATCCGTTCCACTAGGTCGTGCGGGCCGACGATGCCGATAGTCAGCTCGGCCGTGGCCGGGCGCTGGGCCGTCATGGCCGGCGGCCCGTCAGCGCTGGCGACTGGCCAGTGGCATCACAAACGACACGTGCCCGGCATGGCAGGCACGCGTCAGGTGATCCGGCAACTACTAATGTGCCGCCGGCCGCGGGGTACTTCCTGTGCTGTGAAGTCACTGTCAGACCCTTTACGCTGCAACGATTGCACGATCGTATATTTCGTAACCTGTCCACGCCCTCCGAGGAAGAGAATCAGCGGACTGTTTCGTGCAATGTCACATTTTCGGGGAGCGCGGGCCCGCCACGGAGTGGCAGGCCCGCCGGGGAGTCTCTGGCCGCCAGGGAGTCGCTGGTCAGCAGGCGAGCCGACAGCCAGGTGGGCCACACTCGGACTGGCCCTCGGCCAGGTGAGCCGCCCGCTGGACAGGCCACCCAGACCGGCCGCCGGCCAGCTGAGCCGCCAGCCAGGTGGGAGCGCTGGTTCAGGGGGCGCGGGCTAGGTCAGCCGCTTTCCTCGGCGGTGATGTCAGCGCCCAGGGTGGTGAGCCGCTCCGCTACCGCCGCGTGACCGCGGTCGATGAGGTATCCCGGCGCGACCACGGTCTCGCCCTCCGCGCACAGCCCGGCCAGGATGAGCGCGATCCCGGTGCGCAGGTCGTGCGCGACGACCTTGGTGCCCTTGAGGGCGGACGGGCCATGCACGATGACCACGTTGCCGCTGTCCACCTCGACCTTGGCACCCATCTTGTTGAGTTCCCCGACCAGCCCGTAGCGGCCGTCGAAGATGGTTTCCCGGATGTAGCTGGTGCCATCGGCCAGGCAGCTCAGGGCCATGATGGGCGATTGGAGATCGGTCGCGAAGCCGGGGTACGGGCTGGTGATGACGTTTATCGGGCGCAGCGTGCGCTCCCGGCGGACCTGGAGGACCGCACCCTTCGGGGTGAAGTCCACGCCCATCTGCTCAAGCTTCCAACGGACCACCCCGAAGTGCTCGAGGGAGGCTCCGACCAGGTTCAGCTCACCGCCGGTGATCGCGGCCGCCATGGCCAGCACGCCCGCATCGATCCGGTCCGGCATCACCGTGTGCTCGGTCGCGGTGAGCTGGCTGACCCCGCGCACGGTCACGAAGCCGGTGCCGCCGCCGCTGATGTCCGCGCCCATCTTGCTCAGGAACGTGATGACGTCGAGCACTTCCGGCTCGAGGGCGCAGTTGTCGATGATGGTCGTGCCCGGGGCCAGGCAGGCCGCCATGATCAAGTTCTCAGTACCCGTGTGGGACGGGGTGTCCAGGTACAGGTGGGCACCCTGCAGCTTGCCCGCCTTGATGTGGATCTTGTCTTCCTGCTCGTCCACGATGGCGCCGAGCCGCGCGAAGCCGCGGTAGTGGAAGTCCAGGTTCCGGCTGCCCAGGTTGCAACCGCCGATGCCCTCGATGACCGCCTCACCGAACCGGTGCAGCAGGGGCGGCACGAACAGCACCGAGCTGCGGAAGCGGCGGGCGATCTCGGCCGGCAGGACGAAGCTGGTCAGGTTGGAGGCGTCCACCACGAGGGTGCGTTCGGCCTCGTGGAATTTGACGACCGCGCCTACGGCCTGAGCCAGTTCCACCGCGCGGCGGACATCCTCGATAGCCGGCACGTTACGCAGTACAGTGCGGCCTTCTCCAGTCAGCAACGACGCGGCGATCATCTTGAGCGCCGCGTTCTTGGCGCCCTGAACGAAGACCGTGCCCTGGAGCGGGATCCCGCCTCGTACGCGGTAGCAGGTCTCGGGGCCAATGGTCATGGGGCTGAAGCTCCTGTCCTTCGAAAACGAGAGGTCAACGGCCCGCCGCGGTGGCGGCGCACTGCTGCCACCCCACCCGGCAGGATGGCGGGGCGGCGGGAAGCCTCGTGCATCTTCCAGGCCAGTATTCCACCGGCCCGGCCCCCTTTCGGTGACACCCAGATACAGGCCGTCCGCACCGCACCCCGTCAGGTGCGCAGGGCGGTCGGCCAGGCTGTCACGGCAGTCATACCCACTGTCGTCCAGTGATGCGCTCATATGCCTCGATGTAGCTTGCACGGGTCTGCTCAACCACCGGGCCGGGCAGGACTGGGGGCGGATCTGTGTCTCGTTTGTCCCAGCCAGCCTCGGGCGAGTCTAGCCAGTCCCGGACAATCTGCTTGTCGAATGAGACTTGTGGCCGGCCCGGGTGCCACTGGCTCGCAGGCCAGAGCCGGGACGAGTCGGGGGTCAGGACCTCGTCGGCCAGCAGCAACCGCCCGGCGGAATCAAAGCCGAGTTCAATCTTGGTATCGGCGACCAGGATGCCGCTGCGGGCGGCGAGGTCCGCCCCCCGGCGGTAAACCTCCAGGGTGATCCGCTCCAGATCAGCCGCGACGTCGGCACCGACCGACGCGGCCACCGCGGACAGCGGGATATTTTCGTCGTGCTGCCCGCGCGGCGCCTTGGTCGCGGGAGTGAAAATAGGCTCGGGCAGCCGCGATCCCTCAACGAGGCCGGGGGGCAGCGGCACCCCGCACACCGACCTGGACTCCCGGTACTCGCGCAGTCCGGACCCGGCCAGGTACCCGCGGGCCACGCACTCCACGGGCACCATCGACAGCTTGCGGCAGGCCATGGCCCGCCCGGCGAACTCGGCCGGGATCTCCGCGTTGACCAGATGGTTCGGGACCAGGTCGGCGAGTTGCCCGAACCACCACAGTGACAATTGGGTCAGAATCTTCCCTTTGTCAGGGATCGGGGTGGGCAGCACGTGATCGTAGGCGGATACCCGGTCTGAGGCGACGAGCAGCAGCAGGTCGTCGCCCCAGGAGTACACGTCGCGGACCTTGCCGGAGTACAGCAGCGCGGGGGGCCTCCCATCCAGCCCAGTACCGCCCGGATCCGCACTGCCCGGATCCGCACTGCCCGGGTTCGCACTGCCCGGGTTCGCACTGCCCGGGTTCGCACCGCCCGGATCCACACTGCCCGGGCCGGCGTTGCTCACGAGAGCCGCTCCAGCCGCTCGAAGACCGGCCCGAGGTTCGCCACGTACCGTTCCGGGCGGCACACCTCGTCCAGCGCGGCCTCGTCCAGGATGCGGCCGAGCGCGGCGGCCTCGGTGCGGAGTGTCTCCCGCAGCGGCGTCCCTGTCTGCCACGTGATCATGGCCGCCGCCTGGACCAGCGCGTAGGCGTCTTCCCGGGACATCCCCGAGTTGACCAGCGCCAGCAGGATGCTCGAGGTGTAAATCAGGCCGCCGGTGGATTCCAGGTTCGCGAGCATGCGGTCCTCGTCTACCACCAGGCCCTCGACCAGCCCCGTGGTCAGGTGAAGAACGTAGTCGGTGGCCGTCGCCGCGTCTGGCAGCGCGATCCGCTCCACGCTGGAGTGCGAGATGTCCCGCTCATGCCACAGCGGCATCCCTTCCAGGACCGGGGTGACGTAGCCGCGGATGATCCGGGCGATGCCGCTGATCCGCTCGGAGCGGATCGGGTTCTTCTTGTGCGGCATCGCGGAGGAACCCTTCTGGCCGGCCCGGAACGGCTCGGCCAGTTCCCGCACTTCGGTCCGCTGCCCGTGCCGGACCTCCAGCGCGATCGCCTCACAGACGGTGGCGGCCAGGGCGAGGGCGCTGATCCACTCCGAGATTCCGTCGCGGAACACCACCTGGGTGGCCACGTCAGCCGGGCGGAGCCCCAGTTCCGGCAGGACGGTCGCCTCAATGTCCGGGTCGATGTTGGAGTAGGTGCCGACCGGGCCGGACAGCTTGCCGACCGCGACAGCGTCCCGGGCCCGGGCCAGCCGGTCCCGGCTGCGGGCCATCGCGAACGCGAAGTCGGCGACCCGGTGCCCCCAGATGTCCGGCTCGGCGTGGATTCCGTGCGTCCGCCCGGCCCGGAGCGTGGCGCGGTGCGCCAGGCCGTGCTCGCGGAGCGCGGCGACCAGTCGCGTCGCCTCGGCCACGAGCAGGTCAGTCGCCTCGGTCAGTTGCAGCGCCAGTGCCGTGTCTAGGAGGTCGGAGGAGGTCATCCCGTAGTGCACGTAGGCGGCGGCCTCACGAGGCGTGGTGTTGTCCGCCCAGGCGGTCAGGAACGCGATCACGTCGTGCTCGGTGACCGCCTCCACTTCGGCGACGGCTTCCGGAGTGGGCGGCGGGGCGGCCCGGACCGGGTCCACCGCGTCGGCCGGCACGGTCCCGGCTTTGGCGTGCGCCTCCAGGACCAGCGTCTCGATTCTGGCCCACAGCTGGTACTTGTGCGCATCGCTCCAGATCCGGCCCATCTCGGGCCGTGTGTAGCGCTCAATCACATGTTCTATCCTCGCGCATCGCGCACGCCAACCGGGCCCGCGCCAGGCCTGGCTGCGGCCACCGGCGTGTATCAGCGTGGTGACTTTGGTCACTGCGGTGAGTTGGGGGTGGCGGACTGCCGCTTCCGCACCGCGCTGACGGCGGAAGTGCCCCGGAGATGCTCGGCGGCGAGCATCGCGGCCAGCCCGGCTAGCAGCACGATCAGCTGGGCCTCGATGGCCACGGTGGCCCCCAGTGCGGCGGTGGCCAGCGCGAACAGGGCTGTGACCAGGCGCGGCCAGACCGGGCCGAGCCGCAGAGCCCGGCGGAACGCGGCCTGCCCGGCCAGGAACAGCGCCACCCCGCCGCCGATCGCCAGGGCCTGGGCGGCCGGATGGGGCTGGGTGGCGTGCCCGATGGTCAGCTTCATCCCAGCGGCCAGCCCCACCACGCCGAGCAGGATCGGGATGTGCGGGTAGAAGTACGCGGACAGGGCCAGCGACGGCCGCCGGATGCGGGGCGCCCGGGCCATGGCCGTGGCGGCTAGCTCGTCGTCCGCGCCCCCGAAGTAGATCCACCACAGCGCCGCCGACACGCCGAGGCCGAGCACGGCCGCCAGCACGATCTGCGCGTCCAGCGGATGCTCCGCGGCGCCGATGCCGACCGAGGCGACCGACTCACCCAGCGCCACGATGACCAGCGCACCATGGCGCTCGGCGAAGTGCGCCGGGGCGATGTCGAACCGGCCGCCGACGCGAACTACCAGCGGGGACAGGACCTGGATGGCCAGCGCCGCCGTCCACAGCAGGTAGGCCGCCAGGCCGCTGGTCAGCCCGGCTACCAGGACCAGCAGCGCCGAGCTGAGGTTGATCGGGACTATCCGGATGATGTTCCGGTTCACCCGGTAATAGAGCCCGCCGTGCACGCACACCACGATCAGGTAACCGAGACCGAGGTAGAGGCCGCTCGCATCCGACCTGGAGTCGCCGAACCCGTTCCGGATGGCCAGCCCGACGACCAGGAACCCGGCCATGCCGAGCAGCAGGAGCAGCCGCTCGGGGGTCCGGTCCGGGGTGCGGGTGTTGGTCAGCCAGGCGTATCCGCCGTACATCCACCACAGCACCCCGAAGACCAGCAGCACCTGGACGAGCGAGGTGGCGGAAAGGCCGTTGCCGTCCAGCAGCGTGGACAGCTGGGTGAGGGTGAACGCGAAGACCAGGTCGAAGAACAGTTCCAGGGTGCTGACCCGCAGCGGGGCGTCCGGCCGGGGAACCCGGCCCGCGGGCGGCGGGGTGGTGCTGGGCGGCGGGGTGGTGCTGGGCGGCGGGGTGGTGCTGGGCGGCGGGGTGGTGCTGGGCGGAGAGCTGGTGCCGGGTGGCGGGGTGGTGCCCGGCGGCGTAGTAGTGCCGGGCGGGGGGCTGGTGCCGGGCGGGGGTGGCTCGCTGGTCACGGGCGGGCCTGGGCCGGCCATCCTGCCGCGTGCCCGGCGATGTCAGTGCGGTACCAGCCACCGCGCATCTCAATCTGCTCCGCGGCCTGATACGCCACGGCGCGGGCAGCCGCCACATCAGGGCCGGTGCCGACCACGTCGAGCACCCGGCCGCCGGCCGACACCAGCCGGCCGGTGTCATCGATCCGGGTGCCCGCGTGCAGTACGTACGCGCCCGGGACCTGCCCCGCCGCCGCTATCCCGGTGATCTCATCGCCAGCGGCGGGCTGGCCCGGGTAGCCCTGGGCCGCGATGACCACGGTGACCGCCGCGCCCCCCGTCCACCGGGGCGGGGCCACGCCGCCCAGTGACCCGGAGGCGGCCGCGGCCAGCAGGCCGCCCAGCGGGGTGGCCAGCCGGTCCAGCACCACCTGGGTCTCCGGGTCACCGAACCGGGCGTTGAACTCCACGACCCGCATCCCGGCGGCGGTCAGGCTCAGTCCCGCGTACAGCAGGCCACGGTAGGGGGTCCCGCGGCGGCGCAACTCATCGACGGCCGGCTGGATGACCGTGGCCATTACCTCATCGGCCAGGCCCGGCGGCGCCCACGGCAGCGGGACGTACGCGCCCATGCCGCCGGTGTTCGGTCCCTGGTCCCCGTCCCCGGCCCGCTTGAAGTCCTGCGCGGCCAGCAACGGGACCGCGGTGAACCCGTCGGCCAGCGCGAACAGGGATACCTCCGGGCCGTCCAGGAACTCCTCGATGACCACCGTGCCGCAGGCCTCCGCGTGGGCCCGGGCGGCATCCAGGTCGGTGGTGACCACCACGCCCTTGCCCGCGGCCAGGCCGTCCGCCTTCACCACGTACGGGGGCCCCAGTTCAGCGAGCGCCGCGTCCACCTGGTCGCTCGTCTCGCAGGTGTACGCCTCGGCGGTGGGGATCCCGGCCGCCTGCATGATGTGCTTGGCGAACGACTTGGAGCCCTCGATGGCCGCGGCCCGGCGGCTGGGACCGAAGCACGCGATGGCGGACGCGCGCAGCGCGTCGGCCACCCCGGCGACCAGCGGCGCCTCCGGGCCGACCACGACCAGGTCGGCGCCGGTCGCCCGGGCCAGGCCAGCCACCTGCCCGGTGTCGGTCGGGTCCACCGGATGCTGGTGGGCGAGCTCGGCGATGCCCGGGTTGCCCGGCGCCGCATGCAGGTCGGTGACGTCCGGGTCGGCGGACAGCGCCCGGGCCAGCGCGTGCTCGCGGCCGCCCGAACCGAGGAGAAGGACTCGCACGGGCGCGAGCCTACCCGTGGCCCTGCCCGGGCCTGCGGCGGACCGCGCTGGCTAGTGGAGGAGACTTCGAGCATGGATGTGGACGTGGCCCTACCGCAGAGCTCGGACGCCGGGGAGTTCGTGGCGGCGGTGCTGGCGAGCCGATCGCTGCATCAGCCCTGGCTCGACCCCCCGGACACCCCCGCGCGCTTTGCTGCCTACCTGGACCGGGCCGCTCGTGACGATCAGGCCGCCTACCTGATGCGCCATCGCCACTGCGGATCCCTGGTCGGTTACGTGAACGTCAACAACATCGTGCGCGGCGGCTTCCAGTCCGGCGACCTGGGCTACGGTGCGTTCGTCTCGCATGCTGGCCAGGGCTTCATGACCCGGGGGGTGCGGGCTGTGCTCGACATCGTGTTCGGCGACCTGGGCCTGCACCGGGTGGAGGCGAACATCCAGCCCGCCAACCGCCGTTCGATCAACCTGGTCCGGCGGCTGGGATTCGAGAGAGAAGGTTTCTCGCCGGGCTATCTGATGGTGGACGGACAGTGGCGTGACCACGAGCGCTGGGCCCTCCGCGCCGAAAGCCGGCCGGGCCGGCCCGGCCACCGCGCCCCCGGCGGCTGACGCCCGAGGCAGGCCGGGCGCCCGGCTACCGAACCGGCGGTGGCGCCAGGTACCGCGCAGAGGGGTGATGGCCGTGGGCGGGTTGGTTTTCGTTGCGGCGAAGGAAGGGGCGGGGCGGGAACGGCCAGCCGGGTGGTGACCTGAGCGGGTGCGGCGCGGCCGGGATTTCAGGTCAGCGGGCGCAGTTGCAGGGTCTGGTCGCGGCGCGGGCCGATACCGACCGCCGCGACCGGCGCCCCGATCATGTCCTCCAGCGCCTGGACGTAGGCCTGGGCCTTGCGGGGCAGGTCCGCGAACTCCTGGGCCTGCGAGATGTCCTCCCGCCAGCCGTCCAGGTACTCATAGACCGGCGTCGCGTGGTGGAAGTCGGTCTGGGTCATCGGGATCTCATCGTGACGGGTGCCCGCCACGTCGTAGGCCACGCACACCGGCACCCGGTCCAGGCCGGACAGGACGTCGAGCTTGGTGATGAAGTAGTCGGTGATCCCGTTGACCCGGGTCGAGTAGCGGGCGACCACCACGTCGAACCAGCCGGTGCGCCGGGGCCGGCCCGTGGTCACGCCATACTCCCCGCCGGCCTCGCGCAGCCAGTCGCCCTGGGTGTCGGCCAGCTCGGTGGGGAACGGGCCCGCGCCCACCCGGGTGGCGTAGGCCTTGAGAATGCCGATCACCTTGGTGATCCGGGTCGGGCCGACGCCCGAGCCGACGCTGGCGCCGCCCGCCGTCGGCGAGGAGGACGTGACGAACGGGTAGGTGCCGTGATCCACGTCGAGCATGGTCGCCTGCGCGCCCTCCAGCAGGATGGACTTGCCGTCATCCAGCGCCTGGTTCAGCACCAGGCCGGTGTCGGCGACATAGGAGCGGATCTGCTCGCCGTAACCCAGGTACTCCTCGGCGACGGCGGCTGCGTCGATGCCGCGGCGGTTGTAGACCTTGGTCAGCACCTGGTTGCGCTCACGCAGGACCAGTTCCAGTTTCTGGCTGAGGATCCCCGGGTCGAGCAGGTCCTGGATCCGGATCCCGGTCCGGGCCACCTTGTCGGCGTACGCGGGCCCGATGCCCCGGCCGGTGGTGCCGATCCGGGCGCTGCCCAGGTACCGCTCGGTGACCTTATCCAGGGCCCGGTGGTACGGCATGATCAGGTGGGCGTCCGCGGAGATCAGCAGCCGGTCGCAGGACACGCCCCGCTGCCTGAGGTCGTCGATCTCCCCGAGCAGCACCTGGGGATCGACCACGACACCGTTACCGATGACGGGCACCACCTGGGGGGACAGCACGCCAGAGGGCAGCAGGTGCAGTGCGTAGCTCTCGTCGCCGATGACGACGGTGTGGCCGGCGTTGTTGCCACCCTGATACCGGACGACGTAGTCCACCCGGTCACCCAGGAGGTCAGTGGCCTTGCCCTTGCCCTCGTCACCCCACTGCGCGCCCACGACCACAATGGCCGGCATCGCACCAGCCCCTTCCAGGCCTCGCCGCGGCTGCGACGTCTGAGGTTACTCCACGTGGTGGGCTGGGGGTTACGCCCTGTCCGAGGTCAGAAAACGTCGAGGGCGGCCACCGCCGCGGCGCTGGAGTCGGCCAGGAAGATCTGGCAGCGCGCCTCTTCCTCGGTCTCGCCGATAGCCCCGGCGGCCCGGCTCAGCGCAGCCAGGGAACGCAGGAAGCCCCGGTTGGGCTCGTGCTCCCACGGGATCGGCCCGTTGCCCTTCCAGCCGGCCCGGCGCAGCTGGTCGAGGCCGCGGTGGTATCCGGTGCGGGCGTAGGCGTAGGCGGTGATCCACTCCCTGCGGTCCAGCGCCTGCTCGGCCAGGGCCGCCCAGGCGGCCAGGCAGGCCGGATCGGCCGCGGCGACGGCAGCGGGATCGGCCCCGGCGGCCAGTTCTGCGGCGCACGGGTCGTCGGGCAGATAGACCGGGGGCGGCCCGGCCATGAGGTTGCGGTGGTCCATGCCCCTCATCCTGCCGTACTGCCCGGGTGCCCACGGCCGCTCCCGCCTCCCCCGTCCCGCCCCCCGGGGTCTCCTGCCCCTGGGTCTCCTGCCCCCCGGGGGTCTCCCGCCGCCCGGCCGGCCACGTCGCACGTATTTAGTGCAGCCGAACCGGACAAAACACCCCTTCTGGTGCACCAGATACGTGAATTGTCGGCAGTCGAGGCGACCCTGGACGGGTGCTGAGCGAGCTGGAAGGAGTGCGGACCACCGCGGAGTTGCGGGCGGCGGGATTGTCCAGCCGCCAGATCGGCCGCCTGGTCCGCCAGGGTGCCCTGCGCCCGCTGTTAACGGGGGTGTACGCGACTGCAGCGGCCGCAGCTGCAGTGGTCGGGGAAGCGCCGGACGACCGCGCCCGGCAAGCCGGTTACCACCTGCTCCGCGTGGCCGCTGCCCTCAAAGTCACCGGCTCCCGGTCGGCAGGAAGCGCATGGTCGGCGGGTAGTTGGCGCTCGGTGGGGAGTCACCAATCTGCGGCGCGGGTGTACCAGCTTGGGATCGTGGGACATGATCAGGCGCCATTGATCCAGATCACGCGAGCGCCGGGGAATCGCGGTAGTCACACCGGCGGCCCCGGGGTCCGGGTGCACGTTGCGGCGCTGCCCGCGGAACACGTGGTCAGCTACCGCGGCGTGCTGCTGACCTCCGTGCCGAGGACCGTGATCGACTTAGCCCGCATCCTGCCCTTCGGTGAAGGGGTGGCGGTCGCCGACTCGGCCCTGTACGCCGGATTGACGTCGAAGAGCGAGCTGGCCGCGGTCATCGCGGACTGCCCGCGGTGGCGGGGCCTGCAGCGGGCCCGCCAGGTGGCCGGGTTCAGCGATGCCCGATCGGAGTCGGTGCTGGAGTCCCTCAGCCGGGCCGCGTTTCACCAGGCCGGTCTCCCGCCGCCGGATCTGCAGGTCTGGATCGGCGATGACGGCGAGGTCATCGGCCGGGTGGACTTCCTCTGGCGGCGCTACAACACGATCGGCGAGGCCGACGGGGCGGTGAAGTACGAGAATCCGGCCAGAGCCCGCGCCCAGTTGGAGCGCGATGCCCGGCTGCGCGCCGCCGGCTACGAGGTCGTCCACTTCACCTGGCCGGACATCACCCGCGCACCAGCCCAGGTCGTGGACGCGATCCAGGTGGCGTTCAGGCGCTCCGGCCGTCGCGGGGGGCCATGACGGCCAGCGCCTCGGCGTCGGTGGCCCTGGTGTTGATATAGAAGTCCGCCCATTCCGCCGCGTCCGGGTAGGAGGATTCCGCCGCGACGCGGGCGCAGGCCGCCCCGGCGTCGAACACGGTCCGCCGCAGCGCCACCCCCGGCCCGAGAAGCGCCCAGTGCGCCCCGGCCCGGCCGTACGGCATCCCGACGCTGCCCGGGTTGACCACCAGCCGCCCATGAGCCAGCCGGCTGAACGGCATGTGCGTGTGCCCGCACACCACCACGGCCACCTCCGGGCGGACGGAGCCGAGCACGTCGGCCCAGCGCTCCAGCCGGGAGTCGGCCAGGACCACTTCCTCATCGTCGCGCGGGGTCGCGTGGCAGAAGAGCACCGGGCCCAGGCCGTCCACCTCAACGGTTGCGGTGAGGGGAAGCCCGGCGAGCAAGCCGACCTGGTCGGGGCGGAGCTGGCCGGCGGCCCAGGGCGCGATGGGGTCCGGGACGGTGCTCACCTCGCCGCGGGCCAGCTGGACCAGCTCGCGGTCCGCGTTGCCGCGGATCCACAGCGCGCGGTCCCCGAGCGAGGCCAGCCGGTCGAGGGTCTCGCGTGGCTGCGGCCCGGCGGCCAGGTCGCCGGTCAGGACGACACGATCCGCGCCGGCCACCTCGGGCTCGGCGAGCACGCTTTCCAGTGCGGGCAGGACCCCGTGAATGTCGGACAGGACGGCGATCTGGCCGGCGGGCGTCTCCATGAGGCCAGCCTGCCCGCCGGCGGGTCCGGGCGGGCAGGCTTCTGCCCAGGGCCGACCGGGGCGGGGTCAGCCGAGCTTGGTGCCCGCGGACAGCAGGTCCTCGCAGGCCCGCACCACCCGGGCGGCCATGCCCGCCTCGCCGGCCTTGCCCCAGGCCCGGGGGTCGTACGCCTTCTTGCTGCCGACCTCGCCGTCGATCTTGAGCACGCCGTCATAGTTGCGGAACATGTGGTCCGCGACCGGGCGGGTGAATGAGTACTGGGTGTCAGTGTCCACGTTCATCTTGACCACGCCGTAGGAGATGGCCTCCCGGATCTCTTCCAGCGCGGAGCCGGATCCACCGTGGAACACCAGGTAGAACGGCTTGTCCTGGCCGTACTTGGCGCCCACGGCGTCCTGGATCTCCTTCAGGATCGACGGGCGCAGGGTGACGTGCCCCGGCTTGTACACCCCGTGCACGTTCCCGAACGTGGCGGCGAGCAGGTAGCGGCCCCGCTCCCCGAGCCCCAGGGCCTCGGCGACCGCCAGGGCGTCCTCTGGCGTGCTGTACAGCTTCTCGTTCATCTCGCCGGTGACGCCGTCCTCCTCACCGCCGACCACGCCGATCTCCATCTCCATGACCGTGCGCGCCCGGGCGCACTCGTCGAGCAGTTCCGAGGCGATGGCGATGTTCTCGTCGAGCGGGACCGCGGACCCGTCCCACATGTGCGAGTTGAACAGGGGCTCCTCACCCCTGGCCACCCGCTCCTGGGACAGCCTGACCAGCGGGCGCATGAACCCGTCCAGTTTGTTCTTGGGGCAGTGGTCGGTGTGCAGGGCGATCTGCACCGGGTACTTGTCGGCCACCGAGCGGGCGAAGCTGGCCAGCGCGGCCGAGCCCGTCACCATGTCCTTGACCGCCTGGCCGGACAGATACTCGGCGCCGCCGGTCGACACCTGGATGATGCCGTCGCTTTCCGCGTCCGCGAAGCCCTTCAGGGCCGCGTTCAGCGTCTGGCTCGAGGTCACGTTGATCGCGGGATAGGCGTAACCACGCTCCCTGGCGCGGTCCAGCATCTGCGCGTAGACCTCTGGGGTGGCTATTGGCATGGCGATTGACTCCCTGTCGTTGCTTGGGTCCAGTATCGGGGGACGTGGATGCCGGCGGACAGAGGCGTAAGGCCCGGCCCCGGAACAATCCGCCTGGGATCTGCGTCCGGAAACATACGCCCGCATCCCGTCTCACGTCCCGGGTTAAAGCTCGCGTAACCCCGCCCGATGCCGACCGGCATGGCGGCCTGCATGCTGTACAACAGTGAGCTATGGAGAGCTTTCTCAGCGAGGCGGGCCTGGCTGCTGTCTTCTCTTCGGCTTTCTCGAGGCCTGCTGCGTCCCGATTCCGTCGGAGATCACGTTCGGCTTTGCGGGGGTACTGGCCGGTGAGGGGCACTTCAGCATCGTCGCGGTGATCATCGTCGGCACGGTGGCGGAGCTGCTCGGCTCGTTCGTCGCGTACACGGTGGGACGGGTCGGCGAGCGGCCGCTGGTGCACAGGTTCGGCCGTTACCTGCTCATTACGCACGCCGACATCGACCGGGCGGAGCGCTTCTTCGCCGGCCGGGGGGCATGGGCGGTGCCAGTAGGCCGGTGCCTGCCGGTGGTACGCACGTTCGTGTCGATCGTGGCCGGCTTCATTGAGATGCCCGCAGTGCTGTTCGGGGTGCTCAGCCTCATCGGCACGGCCGTCTGGGTGACCGCGATCTCGCTGATCGGCTACAGCCTGAGCAGTACCTGGCAGAGCATCGCGCACGGCATTGCCCTGGCCGGCTACGTGATCGCGGCCGTGGCGATCATCGCCATCGCCGCGTTCGTGATGTATCGCCTACGGGAGTTCCGCAAGGAGGCGGCCGAGGGTCACGTCGCGGCGGCCAGCCCCGCGGGGGCCGCTCGTGCGCCCGGCGCGCCCGCAGCGCCCGGGGCGCCCGCAGCGCCCGGCGCGCCCGCAGCGCCCGGCGCGCCCGCAGCGCCCGGGGCGCCCGCAGCGCCCGGGGCGCCCGCAGCGGGCGGGCGGAACGGGCGGCACCATCGGACGGCTTCCCAGGACGATCAGCCCAGGCCCAGGTCGCCCATGTCGTAGGCGGCCAGGTAGGGCAGGCCTCGGGCGGTCACCGGCTCCCGGGCGCCGCGTTCGACGATGACGGCCACGCCCACCACCTGAGCCCCGGCCTCAACCAGGGCGTCCACCGCGGTCAGTACGGACCCGCCAGTGGTCGAGGTGTCCTCCACGGCGAGCACCCGGCGGCCGGCGACGTTGGGGCCCTCGATACGCCGTTGCAGGCCGTGCGCCTTGCCCTCTTTGCGCACCACAAATGCATCCAGCGGCTGCCCCGCCGCGCTGGCCGCGTGCATCATCGCCGTCGCCACCGGATCAGCGCCGAGCGTGAGGCCGCCGACCGCGTCGTAACCGAGACCGGCGGTAAGGTCGAGCATCACCCGGCCGGCCAGCGGAGCCGCCTGCCCGCTGAGCAGAATCCGGCGCAGGTCGATGTACCAGGTCGCCCGCTGGCCGGAGGACAGCACGAAGTCACCGTGCACCACGGCCTTGTCCTTGATCATCTGCAGCAGGTCATCACGGTCGCTCACGATCGCGAGCCTACCCAGCCAGGCTGGCCAGGATCTCCTGTTCCCTGGCCGGGTCCAGGCCGATCCCGGGCCGCTGGCCGAACCCCATCTCGCCTCCGTGGGCCGCCGCGTCGCGGCGCAGCCAGCTCCAGGTGTCCCGGACGGTGTCGCTGAGCGGCCGGTAGCGCAGGCCGGTCCGCAGCGCGCGGTCCCCGGTGACGTCCCAGATTCCCGCGAACTCCGGGGTCTCCGGCGCCCACATCGGCAGCTCCATCCAGGGCTGCACGCCCGCGGCCAGCAGCACCTGGTCCGGAACCCAGCGGAGCTGCAACGGCCCGTACTGGCCAGCCCCGGGCCACGCGCTGCCCCGCGCACGGTCCACCGCGGTGGCCTCGCCGCAGTCCGTCAGCAGTTCCCCGAACGTGGTGCCCCTCGCCCCAGGCACGTTGACCACGCCGGGGATGCCCCGCCGGGTGTTGTCCACCAGCCAGGCGGCCAGGTCGCGGGCGTCGGTCACCTGCAGTGGCCGGCCGGGCTCGCCGGGGGCGATGACCGTCCCGCCGCGCGCGATCCTGGTCAGCCACCAGGGCAGCCGCCCCACGTTCTCGTGCGGGCCGACCAGCAATCCGGGGCGCGCGATCAGGCACCGGCCGGGCAGGGCCTCCTCCACGGCACGCTCACACCCGACCTTGAGCTCGCCGTACCCGAGTTCCTCGACGGAACCGTCGGCGTCAGGCGATCCGCCGAGCACCGGGGACTCCTCGCTGACCGGCGCCTCACCGAAGCCGGCGTAGACCGAGAGCGTGGAGACATACGTGTAATGGCGGACCCGCGGGGCCAGCAACCGGGCGGATGCGGCCACATGACGAGGAGCGATCACCGAGGTGTCGATGACCAGATCAAAATCTCGTTCAGCCAGCCTGAGCAGGTCCGCGGAGTTGGTACGGTCTCCGTGAAGTGCCTCGGCACCCGGCCGGGGCTCACCGCTCAGCCCCCGCGAGAAGGTTGTGACGTCGTAGCCACGCCGGATCGCTTCGTCCACGATGGCACGCCCCAGGAACCGGGTACCCCCGAGAACAAGAAGTCGCATGGCCGAAGATTAGCCGGGCCAGACGCAATTGCCGGGGGCGCTTTTGCCGAGAGCGGACGCCTCGGGTCGCGAGGAACCTCGCGACCTGCCGCGATCCATCACGCGGTTGGCTGGGCGCTGGTAACGTCTCGCGTCGAGGAAAGGACGGTGTCGCGTGGATCGGTGCGCGCTGTTCGTGGACGCGGGCTACGTGCTGGCGGATGGCGCGATGGCCGTCCACGGAACCCGCCACCGAGAGTCCGTATCCTGGGATTACGCCGGGCTGCTGTCGTTTATGGGCAGCATCGCCCGGGAGAGAACCGGCCGCCCGCTGCTTCGCTGCTACTGGTACGAGGCCTCGGTCGAAGGTCGGCGCACTTCGGAGCACGACTCACTTGCCGATCTTCCCGGGCTGAAGCTGCGGCTGGGCCGGACCCGGCCGGGGCGGCGGGAGGGCGTGGAGAGCGAGATCCGCCGCGACCTCACCACCCTGGCCCGCAACAACGCGATCAGCGATGCCCTCCTGGTCAGTGCGGAGGAAGACCTGGCCCAGGTCGTCGCGGATGTGCAAGACCTTGGTATCCGGGTGACGATCGTGCACATCACGGTGGGCGGCAACTGGACCATTTCCCGCAGCCTCCGCCAGGAATGCGACGACATCATCGAGATTGGCGAGGGGCATCTGCGGCCCTTCACCCAGCTGGTGGCCGGCACCGACTCGCTGGGCAGCGAGGAGCCTTACCATCTGGCCGTGTCCGCGACCCGCGCTCTAACCAACGGGCACGGCACCGTGGCTGGCCCGCTGGGCCAGCAGGCCCTGTCCGCCGGGTCGCATCCCGCCCCGCCCGCGATCTACACCGCGCCGGTGGTGGCGGAGTACCAGCGTGCGGCGCAGCCGGGTGCCCAGCCCGCCAGCGCCCAGCTCCCGGGGGCCCAGCTCCCGGGCACCCAGGTTCCAGGTGGCCAGCCGGGCGCTGTCCCGTCCCCGTTGCCGCGCCGCGAGCCGCCCGGGTCCATCGAGCGCCAGTCCATGGAGGCCGCCCGCGGCGGGGGCGCACCGTCGCGCGCGCCCGGCAGCGCGCCGGTCCCGGGAGTCCCGCCGCAGAGTGCGCAGAACCTGCAGGCTGCCTCAGGACTGCAGGCGCAGCCTGGCCTTTCCGAGCCGCAACGAAACCCAGGACCCAACCCGAACTCGAACCTGGCCCAGCGACAGCCGGGAGTTCCAGGACAGCAGGGCCTGCCGGGCCAGCCGGGCCTGGGCAGTCAGCAGGGCCTGGGCGGCGTTCCCGCTCAGCCGGGCCTGCCCGGATCGGGTCAGCAGTCCATGGCGGGACAGCAGGCGATGCCGCCGCAGGCCTACGCGCCGCCCAGCCCGCCGCCCCAGTCGCTGCCGGCCCAGTCCCGGCCCGCCCAGTCCCGGCCCGCCCAGGGCGGCCCGGCCCAAGGCGGGCCGGGTCAGGGGGCGCCGGCCCAGCAGAACGGGAACGGCCAGCCGAGTCTGGCGGGCCAGGGCATCCCGGGCCAGGGCATCCCCGGCCAGAGCATCCCGGGCCAGCACGCGGCGCCGTCCGCGCCTCCGCCCTCGTCACCCCCGGGACTTCCGGACCCGCGGGCGCGTGGTGCCCATGCGCAGCCCCCGGCCAATGAGCAGAACCTGTACCAGGCGCCGCCATCCTCGTTCCAGGGGCCGGCCCAGGATGTCCCGTCCCGGCCGTACCAGCAGGGGGCCTACGGTGTGCTGCCCTCCGAGCAGATGATGCCCGGGCAGCCATATCCGCCGCCCGCGCCCCCGGCACCCGCCGGGGGCGGGCAGAATCCGGGATCGTCCTACGTTCCGCCGCCCGGGCCTTACGGCGCGCCGCAAACTCCGGTGCCCCAGACCCAGGTGCCGCAACCCCCCGGGCCGCCGCAGGCCCAGGCGCCGCAGGCACCCATGCCGCAGGCTCCGCCGCCGCAATCCCCGGGGCCGCACGCTACCGGGCAGCCGACTCCGGTCCCGGGCCAGGGGATGCCGCTCGCCGACGCGGTCCAGGCCGCCCACGCCGAGGGCTTCGAATTCGGCCAGTCCGTGGCCCGGGAGGCTCCGGCCCTGTGGCTGGAGGCCGTCCTGGCCCGCAAGCCGCGGATGCCGTCGGACCTGGAGGCCAGGTTGCTCCAGGATTCGGCGCTGCCGATCGATTCACTGCTGCACGACGAGACCAGGCATGCCTTGCGTCGCGGCTTCTGGGATGCACTGGAGCGTTCGCGCAGATAACGTCGTTCCCCGTACCTTGAGTTCGTTCGTGGCGTTGGAAGGGGTCCCGGGTTGGGTACGTCCCCGGACGTGGTGATGCTGACTCGCGACATGTTCGATGCGATCGAGTTCGATGCCGCGGCGAGTGGTGATCACCGCAGCGCCGCAGAGCACATGATCAGTCTGGCCACCACGGGCACCCAGACCGACGAGTTCCCGCGCTCCGAGGCCTTCCTCCGCGCGGGCGAGCAGTGGCTGCTCGCCGACGAGCCGGCCGCCGCGGCGCAGGAGTTCCGGCAGGCGCTGGCGGACGGCGGCCCGGCGTTTGTTGACCCGCGGGTGCCGCTGGCCCGTGCGCTGTCCATGATGGACAAAACGGACGAGGCCGATGCGCTGATCGAGCAGATCGAGCTGGAGATGCCGGACGATCCGAGGCTTTGCGACCTGGTCGCCGAGCTGCTGGTCGAGCGGTCGGACCTGCAGGGCGCGCTGCGCTGGGCGACCACCGGGGTCGGGCTGTGCCTGGGCCGGCTGGGCGCCGGCTGGGATCCGGACGCACCGGCCCGGCCCCCGGCCCAGCCGGCCCAGTTCTCCGCTAACGGGGATCCGACCGAGCTACGGCTGCTGCTCTCCCTGCGCTACCGGATCCGCGTCGACCTCGGCTTGCCCGAGGACGACTACGACCGGCTGCTGGACGAGCTCCCGTCCGGTCCGGACACCCCGGCCGGGGACAGCTGAGCCCGGCGGACGACCAGCGCGTCCGACGCCGGGTCCAGGTTGACCTCGACCCGGTCCCCGTCGAGGATCTGCCCGGACAGCAGGGCCCGGGCCAGCTGGTCGCCGATCGCTGACTGGATCAGCCTGCGCAGCGGCCGCGCGCCGTAGATCGGGTCGAACCCGGTCAGCGCCAGCCACTCCCGGGCGCCCGGTGTGACCTGGAGGGTCAGCCGCCGGTCGGCCAGCCGCTTGGCCAGCCGCGCCACCTGCAGGTCCACGATCCGGCTCAGCTCCTCGGTGTTCAGCGAGTCGAACAGGATCACGTCGTCCAGCCGGTTCAGGAACTCCGGCTTGAACGTGCTCTGCACCACCTTCATCACCGCGACGCGCTTGGCCTCCTCGCTCAGCTCCGGATCCGCGATGTACTGGGACCCGAGGTTCGAGGTGAGGATCAGGATCGTGTTCCGGAAATCCACGGTCCGGCCCTGGCCGTCGGTCAGCCGGCCGTCGTCCAGAACCTGGAGCAGGATGTCGAAGACCTCTGGGTGCGCCTTCTCCACCTCGTCGAGCAGCACCACGCTGTAGGGACGCCGCCGGACCACCTCGGTCAGCTGGCCACCCTCCTCATAGCCCACGTAGCCGGGCGGCGCGCCGACCAGCCGGGCCACCGAGTGCTTCTCGCCGTACTCACTCATGTCGATGCGCACCATGGCGCGCTCGTCGTCGAACAGGAACTCCGCCAGCGCCTTGGCCAGCTCGGTCTTGCCGACGCCGGTGGGCCCGAGGAACAGGAACGACCCCATCGGGCGGTCTGGGTCGGCCACGCCGGCCCGGGACCGGCGAACGGCGTCGGCCACGGCCTGGACGGCGCGGCCCTGGCCAATGATGCGCGTGCCCAGTTCGTCTTCCATCCGCAGCAGCTTGCCGGTCTCACCCTCGAGCAGCCGCCCGGCCGGGATGCCGGTCCAGGACGAGACCACGTCAGCCACGTCGTCCGGGCCGACCTCCTCCTTGACCATGGGCGCCTCGCTGCCGACGGCGCTGACGCCCCCCGCGTCATTGCTGGCCGCAGCGGCGGTAGCCGCCGCGATCTCGATCTCCAGCTTGGGGATCTCCCCATACCGGAGCCTCGACGCGGCCTCGAAATCGGCGTCCCGCTCGGCCCGCTCGGCCTGGCCGACCAGGTCGTCGAGGCGCTGCTTGAGCTCACCGACCTTGTTCAGGCTGGACTTCTCCTGCTCCCAGCGGGCCAGCAGCGCCGTCAGCTGCTCCTGCCGGTCGGCCAGGTCGGCGCGGAGCCGCTCCAGCCGGTCCTTGCTCGCCGGGTCGTCCTCCTTGGCCAGCGCCATCTCCTGCATCTTCATCCGGTCCACGGACCGCTGCAGCTCGTCAATCTCGACCGGCCGCGAGTCGATCTCCATCCGGAGCCTCGACGCGGCCTCGTCGATCAGGTCGATGGCCTTGTCCGGCAGGAACCGGGCGGTGATGTAGCGGTCGGACAGGGTCGCCGCGGCGACCAGGGCCGCATCGGAGATCTGCACCTTGTGGTGGGCCTCGTAGCGGCCCTTGAGCCCGCGCAGGATCGCGATCGTGTCCTCCGCCGACGGCTCGCCCACGAAGACCTGCTGGAAGCGGCGCTCCAGGGCGGGGTCCTTCTCGATCCGCTGGCGGAACTCGTCCATCGTGGTCGCGCCGACCATCCGAAGTTCGCCGCGGGCCAGCATGGGCTTCAGCATGTTGCCCGCGTCCATGGCGCCCTCGGCCGCGCCCGCGCCGACGACCGTGTGCAGCTCGTCGATGAAGGTAATGACCTCACCGGCGCTCTGCTTGATCTCGTTCAGCACGGCCTTGAGCCGTTCCTCGAACTCGCCGCGGTACTTGGCCCCGGCCACCATGGCGCCCAGATCCAGGGCGACCAGCCGCTTGCCCCGCAGGGACTCGGGCACGTCGCCGGCCACGATCCGCTGGGCCAGGCCCTCGACCACCGCGGTCTTGCCCACGCCGGGTTCGCCGATCAGGACCGGGTTGTTCTTGGTGCGGCGGGACAGCACCTGGATGACCCGGCGGATCTCCGCGTCCCGGCCGATGACCGGGTCGAGGTCGCCGTCCCGGGCCTGCTCGGTCAGGTCGATGCCGTACTTCTCCAGCGCCTGGTAGGTCTCCTCCGGGTTCTCGGTGGTGACCCGGGCGCTGCCGCGGACCTTCTGGAACGCGCCGAGCAGCTCGTCCGGGCCGGCGCCGGCCTTGCGGAGCAGGTCGGCGGCCTGGCCCCCGTCGGCCGCCAGGCCGACCAGCAGGTGCTCGGTGGACACGTACTCATCGCCCATCTCCCGGGCCCGCTTGGCCGCGGTGGCCAGCGCCAGGGAGAGCGGCCGCGCCGTGTCTGGCGCGCTGACTGTGGTTCCCGCGGCCTTGGGCAGCCGCGCGATCTGGTCCTCGGCGCCGCGCAGCACCGCCGCCGGGTCCGCGCCCACGGCCCGCAGCAACGGCGCCGCGGTCCCGCCCTCCAGGCTGATCAGCGCGGCCAGCAGGTGCAGCGTTTCCACGTGCGGGTTGCCCTCGGTGGTCGCCCGCCGGACGGCGGCCGACACTGCCTCTTGGCTCTTTCGGGTGAGCTTGTCGTCCATGGTTGCTTTCTGGACCCCGTCGGGTCCGGTGGTTTTCGTTGCGGATGATTCGGATGGGTGCGCGGCGGGTCAGCTGGGCGCGGCAGGAAGCTCGCCCTCGTCCGGCCCGGCCTGAGCATCCGGCCGGCGGCGGGCGGCGATGGGCAGGGCCTGGCGCCGCGGCTGCGCCACGGGCGGGCCGGCGGGCGCCGGGTCGTGCACCGGGACCAGCTGGGCGCCACCCGACCGGCCGCGGAGCAGCCCGGCCAGCCGGGCGGCCACCGAGCGGGTCGATTCGAGCTCGACGCGCAGCTGGGCCAGTTCCGCGCTCACGTCGGTGAGGCGCTGCTGGTGGCGCCGCAGGTCACCCTCCAGCTCGAGGATCCGCTTGATCCCCGAGAGGTTGATCCCCTCTTCCTGGGACAGGCGCTGGATCTCGCGCAGCGCGAGCACGTCGCGCAGCGAGTACCGGCGCCCCCGGCCGCTTGAGCGGCCGGGGGACACCAGTCCCAGCTTGTCGTAGTACCGCAGGGTCTGCGGGTGCAGGCCGGCCAGCTGGGCGGCGACGGAGATGACGTACACGGGCGAGTCGTCAGACAGGCCGAACGGGCTGCTCATCTCAGCTGCCCCGGGCGCGCTGCAGCAGGTCATCGCGCGGGTCCTGCCCGGCGGTGGCCTCCCGGAAGTCCTCCAGGGCCTTCCGGGCCGGCCCGTTCACGTGCTGGGGCACCTGAACGGCCACGGTGACCAGAAGGTCCCCGTTGGTCCCGTCACTGCGGCGCACGCCCTTGCCGCGCACCCGGAAGGTGCGGCCGTTCGGGGTGCCCGCGGGAATCCGGACGCTGACCGGGGCGCCGCGATGTGACGGCACCTTGATCTCCGCGCCCAGCGTGGCCTCGGGGAACGTCACCGGCACGGTAACCGTGAGGTTGTGCCCGGTCCGGCCGAACACCGGATGCGGCGTGACGTGCACGCGCACATACAGGTCCCCGGCCGGGCCACCACGCTCCCCGGGCGCTCCCTTGCCCTTCAGCTTGATCTGCTGGCCGTCGGCCACGCCGGCGGGGATGCGCGCCTGGATGGTCCGGGTGCTCATCGCCCGCCCGCTGCCGGAGCACACGGGGCACGGGTCGTTGACCACCAGCCCCCGGCCGCGGCACTCGTGGCACGGCTCAGAGAACGCGAAACTGCCCAGGTTCTTGCTCTCCTGGCCGGTCCCCTCGCAGTTGGGGCAGACCCGCGGCACGGTGCCGGCCTTGGCGCCGGTGCCCTTGCACGTCGGGCAGGGACCCTCGCCGGCCAGCCGGAGGCCGACCGTGACGCCTTCCAGCGCGTCGCTGAACGACAGCGAGGTCTCCGTCTCCACGTCGGCACCCCGCCGCGGCCGGTTCTGCGCCGTCCGCGCCCCGCCGCCGCCGCGGCCGAACACGCCGCCGAGGATGTCCCCCAGCCCGCCGCCCGCATTGCCACCGGTGTTGCCGGCGCCGAACAGGTCGCCGAGGTCGAAATTGAATCCCCCGCCGCCCGGGGCGCCGGGGGCACCCTGGCCGGTGCCGCGGAACCCGCCGCCGAACAGGGAGCGCGCGTCGTCGTACTCCTTGCGCCGCTTGGTGTCGGACAGCGTGTTGTAGGCCTCGGAGATCTCCTTGAACCGCTCCTCCGCCTTGGAGTCACCCTTGTTGGCATCGGGATGGTACTTGCGGGCGAGCTTGCGGTACGACTTCTTGATCTCGTCCGCGCTGGCGGTCTTGGTGACGCCCAGGACCTTGTAATAGTCCTTCTCGAGGAAGTCCTTCGTGCTCACTTACTACCTCTCCCCGGGGGTCAGTTGTTTCCCGCCGGAGTTCCCCGTGGCTGACGCGCCTCCTGGTCGTCCGGGGCTGGCCCGTCGCCAGGTTCGGCGACCGCGACCCGGGCCGGACGGATGATCCGCTCGCCCACCTTGTAGCCGGGCTGGAGGATCTGGACCGCGGTCGGCTCAGTCACATCCGGTGAATACGAGTGCATCAGGGCCTCATGGACCAGCGGGTCGAATGGCTCGCCTGGCTCGCCGAAGCTCTCCAGGCCCAGCTTCGCGGCGATGGTCTCCAGCGACTCGCCGACCGACTTGAACGCACCGTTCAGGTCCCCGTGCTCGCGCGCGCGGCCGATGTCGTCCAGTACCGGCAGCAGCGAGCTCAGCACGTTGGCCAGGGCCTGCTCGCGCACGGCCAGCCGGTCGCGCTCGACGCGCTTGCGGTAGTTGGCGTACTCCGCATGCACGCGCTGCAGGTCAGCAGTGCGCTCGGCCAGCTGGGCGGCGAGGCCGCCGTCGTCCGGACCGCCCGGCTGGGCGCCAGGGTGGCCCGGGGCCCCAGGGGTCCCGGAGCCAGCCGGTGCGCCGTTCCCGGGCCGTGCGCCACCGGGCGCGGATCCCTCCGCGCCCGGGGCACCGGCCGGCTGTCCGCTGGCGGGCTGTCCGCTGGCAGGCTGACGGCCGCCAGGCCGGCCCTGAGGCCGGCTCTGCGGCTGTCCGGGCTGGCCCTCAGGCTGGTCCTGCGACCGGCCGGAGCCTCCGCCCGCGCTGCCCCCGCCGGGGGGCTGGGCCCCCGCGGCACCGCCTGGTGCCGCGGGGCGGGTCCCAGTCCCGCCCGGCTTGGAGACCGAGTGCCGGCCCGGGCGGGCTGGCTTGCCCGGAGCGCCGTCACGGCGCCCCTGCGGATCCCTGACCTGGCCGGTCACCGGGTCGATGCGCCTGAGGTCACGGATCACCGGCCCGTCGTTGGTGTCCTCTGGCGAATTCATCAGGCGGCGCCACCTTCGCCCGCGTGCTTGTCCTCGTCCACGATCTCAGCGTTGACGACCTCGTCGTCGTTCGCGGTCTCGTCGGCGGTGGACGTGGAGGTGTCCTCGGCCGCACTGGCCTGGGTCTGCGCGTAGATGGCGGTCCCCATCTTCTGGCTGACCGTGGCCGCCTTCTCGGTGGCCTCCTTGATCGCCTCGGTGTCGGTGCCCTCGAGCGCCTTCTTCAGGTCGGCGATGGCCTCTTCCACCTCGGACTTGATGTCGTCCGGGACCTTGTCCGTGTTCTCGCCGAGGAACTTCTCGGTCTGGTAGGCCAGGGTGTCCGCGCGGTTGCGGACCTCGGCCTCCTCACGGCGGGCGGCGTCCTCGGCAGCGAACTTCTCCGCCTCGGCCATCATCCGGTTGATCTCGTCCTTGCCCAGCGCGGAGCCGCCGGAAATGGTGACCCGCTGCTCCTTGCCGGTACCGAGGTCCTTAGCGGAGACGTTGACGATCCCGTTGGCGTCGATGTCGAAGGCGACCTCGATCTGCGGGATGCCACGCGGCGCGGGGGCCAGACCGGACAGCTCGAACATGCCGAGCTTCTTGTTGTACGCGGCGATCTCACGCTCACCCTGGAACACCTGGATCTGCACGGACGGCTGGTTGTCGTCGGCCGTGGTGAAGATCTCCGACCGCTTGGTCGGGATGGTGGTGTTGCGCTCGATGAGCTTGGTGAAGATGCCACCCTTGGTCTCGATGCCCAGCGACAGCGGGGTCACGTCCAGCAGCAGGACGTCCTTGACCTCGCCCTTGAGCACGCCGGCCTGCAGGGCAGCGCCCACGGCCACGACCTCGTCCGGGTTGACGCCCTTGTTGGGCTCCTTGCCGCCGAGCAGCTCCTTGACCAGGTCCACCACGGCGGGCATCCGGGTCGAGCCGCCGACCAGCACCACGTGCTGGATGTCACTCAGCTTGGTGTTCCCGTCCTTGATGACCTGCTGGAACGGGCTCTTGGTGCGGTCGAGCAGGTCCGAGGTCATCTTCTGGAACTCAGCCCGGGTGAGCTTGGTGTCCAGGTGCAGCGGGCCCTGCTCGGAGTGGGTGATGTAGGGCAGGTTGATCGTGGTCTCGGCGGAGCCGGACAGCTCGATCTTGGCCTTCTCCGCGGACTCGCGCAGCCGCTGCAGCGCCATCTTGTCCTTGGACAGGTCGGTGCCGTAGTTGTTCTTGAAGTCCTGCACCAGCCAGTCCACGATGCGCTGATCCCAGTCGTCGCCACCGAGGTGGTTGTCGCCGCTGGTGGCCTTGACCTCGACCACGCCGTCGCCGACTTCCAGCAGCGAGACGTCGAAGGTGCCGCCGCCGAGGTCGAAGACGAGGATGGTGGCCTCGCCCTCCTTCTCCAGGTGGTACGCGAGGGCCGCGGACGTGGGCTCGTTGATGATGCGGAGCACGTTCAGGCCCGCGATCTGGCCGGCTTCCTTGGTGGCCTGCCGCTGCGCGTCACTGAAGTACGCCGGGACGGTGATCACCGCGTCGGTGATCGTCTCACCCAGGTAGGACTCGGCGTCCCTCTTGAGCTTCTGCAGGATGAACGCGCTGATCTGCTGCGCGTTGTACTTCTTGTCGTCGATCTTGACGGTCCAGTCGGTGCCCATCTGGCGCTTGACCGAGCGGATCGTGCGGTTGACATTCGTCACCGCCTGCCGCTTGGCGACCTCGCCGACCAGCACCTCGCCGTTCTTGGCGAAGGCCACCACGGACGGGGTCGTCCGCGAGCCCTCCGCGTTGGCGATGACTGTCGGCTCGCCGCCTTCCAGAACCGCGACGACGGAGTTGGTGGTTCCGAGGTCGATACCTACCGCACGTGCCATGTGTAGTCCCTGTGTGTGTGATCGTTACTTACCTTGAGCCTTGTTGGCTCAAGTCTGCCAGGGACACTCACCCCTGGCAAATGAATTGAGTCTACTGCGCTCAACTTCTGGGCTCGCGGAATGATTCCCGGCGGCGGCCCGGATTTCGGCGGCCTGGATATGACAGTGCGGCGTGGCCGCCCCGGGAAGGAGGGCGGGCCACGCCGCACTGATGGTGCTGCGGGCTAGCGGACGATCAGCCCACTGCGGTCTGCAGCGACCAGGTGCTGCCGTTCCAGACCTCGGCCAGCGGCGACGCCGCGCCCGTGGCGGTCGCGCTGCTCACGCCCACGGCCGAGCAGAAGGTGGCCGACGTGCACGACACCGAGAGGAGCGCGCTGAACGTCGCCGGGCTCGGCGTGGCGACGATCGCCCAGGTCGTGCCGTTCCACTGGGCTGCCACGGTGGTGTCCGCGGTGACGGCACCGTTCTGGTCGTCGCCTACGGCCATGCAGTTCGTGGCCGAGAGGCACGACACCGAGTTGAGCTCCACCAGATCGCCTGAGGCTCCCGGGTCCGGGATGGTGAGCGCGGTCCAGGTGCCGCCGGTCCACTCCTCGGCCAGGGGAGCCGTGACCAGTGCCGTGCTGGAGGCTGTACCGGCCGTGCCGACCGCGATGCAGGCGGTGGTGGCCGGGCAGGACACGCCTTCCAGGAAGGTGGCTGGCTGCGTGTTCACCGCGGACTCGTCCGACCAGGCCTTCCCGTTCCAGTGCGCCGCCAGCACCTTGTCGGCGTTATTCCAGCCCACGGCCGTGCAGTTCCCCGTGGCGGGGCAGGACACGCCGTCGAGTTCGCCCGTGTGCTTAGTGGCCTCGGTGGACCATCTCCGGCCGTTCCAGTGCTCGGCCAGGGTCGAGCCGGAGTTCCGCTGGCCCACGGCGCTGCAGTCCTTGGCCCAGGTGCAGGAGATGTGGAAGGGCTCTCCGACCACGGCCGGTGTCGAGTCCGCCTGGATGCTCCAGGTGCGGCCGTTCCACCCCTCACCCAGCAGCCGGTACGTCTTCGCGCTGTAGGCGTAGCCTGCGGCCATGCAGGCGCTGGATGACGTGCAGGACACGCCAGCGATGAGCGTGCCACCCAGGAATCCACCGGAGTTGGGGATGGGTGTGGTCTGTTTGGCCCAGGTGGTGCCGTTCCACCGCTCGGCCAGGGGTTTGTAGTTCTTGCCGGTGCGGGTGCTGGCCAGCCCAGTGGCGGTGCACTGCTTCCGGCCGGTGCAGGACACCCCCTCAAGGGCCGCTCCTGAGAAGAGGCTGCTGCTCGTGGCGGCGGCGCGGGCCTGCGGAGTCATCGCGTGGGACCCGTCCGCTGCGCTCGCCGCTCCCGGGTGCCCGGGCAGCAGCGTGGCCGCCCAGCCCCGGAGCGGGCGCCCGGCAGCCGGCCGGGCCGCCGCCGTCGTTCGCGCAGCAGCGCTTCTGGCTGCCGCGGTCCACGGTGCCGCGGTCGCGGCCCCCGCCGGTCCTGCCGCCAGTGCGGCCGCTGCGGCCAAGGCCGCGAGCGAGCTGATGGCTCCTAAGGTCCCCGTTCTTCCATGCATGACGTACCTCCGCGGTACCAGCCCCCCGGTTTATGGATGTGCAACATAGACGCCCAAACCGGGCAAATGGTGACTGGGACGGCCTGGGCGGCCCGCGTGGTCCCGGCTGCGACAGTGCGGCTGCGACAGTGCGGCTGCGAAAGTGCGGCTGCGACAGTGCGGCTGCGACAGTGCGGCGGGGCCCGGCCCGGAAGGAGGTCGGGCCCCGCCGCACTGGGTACCGCGGGGCTAGGGACGGTCAGCGCGGTGCGGTGACCGCCGTCCAGGTGGCGCCGTTCCATACCTCGGCCACGGGGGACAGGGTGCCCGTGGCGGTCGGGCTGCTCACCCCGACCGCGACGCAGTGGGCTGCCGAGCTGCAGGACACCGATTCCAGCGCAGTGAACGTCACTGCGCTGGGAGTCGTCTCGAGCGTCCAGTTCGTGCCGTTCCACTGCTCCGCGAACGACGTGTCGCTGGTGACGGCCGGGTCCTCGTAGTCCCCCACCGCCATGCAGTTCGTGGCCGAGGTGCACGACACGGAGTTCAGCTCTGAGATATCGCCCGAGGGAGCCGGGTTCGCGGGGCTCAGCACCGCCCACTTCCCGCCGGTCCAGCGCTCGGCGAGCGGGGCCAGGGAAATCGGTGGGCTGGTCGTGCCTGCCGTACCGACCGCCACGCAGTCCTTCACCGCCGTGCAGGACACACTCCACGGCCTGGTGAGCTGCTGCGGGCTGGCCGCGGACTGGTCCGACCAGGTCTTCCCGTTCCAGTGCTCGGCGAGCGCCTTCCCGGCGCTGTTCGAGCCGACCGCCGTGCAGTTCCCGGTGGCGGGGCAGGACACGCTGTCCAGCGAGCCCAGGTGCTTGGTGGTCTGGGCCGACCACCTCCGGCCGTTCCAGTGCTCGGCCAGGGTCGCGCCGGTAGCCCGCTGTCCGACGGCCGTGCAGTCCTTGGCCCACCGGCACGAGATGCCGAACGGCTGGCCGCCCGTCGCCGGCTTCGAGTCCGCCTGGATCGTCCAGGCGTGACCGTTCCAGCCCTCGCCCAGCAGGCGGTCGGTCTTCTTGCTGTAGGAGTAGCCCGCGGCTACGCAGGCCGTGGACGACGTGCAGGACACGCCACCGTCGAGGGTGGCACCCAACTGGCCGCGGGTGTTGGTGGTGGGCGCGGTCTGCTTGGCCCAGGTGGTGCCGTTCCACCGCTCGGCCAGGGGCTTGAGGTTCTTGCCGCTGCGGGTGGTAGCTACCCCCGTCGCGGTGCACTGTGACCGTGAAGTGCATGACACCCCGGAGAGGATCGCCCCGCTGAAGGCGAGACGGGCTGCTCCTGTCGTCCGGGCCTGCGGAGTCATCGCGTGGGCTTCCCGGGTCCTGGCCCGGGCCCAGGGGACGGGCAACCGCGCGGCCGGGTTGGTCACCCGGGCTGCCGCGCCGCTGGACGGCGTGCGGCCGGCGGCCGGGGACGCGGCGGCCGGTCCGGCCGCCATCATCGCGCCGGCCAGGACCGCGGCCGTGAAGCCCGCGCCGAGCGCCGGGCCCACGGCTCGGCGTGATCGCCGGAGGAGGCTGATCCGCCACCTAGTCCCGCTCTGCGAGGGCGGTGCCCCCGGGCCGTCGGCCGTGCGCGTGCCGCCCCAGCGTGGTCCTGCCATGCCATCCTCCGTTGGATTGCCCCCCGCGAGTACTGCAAACACATCAAAGACGCCCAAACCGCTGCCCCGGTTGGCACCGGAGCGGAATCCAGGCGGTGCGTCCGGCCCGGTATCCGCGGAGGTTTGCCCATGGAGGATGTCCCGGGCCCGCGGGGGGCCCGGCGGATCAAGTTACCCATGGGTAGGATGTCGTCCGGGGTCACGCGGCCCGTCTCTTGATCGCCGGCCTCAGCGCCTTGATCATTGTGGCCCGGGCGGCGCGGCGTACGCTGGCAGCCGGCGCAGCGGCGGTCCGGCCGGGCCGGGCACCGCATGAGGAGGTTTTCGTGGTCGTGCGGATCGTGGTCGGCCTGGTGCTGACCGTGGCGGCGTTCGCGCTGGCGGGGCGGCGGCTGTGGTGGCTGGCCAAGGTAGGGCGGGCGGGGCAGCCGGCGCCGGAGCGGCTCGCGGCGGTACGCGAGCATCCGGGCCGCGACGCCGGGGTGGAGGCCACCGAGGTCATCGGGCAGCGCAAGCTGCTGAAGTGGACAGTGCCCGGCGCCGCCCACGCGGCGACCTTCTGGGGCTTCATCGTCTTGCTGCTGACGATCATTGAGGCCTACGGCGACCTGTTCTCCCGGACTTTCGCCATCCCGGGGATCGGCCACTGGGCGTTCATCGGGTTCATCGAGGACCTGTTCGCGGTCGGGGTGCTGGCCGGCATCATCACGTTCGCGGTCATCCGGCTGCGCAGCAACCCGGAGCGGGAAGGCCGCAAGTCACGGTTCGCTGGCAGCCACAACGGCGCCGCGTGGCTGGTCCTCGGGATGATCTTCCTGGTGATCGCGACGCTGCTGGCCTACCGGGGCGCCCAGATCAATACCGGGGTGTTCCCCTACGCCCACGGTGCGTTCGCGTCGGAGATCGCCGGGCACTGGCTCCACCCTCTGGGGACCGGCGTGAACAGCGTGCTGGAAGTGGTGTTCCTGCTGGCCCAGCTGACGGTGGTGCTGGGGTTCCTGGTGTTCGTGACCTATTCCAAGCATCTGCACATCATCACCGCGCCCATCAACGTGCTGTTCTCCCGCCGGCCGAACGCGCTGCGCGGGCTGGAGCCGATGCGCAGCAACGGGAAGGTGCTGGACTTCGAGGAAGCCGACCCGGACACCGACGTGTTCGGGCTGGGGAAGATCGAGGACTTCACCTGGAAGGGCCTGCTGGACATGGCCACCTGCACCGAGTGCGGGCGGTGCCAGTCCCAGTGCCCGGCCTGGGCCACCGGCAAGCCGTTGTCGCCTAAGCAGGTCATCCTGGACCTGCGCGACCACGCGCTGGCCAAGGCCCCCTACCTCCTCGCGTCAGAGGAGGCCCGGGAGAACCTGCCGGATGCGGTGAAGTTCGAGGCGGGCCGCCCGCTGGTCGGCACGGAGGCGGAGCATGGGGTGATCGACCCGGACGTCATCTGGTCGTGCACCAACTGCGGCGCGTGCGTCGAGGAGTGCCCCGTTGACATCGAGCACATCGACCACATCGACGGGATGCGCCGCCACCAGGTCCTGATCGAATCGGCCTTCCCGACCGAAGCCGCGGGGATGCTGAAGAACCTGGAGAACAAGGGCGACCCGTGGGGCATGGGCGCGGGCAGGCGGCTGGCCTGGGCCGAGGAGCTCGACTTCGAGGTCCCGGTGGCAGACGGGAAGCTGGGCCCGGAGGTGGAGTACCTGTTCTGGGTGGGCTGCGCCGGGGCGCTGGAGGACCGGGCCAAGAAGACCACCAAGGCCATCGCCACCTTGCTGCACCAGGCCGGAGTGGCTTTCGCGGTCCTCGGCCCGGCGGAGACCTGCACCGGGGACCCGGCGCGGCGGATGGGCAACGAGTTCGTCTACTCCATGCTGGCCCAGCAGAACATCGAGACCCTGAACGAGGCCGGCCTGGCCGCGCCGGGCCCGGGCGAGGCGGGAGTGGGCGAGGCGGGAGTGGGCGAGGCGGGAGTGGTCGCGCCGGGCGCGGGCGAGGCGGGCCCGGGCGGGGCGGGCGTGGGAACGCCGGGCCCGGGCTCGCCAGGGAAGACCATCGTCGCGTCCTGCCCGCATTGCTTCAACACGATCGCCAACGAGTACCCGCAGCTCGGCGGGAACTATCAGGTGGTGCACCACACCCAGCTGCTCGCCAAGCTGGTGGAGCAGGGGAAGATCACCCCGGTCACCGCGGTCGAGGAGAAGATCACCTACCACGATCCGTGTTTCCTGGGCCGGCACAACAAGGTGTTCACCCCGCCGCGGGAGATCATGGAGCGGGTCCCCGGCGTCCAGGCCCAGGAAATGCACCGGTGCAAGAACCGCGGCTTCTGCTGCGGCGCGGGCGGGGCCCGGATGTGGATGGAAGAACGGATCGGCAAGCGGATCAACACCGAGCGGATCGACGAAGCCCTGACCACCGACCCCGACACCATCTCCACCGGCTGCCCGTACTGCCTGGTCATGCTGGGCGACGCGGTCGCCGCCAAGAAAGCCAGCGGCGAGGCCAAGGACACCCTGGAGGTGGTGGACGTGGCCCAGGTCCTGGCCCGCTCCATCCAGCCGCCCACGCCGCCTGCGGGTACCGCGCCGCCAGCCGCCCCCGCCGCGCCGGCCCCGGCCGACCAGCCTGCTGGCTGACCCGGGCGGGGGATCGGCGGGGTCATGGACAGCAGCCGCGCAGAGGCGTTCAGCGACGGGGTGTTCGCGATCGCGATCACCCTGCTCGTGCTGGACCTGCGGCTGCCCGGCGCGGGGCCTGAGCATCACACGCTCATCTACCAGCTGCTGCACGACTGGCCGCAGTACTTCGCGTACGTGGTCAGCTTCCTCACCATCGGCATCATGTGGATGAACCACCACACGATTTTCGCCCACATCACCCGGGTTGACCGGCCGCTGCTGGTCATCAACCTGCTGCTGCTCATGGCCGTGGTGGCCATCCCCTTCCCGACCGCGCTGGTCGCGGAGCACCTGCAGGCCTCGGGTGGCGTGGCGGCCACCGTCACCTACGGGCTGGTGCTGATCGCTGCCTCGCTGGGCTTCGCGGGCCTGTGGATCTACGTGGTGACTCACGCCGAGCGGCTGGGCGGGGCGGCCCAGCCGGAGGCGCTGCGGCGCTCGATCCCCGGGTTCACCGCCGGCCTGCTCGTCTACGTGGCCGCCACGCTGGTCGCGGCGTTCGGGGCACCGCTGGCCGCGCTGGTCATCTACGGGCTGCTCGGCGTCTATTACCTGTTCGAGCACCTGCCCAGCCCGTCGTCGGCCGCTCCCTCCGGTGAATCGGCGTGATCCTGGCTGGGGGACCGGGGCCGGGGGGCGTTAGAGATTGAGAGGGTGCGGTGAGGCGGCACCGTGCGCGGTCAGGCGGCCGGTGACTCGTCCGGGAGCCAGATCCTGACCCGGGTGCCGTAGCCGGGCCGCGACTCGAGCACGGCCTGGCCGCCGTGGGCCGCCGCGATGGCCTGCACGATGGACAGCCCCAGCCCGCTGCTGGTGACCTGGTCGCCGTCGTCGTGGCGGCCCGCGCGTTCCCCGCGCTCCGCGCCGCGGTAGAAGCGGTCGAAGGCCCGGGCCGCGTCCTGGGCCGGCATCCCGGGTCCCGCGTCGGCCACCTCGAGCACGGCGCCGCCGCGGACCGGGGCCAGCCGCACCGCGACCGGGGTACCCGGCGGGGTGTGCTCGCGGACGTTGCCGAGCAGGTTGGCCAGCACCTGCCTGATCCGCGCCTCGTCGACCACGGCGATCAGCCGGTCGGGCGCCTCCGCCTTCACCGGGCGGCCCGGTTCCACCGCCGAGGCGTCCGCGGCCGCGTCCCGGACCAGCAGGGCCAGGTCCGTCTCGGCCAGGTCCAGCGACGAGGTGCGGTCCAGCCGGGCCAGCTCCAGAAGCTCGGCGACCAGGGTGCTCATCCGCTGCGACTCCTGCTCGATCCGGCGCATCGCGTCCGGCAGCTGATCCGGGCCCAGGGCGCCCTGCCGGTACAGCTCGGCGTAACCGCGGATGGTGGTGAGCGGGGTGCGCAGCTCATGCGAGGCGTCGGCCGCGAACTGGCGGACCTTCTGCTCCGAACGCCAGCGCGCGCCGAAGGCCTGCTGAATCCGGTCCAGCATGGCGTTGATGGCCCCGCCGAGCCGGCCCACCTCGGTAGTGTCGTCCGCCTCGGGCATCCGGGCGGCCAGGTCGCCGCGCGAGGTGATCTGCTGCGCAGTACTCGCCATCTGGCCCAGCGGGGCCAGGCCCCGTCCGATCAGCCAGCGCCCGCTGACCGCCAGCAGCAGGATCAGGGCCCCGCCCGTGATCAGCTCGGCGATGATGATCCCGCCGACCTGGGCACCAATCGCGCCGACCGGGCGGGCAACCACCAGCACCGCGCGGCTCCCGCCGTTGGCCCGGGCCGGGATCAGCCGGGCCACCGCGCGCAGCCGGGGGCCGTCCGTCCCGGGCCCCGTGGTCAGGGGTACGTCGAACGGCCGGCTGGCGATGTAGTGGCGGGCCATGCGCCTGGTGATCAGGGTCTGCATCGCCGAGGTCAGCTCCCTGGTCGCGGCGGAGCTGCCGGTCAGCGGCTGTACCTGCACCGGGCGCCCGGCGATCTCGACCGCGACGTAGTCGCCGGGATTGCTGGCGATCTGCTGCGGGCTGTGCTGGGCAGCCGCCACCAGCTGCGTGTTGAACTGGTTGCCGAGCCGCTTACTCAGCACGATCGTGCTGACCGCCCCCATGATCAGCAAGAACGCCGCGGTCACGCAGATCAGCAGGACCAGCAGCCGGGCCCGCAGCGACAGCAGGCTGCCAGACCGGGTCATCCTTCCGGCCGGGCGCCGGGCCGCAGGCTGTACCCGACTCCGCGCTGGGTATGGATCAGCGGCGGCCCCAGCGGATCGAGCTTGTGCCGCAGGTAGCTGACGTAGGTCTCGACGATCTGGGATTGCCCGGCGTAGTCCCAGCCCCAGACGTTCTCCAGCAGCTGGGCCCGGGTCAGGACCCGGCCCTGGTGCCGCATCAGGTACGCGAGCAGCCGGAACTCGGTCGGCGACAGCTCCACGGGCGTGCCCCCGCGGTGCACGGTCCAGCGTGACTCGTCCAGCTCCAGGTCGGCGACGCGGAGGATGCCCTGGTCCGCGGGAGTGTCCGCCGTGTTCCGCGCGGCCCGCCTGAGCACGGCCCGCACCCTGGCTACCAGGGCCTCCACGGAGAAGGGTTTGGTGACGTAATCGTCGCCGCCCAGGGCCAGGCCGGTCACGGTGTCGGACGAGGTGTCCCGCGCGGTCAGGAAGATTACCGGGACATCGTTGCCTGCGGCCCGCAGTCTCCGGCATACCTCGAAACCGTCCAGATCAGGCAGCATCACATCGAGCACGATCAGGTCAGGGCGGGCATCCTCCGCCTGCCGCAGCGCATCTTTGCCGCTGGAGGCGGCCGTCACCGCGCAGCCGTGGAACTTCAGCGCGACCTGCACCAGCTCACGGATGTTGGGCTCGTCGTCCACGACGAGCACCTGGGGGATCCGGTCGTTGTCTGTCATCACCCTGAACGGGATGGTAGGGCCGCCCGGGCGCGGCCAGCAAAGGCTACCGGCTCCCGCAGGCTGGGCCTGCGGGAGCCGGCCGGTCCCCCGCCGGAGGGCGGATGGCCAGTGCGGATGTTCAGCTGCCGGAAGCAGAGCCGCCGGATGCCGCGGGTGACGGGCTGGACGAAGGGGCTGCGCCCGAGGGTGGCCTGATCACGACGAGCCGGGCGTCCTTGACCCCGGACAGCACCGGGCCGCCGACCCAGACCGGCTCGCCCGTGGCCAGCGCGCTCTGGCTGGTCTTGGACCCGTTCTCCCGGACGACGGTGTTGCTCACCAGGTCCCAGGTCCAGGTAGTGCCGTCGGCCGCGCGGACGACAACATCGCTGCCACTGAGGGACTGGATGACACCGCGCTGGAACGCCAGGGTGCGGAGGGTGCCACCCTGACCCCGGAACGTGAACTGCCCGTCGATGCCGCGGAGCAGGGCCACCCGGGCAATCCGGCGCCGGAGCCACCGGCAGCGTGGCCTGGCGGCCGCCCGGGCCGCCCGGGCCACGGCCGGGTGCCCGGCCTTCCTGGCGGCGCGGGCCGCTCTGAGCGCCGCGGCGCATGGGTGGGCCGAG
The DNA here is from genome assembly GCA_963770545.1 of uncultured Actinomycetes bacterium. Lineage (GTDB taxonomy): Bacteria > Actinomycetota > Actinomycetes > Streptosporangiales > Streptosporangiaceae > RYN-230. The sequence continues at coordinate 42,936 of CAVYQF010000009.1, read as the reverse complement.
GCCGCGCCGGTGCCGGTGGTGCCGATGCCTGTGGCGCCTGCGCCGGCCGACGAGGACGACAGCGCGAGGGTGCCTGGGTGGCCGGCCGAGTTGAGAGCGGTGTTCAGGGCCGCGGCCTGGGTGCTCGGGCCACTGGTGCTGCCCGCGGCCGCTGAGGTGCTGGCTGGTGACGAGTGGCTGGCCAGCGAGACCCCGGCGACGATGCCGCCGGCGGCCAGCGCCACGGCCGCCACCAGTCCGACCGTCCAGCTCAGCGGGCGGTGCCGCGGCGGCTCATGGCCCGGGCTGCCGCCCGGGCGCCTGGAACGCGGGTCCTGATCACGCGGGTCCTGGTATCCGGGCTGCTGGTAACGCGGCCCGTGGCTGGCGTCAGGCCCGTGGCTCATCGGCCAGAACTGCTCAGTAGGGCGGGACTCCTCCGTCGGATCCCCGCCGGGGGGCTCGTACATGTTGTCCATGGCCCCGAGCCTGCCCGGCGCGGCTGTGACATCAGGCGGTGAAGTCTGGGATTTCCCTGGGAGCACCCTCCGTAATTGCCGGAGCCTCCGGGTCACATCCGCTCAGGAACCGGGATGCCGAGCAGGTCCAGCCCGGTCAGCAGGACGCGCAGGGTGAGCGCGGACAGCGCGAGCCGGCTGTCCCGGGTGGCTGGGTCGGCTGCCTGGAGTACCGGGCACTGCTCGTAGAACGTGGTGAACGCGCTCGCCACGTCGAACAGGAAACCCGCCAGCAGGTGCGGTTGCGTAGTCTCCCCGGCCTGCCAGACCACGGCTCCAAACCCGAGGAGGCGCAGCGCGAGCGCCCGCTCGGCCGGCTCGGCCAGCGTGATCGGGGCGCGGGCGCCGTCCGGGTCGAGGCCGGCCCGGCGGAAGATGGACCGGATCCGCGCGGTCGCATACTGCAGGTAGGGACCAGTGTTCCCCTTGAACGAGATCATGCGGTCCCAGTCGAATACGTACTCACTGTCCCGTGCGGTGGACAGGTCGGCGTACTTGATCGCGCCGATCCCGACCGCCTCCGCGATGGCAGCGCGCTCGCTCTCGCTGAACTCTGGGCTGGTGTTGAGCTCGTCGAACACCTTGCGCGCCCGTTCGACGCCTTCCTGCAGCAGCGCGCTCAGCTTGATCGAGTCGCCGGCCCGGGTGCGCAGCAGCTTCCCGTCAGTCCCCAGCACGTTGCCTATCTGCGCATGCTCGAACCGGGCCCCGGGTGGGATCCACCCGGCCTGCCTGGCCACCGCGAAGACCATCTGGAAGTGCAGGGCCTGGGACGAGCCCACGACGTAGATCGCCCGGTCCACATGCAGGTCCCTGATCCGGTACCGGATGGTGGCCAGGTCACTCGTGGAGTAGTTGTAGCCCCCGTCCCGCTTGCGGATGATCACTGGCAGCGGCTCACCGTCCCGCCCGGTGAACCCGGGCGGGAACGCGCACAGCGCACCGTCGCTGATGACCGCGACCCCGCTCGCCTCGAGCTCGGCGCAGACCTCGGCCAGCAGGTCGTTGTAGAAGCTCTCCCCGCGGATGTCCGCGTCGGTCAGCGTGACCCCGAGCTGGCGGTATATCCGGTGCAGGTACTCCAGCGACATGTTGACCAGGCGCTGCCAGAGCTGGAGGGTGCCCTCGTCGCCGCCCTGCAGCAACACCACCCGCTGCCGGGCGCGCTCGGCGAACTCCGGATCGGAGTCGAACTTGTGCCGCGCCGCTTGATAGAAGGCGTTCGGGTTACTTCGCAGCTGGGCCGCGTCAGCGGAGTTCTCGCCCACGTCGAGTAGATGCTCGATCAGCATCCCGAAGGGGGTGCCCCAGTCGCCCAGATGGTTATCCCGGATCACTTCCTGGCCGGCGAAGTCAAGAATCCGGGCCAGCGCGTCGCCGACGATGGTGGTGCGCAAGTGGCCGACGTGCATCTCTTTGGCCACGTTGGGTGAGGAGTATTCCACCACCACCCGCGAGGCCGGATAAGCCTGCGCCACACCCAGCTGCGGGTCAGCGAGCTGCTCGCTGGCCTGCCCGGCGATCCAGCCCGGCAGCAGCCGGAAGTTGATGAAGCCCGGGCCGCTCACCTCAGGTGGTTCCGCCACCCCGTCCAGGTCCAGATGACCGATGATGTCCGCGGCGATGTCGCGCGGTGGCCGCCCGAGCTTCTTGGCCAGCGGCAGGGCCGCGTTGGACTGGTAGTCGGCGAACGAGGACGGCCGGATCACCGGGTCGGCGGCCTCGTATTCGGGGCCGAAGGCCGCACCGAGCGCAGCCGACACCCGCTGCGCGAGAACATCCCGTGGATCCGCCATGCCTTAAGCCTAGCGACCACACCGGATTGGCCTGCGCCAATAAATCCGTGATCGGGCCCGGGGTGGTCGCTAGGGGTGATTCCGGATCAGTTGCGCGGATCAGCTGGGCGGGTGGATGGCGGCGGGTCGATTGCGGCCGGTCGATTGCGGCGGGTCAGTTCCGGCGCAGGAAATGACCGCCGCGGCCGTGGCCTAGCCGCTCCCGGATCTTCTCGGTGATCTGGCCTTTGACCAGATCCGCCGCCAGCAAGCAGGCCGAGGTGACACCGCGGGGACTGGACGCGCCATGGGCAATGACGACGGTCCCCTCCAGGCCCAGCAGGGCAGCGCCGCCGTAGCTCTCGGCGTCCAGGCGGCCGCGCAGCTCGCGAAGCCCCCGGCGCTGCAGCACGGCGCCGGCCCGGGCCGCCCGGGAGCCGCGCAGCACGTCCCGCAACTGGCCGGCGGCGAACCCCATCGCCCCCTCCAGGGTCTTGAGCGCGACGTTCCCGGTGAAGCCGTCGGTCACGATCACGTCTACCGAGCCGGTCAGCAGGTCGGTGCCTTCCACGTTGCCGGTGAACTGGATCGGCAGGGCGCCGTGCGGTGGCGGGGCAGCCAGTAGTTCGTGAGCCCGCCGGGTCAGCTTGTTGCCCTTCCCCGGCTCGGCACCGATGGTGAGCAGCCCCACCCTCGGGTCGGCGACGTTATGCGCGATCTGCGCGTAGGCCACTCCCAGCTGCGCGAACTGGAGCAGCATCTCCGGCTTGGGGTCGGCGATCGCGCCCGCGTCGAGGAGGAACGTGGGCCGCGGCTGGGTAGGCAGCACGACCACCAGGGCCGGGCGGAGCAATCCGGGCACGGAGCGTAGTCGGAGTCGGGCGGTGGCCACCACGCCGCCGGTGGAGCCAGCCGAGACCACCGCTGCAGCCTGGCCCCGGCGGACCAGCTGGCACGCCACGGCCACGCTGGAACGGGGCCGCCGCCAGCTGGCCAGGGCGCCCTCGTCCATGGCGATGGTGTCCTCGGCGGGCGCGACCTGAAGCAGCCCGGCCACCTCGTCGTGCTCGGCCACCAATGCTCGCAGCTCAGCGGCCCTCCCGGTCAGGATGACCGGCGCCCGCAGGGCGGCGGCAGCCGCCGCCGCGCCGGCCACGACCACGGCCGGGCCGTTGTCGCCGCCCATGGCGTTGACCACGATGGCCTGCGCCTTGGGGCCGGCTGGCGGGGGTTCCTCGAGCACGGGCCCAAGCTTCTCACCCCCGGGCCAGTGCTGGGGACCAGGGCCGTCCGGCGGGTTCTGGGCGCGCGGAAGGCGCTCTCCCGCGGGGACACAGGATTGATCATCCGTCCATCGGGTAACCATCTGTCACAATCTGGGGTCGGCCCTGCCGGTGCCCGGAAAAGGTGATAAAACGTGACGAAAGGGTGATTCGAACCGTCCTGGTGGGGGCCGCGCAGACGCGGGGACCAGCGATGTGTCATGGGGGCCTGGCGGCAAGCCGGGGCTGGCGGCAGGGACGGACCCGGCGGGTCGGCGGGGAAGCATACGGGTGGAGCCAGGCGAGCTGAGCAACTGTCAACACGGCTTCAGTGTTTCCTCATCATCACCTCGTATTGGTTCTGGACGGGGCGTTTGTGCCGATGTGGCCTGGGGCCGCCCAGTGCTGCTAACCCGATGCTGCTCAGTGAGAGCAGCTGAGGCCAGGGCAGCTGAGCAGAGCGCGGCGGGATGATCGCCGGCCGCGGGCCACAGGGACTCGTATCCCGGCAGGGTCGCCGGGATTGCGACCGACCGGAAGGAGACCCGTGAGTGGCATCCGGCAGATAGTGCCAGAACCTGATGGAGGTCGACGTTTCCGTGCCTACACCGCGAAGCACCTGGACGCCCTGACTACCCGGGCCGGCCTCGGCGAGGCCGAGCGGCTGGCCGTCCGGGCCGTGGGGACCGTGCTGCCCTTCCGGACCAACGCCTACGTCATCGACGAACTGATCGACTGGACCGCGGCCCCTGATGACCCGGTCTACCGCCTCGTGTTCCCGCAGGCCGACATGCTGCCCGCCGCGGACGTGGCCCTTATTGCGGGGCTGCTGGCCCAGGACGCGCCTGGCCCGGAGATCATGGCGGCCGTGCACGATGTGCGGATGCGGCTGAACCCTCACCCCGCCGGGCAGCTAGCGCTGAACATCCCCGACCTCGACGATGAACCGCTGCCTGGAGTGCAGCACAAGTACCCGGAAACGGTCCTGGTCTTCCCCAAGCAGGGCCAGACCTGCCACGCGTACTGCACGTACTGCTTCCGCTGGGCCCAGTTCGTGGACGAGCCCGAGCTCAAGATGGCTACCGCGGATCTGGGCCGGGTCATCGGCTATCTCCGGCAGCACCGTGAGGTGACGAGCGTGCTGATCACCGGCGGCGATCCGATGATCATGGGCGCAACCGTACTGCGCCGGTACATCGAGCCACTGCTGGAACCGGGGCTGGAGCACGTCGAGTCGGTCCGGATCGGCAGCAAGTCGCTGGCCTACTGGCCGCAGCGGTTCGTGTCCGACCCGGACGCCGATGACACGCTGCGCCTCTTCGAGCAGGTGGTGGACTCGGGCCGGTCACTCGCCTTCATGGCGCATTTCTCACATCCCCGCGAGCTGGGATCCGCGCTGGCCGGCGAGGCCAGCCGGCGGATCAGAGCCACCGGAGCCGTGATCCGCACCCAGGCCCCGCTGATCAGGACGATCAACGACGACCCGGCGATCTGGGCCACGATGTGGCGGACCCAGGTGCGGATGGGCATGGTGCCGTACTACATGTTCGTGGAGCGGGATACTGGCCCGCAGGACTACTTCGCGGTGCCGCTCGCGGCCGCGCACGGCATCTTCAGCGATGCCTACCGGCAGGTGGCCGGTTTGTGCCGCACCGTCCGCGGGCCGTCGATGTCGTCCACTCCCGGGAAGGTCTGCGTGGACGGGATCGCCAACGTGGCGGGCCAGCAGGTCTTCGTCCTGCACATGATCCAGGCCCGGGATCCCGGCCTGGTCGGGCAGCCGTTTTTCGCCCATTACGACCCGGACGCTATCTGGCTCACCGACCTGCGGCCGGCGTTCGCCAGCCGCTTCCCGTTCGAGACCACCGCCGGAGAGCTGCCGGGACCCTGGTCCCCGGAGGTCTTGGAGTCGGCCAGTTGACCTGGCCGGCCCGAAGCGTACGAGGTGAGGGGCTCGGGGTCAGGGGCTCGGGGTCAGGCCGCCGGGGCGCCCTCCTGGGCCGGGACATCCGGGATTTCCGGGGCCCGCTCCGGTGGCCGCTGGGCCCCCTTGAGCATGAGGCAGCTGACCGCGGCCACGCCCAGCAGGATGACGGGCAACAGCATCGTCGAGCGCATGGCGTTCACGTAGGCGAACGTGAACACGTCATGGCCGATTCGCAGCAGCTCGGCCATCAGGCGGGCGGGCAGCCCCGCCGGAAGCTTGATGCCGGAACCATTCTGGCCCGCCCCGACCTGGATCCCGTTGCTGGCCGCGTGCTTGATCCCGGCCACGAACGGCCCGCGCAACTGCGGCGGCAGGGCCTTCACGCGCGTAGCGGCCTGGCTGTTCATCGAGGAGACCAGGCGGTTCTGCAGCAGCGCGCCAACGGCCGCGGTGCCGATCACCAGGCCAACCTGCCGGATGGTGTTCAGCACGCCGGACGCCGCGCCGGCCATCCGCGGGTCGATGTTCCGCATCGCTACCGTGACCATGGGCGCGAACACGCAGCCCATCCCGATTCCGGCCACGATCAGCGCGGGCAGGAAGTCGTACCACGTTGACGTGGTGCTGGCCTCCAGCGCGACCCACCCCATCCCGCCCCCGAACAGGATCAGGCCCAGCATCAGGATGTACTTGCCGCCGATCTTGTCGGTAAGCCGCCCGGCCACCGGCGCCACGAACATCGACAGCACCGAGGCCGGGGCCATGGTCAGGCCGGCCCGGAGCGCGGAGAAGCCCAGCACGGACTGCAGGTAGATGGTGAACGGCAGGAAGATCCCCATCATGCCGATCGCCAGCGTCCCCGACACCCAGTTGACCACGGCGTAGTTGCGGTCCCGGAACAGTGCGAACGGCACGAGCGGCTCCCGGTCCTGGGTCAGCCGTTGCTGCACCAGGAACACAACCAGCAGCAGGACGCCAAGCCCCAGGACCAGCGGGATGCTGATGAACGAGGTGATCGTGCCCCAGTCGTACTTCTGCCCCTCGACCAGGCCGTAGCAGATAGCTAGCAGCCCGGCGCTGGCCAGCAGGACGCCGGGGATGTCGATCCGGTGCCGCCGTCCCGGCCGCATGTCCGGGATGATGACGAACGTCAGGATCAGCGCGATCACGCCGAATGGCAGGTTGACGAAGAAGATCCAGCGCCAGTCGAACGCGGTGACCAGCAGCCCGCCCAGCGTCGGTCCCGCGATGGTAGCCACCCCGGCCACCGCGCCCCAGACGCCGAACGCGGCGCCGCGGCGCTCGGCGGGGAAGGTGTTGGTGATGATAGTGAGCGTCTGCGGCATCAGCATGGCCGCGCCGAGCCCCTGGACCGCGCGGAACCCGATCAGCCAGCCCGCGCTGGGCGCCAGGCCGCACGCGGCCGAGGCCACCGTGAACACGGTGATGCCCATGGCGAACATGATCCGGGGCCCGATCAGATCCCCGAGCCGCCCAGCGGTGATGACCAGCACGGCAAGGACCAGGGCGTAGGCGTTGATCACCCACAGCACGTCGTCGAGCGAGGCGTGCAGCCTAGTGATGATGTTCGGGATCGCGATGTTCACGATCGTCAGGTCGAGCAGCGTCATGAAGAACCCGAGCGAGACGACCAGCAGTACCGCCCACGGGTTCGCGTGGAACTTCCTCACCGCATGCTCCCTGTTCCCCTGTGCTTTCCAGTTCTTAAAGATCGTAGACCTGGGCACCGACAAGGTGGGCTGGCCGTCGGCGGGGGGCGGCGGCCCGGCAGGGGGGCGCCCCGGGCCCGTCGGTCGCCGGTGGGCGGTGGGCGGTAGGCGACCCGGCGGGCAAACCCGAACCCTGTTCGGTTGGCGGTCCGGGCCGCGAAGTATGCTCCCGGCCATGAAACTGAACGGAACCGCAGCGATCATCTCGGGCGGGGCCAGCGGGCTGGGCGCGGCGGTGGCACGCAGGCTCGCGGCCGCGGGGGTCACGGCAGTCGTGGCCGACCTCAACGAGGAGCACGGCAAGGCAGTCGCCGACGAGACCGGCGGCCTGTTCGTGAAGACGGACGTCGTGGACGAGGATTCGGTTACCGCGGCCGTGGAAGCTGCCGTGGCCACCGGGGCGCCGATGCGCATCGTGGTGAGCTGCGCCGGGATCGGCTGGGCGGCGCGGACCGTGGGCCGCGACGGTACCCCGCATGATCTCGCCTCGTACCGCAAGGTCATCGACATCAACCTGATCGGCACCTTCAACCTGATGCGGATCGGGGCCGCGGCCATCGCCCAGACTGAGCCAGCCGACGCCGACAACGCCCGCGGCGTCGTCATCAACACCGCCTCCGTGGCGGGGATCGAGGGCCAGACCGGCCAGGTCGCCTACTCGGCATCCAAAGGCGGCATCATCGGCATGACGGTCCCGGCCGCGCGCGACCTCGCCGCGATTGGCGTGCGGGTGAACACCATCTGCCCGGGCATCATCGATACCCCGATCTACGGGTTCAGCCCGGACAGCGAGGCATTCAAGGCCAAGCTGGCGGCCCCGGTGGTGTTCCCGAAGCGGATGGGCACCGCCGCCGAGTTCGCCCACCTGGTCCAGGCGCTGATCGAGAACGACTACATGAATGCCGAGGTCATCCGGTTCGACGGCGGGATCCGGTTCCAGCCCAAGTAGCTGTCCGGGCCGCAGGCCCGCTGCGGGAGGACGTGGGGCGCCGCGGGGGACGTGGGGCGCGGCGGGGGACGTGGGTCAGTACCGGGGAGTGGGTTGGCGCCGGGCAGTAGGTTGGCGCCGGGCCGGGGGGTTGCGCTGGGGATGGGGCATCCCGTAGGAGCGGGTCCTACCAGCCGCGGAACTGGCCCTGCGCGATCCAGAAGGTGGCCAGCCCGATCAGCAAGGCCAGGGCGGCCATGGTGAGCAGGAGACGGCGGCCGCGATGGCCCGCGGACCAGTGCCGGCCCACAGTCGTCAGCCGCCGGGCCAGTCCGATCGTGATGTAGAGCGAACCGGCGAAGGACAGCGCGAGCAACGCGAAGCCGAGGGCGTCGATCACGGCCATCGCGTAGCTGTGCGCGATGACGGCCGCCGACATCAGGTGTGCCTGCCAGCTCCCGGCGCGCCACAGGGCCCGGTTGATCGCGGGCAGGTGCAGCAGCAGATACCCGAGGCCGACCGAAAGCAGCGGGAGGACACACAGCACCCAGCCGGTCACCACGATCCGCGCGTGGCGGCGCAGGCCGGTGACGCGCGGGTCCCTGGAGCCCCGGGACACGACACTGCGCAGCAGGGGGACGACCCGGGCGAACAGGTCCGGCACGCCGGCCAGGTCGCTGAGGATGAAATAGCCGTCGAAGCGGACGAACGGCAGCAGCTGCTCCAGCATCTCCAGGTGCGTAATAACGATGACCAGAAGCAGGACCTCGGCCGAGGTGACCGTGTAAAAGCCCGCCAGCGCCAGCATGAAGATCAGGTTGAAGTACAGGCCACCGAGGTCTGTTCGCAGGCCAGGCCCGGCTGAGCCGGTAGGAGTCGGTGACGTTGGTGAAAAACGACGGCCAGATCAGGTAGATCCCGACCCCGATCACGCCGGGCCGCGCACCCCCATAGCGGCAGCCGGTCGCGTGTCCGCACTCGTGGAAAGCGGCGGAGACCACGGTGAGACCAACCACGACGAGCAAATCCACCGGGTCGCGCAGGACCTGCTGGATACCGCTGCCCAGGCCATGGACCGCGAACAGCCAGTAGTCCACGGCCAGGACGCAGCCGACGACGGCCACGACGAGGGGTCCGTGGAAGAGCGGCCGCAGCAGTGCTCCGGCGGCGTCTGCCGCGCGCCCCGGCAGGAGCGTGCCCCGCGCTCTGAGCGCGAGCAGCGGGTTGGCCGTGGGCGGCGTGCGCGGCGCGGCCTCGTCAGCAACCACGCCGAGCGGCAGCAGCTTGGCCGTGACGAGGTGGCGGACCTGCTCGGCGCTCAGGGTCCGGCCGAGATCCTCGCTGACCAGCTTCGCAATGGCTGCGGGGCCGCGGGAGCCGTCGATCCGGCACATCACCCGGTACAGCAGCGGGGACATCTGAATGATCTGGCCGTCGGGCCGCCGGACGAGCGACGGGGGCTGGTTGAAGCCGGAGTTCTTGTACTCGCCGAGCAGTTCGACTCCGTCGGCCAGCCGGGGCGCTTCAGCTGTCTCCGGCACACCGGCCGGGGACGGGGTCGATGGCGCGGGCTCGGTGGTCATGTGACCTGCGGCCACGGTCATGAGTCTGCTCCTCCCACGGTGTGCACCAGGGAAATGTCAGGAGTGACGCGAGCGCGTAGCCTCCGCATACCAGGGAGCAAAGGGAAGGGCCGCCCGGGAATGGCCGGGCGGCCCCTCTCCCCCACCACGCAACCCCGCGATGCGCAGCAGGCTGATACGCGGCGCGAACCGCGCGCGCTAAAGGATGTTGCCCGAGCCCAGGCTCAGAATGTTGTTGAGGCTGCCGTTCGCCACAGCGACGTTCAGCACGCCCGACTGGGCAGTGTTGCCGTATCCGACCTGGGTGAAGCTGAAGCTGTTGCCACCGCGGCTCGGGTGACACACCCAGAGGGTCTCCCGGTTCGGGAGCAGTTCGGCGTGCTCGAGCTCCAGATCATCCATGGTCACGGCCGGTACATTGGACATGGTGCCTCCTTTGGCAGTGACCTGCCTCGGCCAGGCAGATCAGTTCGCCCGCAGTTGCGGGCGGACGGGCCTCTGGGACCGCCCAGCACCCCTGTGGTGCCGGGCCCGAAGCTGGTGTACGCTCGTCGGCGTACGAACTGTTCGGCTACCACCGTACAGTAATAGTTACCCGCGAGTAGTGCAAGGGTCGCCTATTGCGACCACGCTCATCGATGGAGACGGCTAGCTGGCGATGACGGCGGATGTGACGGGGGACGAGCGGGAGCCCGCAGCCGACCAGTCGCGTGCCCTGGCCGCAGCGCAAGATCAGGACCTCAACCCGCTTCAGCACCTCATCCAGCAGCGCTTGCGCGAGCAGGGCTGGTCTTATGGGGTGGTCGCCCGGCGCGGCGGGTTGCCCCGGTCCACCGTCTACACCCTGGCGATAACCCGGAACCTGGTGCGGCCGCCCCGCCCGGCCACGCTCGATGGGCTCGCTGAAGGGCTCGACGTCCCAGTCTCCGTAGTCCGCGCCGCCGCAGCCGAGTCCACGGGGCTGCATTACTACGACGAGGTCCCGGCCGAACGCGGGGAACACCCGGGCGACCATGAACGGGAACTCCTCATCGCGAGTATCGACGAGCTGACGCCGGAAGACCGCCGTCACGTGGCCGCGCTCGTCGAATCCCTGCGGAAGCGGACGTCGGGGGAGCCGGCAGACCAGTAGCGCCGCTTGCGGGACCCAGCATCTCCCCGCTTGCGCAAGTCTGCGCCGCCCTGATCCCAGGACGGGCCCGCCCCCAGTTTCCGGCGGCGGGCCGCGCCCCTCACCTGAGCCGGGCCGGGGCAGGGTGAGGCCACCTGCCCCGGCTATCTCCGCGGACAACCCCCTACTCCACGGGTCCGATGGCGGGCATCCCGAGCTGCCTGGCGAGTTCCCCGTACCGGCCCTCGGGCAGGACCAGGCGGGCCACCCGCAAGATCGCCTTAGGGTCTTCACCCGGAGGTCGCAGCACGTAGACGGTGTCGTCGCGCTGGTTGCACGTCACCACGAGCCGATCGTGGTCGGCGAGGACGATGGAACCCTTCTCCCCGCTGGGCTCCGCTGGGCGCAACCCCGGAACGGGGACAGAGTCGGCCCCCCGGTCAGAAGCGTGGCCCGGCCACCGGCCGGAGTCTGGCGGCCGCCTGCGGGCCGCCTGGGCCGCGGCCTGCTGCCGCCGGCGGCGGACCGCCAGTACCGGCTCGACGAGGAAAGCCACCAGGATGAGCAGGCCCACCACCAGCAGCATGGTCTTCAGCCACTGCGGCATGGCCCGGGCCGCCGGAGTTGCTTTAGTCACCGGCTGGGGACGGTGCTGGGAAGTGACTGGCGGTGCCGACGACGGTGCCGGCGGCCGTACCGGGTGCCGCCGCGGGTGACCTCGGCCTGGCGCAGCCTGGGCCGCCGGATGCGGGACGGAGAGCACGGTACCGGGCCGGATCGTATTCGGATCGCGGCCTATGGACCGCCGGTTGGCCGCATACAGGGCTGTCCAGCCGCCGCGCACGCCCAGCCCGGCCGCGATGGCGGACAGGGTGTCCCCGGCCGCCACCGTGTAGTGGACGGGCGTCCGGCCGGGCAGGGTGAGCGCCGTGCCGGGGCGGATCGTATTCGGGTTCAGTCCCAGGGCCCGCAGGTTCAGCGTGTACAGCGCGGGCCAGCCACCACGTACCGCGAAGCGGGCGGCGATGCTGGACAACGTGTCGCCAGGCTGGACCACGTACCTCGCGGCCGGGGTGCTCGCCGTAGCGGACGGCGCGGCGATGGTCAGTGTGCTGGTAAGGACGTCTTCGGTACTACTCGCTGTGCGCATGGTCGCCTGGGCTGGATGGACGGATCCCATTATGCCGGCCGTCACCAGGGTGATCGACAGGATGGTCCAGGCGAGCACGACGCACGCGGACTTGGTCCACGTACGCATGGTGCTATCACTTTCCTTCCGAGGGGATCAGCGCCGGACGCTGCTGGTCCGGACGCCGAAGGGATGAACCGATCGGGAAGGAAAGGACTTAGGCGGGTGGGACCTCCGGCAGATAGGAGCGCCAGATCGGCTTCGCGGCGGCGCAGCGCGCCAGCCGGAGCAAGACGAGAGTGAGGAGCGAGAGCAGCGCGGCCGCGACGCCACCGGACAGTCCGCGCCCGCTGCCTCCGCCGATGCCACTGCCGCTGCCCGGCGCGCTGCCGCCGTTAGTGCCGCCGCCTGGTCCCGCAGGGACCCGGGTAGGCACCGGGGCCGTCGACGCTGGGGTAGGGCTGCCGGCTGCGCCTGAGGTGGGCGCCGACAGCGACCCCAGCCCGGTGCCCGGCGTTGTCGCGGTGGCCGCGGTCCCGGCCTGAAGCGGCGAGGTCGTCCCGGAGGCGCGCGGGCCGGACGGGCTCGGCGTCCCAGACGCCGGGGGCTGGGTCCCGCCGGTACCCGGAGGCACCAGCGGCAGTCCGCCCATAGTGGACACCACCGGCGTCACGGTGCCGGTGACGCCGGTCAGGGTGCCGGTGACGGCGGGGAGGAGGGTGCGGGTGACGCCGGTCAAGGTGCCGGTGACGGCCGGGAGGACGGTGCCGGTGACGCCGGTCAGGGTGCCGGTGACGGCGGGGAGGAGGGTGCCGGTGACGCCGGTCAAGGTGCCGGTGACGGCGGGGAGGACAGTGGCGGTGATCCCGGTCAGGGTGCTGGCCACGGCGGGCAAGGCAGTGTCCGTGACTCCGGTGAGGGTGCCGGTCACGGTCGGAAGCACGGTTCCGGTAACGCCAGCCACAGTCCCTGTCACGGCCGGGAGGACGGCCCCGCTGACGCCGTTGAGGGTCTGGGTCACGGCCGGGAGGACCGTGCCGGTCAGGCCGGCAACCGTCCCGGTGGCCGTGGGGACAACCGTGCCAGTAGTTCCGCTGAGGGTCTTAGTGACGGCCGGCAGAACCGTTCCGGTTGCGCCGGTAACCGTCTTGGTGACCGTCGGGAGGGCAGCGCCGGTGACGCCTTTGAGGGTGGTGGTGGCGGTCGGCAGGATCGCGCCAGTGACGTTTGGGACCACGGAACTGGTCACGCTCGTGAGTGAGCCCTTAGCGCCGGGAAGCACCGTTCCGGTGGCGTGCGTGAGGGTGCCGGTGGCGGCTGGAAGGACGGTCGCGGTCACGTCAGTCAGGCTGCCGGTGAGCCCGGACCGCATCGAGGTCGGCTGGCCCGAGAGTCCGGGTCCTGTCACCGGCGCTAGGGCGATCGCGGCCACCTGGGCGGCGGCCTGCTGGACCGCACCGTTGACCGGCGACGCGGCCGCGTGGAGGACGGGCGCCGCGCTGGCGCTGCCGCTGGCTCCGGTGACCGGGCCGTTGACGGTGCCAGCGCCGACGCTGGTGACGGTGCCGCTGATTGTGCTGGTGACCGATCCGACGACCGGGCTGGCCACGGTGCTAATCGGGCTGGCGGCGGTGCTGCTAGCCGCGCTGGTGACGGCGCTGGCCGGGGTGGTGACGGCGCTGGCCGGGGTGGTGACGGCGCTGGCCGGGCTGCTGACGCTGGCCAGGACGCCACCGGCAGGCGAAGCCGGCGACTGGTTCACGCTGGGCGCCGTGCCGGGCACGGGCCCGGTGCTCTGCCCGCTGCTCTGGCCGGGGGCGATGTTCTGGGTGACCGCGTGGACGGCGGAAGTCACGGCGGAGGTAGCCGTCGGGGTGGGGGACTGATTCGAGCTACCGCTGGATCCCGCCGCAGGCGGTGCGGGGACACTGGCCGCCGGGACACTGGCCGCCGGGGCGCTGGCTGCGGGGACAGCCGCTGCCGAGGCGTTCGCGGCCGTGGCACTGGCCGCGGGGGTGGCTGGAGAGGAGGCGGCACTGGCGTCGGATGCCTGGCTGGCCGAACCTGGCTGGCTTGCGGGGTTCAGCTGGCCAGCCTGCTGCGCACCCGAGGCCTGCTGCGCACCCGAGGCCGGAACCTGGGTGGGCGTCGCCTGGCTGCTGCCGCCGCCGGCCGCCGGGTTGCCGGGCGCGGCGCTGGCGGCCCCGGAGCTGCCGCCCTGTCCAGAGCTGCCACCCTGTCCTGCGCCAACGCCCTGGCCTGCGACAATGCCCTGGCCTGCGACAACGCTCTGGCCTGCGACAACGCTCTGGGCGGAGCTGACCACCGAGCCAACTACGGAGCCGACCGCGGAACTGACCGGGGACGCGGAGCTAAGACCCGGGGTGCCTGAGGTGAGCGTGCTGAGGCCGCTTCCCGGGGATTCCGTGGTCTGTGTGGTGACGGGGTTCTGGGCCGCGGCGGCTCGTCCGGCCAGGAGCACAGCAAAAAGAAGCGCTGCGGCCAACGCCCCGCACGCGTACAGGCAAACTCTCAGGGCCAGGAGTAAGGCCCGTGAGAGGGTAGCGGACCCCTCCACGGCGAACACGCTACCCCTGGATGCCGATAATCATGCATACCTTGCTGGCCGCCGGATTACGCCCGACTTACTGACTTGTCCGAGTAAGGGGCGGCTGCCTGCACGGAAGCCGCTGGCCATCCGGGAAAAAATTACGAGGATCAGGGAGGCGACGCAGTGTCGGATAATGCGGAAAACGCGGTAGCAGACGGCTCAGGTGCGGGCAACTCGGACGCGGTGCTGTGCCAGGTGGACGGCCCGGTCGCGGTCGTCACCATCAACCGCCCCGCCGCACGGAACGCGGTGAACGGCGCGGTGGCTGCCGGGATGGCTGCCACTCTCGATGACCTGGAGGCGCGCCCGGAGGTCCGGGTCATCGTGCTGACTGGGGCGGGCGGCACGTTCTGCGCGGGCATGGACCTGAAGGGGTTCCTGGCCGGGGAAAACCCGACGGCCGGCGGGCGCGGGTTCGCCGGCATCGTGGAACGGCCGCCGGCCAAGCCGGTCATCGCCGCGGTCGAAGGTTACGCGCTGGCCGGCGGGTTCGAGGTCGCGCTCAGCTGCGACCTCATCGTGGCCAGCGAGGCGGCGAGCTTCGGGCTGCCAGAAGTCACCCGTGGCTTGGCCGCGGCGGCCGGCGGGCTGCTCCGGCTGCCCCGCCGCATCCCCTACCACCTGGCTATGGAGGTCGCACTGACCGGCGACCGCATCCCCGCCCCGCAACTGCACCGGGCCGGCCTGATCAACCGGCTGGTACCACCCGGCCAGGCTCTCGCCGTGGCCACCGAGCTGGCCCGCCGGCTCAGCCAGAACGCGCCGCTTGCCCTGGCCGCTACCAAGCGGGTGATCGTGGAATCTGCCGACTGGCCCGCGGCCGAGGAATTCGCCCGCCAGAACGAGATCACCGCCCCGGTGTTCGGCTCGGCCGACGCCATAGAGGGCGCGGCGGCGTTCGCCGAGAAACGGGCTCCAATCTGGCGTGGCCAGTGAGGCTGATGAGGTAACCGGGGCCTGCCTGGCCGCCCGGCCTGCGGCGGGCTGGGCGGCCCGCCCCCCGCGGGCCGGGCCCGCCCCTTAGGATCGGGGCGCAGACTGGCCCACACCAGCGGCTCACCACCAGACTCTCGATGGGGACATTGATGTGCGGAATTGTCGGCTGCCTGGCCCTCGCCCTGGAGGCAGACCCGGACCAGAACTGGGTGCATACCGCCACCGAGCGGATCACCCACCGGGGACCGGATGACGAGGGGTTTTACACCGATCCCGACGTCGCCCTGGGCTTTCGGCGGCTGGCGATCATCGACCTGTCCCCGGGCGGGCACCAGCCGATGCGGTCCGCCGACGGCCGGTACTGGATGGTCTACAACGGCGAGATCTACAACTACGTCGAACTCGGCCAGGAACTGCGCGAGCAGGGCGTGACCCTGCGTACCACCTCCGACTCTGAAGTCCTGCTGGAGATGTACGCGCTGCTCGGCAAGGACGTGGTGCACCGGTTGCGGGGCATGTTCGCGTTCGCGATCTGGGATACCTGGACCCGGGAACTGTTCTGCGCCCGGGACCAGTTCGGGATCAAGCCGTTCTACTACACCGTGGATGAGGCCCAGGAGCACGACTGGCTGGATGGGCAGGCCGCGCGGTCGGGGGTGCCCGGGGGGCAGGCCCCGGGCAGCTCCGCATGGGATACCCGACCCGCCGGCCGGCACGCGGCCGGGCCGCCCGCCCCCGCGGGCCCCAGGCCGGACGGTTCTGCGGCCGCGAGCCCCTCGACCGCGGCCTCCGGGCGGCACGGCCGGCATGCGGTGGGCCCAGGCCGGCGAGCCCCAGATCAGCCAACGCCCAACCAGCTAGCCCCAGATCGGCCGGCACCGGCCGGTCCCGGCCGGCTGCTGCGGTTCGCCTCCGAACGCAAGTGCCTGGCCGCCCCGGGCGAGCTGGGCGCCGTGGACCGAGACGCGCTCCGGCACTACCTGGCCTTCCAGTTCGTGCCGCCGCCGGCGGCGCTGACCCCGCCGATCCGGGTCCTCCCCCCGGGGCATGCGCTGATCGCGCGGCCGGGTGGCAGCGTGGACGTGTTCCGCTACTGGCGTGCCGACCTGCGGCCCGCTCCGGCCCCGAGTGAGGGCACCGCCGCGTCGATCCTGGCCGTGATGCGCGACTCGATCGCCGTGCACCTGCGCAGTGACGCGCCGCTCGGTGCATTCCTGTCTGGCGGCATCGATTCAGCGGCGATCTGCGCCCTGGCCGCGGAGCACCGCCCGGACCTGCTCACCTTCACCGTCGGGTTCGAGCGCGAAGGCTACAGCGAGATCGACCGGGCGCAGGAAACCGCCGCCGCGTTGGGCGTGAAGTCGATCCCCTACGTGATCAGCGCAGAGGAGTTCTTCACCCACCTGCCGCGGATCATCTGGCATCTGGACGACCCGATGGCCGACGCCGCAGCGGTCCCGCTGTGGTTCGTGGCCCGTGAGGCCAGCAGGCACGTCAAGGTGGTGCTGTCCGGCGAAGGCTCGGACGAGTTGTTCGGCGGCTACGCCATCTACCACCAGCCGGGCCTGGTCCGGGCCGGGGAGCGGCTGCCGGAACTGGCCCGGGCGCCGCTGAAGCGGGCGGCCTCGATGATCCCGGCCGGGGTCAAGGGCAAGGGTTTCCTGGAGCGGACCTCGACCCCCCTGCGGGAGCGCTACATCGGGAACGCGCACGTGTTCGTGGACAGCCAGGTGGACCTGGTGGCCCGGGGGCCCGGGTCACCAGCGGCCAGCGCGTACGCGGTCACCGCCCCCATCTACGACCAGGCCGCCGAGGCGGCCCTGGACGACACGTCCACCATGCAGCTGGTGGACATCAACACCTGGCTGCACGGCGACATCCTGGTCAAGGCGGACCGGATGACGATGGCGCACAGCCTGGAGCTGCGGGTGCCGTTCCTGGACCGCGAGGTGATGGCCGTGGCCGCCCGGCTGGCCCGGGAGGAGAAGATCGGCGGGGGCACCACCAAGCTCGCGCTGCGCCAGGCCATGGGGGCTGTGCTGCCCCAGGCTGCGGCGGAACGGGCCAAGCTGGGTTTCCCGGTGCCGATCGGGCACTGGCTCAAGGGCGAGATGTACGGCTGGGCGGAGCGCCTGCTGCGGGAGGCCAGGACCGACGAGTGGATCGACCGGGACGCGGCGCTCAGTCTGCTGGAGCGGTTCCGCGCGGGTGAGCCCGACGTCAGCTGGCGGCACATCTGGGTGCTGATCGTGTTCTCGCTGTGGCACCAGATCTACGTGGAGCGGGTGTACGACCCGGCCGCCCTCGGCTGGGAGCATGCGCCGCGCCCAGGAAGCACCCGATAGACCGGGCCTGGCCGGGCGGACGGGCCGGGCCCAGCGGACGGGCCGGGCCCAGCGGACGGGTCGCGCCGGGCGGACTGGTCTGACCGGGCAGCTCAGCCGGTCATCGGGGCCAGGCCCGGACCGGGGCCGGGCCCGTACGCGGCCAGCTTGTCGCGCAGCCGGCCACGGCCGCGGTGCAGCCGCGACATCACCGTGCCGATGGGGGTGCCCATGATCTCGGCGATCTCCTTGTAGGCGTAACCCTCGATATCGGCCAGGTACACCGCGACCCGGAACTCCTCGGGCAGATCCCGCAGCGCGCGCAGGATCTCCGAGTCGGCCAGCCGGTCCAGCGCCTCCGCCTCGGCCGACCTGGCCTGGGCGGCCAGCGGGTCGGCCGGCATCTGCCATTCCTGGAAGTCGCCGCCGGACGCCTGCCGAGGTTCACGGCGCCGCTTGCGGTAGGTGTTGATGAACGTGTTGGCCAGGATGCGATGCAGCCAGGCTTTCAGGTTGGTGCCCGGGCGGAACTGGTGAAACGCGGCGTACGCCTTAGCCGAGGTCTCCTGGACGAGGTCCTCAGCGTCCGTCGGGTTGCGGGTCATGCGAAGCGCAGCGGGGTACAGCTGGCCGAGGAACGGGATGACGTCCTGCTCGAACCGCTGGTCCTGGTCTGGTGCCTCTTCGCTAGTCCCCATGCCTTGCTCCACTGCTCGATCGTTACCCTTCACCCTAAAGACGTATGAGAACACCCATCCGGCTCGGTGAATCGGGTCACTTTTTTCCCCGTTGTTCCTGCTCTCTTTACTACCCCCCGATCCTGAGAGATTCCTGAAGGTGCACTGTGCGCCCCGGCAACGGATTCACTAGTAGTTCGTGGCCGGGCTGCCGCGCGGACTGGTCCGCCAGCTAGATGATCTACCAACACCTATGCTCCCAGACCCCGATCCGGCCCGTCGCACCCGGTCCCGCGGACGCCGACGTCACAATGAGGCAGGTGACCAGCGTTCTCCCGGGCGGTTCCGCCGCAGGCGGGCCAAGACCAATCGGTCAGATAACGGACGAGCAGGCGCTGATGACCCTGGCCTGCCGGCTGGGCGCGCGCTCCGTGGCTGGCTGGTCCGGCGCGGAGCGGGACCTGGCGGCCCGCGCGGGCGACCGCGGGCCTGAGAGCGACCCCGCGGTGACGGTGACCCGGGACCGGATCCGGGCCGGGGAGGATCCGCTCGGGGACGCCTTCTGCGCGCTGCGCAGTCCGGCGGGCCGGCGGGTCCTGGGGCAGACGTTCACCCCGCCGCCGGTCATCAAGAGCATGATCGCCTGGGCGGCCAGGACCGGAATCCGCCCGGCGCGGGTCGTGGACCCCGGCTCCGGCTCGGCCCGGATGCTGCTGGCCGCGGGACGCCGCTGGCCGCAGGCGGCCCTGATCGGCGTGGAGATCGACCCGGCGGCCGCGATCATCGGCCGGGCCAGCCTGGCTGCGGCCGGGTTCGCGGGCCGGTCCGCGGTGCTGCTCGGCGACTACTGCTGCGCCCGGCTGCCACCCGCCGAAGGGCCCACGCTGTTCCTGGGCAACCCGCCCTACGTGCGGCATCATCAGATCGCCGCGCCGGGGAAGGACTGGCTCCGCCGCGCCGCCCGGGAGCAAGGGCTGCCCGCCAGCGGGCTGGCCGGGCTGCACGCTCATTTCTTCCTGGCCACGGCACGCCATGCGGTCCCGGGCGACCTGGGCGTGCTCATCACCGCAGCCGAGTGGCTGGACGTGAACTACGGCCGGCTCATCCGGGAGTTGCTGCTCGGGACGCTCGGCGGCCTGGCGGTCCACCTGATCGAGCCGGCTACGGCGGTGTTCGCAGACGCCGCGGCGACCTCGGTCATCGCCTGCTTCCGCCCGGGCACCACGCCGGAGGCGATCCGGATGCGCCGGGTGGCTGGCCCGGCGGAACTGGGCGCCCTGGGGGGCGGCACCCCGGTGGCTGTCCCGGCGCTGCGCGCCGCCTCCCGCTGGGGGCCACTGTTCCGTGCCGCCCAGCCCGGATCGGCCGACCCCGGATCGGCCGGGCCCGGATCGGCCGGGCCCGGATCGGCTAGCCGATCGGCGGCCCCCAGGCGCCCCGGACGTGTCCCGGAGGGCCACGTTGAGCTGGGTGAACTGTGCCGCGTGCACCGGGGCCAGGTCACCGGCGCGAACGCGGTATGGGTCACGGCCGGGCCGCATCCGCTGGTCCCGGCCCGGTTCTGTGTCCCGGCGGTGACCCGGGCCCGGGAGCTGATCGCGGCCGGCCCGGTCCTGGCGCCCGGCGCCCCGTTGCGCCAGGTCATCAGCCTGCCTGCGGACCTGGACGACCTGCCTGGCGGGGAACGGGCCGGCGTGGCCCGCTTCCTCCGCCACGCCACGGCGGCCGGGGCCGCGGACTCCTATGTGGCCCGGCACCGCACGCCCTGGTGGCGGGTCCGGCTCGGGGTGCCGCCGCCCATCATGGCCAGCTACATGGGCCGCCGGCCGCCGGTGTTCGTGCGGAACCAGGCCGGGGCCAGCTACCTGAACATCGCGCACGGACTGTACCCGCGCGAGCCGCTGGACTCCGGGGTGCTGGACGCCCTGGCGGCGTTCCTGAGCCGGTCCGTCTCCCCGGAGCAGGGCCGGGTCTACGCGGGCGGCCTGATCAAGTTCGAGCCCCGCGAGATGGAGCGGCTGCTGGTCCCGGGACCGGCTCTGCTGTCCGGGTTCTAGATCCAGCCGTGGTACCACATGTGCGACAGCCAGTCCGAGTACGGGATGATCTTGCCCGCCAGGACAGGGTACATGTAGGCGAAGTTCAGCAGGACCCCGAGCAGATAGGCGCCAACCACCCCCGCGCCGACCGTGCGGCGCATCACGGAGGCCCGGGCCGGGCCGAGGATCAGTCCCAGGCACAGGGTGATCGACAAGATCAGGAAGGGCTCGAACTCCAGCGCGTAGAACAAGAACTCGGTGCGGTGGTCATGCAGCGCGAACCAGAACCAGGGCAGCCAGCCCACGGCCACGGCCAGGAGCAGCGCCCCGGCCCGCCAGTCGCGACGGGTCAGCCACCAGGCCACGCAGACCAGCAGGGTGGCGATGGACGCCCACCAGATCACGGGCGTGCCGATGGCCAGCACTTCCTGGGCCTTGGAGCTGGCGCAGGTCCCGTGCGTGCCGCCCGCCGGGCACTGCCAGAAGAACGCGACCGGCCTGCTCATGACGAGCCAGGTCCACGGCTGCGACTGGTAAGGGTGATGCGTGGTCAGGCCCAGGTGGAACTGGAGCATCTGCTGCTGGTAGTGCACGAATGAGAGCAGCGCGGAGATGACCGGGATATGGGTGCCGTTCTGGGCGGCATACTGCCGGTCATACCCGGTGCTGGTGAAGAACCAGCCGGACCAGGTGACCAGGTACACCGCGACGGGCAGCAGGCCGAACCAGACTGGCATCCAGCGGTGCCGCCGGATGGTGGCGGTGAAGCCGTTGGGCAGCCCGGCGGCCCGGCGCGCGCCGACGTCCCACGCGATCACCAGCCCGGTAAGCCCGAGCAGGTACCAGATCGCGTCCCACTTCGAGGCCAGGGCCAGGCCCATGCAGACCCCCGCACCCACCCGCCACCACGGGATCTGCTGCCGCCACGCGGCCGACCGCGCGGGCCCGTCCAGGCGCCCTGGTTCCAGGCGGCCCGCTTCCAGGCCGTCCAGCTCATGACCGGCGGACGTCCTGGCCACCGCCGCCACCGCCCTGGCCAGCCGGGCCCGGGTGACATCCCGGTCCACCACCAGGCAGCCGAACGTGGCCAGTATCCAGAACATGAGGAAGATGTCCAGCAGGGCAGTACGGCTCATCACGAATTCCAGCCCGTCCAGCGCCAGCAGCAGGCCGGCGACGCAGCCGAGCAGGGTGGACCGGGTCATCCGCCGGGCGATCCGGGCCAGCAGCAGGATGGCGAGCGATCCGATCAGCGCGGCGGAGAACCGCCAGCCGAATGAGTTGACGCCGAAGGTCCATTCGCCGAAGGCGATGAACAGCTTCCCGACCGGGGGGTGCACGACGAACTCCCCGCCAGAAGTGAAGATGTGCGTGTTCCCCTGGACGAGCATCGAGTTCCGGGAACTCACGTAGTTGTGCTCGACGCCATACCGCACGATCCCCAACGCATCGGGGACGTAGTACGTCTCATCGAAGATGACCTTGTCCGGCACGTTCAGCTGGTTGAACCGCAGGAACGCGCCGAACGCGGTGACCAGCAGCGGGCCCAGCCAGCCCCAGAGCGCGCTGCCGGGCATGGGCGGGACCATCCGGGCCAGGAGCCCGGATGGCTCGTCGTGGGTCGCGGCCGGCTGCGACGTCGTCCGGGAGGCCATCATCGGTCACATGGTATGGGCGCGGGCGGGTACCGCGGGCGCCAGATTGCCACGTATTGGCGCGGCAGGCGCAACCTGGCCGGGCCCGGAACCTGGCCGCGGGACATAGCGTGGTGCCCGGCATGAACACCAGCGATGCAGCCCACTCCAGCAGCTCCCCGGCCCCGGCCGCCAGCGGCTCCCCGGCCAGGGCCGCCAGCGGTTCCCCGGCCGCCGGCAGCTCCGCGTCCCCGGCTACCGGCCCCTACGGCACGCTCACGGTGGCGGCCGTGCCCATCGGCCGCCCCGGGGACGCGTCCCCGCTGCTCGCCCAGGCCCTCGCCGAGGCCTCGCTGGTGGCGGCCGAGGACACCCGGCGGCTGCGCGCGGCTGGCCGCCACCCTCGGCGTCGAGGTGACCGGCCGGGTCATCTCGTACTGGAACGCGGTTGAGCGCCAGCGCAGTGACCAGCTGCTCGACCTGCTGCGCACCGGCCAGGACGTGCTCCTGGTGTCCGACGCGGGCATGCCCACGATCAGCGATCCCGGGTACCGGCTGGTGGCGGGGGCGGCCGACGCGGGCGCCCCGATCAGGGTCCTGCCCGGGCCGTCCGCGGTGACCGCGGCGCTGGCCGTGTCCGGCCTGCCCACCGACCGGTTCTGCTTCGAGGGGTTCCCGCCCGCCAAGGCGGGTGAGCGGGCCCGCCGCTTCGCCGAGCTGGCCACCGAGCCGCGGACCCTGGTCTTCTTCGAGGCCGCCAAGCGGATCCGGGCCACCCTGGACGAGCTGGCCGCGGCGTTCGGGCCCGGGCGCCGGGCGGTGGTCTGCCGTGAGCTGACCAAGACCCACGAGGAGGTCCGCCGGGGCACGCTGGGCGAGCTGGCGCAGTGGGCGGCGGACGGCACGCTGGGCGAGATCACCCTGGTCGTCGAGGGGCATCAGGGAGGACCCCGGATCACCCCGGCGGAGGCGGCGGCCGAGGTAGGCCGCCGTGGCCGGGACGGCCAGCCGCGCAACGAGGTGATCGCCGCGGTGGCCCGGGAGTACGGCCTGCGCCGGCGCGAGGTGTACGACGCCGTGCTGGCGGCCCGCCGGCCCGGCCCTGGCCGACCGGACCCGCAAGCGTAATCCGTTCGGGACCTGCCCGGGGTGCCCCTAGGCTGGAGCCATGTCCGCGACGACCCGTCACATCCTGACCGCACCCGCCTGGCCGTACGCCAACGGCCCTCGCCACATCGGCCATGTCTCCGGCTTCGGCCTGCCCTCGGACATGTTCAGCCGGTACCAGCGGATGGCCGGGAACCAGGTGCTGATGGTCAGCGGCACCGACGAGCACGGGACCCCGATCCAGGTCGCCGCCGACGCCGAGGGCCTGACCGCCCGCCAGCTCGCCGACCGTTACAACCGGGTGATCGCGGAGGACCTGCGCGCGCTGGGCCTCTCCTACGACCTGTTCACCCGGACGACCACCCGCAACCACTACGCGGTGACGCAGGAGATCTTCCTCGGGCTGCTCAAGAACGGCTACATCTTCCCGCAGACCACGCTGGGCGCGATCTCGCCGTCCACCGGACGGACCCTGCCCGACCGTTACATCGAGGGCACCTGCCCGATCTGCGGGTACGAGCACGCCCGCGGTGACCAGTGCGACAACTGCGGCAACCAGCTCGACCCGGTGGACCTGATCGCCCCTCGCTCGAAGATCAACGGCGAGACGCCCCAGTTCATCGAGACGGAGCAGTACTTCCTGGACCTCCCCGCGTTCACCGAGGTGCTCCGCAGGTGGCTGGGGAGCAAGACCGGCCAGTGGCGGCCGAACGTGCTGAACTTCTCGCTGAACCTGCTCGACGAGCTGCGGCCCCGGGCCATCACCCGCGACCTCGACTGGGGCGTGCCCGTCCCGCTGGACGGCTGGCGGGATCGCACTGACAAGCGCATCTACGTCTGGTTCGACGCGGTCATCGGCTACCTGTCCGCGTCCATCGAGTGGGCCCGTCGTTCCGGTGACCCGGACGCCTGGCGCGCCTGGTGGCAGTCGCCCGACGCCGAGTCCTATTACTTCATGGGCAAGGACAACATCGTCTTCCACTCCGAGATCTGGCCGGCGATGCTGTTCGGCTACAACGGCCAGGGCAGCAGGGGCGGCACCCCAGGCCAGCTCGGGGCGCTGAACGTGCCGACCGAGGTGGTGTCCAGCGAGTACCTGACCATGGAGGGCCGGAAGTTCTCCTCCTCCCGCTCCGTCGTGATCTACGTGCGGGACTTCCTGGAGCGCTACGACGTTGACGCCCTGCGCTATTACGTCGCGGTCGCCGGGCCGGAGAACCAGGACACCGACTTCACCTGGAGCGAGTTCCTGCGCCGCAACAACGACGAGCTGGTCGCCACCTGGGGCAACCTGGTGAACCGCTCGGTGTCGTTCGCGGCCAAGAACATCGGCTCGGTCCCGGCGCCCGGCGAGCTGAACGGAGCCGACCGGGAGATCCTGGAACGCTCCCGCCAGGCCTTCGACCGGGTCGGCGGCTCGCTGGGCCGGTCCCGGTTCAAGGCCGGGATCAACGACGCCATGCGCGCCGTCGCGGAGGCCAACAAGTACATGTCCGACCAGGCGCCGTGGAAGCTCCGCGAGTCCGACCCCGAGCGGATGCGCACGATCATGCACGTGGTGCTGCAGCTGGTAGACGACGCGAAGACCATGCTCACGCCGTTCCTGCCCGAGTCCTCGTCGAAGGTGTACGCGATGCTGGGCGGCGAGGGCACCTGGACCGGGATGCCCCGGATCGACGAGGTGGACGAGGACGGCGGCCCCACGTACCCGGTGGTCACGGGGGACTACGACGCCGTCGCCCGCTGGGAGTCGCGCCCCATCACGCCGGGCATCCCGCTGGGCCCGCCCTCACCGCTGTTCACCAAGCTCGACCCCTCGATCATCGACGAGGAGCTGGGCCGCCTGGAGCAGCCGCCGGAGTGAGCACGCCAGCCCCAGACCCAGCGAGCCCGGATCCAGCCAGCCCAGATCCAGCCGCCGACCAGTACGGGCGGCCGCCCGCCCCCGACCCGGAGCCCCTGCCGGCCACCGCGTTCGACAGTCACTGCCACCTGAACCTGGTGCCCGGCCCGGTCGAGGACGTGGTGGCCCGGGCCGGGGCCGCCGGCATCTCCCGGATGATCACGGTGGGCACGGACCTCGCCTCCTCGTACTGGGCGGTGGCCTGCGCGGCCGACCACGACCCGGTCTACGCCGCGGTCGCCATCCATCCGAACGACACCGGGGCCGTGTCGGGTTCCGTTGCGGAGAAGGAAGCGGTACGGGAGGAGATCGCCGAACTCGCACGCGAACCGCGGGTGCGGGCGGTGGGCGAGACCGGGCTGGACTACTACTGGGACGACGCGCCGCCTGAGCTGCAGCAAGAGTGGTTCCGGGCGCACATCGCGATCGCCAGGCAGGCGGGCAAGGCACTGATGATCCACGACCGGGACGCGCACGACGACGTGCTGCGCATCCTGGACGAGGAGGGCCCGCCGGACCAGGTGGTGTTCCACTGCTTCTCCGGGGACGCCAGCATGGCCAAACGCTGCGTGGCCGCCGGCTACGTGCTGAGCTTCGCGGGGACGCTGACGTTCAAGAACGCCCAGCCGCTGCGTGACGCCGCCGTGGTCGCGCCGCCGGAGTCGCTGCTGGTCGAGACCGACGCCCCGTTCCTGACCCCGGTGCCCAACCGGGGCAAGTCCAACTCCCCGGTCCAGGTCGTGCACACGCTGCGCGCGCTCGCGGCGATCAAGCAGCTGGACGTGGCTGAGCTGTGCGCGATCATCGAGGCGACCGGCCAGCGCGTCTTCGGCCCGTGGTAGAAGGGATGCTCGGCCCGGGCGAGATCCGGGAACTGGCCCGGAAGCTGGACGTCCGGCCGTCCAAACGGCTCGGCCAGAACTTCGTCACCGACGCGGGCACGGTCCGGCGCATCGTGTCCCTGGCCGCGCTCGATCCGCAGGACGTCGTGCTCGAGGTCGGGCCGGGGTTCGGCTCGCTGACCCTGGGCCTGCTCCCGGCGGCCCGCCAGGTGACCGCCATCGAGGTAGATCCGGTGCTGGCCGCCGCGCTTCCGGTGACCGTCGCCGCACATGCCCCTTCTTTTCCGCAACGCCTGACGGTTGTCACGGCCGACGCCGCGCGGATCGGGGCCGCCGAACTGCCCGGGGAGCCGCCCACGGCGCTGGTCGCCAACCTGCCCTACAACGTGGCGGTGCCGGTGGTGCTGCACCTGCTGGCCGAGCTGCCCTCGCTACGCCGGGGCCTGGTGATGGTGCAGGCCGAGGTAGCTGACCGGATGACCGCGCCCCCCGGGAGCCGGGTCTACGGGGTGCCCTCGGTCAAGCTCGCCTGGTACGCGGACGCCCGCCGGGCCGGGCCGGTACCGCGCACGGTGTTCTGGCCGGTGCCCAACGTGGATTCCGGGCTGGTCGCGTTCACCCGGCGGGATCCCCCAGACGTTTCGCTGGCCGGGGTGACGGTGCCGCGGGCCGCCGTGTTCGCGGTGGTGGACGCGGCGTTCTCGCAGCGGCGCAAGACGCTCCGCGCGGCCCTGGCCGGCTGGGCCGGATCGGCCGCGGACGCGGAACGGATCCTGCGCGCGGCGGGCGTGGACCCTGGGGCCCGCGGTGAGGCGCTGGGCGTCGCCGAGTTCGCCCGGATCGCCCAGGCAGCTACGATCGGGGGATCGTGACCGCTGTGACTGCGCGGGTGCCCGCGAAGGTGAATCTCCAGCTCTCTGTGGGCCCGCCCGGTGCGGACGGCTACCACGACCTGGTGACGGTGTTCCATGCCCTGGCGCTGTTCGACGAGGTCACTGTGACCTCCGCCGACACCGACAGCGTGGTCGTCACCGGGGAGGGTGCCCGCAGTGTGCCGCTCGGCCCTGACAACCTCGCGGCCCGCGCGGTCGCCGCGCTGGTCGATGCGGTGGGGCCTGGGGTCAGGGACGCGCCCGGCCTGGCCATCGAGATCAGCAAGCGGATCCCCGTCGCAGCTGGCCTGGCCGGCGGGAGTGCGGACGCGGCCGGGGCGCTGGTTGCTTGCAACGAACTGTGGGGCGCCGGCCTCAGCCACGCCGAACTGGCCGAGGTGGCCGCGAGGGTCGGCAGCGACGTCGGGTTCGCCCTGCTCGGCGGGACCGCCGTGGGCCTGGGCCGCGGCGACCGGGTCACCCCGGCCCTGGCCGCCGGCACCTATCACTGGGTTCTCGCGTTCGCGGCCGAGCAGTTGTCCACTCCCGAGGTCTACGCGGCCTGTGACCGGCTCCGGGCGGGCCGGACTGCTTCCCCTGCGGCGCCGCAGCTCAATACGGCCCTCATGGCCGCGCTGCGCTCGGGTGATCCCGCGGAACTCGGCCCGCTGCTGAGCAACGATCTCCAGCCCGCCGCGGTGTCGCTGCTGCCCCGGCTGCGCCAGGCGCTGGCCGCGGGCCGGGAGCACGGCGCGCTGGGTGCCATCGTGTCCGGCTCCGGGCCGACCTGCGCCTTCCTGGCCCGGGACGGGGCGGCTGCGCGCGACCTGGCCGTGGCGCTGGCCGGGGCCGGGGTGTGCCGTACGGTGGCCAGCGTGTCTGGTCCCGCCCCCGGCGCCAGCGTGATCAGTGTGCCCACGGCCGGGGGACCCGGAAATCCCCTGGGCGGCGGGCCAGAAGCCGGGCGGCCGGTAGGCCGGCCGTGAGGCGGATCCGCCCGCGCGTGAGCGGGGTGCCGGCGTGAGCGGGGTGCCGGCGTGAGCACTCCCCAGGCGAACCTGGTCAACCTGGAGCGGGCGGTCAAGGCGTACGGGCAGCGGCCGCTGCTGGACGGGGTGTCCGCCGGCGTCGCGGTGGGTGACCGGATCGGCATCGTCGGCCGCAACGGCGCCGGCAAGAGCACTCTGCTGTCGGTGCTGGGCGGGACCGAGGCGCTGGACAGCGGCCGGGCGACCCGCGCCCGGGGGTTGCGGACCGGGGTACTGGCCCAGCGTAGCGAGCTGACCGGCACCGTGGCCTCGATCGTGGTCGGTGACCTGCCCGAGCACGCCTGGGCGGCCAGCCCCCGGACCCGGTCGGTGCTGGCTGCCCTGCTGTCCGGGATGGATCTGGCCAGCCCGGCGGACCGGCTCTCCGGCGGAGAGTCCCGGCGGGTCGCGCTGGCCTCGGTCCTGATCGGCGAGCACGACCTGCTGCTCCTGGACGAGCCCACCAACCACCTGGACGTCGAGGCCATCGACTGGCTGGCCCAGCACCTGGCCGGGCGGCCGGAGGCACTGGTCGCGGTGACCCACGACCGGTGGTTCCTGGACGCGGTGTGCAACCGGACCTGGGAGCTGGCCGACGGGCAGCTGCACGCCTACGACGGCGGGTACTCCGCGTACGTGCTGGCCCGGGCGGAGCGGGCCCGGGTCGCCGAGGCCACCGACCGGCGGCGGCGCAACCTGCTGCGCAAGGAACTGGCCTGGCTGCGCCGCGGGCCGCCCGCCCGGACCAGCAAGCCCCGGTTCCGGGTGGACGCGGCCAACGCGCTCATCGAGAATGAGCCGCCTGCGCGGGACGGGGTGGAGCTGATCCGGATGGCGACCGCGCGGCTGGGCAAGACCGTGATCGAGGCGGAGGACGTTACCGTGACCGCGGGCCCGCGGACCTTGCTCGACGACGTGACCTGGCAGCTTGGCCCAGGTGAGCGGGTCGGCCTGATCGGTCCCAACGGCAGCGGCAAGAGCACGCTGCTGAACCTGCTGGCTGTCGGCGATGAGGTGGCTGGCGATAGTGGGATGGCGGCCGGCGGTGCGGTCGCTGACGGTGGCGGGGTGTCTGGCGGCGAGGAGGACGAGGGAGCGGGCGGCGCCGGGCTCAGCGTGACTGGCGAGATCATCCGGGGGAAGACGGTCCGGCTGGGCTACCTGCATCAGGGTGACGCCGGGCTCGATCCCGCGCTCACCCCGCGGGAGGCGGTCACCGAGGTGCGCGGCACGCTCGATTCCGCCCAGGGCGCCGCGGCGGCGAGCCAGCTCCTCGACCGGCTCGGCCTGCGCGGCGACACCCAGTGGACGCCCGCCAGCGAACTGTCCGGCGGCGAGCGGCGGCGGCTGCAGCTGCTCCGGATCCTGGTGGACGAGCCCAACGTGCTGTTCCTCGACGAGCCCACTAACGACCTGGACGTGGACACGCTCACCGAGCTCGAGGACCTGCTGGACGGGTGGCCGGGATCCCTGGTGCTGGTCAGCCACGACCGCTACTTCCTGGAGCGGGTCACCGATCACGTCGTGGCCCTGCTCGGGGACGGGAGCCTGTCCTTCCTGCCGGGCGGGGTCGAGGAGTACCTGCGCCGCCGGTCGGCGGCCACCGGGGCGAGGACCCCTCCGGGTGCGGCGGCCTCGGCGGGCGCCGCGGGATCTTCTCCCGCGGGGGCGTCGCTGGGCGGAGCGGGTGCGCTGGGCGGAGCGGGTGCGCCGGGCGGAGCGGGTGCGCCGGGCGGAGCGGGGGCCCAACGGGCCGCCCGTAAGGAGATGGCCCGGCTGGAGCGCCAGATTGACCGGCTCACGACTCAGGAAAACAAGCTGACCGCGGCGCTGGCCGAGCACGCCGCCGACTACGTCCGGCTAACCGAGCTCGGCGCCGAGCTCCGCGCCGTCCAGGACGAAAAGTCCCGCCTCGAAGAGCAGTGGCTAGAAGCCGCCGAAGACACCTGACCCGCTGGGGCCCAGCAACATCGTGGTGCGTTGTGCCCCGCCCGCGGGGCACAACGCACCACGATGATGGTCAATGGGCTTAGGCGTCCAGGGGGGCGAGCAGGACCCGGAGCAGGTCGGCCAGAGTCCGGCGGTCGGTCTCGCTCAGCCCACTCAGCAGCGCGTGCTCGCTGCGCAAGAGATCAGCCAGGGCCGCGTCGACCCGGTCCACCCCGGCCGGGGTCAGCGTGACCAGCACCCCGCGGCGGTCCTGGGGATCGGGCTCCCGGCGGACCAGCCCGGCCTTGGCCAGCTGGTCGACGCGGTTGGTCATGGTGCCGGAGGTGACCAGCGTGGCCCGGAGCAGTGCGCCCGGCGTGAGCTGATACGGGGCGCCCTGCCTGCGCAGAGCGGACAGCACGTCGAATTCCCAGAGTTCCAGCCCGTGATCGGTGAACGCCGCGCGGCGAGCCCGGTCCAGGTGGCGGGCCAGCCGTGAGATGCGGCTGAGCACCTGAAGCGGCTCCACGTCGAGGTCCGGGCGCTCGGAGTGCCAGGCGGCCACGAGATCGTCCACCTCATCGCGCGGTGGCGCAGCGGGGTGGGCTGGTCTCGCGGCCTGCTCGTCCATGCGGGCAGCATATCTCTTGACATCAAGAGTGTGGTCCCGGTAGACAGGTGCCGCTGATATATCTTGATGTCGAGAGAAATGGGTGGTCGGAATGTGGGACCCAGGCACCTACCTCCGGTTCGGCACCGAGCGGGCCCGACCGTTCTTTGACCTGGTCAGCCGGGTCCAGGCGGAGGCTCCCGGGTTCGTGGCCGATCTGGGCTGCGGTCCCGGGAACCTGACTGCCGCGCTGGCCGCGCGCTGGCCGGCCGCCCGCGTGCTGGGCGTGGACAGCTCCCCGGAGATGATCGAGGCCGCCCGGGCGGAGACGGGCGCTCAGGCCGGCCGGCTCACGTTCCAGCTGGCCGACCTCCGGGCCTGGCAGCCGGACCAGCCCATCGACGTGATCACCTGCAACGCGGTACTGCAGTGGATCCCCGGCCACCAGGAGCTGCTCGCGTCGTGGGTGCGCTGGCTGGCCCCAGGCGGCTGGCTGGCCTTCCAGCTTCCGGGCAACTTCGACCAGCCGAGCCACACCATCCTGCGCGAGCTGGCGAGCACCCCGCGCTGGCGGCCGCTGCTCGACGGCGTCCAGCTCA
Source organism: uncultured Actinomycetes bacterium (assembly GCA_963770545.1). Taxonomy (GTDB): domain Bacteria; phylum Actinomycetota; class Actinomycetes; order Streptosporangiales; family Streptosporangiaceae; genus RYN-230. The sequence continues at coordinate 11,883 of CAVYQF010000009.1, read as the reverse complement.
ACCGTCAGGCCGGCGAGCCCGGAGACTACCTGGCCCTGCTGGCCGGGGCGGGCTGTGAGGTGGACGCGTGGGAGACCACTTACCTGCATGTGCTGCACGGCGAGGATGCGGTGGTGGACTGGTACCAGGGCAGCGGGCTGCGCCCGGTACTGGCGGCACTGCCCCCAGCCCCGGCCGGGGAGTTCCTGGCCGAGTACCGGGAGCGGATCCGTGCTGCCTACCCGGCCGCCCCATACGGGACGGTGCTGCCGTTCCGCCGCGTGTTCGTGGTAGCCAGGGTCAAGACCTGAACCGGGCCCGGGCCGCCGGGCGGGTCACGACCGGGCGCGGTTCACGACCGGGCCTGCTTCACGACCGGGCCTGCTTCACGACCGGGCGCGCTTGACGACCTCGCTGGAGATCCGCGGCTTGGTCTCCAGCTGCGACAACCCATTCCAGGCCAGGTTGATGAGGTGCGCCGCGACCTCTTCCATCTTCGGCTTGCGGGCGTCCAGCCACCACTGCCCGGTCATCGCCACCATGCCCACCAGCATCTGCGCGTACATCGGCACCAGCTTCGGGTCATAGCCGCGGGCCGCGAAGAAGTCGCTCAGGATGTACTCGACCTGGCTGGCTATATCGCTGATCAGGCTGCCGAAGGTGCCCGACCCCGAGGCCGGGTGGGAGTCGCGGACCAGGATGCGGAAGCCGTCGGCGTCGTCCTCGATGTACTTGAGCAGGACGACCGCCGCCGCCTCGAACTTCTCCCTGGTGTGCTCGCCGCCCAGGATCCGGGTGGCCATCCCGAGCAGCCGCTCGACCTCGCGGTCCACCACCACCGCGTAGAGGCCTTCCTTGCCACCGAAGTGCTCGTAGACCACCGGTTTGGACACGCCCGCCTGCGCCGCGATCTCCTCGATGGAGGTGCCTTCGAAGCCGCGTTCCGCGAACAGCCGCCGGCCAACGTCCAGCAGCTGCTCGCGGCGCTCTTTTCCGGTCATCCGCTTGCGGTGGTTCGAGCCCGGGTCCGAATTGGTCACCCGCCCATCATGCCGCCATCACGCAGCCTTCCGGTCCCCCGACTTCGGGGCCTGGCGGTCGGTCATGGAGCCGAGGGTCTTGCCCCGCACCCCGGTCAGCCGGGCGGACAGCCGGTCACCGTCCGGCCAGCGGACGTCGTAGGCCCAGCCGAGGTCCTCGGCCCAGGAGATCACCCGGGCGCTGATGTCGATCTGGCCCTTGAGCGCACCGTGCCGGGCGCAGGTCGGGTCGGAGTGGTGCAGGTTGTGCCAGGACTCGCCGAACGACGGGATGGCCAGCCAGGCGACGTTGCGGGACTTGTCGCGCACCTCGAAGTCCTCGTTGCCGAACGTGTGGCAGACCGAGTTGATCGACCAGGTCACGTGGTGCAGCAGGCAGATCCGGACCAGGCTGGCCCAGAAGAACGCGGTCAGCGCGCCGGCGATGGACATCGACCACAGGCCGCCGATCAGCGCGGGAGCGAGCAGCGACACGGCGACCAGGCCGGGGAACCACCGCGAGATGCGGCTGACGTCCTTGTCCGCCAGCAGGTCCGGGCAGAACTTAGCCTGCGACGTCCGGTTCGGGTTGAAGAGCCAGCCGACGTGCGCGTAGCCGAAGCCCTTGGTCAGCGCCTTCCAGTCGGTGCCGAACCGCCACGGTGAGTGCGGGTCACCTTCCTTGTCGCTGTACTTGTGGTGCCGGCGGTGGTCGGCCACCCAGACCAGCACCGGTCCCTCGATGGCCAGCGTGCCCGCGACGGCGAGCGAGATCTTCAGTCCCCGGTTCGCCTTGAACGAGGAGTGGGTGAAGTAGCGGTGGAAGCCCATGCTGATCCCCATCCCGGAGATCACATAGAAGACCAGCGCGATCACCACGTCGTGCCAGCCGAGCCAGCCGAGGTTCCAGGCCAGCGGGATGGCGGCGAGGACGGCGAGAAGCGGGATGGCGACGAACAGGCCGACCAGGAAGCGGTCCAGCGTGCCGCTCGGCTCGGGTTCGATCTCCGGCAAGGGGGTGCGCCGGGTGACTGTGGGAGCCGTCGGGGCCGTAACCGGGATGGTTCCGCTCGTGACGGTCTCGGTCTCGGGGGAGGCAGTCATGCTGAACCTCGCTCTGGTCTCAGGGCCTTAGAGGTGGGGCCACGCGTCTGTTCCGGCTCAGCTACCCAGCCTCGCGGAAATCATGACGCTTACGTCACCGTAACCTACGAAACCGTAAGTTGCACACATGGACGCCGAATGATTTCTCCATGTGGTCGCAAAATCGGCGCAGAGTAGTCGTCTAACCCGTCTCAGATACCGAGACACGACGCCGCGGCAGGACGTCCCGCCACCGCATGCAGGTATCAGGACAATCCAGGCAGCGACCGCCCCCACGTGTCCTGGTACTCACTCACTGAGGCCCGCATCTGCCTCAGCCGCGGCCCGGTAGGATTTGGGGCAAGAATCCAACGGTCCCGGGTCGTCTAGCCAGGCAGGACGAGAGACTTTGACTCTCTTAACGAAGGTTCGAATCCTTCCCCGGGAGCTGCACCTAGGTTCGGAATCTGGCCCGAGCTCGATCGTCGGTATTCAGGCCACTGTGGTGGCTGCCCGGACCCAGCCTTCGATCCGCCGGTAGAGATCGGCGCTCTGCCTGACGCGAATGATCAAGCAGCCGTGGTAGTCGGCACCCAGGTTCTTGCGCACTGTCCGCGGATTGTGCCTTTTCAGCCCGGTCCGGTGAAACTGTGATGACCCAGCTCCGGTGACGCCCCGCCAGAACTCTTCTGCTGCGGCAACATCTGCCGTCTCGTGGATGTGCACACGGAACCGCAGTTGCGCGGGCGCGACGCCGGCCTCGCCGAGAAAGCGCAGAAAGAACTTGATCAGCCTGGGATCGCTGTTGATGAATACGACCTGCTCGGCGCGGCGGTGCGGCTTGCTCTTGGTGCCCTCGCACCAGTACGCGATCGCCCCGGCGATGAGGATCTCCCGCTTGGACAGCACACCGATCTGGCCAGCGGCTGCGGCCCGCCCCTCTTCACGCCGGGCCTCGCGGGCAGGCCGCTCGGCCTCCCAGTACCGGCGCGAGCCCTCGGCGGAGCGCTTGCGGCATTCCTCGTAGCTGAGGCGGTCGGGCCACGGCATGTCCCTGACCCAAAGTGAGACGGAACTCTTCGAGACGCCTAACGCCGCCGCGATGTCGTCGTAGTCGAGGCCTTCGGCGCGGAGCTCGCGGGCCCGGGCGTGCAGGTCGTCCCTGGCTCGCGGCCGCCGGGTCCATTCCGGCGGCGGCTCGCCGCGCAGCGCGTCGTGCAACGTCTGGTTGCTGCCAACGCCGAGGATTTCCTTGATCTCCCGGAAGGAGTGCCCGGCCCGGCGTAAGGCGATGGCCCGCTCGCGAACCCGCTCGGCGGCACGCGGAGACTTCCGTGTCTCATTACCTGACCCATTCGAACTGCCTAATATATTCGAATCCATATTCGAATGCTAGCGCCGGGTACCGACAAAACCTGCCGCGCCGGGACATGCGGACCGAAAGGGTGCGGCGCCAGGTCTGGCGGCCTGTACGGGAGCCGCTACGTTCCGCTGAGCAGGGGCTTCGTCCCACCCAACCGGCATCGACCGGATGGCCCGGACGGTATCCTGCGGGTGTCGGGCGCGTGTACTGATGCACCAGGTGAACGGGGCGGGATCAGCGCGGGCCATGACGGCGCAACCGGGGAGCGGGATCCCGGCATCCGGGGAGCAGCAACCGAGGAGCACCGCCAAGTGAGTGTGAGCCGTCCGGCTGCGGTCATCATCCTGGCCGCGGGCGAAGGTACGCGGATGAAGTCCGATACCACTCCGAAGGTCCTGCACGCGATCTGTGGCGAGACCTTGCTGGGGCACGTGCTGGCCACCGGGCGCGAGACGGATCCCGTCCGCCTCATCGTGGTGGTCGGCCATCGCCGCCGTGAGGTCACCGAGTACCTGGCCAGCCAGGCCCCGGACGCCCAGGCCGTGGTCCAGCACCGCCAGGGTGGCACCGGCCACGCGGTCCGGACGGTGATCGAGGAGGTCGGGCTGGACCACGGGACGATCGTGGTCACCTACGCGGACGCGCCACTGCTGCGCGGGACCACGCTGACCGCCCTGGTCCGCGAACACCAGGCCCGGGAGGCCGCGGCCACCGTGCTCACCGCCCGGGTCCCCAACCCCACCGGGTACGGGCGCATCATCCGAGATGACTCGGGCGCCTTCCTGAGGATCACCGAGGAGGCCGACGCGACCCCGGAGGAGCGGGCCATCGATGAGATCAACTCGGGGGTCTACGCCTTCGAGGCGCACCTGCTCGGCGACGCGGTCAAGAGGGTGCCCACCGACAACGCCAAGGGTGAGGAATATCTCACCGACGTGATCGCGATCCTCCGCGCCGAGGGTCACCATGTGGCCTCGGTGACCCTGGAGGACCCGGACGAGGTGCTGGGCGTGAACGACCGGGCCCAGCTGGCCCGGGCGCGGCAGATCTTCAACGCGCGGCTGCTCAGCACCTGGATGGGCGCGGGCGTCACGGTTGTGGACCCGGCGACGACCTGGATCGATACCGGCGTGAGCCTGGCCCGCGACGTCGAGATCGGGCCGGGCACCCAGCTTGAGGGCCGCACCACGGTGGCGGCGGGGGCCCGGGTCGGCCCGGGAGCGCAACTGCGGGACACGGTCGTGGGTGAGGGGGCCACCATCATCCAGTCCGTCTGCCGGGGGGCCGATATCGGCGCGGGCGCGGTCGTGGGGCCGTTCGCTTATCTTCCTCCGGGCAGCAAGATCGATGCAGGCGGCTCGGCAGAGGGTATGAACAACGCGGGAATCAGATGCTGACGGGCAACTGGCCGCCAGCGAACAGGACCCTGCTCACCAGACCCCTGGCGGGCAGAGTCCTGGTGGACAGAGTTCTGGCGGGCCGGGCGCCGGGGGGCGGCCCGCCGGAGGGCAGGACGCCGCGACGAGTAAGGGAGCTCAGGACGCGTGACCGGCATCACCGCGACCGGCGAGAAGAAGCTGATGCTTTTCTCCGGCCGGGCCCACCCGGAATTGACCAACGAGATCGCCGGCTGCCTGGGCATTGAGCCTGCTCCGGCCCGGCTGTTCGACTTCGCCAACGGTGAGATCTTCGTCCGTTTCATGGAGTCGGTCCGCGGCAGTGACGCGTTCGTGGTGCAGAGCCACACCGCCCCGATCAATCAGTGGATCATGGAGCAGCTGATCATGGTCGATGCGCTCAAGCGCGCGTCGGCCAAGCGGATCACGGTGGTGGCACCGTTCTTCGGTTACGCCCGCCAGGACAAGAAGAGCCGTGGCCGGGAGCCGATCTCGGCCCGGCTGATGGCTGACCTGTTCCTCACCGCGGGTGCGGACCGGATCATGGCCGTCGACCTGCACACCGCGCAGATCCAGGGCTTCTTCGATGGGCCGGTGGACCACCTCTTCGCGCTCCCGACCCTGGCCGGCTACATCGAGCGCAACCTGGACGTCTCGCAGGTCACGGTGGTGGCCCCGGACGCCGGGCGGGTCCGGGTCTGTGAGCGCTGGACCGACCGGCTCGGCTCCCCGCTGGCCATCATCCACAAGCGCCGCGATCCGGACGTGGCCAACCAGGTGGCCGTGTTCGAGGTGGTCGGGGACGTGGCCGGCCGGACCTGCATCGTCGTGGACGACATGATCGACACTGGCGCAACGATCATCAAGGCGGCCGACGCGCTGTTCGAGAAGGGCGCAGCCAAGGTCATCGTCACCGCCACGCACGGCGTGCTGTCCGGCGCTGCGGTGGACGGGCTGAAGAACTCGCGGGTCAGTGAGGTCATCGTCACCAACACGCTGCCGATCGCGGACGACAACCGGTTCGACAAGCTGACCGTGCTCTCGATCGCGCCACTGATCGCCAGGGCGATCACCGAGGTCTTCAGCGATGGTTCGGTGACCAGCCTCTTCGACGGCCAGAGCTGACCCGGCCCGAGGACGCTGGGCTGACCCGGCCCGGACGCTGAGCAGGCCCGGACCTCCGAGGAGGTCCGGGCCGCTCTCCCGCCCCCCGGACCGCAGACCGGAGTGGGTCATCCCCCGGACCCATCACCGGCCTGCGGCGTCTGGCGATCCCGAAGGTGACCGCTGTCTTCGCCCCCGCAAGAGACGAAGACGGCGGCCACCGGCTCGGTGGCCGCATCGGGCTGCGGTACGTGCCGTTTTTCCTCCGTCTGGGATCGCTGGGTTCCCTGGTCAGGGCGGCCGCACGCATGGCCGCCCTGACCAGGTGATGTCGCGGACTGCGCCCCCGCATGGCGGTCCGCGGCGATCCCGGTCGGCCCCCCGACCTGATCCCCTGCCGGCGGCTCTGTTCCTGCTTGCCGTCGCTGAGTAAGAGAATGTCAGTGGGCCCTTGCGCCACGATTGATCCGTGATTAAGCCCCGAACGTCAGGTACGCCCGGCAACACCTCGTCCGGAAGCTGCCGTGATGGTCAGATCTGGGTCATCATTAAGTGATGGCTTGGCCAGTTCCGTGACTCACGGTGGCCGGGACGGACGCACCCCCCTCAGTGAACGAGGCGCGAACGATGCGGTTTCGGATACTTGGGCCACTCGAGGTCCAGGTGGACGAGAGCTGGAGTGGCATCAACGCACCCAAGTGGCGCACGGTGCTGGCCGTGCTGCTGTTGCAGGCGGGCCAGGTTGTCTCGACCGATCACCTGATCAGCGAGGTATGGCCAGAAGACCAGCCGGCTCGCGCCAGCAACTCGATCAGTATCTACGTTCTCCGGCTGCGCAGGCTGATCGGCGACCCGGAGGGCAAGGTCCTGATGACCCGCTACCCCGGGTACCAGCTGCTGGTCACGGCCGATGACCTCGACGCGGGGCGGTTCGCCCGGCTCGCCTCCGAGGGCCGGAAGGCCCTGTCCGCGGGGGAGAGCCAGCGGGCGGCTGACCTGCTCGACCAGGCTCTCGGCTTGTGGCAGGGGAGCCGGGCGCTGGCTGACGTCCCGGCCTCCCCCCTGATCAGCGCCGAGGCCGGGGGACTGGAAGAGGCGCGGATCGAGGCGCTGGAGCTGCGAATCCAGGCTGAACTGGCCTGCGGCCGCCAGGCTCAGGTCGTGGCGGAGCTGCGCCGGCTGCTCGTCGACCATCCCATCCGCGAGGGCATGTGGGCCCTGCTCATGCGGGCCCTGTACAGCTCCGGCCGGCAGGCCGAGGCGCTCGAGGCCTACGCCCAGGCCCGTGTGGTGATCGCGGATGAGCTAGGCGTTGAGCCCAGCGCCGAGCTACGGCAACTGCACCAGCAGATGCTGCGGGCCGACGCGGGCTCGGGCCGACCGGGATCCGCAACGAAAACCGCCGCGGCGGACTCCCCCTTCGCCGCGTGGCCGTCCGGGCTGCAGGCCAGGACGTCCGCGGCCGCTCAGGCCCGGCCCGGCGAGCCGCCGCCCGACGCGATGACGGCGCCGGTCACGGGGCCGGCTGACGCGGGCCTGGTGTCCCCGGCCGCGGTGCCGCTGCCGCTGCTGGCCCAGCTGCCGGCGGACATCCTGGACTTCACCGGTCGCGCCGGACCATCTGCGGAACCTGCGTGGCCTGCTGTCCGGCCCGCCCCGTCCGGACAGTCCCGGGGCGGTCGTGGTGGCGGCGGTGATCGGGGCAGGCGGGCTGGGCAAGACCACTCTGGCGGTCCACGCCGCGCACCTGCTGCGGCCGCATTACCCGGATGGGCAGCTGTACGCCAATCTGGTCCGCCCCAATGCGCCCCCGGTCCCGCCGGGCGACATCCTGGCCCGTTTCCTGCGTGATCTCGGTGTGGACCCGGGCCGCATCCCGGCGGGAGAGGAGGAACGGGCCGCCCAGTACCGGTCTCTGCTGACGGACCGCAGGGTACTCATCGTCCTGGACGATGCCCGGGATGCCGCGCAGGTCAGGCCGTTGCTCCCGGGCTCCGGTTCCTGCGCGGTGCTGGTCACCACCCGGAACCGCATGCCGGATCTGGCCGGAAGCCGGTTCATCGACCTGGATGTGCTCGACTCGGCCGAGGCCCTGGACCTGTTCGCCAGCATCATCGGCCGGGCCCGCGCCGAGGCGGAGCCCGAGGCTACCGATGATGTGCTGACCGCGTGCGCGGGACTGCCGCTGGCCATCAGGATCGCGGGTGCCCGGCTGGCCGCGCGGGGCGGCTGGACCGTTCGTAACCTGGCCAGGCGGCTCTCCGACGAGCGCCGGCGGCTGGATGAGCTGAAGACCGGGGACCTGGCCGTCCGGGCCTGCTTCGAGGTTAGTTTCGCTAGCCTGCCCCGCCACGACGCGGACGACGTTGACCCGGCGCAGGCCTTCCGCCTGCTGGGAACGTGGCAGGGGCGGACGATCGGGCTGCCCGCGGCGGCCGCGCTCATGGGGCAGCCCGAGCGATGCGTCGCGGATGCCCTGGAGCATCTGGTCGATGCCCAGTTGCTGCAGTCGCCGGCGCACCGATCGCTACCGGTTCCACGACCTGCTGAGGGCCTACGCAGCCGGCCGGGCGAACCTGGAGGAAACTCCCCTGGCCCGGGACGCGGCCGTGCGCCGGGTGCTCGCCTGGTATCTGCACACGGTCGATGCCGTGGCCCACATGGTGTCTCCGCACCGCTACAAGGTGCCGTTGCCTCCCCTGGAAGCAGACTGTGAGCCGCTCAGTTTCCTGTCCCTGGACGAGGCGCTCAACTGGTGTGAGGTGGAGCGCACAAACCTGGTCACCGCCACCCGGCAGGCCGCGGCGAGTGCCCTGCACGTGCTCGCGTGGCAGTTGCCCGTCGCCGCCTTTGGATTCTTCAACCGGCGTACCTACTGGGCCGACTGGGTCGAGACGCACCAGGTCGCCCTGTCCAGCGTCCGCGTGCTGGGTGACAGGCGTGGCGAGGCCCTGGTGCTGAACAACCTGGGCATGGCCTTTGCCCGCCGGCGCATGGATGAAGCGGCCGGCTACTTCGAGCAGGCTCTGGGGATCCGCCGGGAAATCGCGGACCTCCCGGGCGAAGCGCAGACGGCCAGCAACCTGGCCGATACCTACGTCCGGCTACGGCGTTACGACGAGGCACTCGCCTTGCTCAAGCGGGCCCTTGAAATTCAGCGTCAGGCGGCCAATCCCTATAGCGAAGCTGTCGTGCTGAACAATCTCGGTGAAACGTACCTGTCGCTGGGCCGCGTCACTGAGGCGGTGGGCAGCCTGGATCACGCGCGGGAAATGTTCCGGGATATCGGCGAGATCCGCGGAGAGGGCTATGCGCTGGACAACCTCGGCGAGGCGTACCTGTCGCTGGGCCAGGCGGCCCCCGCTATCGGTGCCCTGGAGCGGGCCCTGGAACTCCGCGACTCCGCCGGGGACCGGTTCGACGCCGCGGACACCCTGTGCCGCCTGGTGCGGGCTCATGTCGCCAGGCAGCAACCGGACCAGGCCGGGGCGTACCTGCGCCGGGCAGTGCTGATCTACGAGGAACTGGGGGACGACGCGCAAGCATCGGCAGTCCGCGCCCAGTTTCGTGGCCTCGGCACGTAGCCTGCCTGGGTCGTGGCCCGCGGCCTGGTGACGGCGTGTCACCTAAGGTCACGCATATCTGGCTGGCACCTATCCATTCAGTGAGCTGTTTCAGACCGGATAGGGCGGACAATCCGCCGGACGATGAGGGACACCCCGGTACGCTGCTACCGGCACATAGTGGATGTCTTTCTTCCTGGCTCACGGGGGTCAGGGAACAGGAGAGGACAACGACCATGGAGAACCTCAGCTCCGAAGATGCCCAGCCGGACATGACCCACGAGTCCGAGCCGGACATGACCCATGAGTCCGAGCCAGCCATGACCCATGAGTCCGAGCCGCAGATGACTCACGAGGCCGAGCCCGAGATGACGCACGAGTCTGAGCCGGCCATGACCCACGAGTCTGAGCCGGCCATGACCCACGAGTCTGAGCCGGCCATGACCCACGAGTCCGAACCGCAGATGACGCACGAGTCCGAGCCGCAGATGACGCACGAGTCCGAGCCGCAGATGACGCACGAGTCCGAACAGGGGTAACCCGGAGGCCATCCTGGCCTCGCAGGAGTCCGGGTCCAGCTAACCCGGACCTCGCCACACGGATTGACACGGGCCAGCGGCCGACGGCCGCTGGCCCTGCTCATGGATGGACCGGATCGGAGGCTGAGGCTAGTCTGCGAATCGATGAACCCGCCGGACGAGGAGACGGTACGCACCGTGGCTGGGAGCCTGCCCGGAATACGGGACGGTACGGCTGCGGACCGTTCACGTGGACCATCACCCGGTCGGGGCACCGCGGGCGATAGGCAATTGCGGTCCGGTCTGCCTCTCCTGGCTGCCTCCATCCGTCCCTGGGCCGGCGCGCTGCTGGCTTGCTGCGCGATTCTCGTCGCCGTGCTCGGCGTACTTTTTGCGCATCAGACCACGGCGGACCAGTTCGACCACGCCGTTGACTCTCCGGTCATTAGCTGGCTCGGCGACCATCATGGTCTCCTGTTGTGGGTCGCCGCGCCGGGCTCGTATCTCCCGGCGGCCGTGCTGACCGCGGTCATCGTCGTCGGTTCCCTGGTCGGCGCGCGGCTTAACGGTGCCGTGCTGGGCGCGGCGGCCGTCCCGGTCACGGTCGGACTGAACGACGGCCTGCTCAAGCCCCTGGTCCACCGCACGTGTCTGGGCAACCCGGCCTACCCGAGCGGGCATACCGCGGCTGTCTTTGCGCTGGCCGCGACCGTCACGGTCCTGCTTCTGGTCCCGCCGCGGCCGGCCAGGGGCGGGGCGCTGCGCGTACTGATCCCGGCAGCGGCGTGTGTGGTGGGAGTCGTCGTCGCCATCGCGGTCATCGGTCTGCAGTGGCACTACTTGACCGACACCGTGGCCGGCGCCGCTGTCGGCATCGGAACGGTCTGCGGACTCGCGCTGATCCTGGACCTGCCAGTTCCCGGGCGGTGGCTTGCCTCGGTTGGCCGCTGGCTGCCGACGGCGAGGCATCGGCCCCGATGAGGCCACCTGAGATGGCATGCCTGTCGAGTAGCCTCGCCCGGGCTCGCCAGCGGCGGACAGGGAACCGCCCGGGGTGAGTTAGACTCCGGAAGGCACGCTCTTTCGCGTGCCTGTCGGTTGCCGTATGCGGCCCCGGTGCCCGAGCGGTTACCCGGAGAGCGCTGCCCCGGCAATCTAGTCCGCGTCGTAGGGAGTAAGTACCGTGCCCGAGGTCCGCATCGCCGCTGAGCCGCGCACCGAGTTCGGCAAGGGCGCCGCCCGCCGTGAGCGCCGCGCAGGCCGGGTTCCCGCCGTACTGTATGGCCACGGCACCGACACCCGGCACCTGACTCTTCCCGGCCACGACGTAATGATGGCGCTGAAGACCGCGAACGTGCTGATCCGCCTGGACGGGCTGCCCGGCGGGAACCAGCTGGTGCTGCCGAAGTCCGTGCAGCGCAACCCGATCCGCGGCTCCGTGGAGCACGTGGACCTCATCATGGTCCGCCGCGGTGAGAAGGTCACCGTGGACATCCCGATCCAGGTGACCGGCGAGGTGTACTCGGGCGGCCTGCTCGACCAGCAGATGGTCCAGATCGCGATCGAGGCTGAGGCCACGCACATCCCCACCGGCATCGAAGTCAGCGTGGAGGACATGGAGGTCGGCACGGCGGTGCACGCCGGCGACCTGAAACTGCCGGAAGGATCCTCGCTGGCTGTGGAGCCCGAGGCGCTTGTGCTGCACGTGATCGCGGCGCCCACCGCCGAGCAGATGGAAGCCGAGATCGGCGTGCCCGAGACCGCGGCCGCGGCGTCGGCTGAGCCTGCCCCGGTTCCGGAGGGCGACGAGGAGCCCGCGGGCGGTTCTCCCGCGGCGAGCGAGGAGTAAGAGCCGGG
>CAVYQF010000008.1:0-385069 GCA_963770545.1 uncultured Actinomycetes bacterium | reverse complement strand
AGGTGGCCAGTGAGGATGATGGGCATATCCGGTACGAGCTACTGGATCCCGAACGCGACGCTACGGGGGCCATGGTCGCGAACCGAGGGCTGCTTGGACTACCCGAACCGGCTGTCGGCGACCTGTTCTTCGATATCGAGGGGGCACAGTACTACTCCGAAGACAGCAAGGAATTCGGGCTGCAGTACCTGTTCGGCATCGTCGACACGGCCGACACCGACGACGCCGGATCGCCCCGGTACACGCAGATCTGGGCGTTCGACCGCGCGGACGAGAAGCGGGCGTTCGAGGAATTGATCGACTTCATCACCGAGCGCCGCAAGCGTAATCCTGGCCTGCACGTGTACCACTACAACCACTACGAGCCGACCGCGGTCGACCACCTCACCGAACTGCACGAGACCCGCCAGGAGGCGGTCGGCCGGCTGATGGGCCGGTTCGCCACCCGCGAGGACGAGGTAGACGACCTGTTCCGGCTCGGCGTGTTCGTGGATCTCTACCGGGTCGTGCGCAGGGGATCCGGGCCGGGGTGGAGAGCTATTCCATCAAGCGGCTTGAGCCCCTGTGCGGATACGCGCGGCAGGTCGACCTGGCGGAGGCGACGCGCAGCCTGATCGCATTCGAGACCGCGCTTGAAGACTCCACCGCCCAGAGCACCAATGAGCAACGGCGAATCGTCGCCGGCTACAACGAGGACGACTGCCGGGCCACCCTGGCGCTCCGCGACTGGCTGGAAGAGCGCCGCGGGGAGCTGGCCGGGCGGCTGGGTGAGGACCTGCCCCGCCCCGCCGTGGCAGAGGACGCACACGCCACCGAGGACCCCGACGTCACCCGGATCAAGGCCGCGTTGCTGGCCGGCCTCCCCCGGACCCGTCCGCACGGACCCGGGAGCAGCAGGCGAAGGCGCTGCTGGCCGACCTGCTCGACTGGCACCGGCGCGAGGCCAAACCGGCCTGGTGGCGGTACTTCTACGTCCGCACGCTGAGCCCGGAAGACCTGATCGGCGAGCCTGACGCGCTAAGTGGCCTGACGGGCGGAGAGCATCGTTGACCAGGTGAAGAAATCAGTTGTGCGGCGTTTCTCCTTCCCGCCGCAGGAACATGGGTTCTCCGTTGGGAGACCCCGCGTTCGATTCCGTCACCAATCAGTGCTGGACGGTCTGGGCGGTGGACGACGAGCACGGGACGATCGACCTGAAGATCGGCAAGAACTATGACGGCCCGCTGCCGGCCGCGCTGGTCGAAGACGGACCGATCGGCACCCGGACACAGGCGCAGCGCCTGCGCGACCTCGGTGACCGGGTCGCCCGCGACGGCCTGGATGGGCGGGACGCGGCAACGGCGCTCCTGCTGCGGCAGCGGCCCGCCGGCGGCAGCCTTCCCGGTGAGACGTTGCGCCGTGACGGCGAAACAGCGACCGAGGCAGCGATCCGGCTCGTCCCCGCGCTGCGCGATTCCTATCTGCCCATCCAGGGACCGCCCGGGACCGGGAAGACGTACACCGCAGCCCAGCAGATCCTCGAGCTCACCAGCCAAGGGCGTGCCGTCGGCATCACTGCCACCTCGCATGCGGTCATCCACAACCTGATCGGGGAGGTCTGCAAGCACGCCGCCGACCGCGGAATAGCGCTGCGCATCGGGCAACGGGCAGACAAGGACAACCCCTATCTTCATCCAGACGCGGACAGCATGAGCCACGGCAAGCTGGTGCAGGCTCTGGCCGACCACGAACTGGACGTGGCGGCAGGCACCACCTGGATGTGGTCACGCGAGCAGTTCGCAGGCAGCATCGACACGCTGTTCGTCGACGAGGCCGGCCAGATGTCACTGGCCAACGTCCTGGCCGTCGCCGGCGCGGCACGCAACCTCGTCCTCGTGGGCGATCCCCAGCAACTCGCCCAGCCAAGCCACGCCACCCACCCCCCGGGAGCCGGTGTTTCGGCGCTGGAACACATCCTGGGCGACCACACGACGATGCCCCGCGACGCGGGGCTGCTCCTGGACAGGACCTGGCGGATGCACCCGCAGCTGTGCCAGTTCACCTCCGAGGTCTTCTACGACGGGAAACTGACCTGCGTGGAAGGCGAAGGCCTCGAGAACCAGGAGATCCTCGGTGATCTCCGGCCGTCGGGGGCGGGTTTGCGGATCCTCGCGGTACCGCATGAGGGGAACACGAACGCCTCCCCGGAGGAGGCCAGCGCAGGTCGCCCACCTCGTCCGCGACCTTGTCGGTCGCCAGTGGCAGGACCAACACGGCGAGCCGTTTACCCTCAGCCCCGCCCACATCCTCGTGGTCACCCCCTACAACGCGCAGATCAGGGCGATCCAGGACGCGCTGGCTGAGACTGGCTGCCCCGACGGAGTACGGGTGGGGACCGTCGACAAGTTTCAGGGACGCCAGGCGCCGGTAGCCATCTACTCGATGGCGACATCGTCTGCCGACGACGCGCCCCGCGGCATGGAATTCCTGTACGACCCCCACCGGCTGAACGTCGCGACCTCACGGGCCAGGGCCATGGCGATCATCGTGGCCAGCCCGGACCTGGTCCGGGTGTCCTGCAAGACACCACGCCAGATGCTGCTGGCAAACACCCTCTGCAGAGCCTGGGAATCAGGTGAACGAGTTCGCGGCTATGGCGTGGGCGCGCAGACCTTGCTTTGAGCAGGGCTAATGAGCAATAGGCGACAGCGCAACGTAGATGCTCTTGCCGGGGTTGCTGGGATCGTCAGCTATTCCGCGAATACCGCTGTGTAGGTCCATCAGAGCGTCCAGGAGAGCCAGGCCGCGGCCTTGTTCGTCGTCGGCCGTGGTCTTCTGGAGGACTGGCCGACCTGGCCCGTGGTCGTGGACTTCTAGCCAGAGGTCGCCTTCCTGGGTGTAGCCAGCCGGACGGTTATGGGGCCGGCGCCGTGGCGGAGGGCGTTGGTGGTTAGTTCGCTGACGATTAGTTCGGCCAGGTCGGTGTGGTCGGCTAGGCCCCAGTCGGTGAGGGCTTTGCGGGCTAGTTCGCGGGCGCGGGAGATCTCGGAGGGGTGGCGGCGCAGGCGGTAGGTGACGGACAGTTCGCTGGTCATGAGCGGCTGGCCTCCGCGCGCGCGGCGGCGGTTAATGGGGCCGGATCTGGAGCTGGGGTTTCGGCGGGCAAGAGCGATCACGTCCTCGTGGGCAGGTCGAAAGTGAGTACTGGACTCGCCCAGAGTGGCAATGGAGTGATCGCGAGAGCACTCCCTGTGGTGGGAGCGTTTGGTTCCCGCGGGGGGCTGGTCAGTCGGAGCCGGCGGGGAGGTCGTGCAGGTCGCGGACGATGGTCTCGCGGGTGAAGTCTTCGATCTGCTCGTCGAGTTCCGTGGCCTGGGGAGCGCCCTGGTAGGGGTTGCGGGCTAGTTCCGCTCGGACTCTGGTGAGGCGCGGCGGGAAACGGTTGATCCGCTTGCCCGGCGGCATCGAGAGCACCGGACCCAGAGCCGCTGCGGCGGCGTCGAGTCGGCCAGCGCGGAGCAGAGCCGTGGCCAGATCGATGTGAGCCACCGCCACGCACCCGTAGTTGTACTGCTCGCCCGGCCCGGGACCAGCGGCGTACAGTTCGGTCGCTCGTTGCAGCTCGTCGATCGCCATCGTCTGAGTCTGCGGAATCTCGACCAGGGCAGACCCGGCCATGAAGTGCTGGGTAGCGCGGGAGAAGCCGAACTCGCCGCCGATCTCCAGCAAGTCGTCGTGGTGCTCGCGTTCTCTGGCCTCGGTCGCGGAGACGATCGCCTGCTGGGCCGCTGTCGCGTCTCCCAGGCGCGCAGCGGCCCGGCCGTAGCGCAGGTGCAAGTGGGCGGCGTTCGGCCCGTCGGAGAGATAGCGCAGCCCGCTCAGCGCCAGATCACGGCTCTGGCGGGGACGCTCCCAGTAGGCGATGCCTGCCAGCTCTATCCGCACGTGGGCCATCAGCGGGCGGTGATCGATGGCCGTGGCGTAGGCCCATCCGGCGCGGAGCAGCTCCTCACCCGCCTGCGAGTAACCCAGATAGTCGGCCGCGACGGCCATCAGGCAGTTCAGGGCGCCGAGCAGGAAGTACAGCTCGGTCTGATCACGCGGCCATAGTTGACGATCCAGCGCCGCATAGATCCGGCTGCGGAGCCGGCGCAGGTCGCGGAACACCGGCAACGGTTCCGCCGTCGTCAGCTCGGCGGACAGCCGTACCAGGTCGGCGCGGAGTTGTTCGAGGGTGGCGTCGCCGATGTCGCGGCGTTCGGCTTGCTCGGCGTGATCACTGCCTTCGTGGGCCGCCATCAGGACCTCTCGCTCGATCCCGGCACGGGGTTGTGAGCCGGGCTCTGGCTTTCCACGGTAGGTGATGGCTGGCAGCGCGGACAGGGTTTGTTGCGGCGCAGACTGCGCTGATGGGTGGGGCAGTTGGGACGGACGGTTTTCGTTGCGGAGATTGGGAATTTCCTGGCCGTAGGTGTCGAGGATGAGCAACTCGGCGGGAGGGAGTTGCTCGCGGTCGGCCAGGTCGATCAGGTCGGCGGCGGTGCAGTCGTAGACGCAGGCGAGCAGGGCCAGCAGGTAGGGCGAGGGGCGGCGGCCGGACGGCTGCGGGCCGGGGCCGGGCCAGTTCTCGTGCTCGCACAGGTGCGGGGCGGTCATGCTGGAGATGCCGCCGGGGTCCAGGCCCACGGTGCCGGTGTAGGCGTTGATCTGGGCGGCCGCTTCGCGCAGGCTCCAGCCGTGGGCTTCGCGCCAGGCGGCGCGGGGGCGCAGCCGGTAGCGGCGGGCGAACTCCGCGGCGATCTCGCGGTGGCCCAGGCCCAGGGCGCGCATCTTCTCGCGTAAGGCGCGTTTCTCGGCCGGGAGGGTGATCCGGACGATGGGCATCGTGGTTGCCTCCTGCGGGCGGGACCGCGGACACCATCAACCGTAATTGGATGGTGGCGTTCCGCAACTTCATAGATGGCGCGGCGGGAACGTGATCAGCTCTTGGCGGGAACGGTGTCGGTGTCTGGAGTGGTGGGGCGCAGGTCATGCCCGGGATTTGCGGTGGGAACGAAAGGTGCCCCGCGTAGGGAATGACGGGGTGGCCGGTGAGCCTGAAGGCTTGACCTCGCCGTCGTTGTTACCCGGCTAGCACGCCTGGAGGCGTTTCATGAGTGCGGTCACGACCCTCGCGCCAGTCACGTTCTTAGAACTGGAGATCACCGGCCGGTGCCAGCTGGCCTGCGCGCATTGCTACGCGGAGAGCGGGCCGGGCGGCAGTCACGGGAGCATGACCGTGGCCGACTGGGAGCGGGTCATCACGGAGGCTCGGGACCTGGGCGTGGAGGCCGTGCAGTTCATCGGCGGGGAACCGACGCTGTATCCCGGGCTGGGCCGCTTGATCAGGTACGCGCTGCAGAGCGGGTTGCGGGTCGATGTCTACTCGAACCTCGTGCATGTCAAGCCGGAGCTCTGGGAGCTGTTCGAGTTGCCCGGCGTTTCCCTCGGCACGTCCTGGTACTCGGCTGATCCCATCACGCACGCGAAGATCACCGGGACCGTGGGCAGCTACTGGCGAACGCAGGCAAACATCGCTGAGGCCTTGCGGCGGGGAATCCAGGTCCGGGCCGGGATCGTGGAGGTCACTGACCAGCAGGACGTCGACGGCGCCCGTGCTCGCCTGCTTGAGCTGGGGGTAACGGCGGTCAGTACGGACCGAGCGCGTGGGGTCGGCCGGGCGGCGCGGAGTGGGACGGCGAGCCGGGCGGAGTTGTGCGGACGCTGCGGGGACGGGCGGGCGGCGATCTCCGGAGACGGGGATGTGTCCCCGTGCGTACTCGGGCGCTTCCTGGTCGCCGGGAACGTGAAGACCACTCCCCTGGCCGACATCCTGGGCGGCCCGGCGTGGAGGGCGATCACGGGGTCGATTCCGCGGGATAGTGGATGCGTGACCTGCACTCCGGCGGACTCCAACGACTGCAACCCGTCGCGGAAACCTGCGTGAACTGGCACGAGCACGCCCGGCTGCTGGCCGCGCAGGTCACCCACCCGGCGTCGCGTTGGCGGGCGGCGGTGGAGGAGGTGCCGCGGCATGTGCTCGTGCCGCGCTGGTGGTCACCGTCGGAGAGCGGGATGTCCGACGGGGAGGTCGTCTGGGAGCTGAAGGATGGGCCGGCGGATCCCAGTCGCTGGCTGGAGGCGGCTTATTCGGACCGCTCGCTGGTCACGCAGGTCGGCCTCTCGCACGCGGACCAGGCTGCGGCTGGTGATCATCCGGCCGGTGTGCCGACGTCATCCTC
This sequence comes from uncultured Actinomycetes bacterium, assembly GCA_963770545.1. Taxonomy (GTDB): domain Bacteria; phylum Actinomycetota; class Actinomycetes; order Streptosporangiales; family Streptosporangiaceae; genus RYN-230. Next base: position 378,809 of record CAVYQF010000008.1, on the reverse strand, counting down.
GACAATGCCGGGGCTGATCGTGCGGCTTGGCCAGCACGCCCATCTGACCGATAACTCCGACGTACTGGATGTCGGCACAGGGTCGGGATACGGGTGCGCGTTGCTGGCGGCGCGGCTGGGCGCGGAACATGTCACGAGCGTGGACGTCGACCCGTACCTGACGGCCGCGGCCTCCGAGCGGCTGGACTCGGTGGGGCTGCGGCCGACGGTGCTCACCGTGGATGCCACCGGCACTCTGCCGGGGACGTACGACCGGATCATCGCCACCGTCGCGGTGCGGCCGGTCCCGGCGAGCTGGCTGGCCGCGTTGCGGCCTGGGGGGCGGCTCGTCACCACGATTGCGGGGACAGGGCTCATCCTCACCGCGGACAAGACTGACGACGGCGGCGCGCTAGGGCAGATCGAGTGGGACCGGGCGGGGTTCATGCTGAGCCGTCATGGGCCCGGGTATCCGCCGTCCCTGTGGGAGCGGAACGAGGCAGCCCGCGGCGGGGACGGTGAGCAGGTCAGCCGCGGACGGTATCCGGTGCTCAACGTGATGGAAGCCTGGGAGTTGTGGTCCATGATCACCGTGCTGGTACCGGGAGTGGAGCACTACTACCGGGAGGAGGACGGCCGACGGACGGCGTGGATGCTGCATCCGGACGGGTCGTGGGCGCGGGCTTCTGCGGTAGAAAGTGATCCGCCGGTGGTGCATCAGAGTGGGCCGCGGCGGTTGTGGGATCTGGTTGATGAGGTCCGTGAGATGTGGCTGCGGGAGGGGTCGCTTCCTGTCTACGGGGCCAGCGCCACGGTTACGCCGGACGGGGAGATTCATCTGCGGCGGGGACGGTGGCGGGCCAGCCTGAACCAGGAGGCGGCGGATTGACCCTGCGGCGCTGTGACTGGAATGACCTTAGCCAGGACGTCCGTGATTTGGTCGAGGCGCGCACCGGGCCGATACTCGCGGCGCGGACAGTGTCAGCCGGGCTGAACTCGCAGCTTGCTGCAGTGCTGGACACCGCCAATGGTCCGCTGTTCGTCAAAGGCCTGCGCACCGATCATCCCGGAGTCGTGCGGCAGCACCGCGAAGCGATGATCAACCCGTATGTACTCTCTCTCGCGCCGCCACTCCGATGGCAGGCGGAGGGCGCGGGATGGAACCTGCTGGCGTTCGCCTACATCCCTGGCGCAAGGCACGCCGATTACTCGCCGGGATCAGCGGATCTGCCGGCTGTCGTCCAGGTCATCAACCGGCTACAGGGGATCCCTGCCCCGACTTGCCGGTGAAGCGTGCTGAGCAGCGGTGGGCGGCTTACGTCGATGACACCGACCTCGAGCTGCTAACGGGCGCGACCTTGCTGCACACGGACTTCAACCCGCTCAACGTCCTTATGACCGCCGATGGTGCATGGATCATCGACTGGGCCTGGCCCACCCGGGGCGCCGCGTTCATCGATCCAGCCTGCTTCCTGCTGCGCCTGATGCTCGGCGGCCACACCGCTGCCGCAGGCCGAAGCCTGGGCTCAGCAGTGCACCTCCTGGAGGAAGACGCCGGACAGGGCGATCAACGTTTTCGCCATGGCGTGCGCACGGCTTTACGACGAGATCGCCCGTGAGGACCCCCAGCCCTGGAAGAAGCATTTCGCTGCTGTCGCACAGGACTGGGCCGAGTACCGCGGCGCATCCGCGGCCCAGAAGGTCCACCGTTGGTAGCTCTTCCGGCGACAGCGTAACGAGCCTCAGTCGGCGGCCGTAGATCTCGTCCTCGTAGGCGATCTTCCCGTCTGGCAGAACGGTGGCCACGACCTCAAATCCGTCCTGCGTCGGAAGCAAGGTGGCTCCCGGCGGGGCAGTCCAGGCATCCGGGGCGGCCGGACTCCAGGAGCCTAACGACGATGAGTTTCGCCGTGGTTTCCCGTCTGTATCCACACCCGATCAACCGAACTCGAGGAGAGCATCATGACCGCTACCTACACCTTCGACGTCTTTTCCAGCCTCGACGGCTACGGCGCCGCCAGCGGCAACTGGACCGGCTACTGGGGCAAGCAAGGCCCCGAGCTGCTCGACCACCGCCTCGCCCTGTACGAGCCGGAGCAGCGGATGGTCTTCGGGGCCAACACCTATCGGCAATTCGTGCGGATGCTGGCCTCGAGCACCGAGGAGTCCGACGTGGGTGACCCATGGGTCACCCGGATGAGGAGCCTGCCGGCAACGGTGGTGTCATCCACGCTGGAAGAACCGCTCGACTGGCCGGATGCGACCGTCGTGAGCGGTGACGCCGCCGACGTCGTCGCCCGGCTCAAGGAGGAGTCCGAGGTGCCGTTGCGCTCGCACGGCAGCCTGTCGTTGAACCGGGCGCTGATGGCCGCCGGCCTGGTCGACCGTGTCCAGGTGACGCTCTTCCCTGTCATCACCGGGCAGACCGGGCTGAACCCGATCTTCCAGGGTGCGGCCGACTTCGACCTCGAGCTGATCGAGAGCCGGACGCTCGACGGCAACATCCAAGAGCTCGTCTACCGGCCCACCCTGCATGCCTGAGTTCTTCCATGCACCCCCACGGTAAGACGATCATCTGCGAGAACAGCAACCGGCTCCGGCGTGAACCAAACGTGACAGCAGGGGTAAACCGGGAACTCGCGCGCCTTGTTTATTGCGACTTGTCTGTTTTAATAGGGCAGTCGGGGCTGTGGGGGACCGGTCGGCCTGGGGGTTGCGCTGACCCCAAGGTCGGCCACTGGGGCTCGCCGTTGATGCCGGGCCGGGGATGACCCGGGCCTACAGCTCTTGCCCGGCCTAGGGGGAAGGTGGGGGGACATGAGGTCATACAAGGCTGGCCTGATCACGAGTTCGCTGCTGACACCGGTGCTGGTGGCAGGGGGAATGCTCGCGCAGGCTGGGCCGGCCGCGGCCGGTACGGGTCACGGTCATCAGGCCCTGTTCGTCGCGAAAAACGCGAGCTCAACGGGATCCGGCCGGTCCTGCAACACGGCCAGGTACAAAACCATCGGGTCCGCGCTCAAGGCGGCGCCGCCCTGGTCGGCCGTCGTGGTATGCCCGGGGAGCTACCACGAGCAGGTGGTGGCCAAGAAACCGGTATCGCTGATCGGCCTGCACGCGACCATCAACGAGAAGGGCGTCAAGCCGGCGTTTGTCGTGAACCCGCCCGGCGTCGGGAAGCTGACCATCTTCGCCGGTGTGGTGATCGTCAGCTCCCACGTGCGCGTGCAGGGCTTCGCGGTCACGAACGCTCTCGGCGAGGGCATCCTGGCCGCCGGAGTGCAGGGCACTATCAGCGGCATCACCATCAAGCACAACGCGGTGGTGCACAACGACCTGGGCGGCGGTGTCCCGCCCGCGTCGGCCTACTTTGAATGCGCGGCCCAGGGGCCGGAACCCGGTGACTGCGGGGAGGGCGTGCACTTCCTGGCCGTCGCGGATTCCCAGGTGAACGGCAACTTCATCGCGCACAACTCCGGCGGGGTCCTGCTGACCGACGAGACCGGGCCGACCCACAACAACGTGATCGAGAACAACATCGTCACCCGCAACGCCGCCGACTGCGGAATCACGGTGCCCGGTCACAACCCGGCCGCGCTGAACTCCAAGGGGCAGCGGCAGCCGGCCGTCGCCGGGGTCTATGACAACGCCATCGTGCACAACGTGGTCACCAACAACGGCCGCGCGGGCGAGGGCGCGGGCGTTCTGTTCGCGAATGCCTCAGCCGGCACGGCGTCGTACAACAACCTGGTCGAAGGTAACTTCATCGCGGGCAACGGGTTGTCCGGCGTGACCATGCACGCGCACACGCTGATGCCGGGCCAGTTCGAGGATCTGAGTGGCAACAAGATCATCGATAACAAGATCGGGACGAACAACCTGGACGGGGACACGCTGGACTCACCCGCCTCGCCCACGGATATGCAGACCACCGGCGTCCTCGTGTTCTCCGGCGGCACCCGAGTGCGCACGGTGATCGCGCATAACCACATCTTCGACAACAAGGTTGGTATCTGGCTCAGCAAGCCGGTGAAGGCGTTCGGCCTCGGCACGAACTCCTTCCACCACGTGACCACGCCGATTTCGGCCGGTCACTGATCCAGAACCAGGGAACGTGTGAGGCGGCCCGGCCATCGAGATGGCCGGGCCGCCTCCATTTTCGCGCAGGCCGCACTGGTAGGCGGGGCGGCTGGGACGGAGGGTTTTCGTTGCGGAGATTGGGAATTTCGCGGCTGTAGACAACGAGGATGAGTAAGTCGGCAGGAGGGAGTTACGGCTCCCCCTGGCCGGCATCCTGGACGGCCCGGCGTGGAGGCGATCGCGGGGTCGATTCCGCGGGATAGTGGGTCCGTGACCTGCACTCCGGCGGCAGTTCTCCCGGGAGCCCTGCCACGCAGCGGTTAGTTTCATCGAAACGCTACTGGCTGTCGTCGTGGCCGAACACGATGACGACGAGCGCATCGAACACTACGCGGACATCATCAGCCGGGAGGCGGCACCGTGGGCAGGTCATTATTAGCTGACGAAGAGTTCCGCGCGACGACCTTCCACGTCATCGACTTCGAAGCGACCACCCCACGCGGTTACCGCCCGGAGCCGATCGAGGTCGCCGTAATATCGCTCAGCCTGCGCGGGGCAGGACTGGCCGAGACGGCCCGGTTCACAGAGCTGATGTGCCCGCCCGGGCATGCCCCGATCGGACCGCTGGACACGTCGCAAACCGGCATTACTCCGCAGATGGTCGCGACCGCGCCCACCGCTGCAGAAGTGCTCGCGAAGCTGGACACTCGGGTGGCCACGCCCGGACCGCAGCTGCTGGTGGCCCACCACGCTCCCACCGAGGCAAGCATCCTGTATGACTACCGGAAGTACTGCCCGCAGCTGGCCGCCACCGACCTGCTGGACACCGTCCGGCTGTCGCGCGTCCTCCACCCGGACCTGCATTCTCACGGGCTGGACGTAGTCCGGGACCACCTCAGGATCCCCCCGCCGCCCAACCGACACCGGGCGCTTCCGGATACCCAGCTCACAGCCGAGGTATTCCAGCGCCTCATGGAAGAAGGCTCGCGGGCTGGGATATGGAGCAGCCTTCAGCAGGTCCGCAAGCTTGGTGGCTACCAGGCCAGGGCGAATCAGCCGCACCAGGAAGCGCTCTTCGAATAGCCCATCAGGAGAGGCCATGCCCACGACCCCACAACAGAAGGGTCTGCTGGTGTCCGCCGAAGGCCTCACGGGTGGCGGGAAACCTATCTCATCCAGCACATGTTCGCGGAGCACGAGGCTCTCAAATCTCGCGCCGTTCAACGCGCGCTCGCGTCCAGCGGCAGAAGAAATCAGCCAGCCGGACTGCCGCCCTCTAGCGACGCCACTGTCCCGGCGGCCAAGGCCTCCAGGCACGCAGAGATCCGCCGCGCGACGAGTGGCGTCACTCTCCTTGGCACCTGATCCGAAGGCACGAAGGCGTAGCCTGCGAGTTCCCCCTCTTGCACCACGATCGCCTTGATGTCATCCGTGGCGAGGACACCGCCGTCGTACACCACAATGAGGCCCTCGGGGCGTTCCGGGCGCGACGGCACCCAGTTCACTGCAAGGATCCGCCCCACCGGGCGGTCTAGCCCAAGCTCCTCAGCGACCTCCCGGCGGCAAGCAGCCTGCGGCGACTCCTCAGCCTCCACGGCGCCACCCGGCAAATCCCAGGTATCGCGGTACACAGGGTCTACGAGGAGAACCCGTCCTGACGGGTCGCGGCACAAAGCGCCTGCTGCCATCCGCTTACGGGCCAGCGATGCCACATACACGTCTGGTGGCATGACACCGGGTTTCCCGGGATCCATTCACGGCACACTAGCCGGATGGTGTTCGGTTTGTGAGCTGCGCGCGGAATCCGTTCGGGCGGAGGGCTTCCCTTGTCGGCATACGCAGGAATTTTCACTACCCCAATCCGATGCACGGGCCTATCGTGACCGGCTGACGCGCCTACCATCAGCAAATGGCCTTCTGGGATGCTGTCTCGGAGCATCACGTCCGACAAGCAGTAGCGGAGTACGACCGGCTCGGCCAGGACGAATTCCTCGCCCGCTATGGGTTCGGCCGGGCTACTGCCTACCTGCTCATCGTCGATGGCAAGGCCTACGACTCCAAGGCCATCCTCGGCGTCGCCTACCGGCTGGCCACCGGGAAGCCCATGGGTCCGCATGATTTCAGCGGCGGAGTGCGTGGGGCCGCTGGTGTGCTGCGCCGCCTGGGCTTTGACGTCCAGAATGTTCGTGATCAACAGCGCCCAGACTCGGCGGTGTTATTGCCGATCGGGCCAAGCTCTGGCGGCCGCGGAGACCCAGGTGAGCACTATCGGCACAGCCGCCGCGCTCGCTCAGTTTCACCGGGCGTTCAACCTGCCAATGCAGCAGTTGCCCAGCGCTGACATCGACCATGCGCTAGCCAGGCTCCGGGTCGCGCTGCTCGAGGAAGAAGTGGGCGAGTTCGTCGCTGCCTCTGGACGAGGCGATCTGGTCGGGATCGCCGACGCACTGGCCGACATCGTCTATGTCGCGTACGGGACAGCCCTGACGTACGGCATTGACCTCGACGCGGTCTTGCAAGAGGTACACCGATCGAACATGAGCAAGCTGGGCAGCGATGGCAAACCGCTGATCAGGAGCGACGGGAAGGTCCTCAAATCCGAGCGGTATTTCCCACCCGACATCGAGTCGGTCCTCCAGCTACAAAAGCCCTGACCGCTGACTGTGGAGATGCCACCGCGCGAACGGCGGCTACTTGCCGGGTTTTTGATCACCCGGGTCGGCGATCTCGATGATGTGCAGCGGAGCATCGAGATCCGCGGAGGCGTGTTCCCACTTCGCGGCCTTCAGGGTGAGGATCGGGCTGATCGCCACGTCCGCGATTGCGGCGACGTCCGCATCCAAGGGATCAAGGCCGATTCGCGCGACCAGGTGAGCCAGCCGGGCGGCCTGCTCGGCGCCGCTTAGGTCAGGTCAGCAGCCGGCGCGGGAGACCGTTGGGCAATGTCGGGTGCTGGGCGCCGGGCAGAGGGCCAGCCGGACCTGCCTGAGCGCCTTGTTCTGGGTAACTGGCCGGGTCCGCCCGCAACAACGGTTCGGTGATCCCGCCGAAGCCAGGGATGTATTCGGGATCTCCGACCACCTCGGGCTCGGGGCTGCGGCGAGCACGCCACCTGGACGGCACGAACATCGGGACGATCATCGCCAGGCCGGCCGCCCCGAGGATCCCATGAACCAGCAGGGCCTCGAAACCTGCCCCGTCCTGGTGGGACTTCAGCGGGATCAGGTGCATCGCGTGCCGGACATTGACGAGATACAGCACCGTCAGGCCGAGCAGCAGCAGCCCGGGTAGCCCGGCGGCGAGGGGCGAGATCCGCGGCGCGGCGATCAGGATCCCGGCCAGCAGGCCGGTGCCCGCCACGGCGACCAGCCCGGCGATCATCTGGTGATCGGAAAGCAGGGAGCCACCGCCGGCCGGCAACCGGGACAGCGGGGTGGTCAGCGCCGTCAGCCGCAGGTATCCCCACGCGCCGGCGAAGAACAGCACTGCGGCCATGACGACCGCCAGGAGGATCCCGATCAGATGTCGCATAGGTTCACCTTCCGCTCGCCACCTGCCACAGCTCCCCCAAGCTGCCCTAGCTCCCCCCATCAAGACCGCCACCAGCGCCGAGGCGTTACGCCTCCGGTCAGCCGCTGGCCATTCCATGGCATCACAGAATTCAGCCGGCAGCGTAGCGACCAGCCAAAGCTGCATGAGTCGCCCTGCCACCCGACGTCCTGAGCAGGGTAAATACCGCCGTCACCGGTCCTGGCTGTCAGGCTATCCGCGCTAACTGTTGGCGCTGAGGGTCACCGTTCGCCAAGGATTGCGTCAGTGAGCGAACGCCACGCCTCAGTCCACACCGGCGGCCCCGGCCGTCTCTCCCGCGACGCCCCCGGCCGTCTCTCCCGCGACGGCCCCGGCCGTCTGTCTCGCGACCGCGACGAAACGCTGCACGGCGGGACTGGGGTCGTCGGCGCGCCAGGCCACGCACAGCGGGGTGGCGGGTACGCCACTGCCCGGGACGAATGCGATACCCGGCCGCGCGTGGTACGTCTCGGCCGACGCGGGGCAGAGGCTGACCCCGCGTCCTGCGGCCACGTATTCGCGCCACTCGTCGATGGTCCGGGCGGTGGCCCCGATGACCGGCGGCGCACCGCTCGGGCGCGGGCTGAGGAGCCAGTCGTCCCGCCAGGCCGTGGGATGGCAGCCGTCGGTCGCGGCCGCAGCGGCGATCCAGGGCAGCGCCTCGGTATCGCTCAGGAGCAGGCGGTCCCGGCCGGCGAGCGGGTGGCCAGAAGGCAGCACCCACACCCGGGGTTCCTCGGCCAGGGTGGCGAGCTGGAGGCCGGCCGCACGGATAGGCGGGCGGACGAAGGCCACGTCGGTGCTGCGGTCCAGCAGGCCGCCCGCCGGATGGGTGAGCTCGAAGCTGTGCAGCCGGACCTCGACCCCGGGTTCCTCACGCTGGAACGCCGCGAGGATCCTGCGTCGGCGAGCTCGCCGCCGGCCGCGACGCTCAGGCCCACGGGCAGCACGCCCCCGATCGCGCGGGCCGAGTTGCGGGCGGCAGACGCGGCCCGGTCCAGTTCAGCCAGGGTGGAGCGCGCCCCGTCCAGGAAACTGGCCCCGGCGGCGGTGACCGACGCGCCGCGGCTGCTGCGCTCCAGGAGCTGGACGCCCAGGATCGTTTCGAGCTGCTGGATCTGGGTGCTCAGCACCTGCTGGGTGACGTGCACCCGCCGGGCCGCGGCGGTGAAGCTGCCTTCCTCGGCGACCGCGACGAAATAACGCAGATGCCGGACCTCAATGTCCATCGCGGCCGATCGTACCGGCGCGACGCGGATCGGGCGGCCTGGCGTCCGCGCCCCGCCTCGCGACGCGTCCGCCCCGCCTCGCGGACGCGTCCGCGCGCCACCCGCTTCGCGGGCAGGACCAGGAAAGTGACCTGTGCGAGGCCGGTGCTGGACCAGCACGACCTATCCCCGGCCCCCCGAGCGGGCGGGGGCCCGGGCCACGACGACATCGGGGAGAACTCATGAACACCGACCAGGCCAACCAGGCCGCCACCGCGCCCGGCCACCCAGCCGCCGCCGCGCCCAACCACCCAGCCGCCAGCGCGCCCGACCACGAGGCCACCACCACCGCCGGTGGCGAAGGCCGGCTGGCCCGTCTGCTGGAAACCCGGGGCGGGACCGCGGCCCCGGAGGCCCCGTTCGTCATCGAGCACCGCGAAGCCCTGATCTACATGCTGTGCCAGGCGGCCGAACTCGAGCACGGGATCATGTGCCAGTACCTGTTCGCCGCGTTCTCGCTCAAGGAATCCGAGGATGAGGGGCTGACCCCGGACGAGCTGGCCGCCGTCACGCGCTGGCAGCGGCAGATCCTGAGTGTGGCCGCGGGAGAGATGCTGCATCTGGCCCTGGTCCACAACCTGCTCTCGGCCATCGGCGCCGCCCCGCACCTGAGCCGCCCGAACCTGCCCGCCCCGGCCGGGCACTACCCCGCCGGGGTGCAGCTGGCCCTGCTGCCGTTCGGCGAGGCGGCCCTGCAGCATTTCATGTACCTGGAGCGCCCGGAGGGCATGGATCTGCAGGACGCCGAGGGCCTGGCCGCCATGCAGACCGCCCTGCCGAGCGTGAACCCGCGTGACATCGTCCCCACCGGCCAGGACTTCGCCACGGTCGGGCACCTGTACCGCTCGGTCGAAGCCGGCTTCCGGCACCTGACCGAGAAGTACGGGGAGGACTGGCTGTTCACCGGCCCGCCCCGCGCCCAGGCCACCCCCGCGCTGTTCGGCTGGCCGAACCTGCTGCCGGTCACCGGGCTGGACGGCGCCTGCGCGGCGGTCGAGGAAATCGTGGAGCAGGGCGAGGGTCCGCGGGGGCACTGGCGCAACTCCCACTTCGGCCAGTTCGTCGCGATCCTGGACGAGTACGTGCAGATGCGGGAGGCCAACCCCGGATTCGAGCCGACCCGGCCGGTGATGGCCGCGAACGTCCGCCCGCACGACCGGGCCGACGCGGTGCCCGTGATCACCGACCCGCTGACCGCGAGGGTCACCGACCTGTTCAACGTCAACTACGAGATCCTGCTCCAGCTCTTCGAGCGGTTCTTCGCGCACACCACCGAGACCGACGCCCAGCTCAAGGTCCTCGCGGACGCATCGGTGGCGCTGATGGTGGCTGTGATCAAGCCGCTCGGCAGCCTGATCACCACCCTGCCGCCCGGCCCGGCGTACCCGGGGCGCACGGCCGGGCCCAGCTTCGAGCTGTTCTACGAATCCGACTACCTGATGCCGCACCAGCACGCGGCCTGGGCGCTGCTGGCCGAGCGGCTGGACACGGCGGCCTGGCTGTGCAGCGAACTGTGCGCCGGGCGCGGCACGGCCGTCGCGGCCCAGCTGGAACCGGTGCTCGACGCCATCCGCCAGATCGCCGCATCACTGGCCGCACACCTGAGGCCGGCACCCCGCAGGCCACCCTGGCATCGGCCGGGCCGAGGCTGCTGGCCGCCGACATCGACGCCCTGGCCGTCGCAGCCACCAGGATCCTGGACGGCCTGCCCGCCGGCCCGCAAACCCCTGCCGAAGCGGCCCGCGCGGCCGGCGAACTGCTCAGCGCGACCCGCAACCTCCCGGGCCCCGGGGGCCGCCGCGCGGCCGGAGATCCCGAGGCCGCTGCCGCGGCCGGGCGGCTGCGGGAGGCCGTGCTGACGGCGACCCGCCTGCGGGCCGGCCTCGGCCGGTCCGGCACCGGTCCCCCTGAGTTCACCGAAGCGGTCGCAGCCCTGCAGGACGTGCTGCTCCGGGTCGCGCCCCCCAGCCAGGAACCGGCGTGGCGCGACGATCTCCGGCAGGCGCAGTCTTCCCTGCCGGCCTCGATCCAGGCCGCCCGCAACGGCCCCTACCTGGTCACGAACGTGCCCACGGTCCGCAACCACCTGGGGATCGCCACCGAGGTCGCGCCCCAGCTCGCGCTGTGCCGCTGCGGCGCCTCCGCGGTCAAGCCCGCCTGCGACGGGACCTGCCGGGCGAACGGGTTCAGCGACGCGAAAGACCCCGCCCGGGTCCCCGACCATCGCGACACCTACCCAGGCCAGCAGGTGACGGTGTTCGACAACCGCGGCATCTGTCAGCACTCCGGTTTCTGCACCGACCGGCTGCCCGCCGTTTTCCGATCAGATAACGATCCGTTCGTAGCCCCCAGCGGCGGGCGGATGGACGAGATCGTCAGGGCCGCCCGCGACTGCCCGTCCGGGGCCCTGTCGTATGCGCTGGGCCCCACCGAGGCCCGCGCCGACGTGGACGGCCACGGTCGGCGGCCACCCGCGATCGAGATCACCGCGGACGGCCCGTACCGGGTGACCGGCGGGATCCCGCTCGAAGACGCCGACGGGCAGCGGGTCCGGCACGCCCACGGCGCCTCGGCTGAGCACTATGCGCTGTGCCGCTGCGGGCACTCGCAGAACAAGCCGTTCTGCTCGGGCATGCACTGGTACGTGGGGTTCACCGATCCCGCACCCCGCCCGAGCCCGACCCTGTTCGAGTACGCGGGCGGGCTGGGCCCGCTCACCCGGGCCGCACGGCTGCTGCATGAAAAGCACATCCCGGCCGACCCGCTGCTCGCCCCGGTATTCGCGGACATGCCGGCCGACCAGCCGCAGGCCCTGGCCGTCTGGCTGGCCGCCGCCCTCGGCGGCCCGGCCCTGGACGGTCCAGCCCTCCCGGGCGCCGGGGAAACGCTGCCCCAGTCCCTCCTGTCGCCCGCCGGTCAGCCGCTCACCGAGGATCAGCGGTCCCGCTGGGTGTCGCTGGCCAGCCGGGCCGCCGACGAGGCCAGGTTGCCGGACGCCCCCGGGTTCCGCTCCGCGCTCGCCTCCTGCCTGGAGTGGCTCTCCCGGGTCGCCGCCCAGCCCGCCGCCGATGGGGGGCCAGGCCTGGTACCGACCTGGGACTGGGGCCCGGGCGGCCCGCCCGCCCCCGCACAGCCCGACGCCGGCCAGGACACCGCCGCGCCGGTGACGCTGCCCGCGCCGGGCGAGGCAGTCAGCTTCGACGCCCACATCAAGCCGCTGTTCCGTGACCGGGACCGTCAGTCGATGAGCTTCGCCTTCGACCTGTCGTCCGCCGACGACGTCCGCACTCACGCGGCCGGCATTCTGCAGCGCCTCCAGGACGGAACCATGCCCTGCGACGGTGCGTGGCCCGCCGACCAGATCGCGGTGTTCGAGCGCTGGACCGAAACCGGAATGGAACCCTAGCCCACTACTAACGGCCAGGGTCCACGGCGCCAGCGAGCGTACGCGGCAGTCACGCGGCGCCGCGGTGCGTTCCAAGCTGGACACAGCCAAGGTGACCCTGCTCGATGGCCGCCGTATCCAAGGTGGACACCGTAAGCTTCCAATGTAAGTTTCTTCCATAAGCTTATTGTGTAAGCCGCTGCAGCGAGGGTAGTGGGAGCCGACGGCACAAGGGGGCAAGCACCGGCCACGGCCCGGAGCGGATGCCCCGTGCATCGTCGGCATCTGGAACCAGCTAGTTAGGAGGGCCATCGCCGATGGCCAGAGCACGAAGCGCGGGCAGCGATGCCCGCGAGGATGTACCCAACGACCCGACGGACCTGAGCGGTGGCTCCTGGCGTGACGCGGCCAAACGAACGCTGCGCGAGTACAAGGACGATGACCTGCAGGACCGGGCGGCGGCGCTGACCTACTTCGGCATCCAGTCGATCTTCCCGGGCCTGCTCGTCCTGGTCTCCCTGCTCGGGCTGGTCGGTCACTCCGTGACCCAGTCGCTCATCACCAACGTCGGTAAGGTGGCGCCTGCCTCCGTCCGCAGCATCATCAGCGATAACATCAAGCACCTGCAGGCGAACCACACCGCCTCCGGGATCGTCGGGATCGTGGCGCTCGCGCTCGCCCTGTGGTCGGCGTCGAACTATGTCGCGGCCTTCATGCGTGCTTCCAACGCCATCTATGACGTTCCCGAGGGCCGCCCCATCTGGAAGACGGCACCGATCCGGCTGGGTGTCACCATCGTCACGATGGTCCTGCTGGTGGCGGCGGCCGTCATCGTGCTGGTCACCGGGGGACTGGCGCAGAAGGCCGGGAACGCGCTGGGCGCCGGCCCGGTGGCCGTCACGGTGTGGGACATCGCCAAGTGGCCCGTCCTGCTGGTCATCATCGGGCTGATCCTGGCCATCTTGTTCTGGGCGAGCCCGAACGCCAAGCACGGCTTCCAGTGGGTCAGCCCGGGTGGCTTCATCGCCGTCATCCTGTGGCTCATCGCCTCCGCGTTGTTCGCCCTCTACGTCGCCAACTTCAGCCACTACAACAAGATCTACGGCAGCCTGGCCGGTGTCATCGTCTTCCTCATCTGGATGTGGATCTCCAACGTCGCCATCCTGTTCGGCGCCGAATTCAACGCCGAACTCGAACGCGGCCGCGCCGTCGCGGGCGGGCATCCCATCGAGGAAGAGCCCTTTTCGGAACTGCGTGACGACCGGAAGCTGCGGAAGAAGGAGAACAGCAGCCGCGGAGCCGGGCGGCGCGGTAGGCCGACGGCGCGGTAAGCCGGTGACCAGTCAGGACGTCCCGGCAGACCCTAGGATGATCGGCAGGCGAGCAGCCGGCCGGTGGTCTCGATCGCGCTGGCCGCTGAGCACAGCTGTCGTCTCGAGGTGAGGTTCCGGTGACACACGCGCGGACCAGGCCCGGCCGCCAGAGCCGGCCCGGCCGGGGGCTGTCGCTGGACCGGATCGTCACGACCACGCTGGAACTGGTGGACGAGCAGGGCATCGGGGCCGCGACCATGCGCGCGGTGGCGTCCCGGCTGGAAGTGCGCTCGATGTCGCTGTACCGGTACGTGGACGACCGCGACGAACTGCTCGACGCGGTCGTGGAACGCATCGTGAACGAGCTCGGAGACGATCCAGAGGTCCAGCTGCGCCCGGTAGACGGCTGGCGCCCGTACCTGACCGGCATGGCACATGGGGTGCGCCGCTACGCCCGGGCGCACCCGCACGCTTTCCCGCTGGTGGCCACCCGCCCACCGGGGGCTCCCTGGGTCAATCCGCCGCTCCGGTCGCTGCGCTGGGTCGAGTCGATGCTGAGCGGCCTGGCCGACGAGGGGTTCACCGACGAGCAGGTGCTGTTCGCCTACCGCACGTTCAGCAGTTTCCTGCTGGGCTACCTGCTGCTGGAGACCAGCGCCATGGCGCTGCGGGACCCCAAACCCGGCGACGGGTCCTTCACCAGCGCCGACACCAGCCCGGACGGGGGCAGCGGAACAGCCGGGCAGGCCGCCGCCAACCCGGTCCCCGGCGGACTGAGCCCGGCCCGCTCGCCGGGGCAGCGCGAAGCGGTCGAGGATGCTGACACCCTGCGCGAGCTGGTCGATCCGGCGGATGAGATCGATCGCCGGCGCTTTCCGACGGTGTACCGCCTGGCGGCCGGGCTCGCCGAGGACCGCTGGGAGCGAGAGTTCGGGACCGGCCTGGAGGACATGCTCGACCGCATCGCGGCCTTCGTGGCCGGGAACCCGATTGTGTGAAGCTCACAGGAGATAACATCCCGTCTCTACGCAAGGGGCCTCCCCGCATGCTTGAGGATCTCGACGGCCAGGTCGCGGTGGTTACCGGTGGAGCCAGAGGTATCGGCTTCTCGCTGGCCGGCGCCCTGACCCGGCTGGGCGTCCACGTCGCACTGCTGGACCTACTGCCCGGTGTCACGGACAGCGCCCAGACCCTGGCGGCGGCCGGGGTGAAGACCCTCGGGCTCAGCGTGGACGTGACCAGCGAGGACGCCCTGGCCGCTGCGTTCGCCGAGGTCATCCGGGAGCTGGGCTCGCCCACCATCCTGGTCAATGCGGCCGGGATCACCATCTGGGAGGACAGCCTTGAAGGCACCAAGGCCTCCTGGTCGAAGGTGATCGAGGTGAACCTGACCGGGACGTACCTGACCTGCCAGGCGTTCGGGCGGGCCTGCCGGGACGCCGGTCACGGCGGCGCGATCGTGAACGTCTCGTCGATGTCCGCGACGGTGGTCAACATCCCGCAACACCAGGTCAGCTACCACGCCTCCAAAGCCGGCGTGGACATGGTGACCAAAGCGCTGGCCGTGGAATGGGCCCCGCTCGGGATCCGGGTGAACGCCGTGGCGCCCGGCTACATCCTCTCGGACATGACCCGCCAGTTCACCACCGCGAACCCGGAGCTGGCCGAGCAGTGGCGCGGGCTGATCCCGGCCGGCCGGATGGGTGAGCCTGCGGATCTCGAGGGCCTGGTCGTCCTGCTCTGCTCGTCGGCCTCCAGTTACCTGACGGGACAGTCGGTCGTGATCGACGGTGGCTACACCGCTCTCTAACGCCGCGGCGTCCGCCGGCCTCGGTCAGAGCAGCAGCACCCGGTCCCGGTAGGGGTCCAGCCTCACGTCGGCGGGGTCGAGTTCGGTCACCACGGTCTGGATCTGGTCGAGGCTCAGCGCGCGGACCGCCGAGCGCTGGCCCAGCTTGTTGGAGTCCACCGCGAGCACCACGGACTGCGAGGCGCTGACCATCGCCTGCTGCCGGCGCGGATCTCGATTTCCTCGGTCCCCACGAAGATCGCGCCGCCGCGCACCAGGCGGGCCGTGCCCTCGCGTTCCAGGCCCTTGAGGTCGCGCCGGATGGTCATGTGGTGGACCCCGAGCTGACCGGCGGCTCCGGTGATGTCCACCCGGCCCGATTCACGAAGCAGATCCAGCAGGGCCTGCCGCCGCTCCTCGGCGGCGAGCGATCCGCCCAGGCTCATCAGTTCCCGATCCTCCACCCGGTCGGCGCCACCCTTTGCCCTCAAGGGAGCGAGGCTAGAGGGAGGCCTGGCTATTGTGTCGGGCGTCGAATCTGCCGAGCCTCCGGAGCCCGCCATGGCATCTGAGCTACGCACCCTCGTGGAGTTGTCGCGCACCCTGGGTGAGCCGGGCCGGGATCTGGTCATCCTGGCCGAGGGCAACACCTCGATCCGTACCGGCCCCGACCGGATGCTGGTGAAGGCCAGCGGTTCTCAGCTGGGCAGCGCCGCCGGCGAGGACTTCGTCGAGGTCGGCATCGCGACCATGCTCGACCTGGTCAACGACGAGACGGCCAGTGAGGGCGACGTCAAGCGGGTGTTCGGTGGCGTGGCCCGCGGGGGCAAGCGGCCCTCGGTCGAAGCCATGTTGCACGCGATCTGCCTCAGCGTCGGCGGGGCCACGGTCGTCGGGCACACCCATCCGGTCCCGGTGAACATCGTCCTCTGCTCCCCGCACGCCGAGCGGCTATCGTCCGACGTGCTGTTCCCGGAGCAGGTCGTGATCCTCGGCCGCAAACCGGCCTTCGTGCCGTACCTGGATCCGGGCCTGACCCTGGCCCGGGCCGTGCAGCAGGAAATGCTGCGGCACATCGAACTCGACGGCGCCCCGCCGAAGGTGGTCTACCTCGGCAACCATGGCCTCTTCGCCCTGGGCGAGTCGGCCGCGGAGGTCCTGCAGATCACGGCGATGGCGGTGAAGGTGAGCCGGATTCTCGGTGGCGCCCTCACCCTCGGCGGGGTACGCACCCTGTCCGAGCATGACGTGGCCCGGATCGACGGGCGGCCGGACGAGATCTACCGGCGCCAGGTGCTGGCCGGTACCTGGCGGAACGCCGGCCGCCGGCGGATGGCTCCGATGACTGAGTCCCTGCGGGACCAGGTCGCGGTGGTCACCGGCGCCTCGAGCGGGATCGGCCTGGCCATCGCCCGGGCCCTGGCCGCGGAGGGCGTGCAGCTCGTGCTGGGGGCGCGCTCGCAGTCGAAGCTCGACGACGCGGTCGCCACCCTCGGCGAGGCAGCCATCGCGGTTCGCGCCGACGTGACCGACACCGCGGACGTCGAGGCCCTGATCGGGACGGCGATCGAGCGCCACGGCCGGATCGACATCCTGATCGCCAACGCCGGCGTCTACGCGGGCGGTGACTTCGCGGACGCCGACCCGGGCGAACTGCTGGGCCTGATCGACACCAACGTGGGCGGCATCCTGCGGACCGTGCACGCCGCGCTCACGCACATGATCCCCGCCGGGACCGGCAACATCGTGATCACCAGTTCGGTCGCCGGGCACCAGGTGACCTACTGGGAGCCGGTGTATTCGGCGTCCAAGCACGCCGTTCACGCGCTGACTCACGGTATCCGGCGCCAGCTGATCGGGACCGGAGTGCGGATCGGATCCGTCGCGCCCGGTGTCGTCCTGAACGACCTGTGGAAGGTGACGGATGCCGCCGCCGTGCAAGCCGGCGTCGCGGCGGGAACCGGGGTGCGGTCTGAGGACGTGGCCGACGCCGTGCTGTACATGCTGACCCGGCCCAGCCACGTCAACATCCGGGACCTCGTCATCCTGCCGGTCAACCAAGAGATCTGAGCCGGAAGTAACCAGGCCGGCCTGCGGCTAGGGCTCCGCGCCGGCCAGCACGCGGATGACCTCTTTGGAGCCCGAGATCTCGGCCCCGCGCCGCGCCGTGCGCCCGCCGGCCCCGCGCCGCGTCGTGATCAACTGAATGGTGCTGTGATAGCCGCACCAATCAGTTGATCACGAAACCCGGCTGGGATTCTTGGGGCTGATGGGGGCCGTGAGGCAATCCTGGCGGCTCTGCCTCCTATTCCCCCGGAGCCGGATGCCGGGTCCGCATCCCACCAGCCTCGCTGGCCCCATGCCCCACAGTCCCCGCCGGCCTCCTGAAGCGAAGGGCCCAGGTGGGGCGGCGCGGAGGGTTTCGGCGGTATGGACGAGTCGGCCTGGAAACAAGACGGAACGCCAAAGGGCAGTAGCAGGAGGCGCCAACCACCCGAGCGACGAAGTCATTTGCAACTCAGTAGCTAAACTGGACCGCATGAACCGCGAATTCTCGGAGTGGCCTTGCTCGCTGGCGCGTGCCGTCGGAGTGTTCGGTGACTCCTGGACGCTGCTCATCGTCCGCGACGGACTGCAGGGACTCACCCGCTTCGACGAGTTCCAGCGCTCCCTGAATATCGCCCGGAACACGCTGTCCGACCGGCTCGGCAGGCTGGTCGACGCGGGAGTCATGACCAAGCGGTTCTACCAGGACAACCCGCCGCGGTATGAGTACCTGCTCACCGACATGGGACGCGACTTCTTCCCGGTCCTCGCGGCCATGCTCGCCTGGGGAGACAAGTGGCTCGACGACGGAGGCGGCGCGCCGGTCGCCCTGCGCCACGACGAAGGCGAAGGCAGGCCACGAGGTTGTCCCCGAGGTCATCTGCGCTCAGTGCGGCCAGCCCGTCGCGCACACCGGCATCCAGTTCTGCGTCGGTCCCGGATACCCCGACGACGTCCGGCCGGAACTCGATATGCGCGGCCGCCTGGTGCCGGCCCCCGGGTCCCGTCAGCACCGGCCGAGCCCGGCCCCACCCGCCGAACGCGCCAGCTAAGCGCACCCACCCACCAGCCGAACACCGCCTGCACCCCGACTTTCCACGCGACTCCCGGCGTGATTCCCGTTCGCACGTTCCGCAGAAATCGTCATGCCGGCGAGACGGGACGCTACGCGTCAACCGCTAACCGTGACTGCCCGCTCAACCTCCGAGTCTTATTTTGCAACTAAGTCTTGTATCGAGACTCAATCTGTGTTCTATTGAGGGCACTCGGATGTGGCCCCGGTCACTGAGGCACATCCAGCCCGGCCACGCAGCACGGACATGGGAGGAACAGCAATGCCGCTCTGGAAGATCCACCATCCAGTCGATGCGTACACCGCCGCGGACAAGAAGGAGTTCGCCGGGGCGATCACGCAGGTCTACGACGCCGTCCCGATTCCCCGGTTCTATGTCGTCGTCCTCTTCGAAGAGGTCCCGGCGGACTCGTTCTACGTGGGCGGCGACTCCCACGGCAGCTTCGTCCGGATCCAGATCGACCAGATGGCGCGGACCCTGCCCGGCCCGGTCATCCGGGAATGGTGGGTCAGGAACCTCGACCAGGTCATCGCCCCCTGGGTCAAGGACCGCGGCTACGACTGGGAGTTCACCATCACCGAGCCGCCGTTCGACCTGTGGTCGCTGCAGGGTGAGATCCCGCCGCCGTTCGAGTCCATGGCCGAGAAGCGCTGGATCAAGGAGAACAAGGCGAGCCCTTACGCCCAGGCCGAGAAGCTCCCCGTCAACCTGGCCCTGGCCCCCGGCACGACCGGCGAGTGAGCCCGCGATGAGCGTCGTCATTACGGTGGCGCCCACCGGGCCGATCGCGTCCAAGGCGGACAACCCAGCGCTCCCCACGCAGCCGCAGGAGATCGCCGAGGCCGTCCACCAGGCCTACCTGGCCGGGGCGTCCGTCGCGCATGTCCACCTGCGCGACGCCCGCGACCGGCCCACGGCGGACCTGGACATCGCCCGGCGGACGATGGACCTGATCGCGGAGCGGTGTCCCATCCTCATCCAGCTGTCCACCGGGGTCGGGCTTGCGGTGCCGTTCGAGGAGCGCGCCGCCCTCGTCGAGCTCCGGCCCCGGATGGCCACCCTGAATCCGTGCACGATGACGTTCGGCTCCGGGGAGTTCCGCAACCCGCCGGACGATGTGGCCCGGCTGGCCCGGCGCATGCAGGAACTCGGGGTCAAGCCGGAGCTGGAGATCTACGACACCGGCCATCTCGACGCCTGCCTGCGGCTGCGGGACGCCGGGCTGCTCAGCGACGCGCCGCTGCAGTTCTCGCTCGTCCTGGGGGTGGGCGGCGGGATGGCGGCCACCCCGGACAACCTCCTCACGATGGTGCGCCGCCTCCCGCCGGACTGTGTCTGGCAGGTCATCGCCATCGGCCGGGCCAACCTGGAGCTGACCGCCATCGGCCTGGCCCTGGGCGGTAACGCGCGGGCCGGGCTGGAGGACGCCCTCTACCTGCGCAAGGGCGAGCTGAGCCCGGGCAACCTGCCCCTCGTGCAGCGGGCCGTGAACCTCGCGGCCGCGCTGGACCGCCCGACCGCCTCGGTGGAGGAGACCGCCGCCCGGCTCCGCCTGCCGCCCCGCTAGCCGCGGGGCCGCCGCCACCGCAATGAGCATTGGAAGATCGCCGTGCCGAACACCGCACCGCAGCCTGTCCCCGCGGCCACTGACCGCGGCGCGCTGACCACGATCATGGACGGGACCGTCGCCATCTTGTCCATGGGACTGGCCCCCTACAACCTCCTGGACCGCACCCTGAGCCGCGAGCTCATCGCCGGACTCGCCTGGGCGCAGCGGGAAGGCGCCCGCGCCGTCATCCTGCGCAGCTCCCTGCGCCACTTCTCCGCCGGGGCAGACCTGGACGCGATGGTCGCCGACGCCGATAAATCCGACCTCCTCGACTGGGGCCTGGTCGAGACGCTGCGAGCCTTCGACGAGCACGCGGCCCCCATCATCGCCAGTGTCCAGGGGGTCTGTGTCGGGGGCGGCTTCGAGCTCGCGCTGGCGTGCGACCTGATCGTGGCGTCAGAGTCGGCGAAGCTGGGCTCGGTCGAGGTCACGGTCGGCCTGCACCCCCTGATGGGTGCGGTGCAGCGGCTCACCCAGCGCGCCGGTGCGGCCCGGGCCAAGGAGATGGCCCTGCTCGGCCGGCGTTATCCCGCCACCACCCTGGAACGCTGGAACGTCATCAACTGGGTAGTCGCCGACGAACAGCTGGACGGCGCCACGATGGTGCTCGCCCAGGAACTCGCGCACGGCCCGTCGATCGCTAACACGGCCACCAAGCGCCTGGTCTCCATCGCGGTCAACGAGGGCATCACGGCCGCCGATAACGCCATGGCGGAGATTCAGCGGCCGATCATGCGCTCGGCCGACTTCCGCGCCGCGGTCAGGTCGTATCACGAGAACGGTGTCGGCATGGCCGAGTTCGAGGGCCGGTGAGCGGCATGCCGCTTCCGCTCGAGGGCACCCGGGTGGTGGATTTCTCCCGCGTGCTGGCCGGCCCGCACTGCGCCAAGACCCTGCTCGACCTGGGCGCTGAGGTCATCAAGCTCGAGCCGCCTGGCGGCGACCTGTCCCGGAAGGCGTTCCCCAGCCAGGGACAGGTCTCCGGTTACTACGCCCAGCAGAACGCGGGCAAGCGCAACGTGAGCATCGACCTCAACGCGCCGGGTGCCCGCGAAGCGGCGCTGCGGCTCTGCGACACCGCCGACGTGATCGTGGAGAACTTCAGGCCCGGTGCGCTCGCCTCGTTCGGGCTGGGATACGACTCGGTCTCGTCCCGCAACCCGGGCGTGGTCTACGCCTCGATCAGCGGCTACGGCCAGCACGGCGCGTGGCGCTCGCGGATGGCCTACGCGCCGACCGTCCAGGCTGAGACGGGGATCACCGCCAACACCGCCGACCACTTCGAGCGGACCGGCACGCTACGCAGCGACTCGCTCTCGCACGCCGATGTCTACTCCGGCCTGCACGCCGCCATCGCCATCCTGGCCTGCCTGACCGAACGCGCGCGCACCGGCCGGGGCCAGTACATCGATGTGGCCATGGCGGCCGTGATGCTCTCCATCAACGAGCGTGTGCACGCCGACTTGTCGGATGCGGAACTGGGTGCCGAGCGGCCGATCCTGGGGGCCACCGACGGCCCGTTCTTCGCCGGACCCCACGGTGAGCGATTCGCGAGCCCGATGAGCCTGGTCGGCAGCATGTCCTTCCCCTTCTACCTGGCCGCCATGCGACGGCCTGATCTCGGCCGGGACCCGCGATTCCGCACGCCGGAGCTGCGCCTGCGCAACCTGGAGGCGCTGCACCGGATCGTCCAGGAGTGGATCTGGACCTTCGCGGACATGGAGTCACTGGACGCTCAGCTGGACGAGGCGAAGATCGCCACCGGGCAGGTGCGCAGCGTCCGGGAGTTCGCGGACAGCGACTGGGCCCGCGAGTGGAACGCGGTGCGGGCTGTGTCCGACCGCTCCGGTGGCGAGATCAGGATTCCCGGCCGCCCATGGCACTTCGCGGACCAGGTGGCGCCCGGCCAGGACCATCTGGCGGCCCGCCAGGGCGAGCACAACGCCGAGGTCCTGAGCGAGCTGGGGTTCAGCGCCGCCGAAATCGCGGCCCTGGATGCCTCCGGTGCCCTAGTCCAGCCGCCCGCGTGATTAGGGCTGGGGCGTGGAGGCGGACTCCGGGCCGGCCGTCCCGGCCACGGCCTGCCCGGGCGAAGGCGCGGGCACCTCCGGGCGGTCCATGGTCAGCTTGGATGGCCACCAGTTCCACCGGCCGAGCAGCACGACCGTGGAGGGCACCAGCAGGGTCCGGACCAGGAAGGTATCCATCAGGATTCCGAGCGCGAGGCTGATCGCGATGTCGCGGAACTGGCTGCCGCCCGCCCCGCTGCCGGCCACGACGCCGAACACCACGAAGGTGCCGGCCAGCACCAGGCCGGCCGAGGTCACCGTCGTGCCGGTCACGCCGATCGCCTTGACCACCGCCTCCCGCAGCGGCTGTTTGCGCGCCTCTTCCCTGATCCGGGTCATGACCAGGATGTTGTAGTCCTCACCCAGTGCGAGCAGGAAGATGAACATCAGGAACGGCAGGAAGAAGACCAGTCCCTGGCTCCCCCCGATGTTGACGAACAAGATCACGGAGAGCCCCAGTGCGGCCAGGTAAGACAAGCCCACCGAGGCGATGAGGTAGAGCGGGGCGACCAGGCTCCGCAGCACGAGCGCCAGCAGGATCCCGATCACCACGATCGCGATGGGGATGACCCTGATCAGGTCACTATTGGACACCGCGCTGATGTCGTAGAGAGCTGGGGCCTCGCCGCCGACCGCCGAGTCGGCGGCCCCGATGGATTTGGCCACCCTGGCGTTCTCGGCGCGGATGGCCGGGACGGCATTCAGGGCGGGGGTGCCGCCGGGATCGCCGGCCTTCAGCCCGACGGAGTACTGCACTGTCCGCCCGTCGGCGCTGACGAAGTTGGAGGTGCTGCGGTACAGCTGGTAGATGTCGGGCGGCACCTTGCCCACCAGGCCCGGGGGTTCTACCGGCGGCAAGGCGCTGGCCGGGCCGAGCGCGGCGTGCAGCCGGGCATAGTCGGCGGGTGGCAGCGTCAGCCCGCTCGGGTTGAGCGGCCCGGCCACCGTGGTGAACAGGCTGCTCGCCTTGAGCTCGCTGGTCGCCTTGGCCAGGACCTGAGGATCGGTCCAGACCGGCTGGCTGAACTTATAGATCGGCGAGGTCGGGTTGGCGGCCGACTCCGGGAAGTACTTGGTCAGCAGCAGGGTGCCCTTCGCGGAGTCACTGCCCGCGGGCGGGGCCGTGCTGCCCCCGAAGCCGGACGCCGAGTAGCCGAGCGCGCCCAGGGCCAGGGCGCCGAACGCCAGCACGCCGATGGTCAGCGTGAGAGCGGGCCGGCGCACGATCCGGCCGGCCACCCGGCCCCAGACGCCGGTCCCGCCGCTCCCCTGGATGCTCCAGGGCAGCAGCTTGGGCTTGTGGAACAGGGCCTGGAAGACCGTCCGCTTCACGGCCAGCAGTGACAGGCGGATCGACAGGAGCGCGGGCAGCAGCGTAAGGCCGGCCAGCAGGGTGACCGCGATTGCGATCGCGAACGGGATGCCGAGATTGGAGTAGAAGGGGAAGCTGGCCGCCAGCAGGGTCAGCACGGCCGCGATGACCGTGGCGGCCGAGAAGGTGATCGACTCGCCGACCCGCGTGACCGATTCAATCAGCGCAGTCCGCGCGGCCGGCCGGGGTCCGGCCAGGTCCGAGAGCACGGACCGGAATAGGCCTCGCTCCGGTGCCCCGTCCATGCCGGTCACGTCGTGGCCGGCCGCCCGCAGCTCCTCGCGGACCCGGAAGACCAGGAACAGCCCGTAGTCGGTGCCGGCCCCGAGCACCAGGACGATCAGCAGGAACTGGGCCAGCGGTGATACCTGCAGGCCGTGCTTGGCCGCCTCGGCCACCAGCGGGCCGGAGATGAGCACAGATATCAGGGCGGGCAGGACTGTGACGATGGCCAGCGTCAGCGACCGGAAGATGAGCACGAGCAGCACGATGATGAAGATC
The DNA here is from genome assembly GCA_963770545.1 of uncultured Actinomycetes bacterium. Taxonomy (GTDB): domain Bacteria; phylum Actinomycetota; class Actinomycetes; order Streptosporangiales; family Streptosporangiaceae; genus RYN-230. The sequence continues at coordinate 354,755 of CAVYQF010000008.1, read as the reverse complement.
AGCGACAGGTCCTGCACCTTGTTGCCGGTGTTACCGGACGCCTTCTGCTGGTCCACCTGCACGGCGATGCTGCCCGCCAGGTGGGCCCGCAGCCCGGCGGGCAGCCCGGCGCTGGCGATCTTCGCGCGCATGTCGTCGATGAGGTTCTCTTGATAGTTCTGGTTGCCGCTGTTGTTGGCCGCGAGGGCGAGGAGCTGCACGGCCTGGCCGTTGGCGGAACGGCCGACGTCGAGCACCTTCTGGATACCGGGCACGGAGTGCAACTGCGACTGCAACGAAGTCACGGCGCTGATGTCTGCGGCGGTCAGCGGTCCGCTAGTGGTCGCCGCGATGACGGGAACCGGGAGCAGGTTCGAGCTGCCGAACGGTGCGGACAGATCGATCGCGTGCTGGCTCGGCGCGCTCGCGGGCAGGAACTTGGAGTTGTTGCTCTGGGTCACACTCGACAGCGCCGGCAGCTGCGTCACAGCCGCGATCGCGCCGAAGACCCAGATCAGCAGGATCAGCCAGCGCAGGCGGACGGCCCACCGGCCGATGGCCCCGAAAACCGTGTCAACGTGCATGGGTAACGAGCCTATTGGCCGCCGCCGACAAGTCGGTGCGCGACCCTCGGGCGGAGGGGATGGTGTGCCCGGGTGCTGCGGCCGGGGCCGCCCGTCCGGCACGGACGGCCCCGGGCTCACGTCAGGCGGACCTGGTCAGGGCTTGATGTCCCATTGCTGGCAGGTGTTGTCGAGCTGGGCCCACTGACGGACGACCGTGCCGTTGGCGGTTTCGCAGTCCTCGGCGTCCAGGACCATGCCGTTGCCGACGTTGCTGATGGTGTAGTGGCTGCCCACCGCGGTGACGTCCCATTCCTGGCAGACGTTGCCGAGTGAGGACCACAGATCGGTGAGGGTGCCGTCGAAGATCCCGCAGTTCACCGAGTCGAGGACCGTGCCGCTGTTGACGTTGGTGATGGTGTAGTGGCCGTGGCCCGCGCTGGTGAACTTCCACTGCTGGCAGGAGGTGCCGGCCGACCACAGCACGATGCCGGTCCCGTTGGCCGTGCCGCAGCCGTTCGGCTCCACGAGCGTGCCGCTGTTGACGTTGGTGATGGTGTAGGCGGTGCCGCTCACCGGGAAGCCGCTGCTGACCTGCTGGTAGCCGGCCGCGACGACGTTGGCCTGGACGGCGTTGTCGGTCGCGGCGGACGGGTAGCCGGCGGTCAGGACGCCCTCGAAGAACGAGCCGTCGGACCCGTTGCTGTTGTCGCCGCCGGTCCCCAGGATGACCGCGCCCTCCTGGTGCATCGGGGTGTACCCGCCAATATCCGGGAGCGGCCCGCTGTACTCGGTGCTCACGCCGCCCGACTGCGCGTTGGCGTCCCTGATCGCGTACGACGTGGTGCCGTTGTTGTTCACGATGGCGTGGACGAACGCGGAGGAGTTGCCCTGGTTGCCGGGGTCGGAGCCGTTGCCGCCGGCGAAGAGGCCATTCTCCAGGTCCGCCTGGACCCAGGGCCCGGACCCGGTACACGGCGCGAACCAGCACTCGGTACCGAAGTTGATCGCGTCCATGTGGCCGTTGCCGGTGTCCGTGCCCGACGTCTCGGCGTTGCCGAAGTCGAAGCAGCACACGCTGTCCACGTGCGTGCCGCTGGTCACCATGTACGCGCCCTGCGGCTGGCTTCCGGTCGCGACACCGTTGGTGACGTCGTTGCGGTACCCCACGCCGGCCTGCACGTTGACCCCGTAGACCGAATGGCCGCCGACCTTTACCGGCAGCGCGTTGGCGATCGCGGCGGCATCGGGCCCGCCGTTCCCGCCGATCGGCCCGACGCCGAGGTCGTTGCCGTGACCGCTCTGGTCGTAGAGCCGGGTGATGGTGCACACCGTGCCCGCGCAGAACGAGTTCTGGGCGGCGGCGTCAGCGTAGCCATCCGGCAGCGTGCCGATGTTGGCTGCCGCGGCGTCCGATACCCGGGTGACCCGGTAGAGCGGGCCGCGGTAGCTGCGGTACAGCGCGCGCACCGTGCTGTACGCGGCCACGCAGGGAGTGCCCCCGGCGGCGTAGATGTTGCACGGCCGCAGGGACGAGGCGGCGGCGGTCGAGGCGGTGGCGGTCGAGGCGGTGGCGGTCGAGGCGGTGGCGGCGGGGCGGACGAGGCCGCAGTGGAAGCGGTGGAAGCGACCTCGGCCGCCCCCGCCGGGCCAGGCGCGGCAGCTAACGCGGCGAGAACGAGCGCCGCTGAAGTAGCCACACACCACAGTGCTTTTCTCGGAGCTGCTTTCTCCGGGCTGCGTTTTTTCTCAGGGCTGCGTTTCTCCGGGCTGCGTTTCTCCGGGCTGCGTTTCTCGGAGCTACGTTTCTCAGGGCTGCTGTTCTCAGAGCTTTTCTCAGACTGGGAGCTTTTCTCAGAATCGGAAGTCTCATCTGGACCAATCTCCGTCCGGGCTGGTGGGGGTCGATGACGCCACGGATGCCAGACGCCACTTGAGCGCTTACGCCGGTTGCACTGGCGTACGTGTTAGCGCTAACAGCCTGGTTGCTACCCCTATGTAGACCGGCGGGAGAAGGCTGTCAAGGGTCCTGACCGGGTGTGCTGGCCGCTCTCCGCCCTAGACGCGGTTGTCGCGGGAGGGTACCTTGAAGACGTTGCTCCGGACCCCTGGCAGCTGCACCTGAACCTTACGGGCACAGCGCAGGTCCGGAGTTTTTGCGTCTAACGGCGCGATCTGACCACATGACCGGCTCCATCGCTCGTCACTTCGTCACGCACTAGGAGCCGTTTCATGAGCATCATCGAAAGTCGGCTGCGGTCATGACCCGCCAGGGAAGCCGCCAGCCGCCGGGCGTGCAGCGTCCAGGTTCCGGCCCCGCTGAGGCGGGGGCAATTGCCGTACCCGCCCCGCTCGCTGCCGGTTATGACGGCCGGGCGCCGTTCCCCGGAAGCGTCCGTCTCCCCCTGACCGTCGGGGGCGGCATCCGGTCAGCCGTCACCGCCACGATCGTGCTCGTGCCATTCGCGGGCCTGGCTGTGGCCGTGTGGCTGGCCTGGGGCCACGGTCTTGACCTGGCCAACACCCTGCTGGCGCTGGCCTTCTACGTGCTCACCGGCCTGGGGGTCAGCGTCGGGTTCCACCGGCTGCTCACCCACCGTTCGTTCACGGCGGCCCGCCCGCTGCGGATCGCGCTCGCGGTCGCCGGGTCGATGAGTTTCGAGGGCGACGCCATCGGCTGGGTCGCCATCCACCGCCGCCACCATGCCTTCACCGACCGGCCCGGCGACCCGCACTCCCCCTATCGCTACGGCACCAGCCTGGGCGGCCAGCTCCGCGGCCTGGCCCATGCCCACGCGGGCTGGCTGCTCCGTGATGACCCCAGTCCGCCCGCGCGCTACGCGCCTGACATGCTGGCCGATCCCGCGATGCGGATGATCTCACGCGGCTTTCCTGTCTGGTGCGCCGTCTCCCTGGGCCTGCCCTTCGCTGCCGGGTGGTTGATCGGCGGCACGTGGCACGCCGCGCTGGCCGCGCTGCTGTGGGCCGGCCTGGTACGCGTCGCTCTGCTGCAGCACATCACCTGGAGCGTCAACTCACTGTGCCACGTCTTCGGCACCCGGCCCTTCGCCACGCGCCGCCACGACCGGGCCACCAACCTATGGCCGCTCGCCCTGGTGTCGTTCGGCGAGAGCTGGCACAACATGCACCACTCCGACCCCGCCTGTGCGCGGCACGGCGCCGAGCGGGGGCAGGTGGACATCTCCGCTGGCGTGATCCGGATGTTCGAGCAGCTGGGCTGGGCCACTGGCGTGCACTGGCCTGACCCCGACCGCCTGGCCGCCCACCGCCGCACCTCCAGTGTTTCCGGTTGATCAGCGCCGAGTCGTAAGCGGGGCGGAAAAGCCGTAGCCGGGGGTGGCCGGGTTGCGGTGGGGGCGTCAGCCGGGGCCAGCTGACGCCTCAGCGCGCGCAGAGGGCCCAGACGATCTTCCCGCCCAGTCCGGCCGGGCCGCCCAGGCCGGCCCGGCCGGCGCGTAGCAACCCCACTGGGCGCTGAGGGTCTCGACGAGCAGCAGCCCGCGCCCGGCCTCGGCGTCCAGCCCGGCGTGCTGGCGGACCGGCTGGCAATGACCGCCGTCCCAGACCTGGATCAGGACGCTGTGCCGGTCCGAGGTGAGCCAGAATCGCACCCGGGCGGCGCGCCGGGCCGGTCCCGCCTCGCGCAGCGGCCCGGCGATCATGGCTGAGGCACGCACCGCGTTGGTGATGAGCTCGGAGACCAGCAGTTCCACCGGGTCGGCGAAGGCCTCCAGGCCCCAGTCACGGAGGACCCTCGTGGCCTGCAGCCGGGCGGCGCGCACCGACGCGGGCAGGGCCCGCAGCTCACGGTAGCTGCGCAGCGGCCAGTCATGGGTGCAGGCCAGTTCGGGATGAGGCTGGAGCGCGGGCCCGGCGGAACGTCTGGCCACCCGCCGGGCGCTGGCAGCGGATGGCCCGCTGAGCGTGTCGGTCCCAGGGACGGTCATCGCTGCGCGAACCCTCCGATCCGCTGAAGGCGCGAACCCTCGGCAGCAGCCGACCTGACCGGCTGAGCGGGAATTGAGTGGTCACGGTGCCACCCAAACCTCACGAAATGCTCTTAATACGGGAGCAATGGCTCACCGATGGCTCACCACGCCGGTACGCTGCGGTCGTGTCGGCGATTGTTTGACCCCGATCCGCTGACGCCGCCACCACAGCGCGCAGCTGGCCGGGAAGAGGTGCGGGGGCGTGGACTTCGGGCTGCTCGGGCCGCTAGTGGTTCGTGATGGCGCCCGGCATGTATCCGTGTCGGCGCCCCGGCAGCGCGTGTTGCTGGCCGCGCTGCTGCTGAACGCCGGCCGGGTAGTCAGCCTGGACGCCCTGGGCGAGACGCTGTGGGAAGGCCAGCTGCCCGCCGGTGCGCGGGGCGCGCTGCACAGTGCCGTTCAGCGGCTGCGCTCGACGCTGGGCCCATCCGGCGCCGATCTGGTCGAGACCCGGCCGCCTGGTTACCTGATTAAGGTCGGCGACGGCGAGTTCGATGTCCGCGAGTTCGGCGTGCTCGCCGCGCGCGGCCACGCGGCCGCCGGGGCCGGAGCCTGGGAGCAGGCGGCTGGCCTGCTGCGCGAGGCACTCGGGTTGTGGCGGGGTGACCCCCTCGCCGATGTGCCCTCACAGCTGTTGCGCGACCGCGAGGTGCCCGCTCTCGAAGACCAGCGGCTGCAAGCGCTGGCCGCGCGGATCGACGCCGATCTGCATCTGGGGCGGCACGGTGAGGTCGTGGCCGAACTGCGCCAGCTGGTCGCAGCTCACCCCCTGCAGGAGCAATTCCACGCGCAGCTGATGCTGAGCCTGTACCGCAGCGGGCGCCAGGCCGACGCCCTCGCCGCCTACCAGGACGCGCGGCGCGTGGTGGCCGACGAGCTTGGCATTGATCCCAGTCCCGAGCTCCGGCTGCTGCATCAGCGGATCCTGACCGCCGACGACGGACTCCTGCCCGCGCCGGACATCTCGCCACCGGACTCCGCGCCGGTGACGCTCACCCCGGCAGCTGAGGGCGGGACCGACCCGGGGGGCCTGCCGCGTACGGTGCCCAGGCACCTGCCCGCGGCCACGCGGCACTTCGCCGGCCGGGCCGGGGCGCTCAAGGCGCTCACCGAGCTGGCCGCCGAGGCGGCCGAGAAGAGCCAGGCCACGGTGATCTCGGTCATCGACGGGACGGCCGGGATCGGCAAGACCACGCTGGCCCTGCATTTCGCGCACCAGGCCGCCGGGCGGTTCCCGGATGGGCAGCTGTATGTGAACCTGCGCGGTTTCGACCCGGCCGGGTCGCCGGTGACCCCGGAGGAGGCGCTCAGGCTTCTCCTGGACGCCTTGTCCGTGCCCGCGGCGCGGGTCCCGGCCGGGCTGGACGCGCAGGCGGGGTTGTACCGCAGCCTGCTGGCCGGCCAGCGGATGCTGGTGCTGCTGGATAACGCCCGGGACGTCGATCAGGTCCGCCCGCTCCTGCCGGCCAGCCCCGGCTGCCTGGTCATCGTGACCAGCCGCAACCAGCTCACCAGCCTGGTCGCCGCTGAGGGCGCGTCCCCGCTCACCCTGGATGTGCTCACCGACGGCGAGGCGCATGAACTGCTGACCCGGCGCCTGGGTGCGCAGCGGGTCGCCGATGACCCCGGCGCCGCCGACGCGCTGATCCAGCAGTGCGCGCGGCTGCCCCTGGCGCTGAGCATCGCTGCCGCCCGCAGCGCCAGCCAGCCCGGGCTCTCGCTCGCGGCCCTCACCGCCGACCTGGGCGACGCTCGCGGGCGGCTGGACGCGCTGGACACCGGGCACGACGCCACGAACGCCCGGGCCGTCCTGTCCTGGTCTTACCGGCAGCTCGATCCGGCCACCGCGCGCCTGTTCCGGCTGCTCGGGCTGCATGCCGGCCCGGACGTCAGCATTGCCGCCGCGGCCAGCCTGGCCGGCCTGTCCCTGGACGAGGCCCGCCGCGGGCTGGGCGAGCTGACCCGGGCGAACCTGCTGACCGAGCATGCCCCGGGCCGGTTCTCCTGCCACGACCTGCTCCGCGCCTACGCCGCCGGGCTCACCGAGTCGGCCGACAGCGAGGCCGAGCGGCGCGCGGCCACCGGCCGGATGCTCGATCATTACCTGCGCACCGCGCACCGCGCCGCGCTGCGGTTGCACCCCACCCGCAGGCAGATCACGCTGGCCCCGCCCGAGCCCGGCGCCGAGCCCGAGGACTTCGGCGATGCCGCGGCGGCCCAGGCCTGGTTCGACGCCGAGCTCCAGGTCCTCATGGCCGCCGCCGCGCGGGCCCTGGAGGCAGGCTTCGATGCCCAGGTCTGGCAGATCGCCTGGGCCCTGTTCCGGTACCTGGAGATGCGCGGCCGCTGGCACGACTGGGTGACCATCGAGCAGTGCGCCCTGGCCGCCACGGCGCGGCTGGGCGACCGGTCCGCCCAGGCCCTGGCCCACCAGCGGTTCGGCTCGGCCTGCGGGAGGCTCGGCAACTACGAGGATGCCTATGCCCATCTGGGCCGGGCGCTGAGCATCCATACCGAGCTCGGGGACCACGCCGGGCAGGCGTACGTGCACAACGCGCTGGCCATCATGCTCGACAGCCAGGGCCGCACCAGCGAGGCCCTGGAGCAGGCTCAGCGAGCCCTGGATTCCTACACCGCCGCCGACCACGCGAACGGCCGGGCCGTGGCCCTCAACTCGGTGGCCTGGTTCCACGCCATGCTCGGGAACTACCCGGACGCGCTCAGCTACGCCGCGCAGTCTCTTGAGGTGTCCCGCGAGATCGGCAGCGAGGATGGGATGGCCGCGGCGCTGGACAGCCTCGGGTACGCCCACCAGCATCTCGGCCGTCACGCCGAGGCGATCCGGTGCTACCAGCAGGCGCTCGATCTGCATCTGGAGATCAGCGGCAACTGGGGCGCGGCCGAGACGCTCGGGCACCTCGGGGACGCGCGGTATGCCGCCGGGGATGTGGAGGGGGCCCGGGCGGACTGGGCGGAGTCACTCGTGATCCTGGAAGACCTCAGCCACCCGGACGCCGCCCAGATCCGCGCCAAGCTCAGCGGACTCTAACGCTGGCCCGGATCGCGGAGCCGCGGGCCTGGCGCCGGGCCAGCCACCGCCTGGTGCGGACGGCCCGGGACACTGGCCAGCCTGGCCTGGCGCATGATGGAACTAGGCCAGGCGGAGGAGGTTCCAGCGATGCAGCCAGACGTCCGGGTTCGCCGGGTGTACGAGGATCCTGAACCCCAGGACGGAAGGCGCGTGCTGGTGGACCGGCTCTGGCCGCGCGGCCTGCGAAAAGACGCGGCGCGGTTCGACGAATGGGCGAAGGATGTGGCGCCGTCCAGCGAGCTTCGCACCTGGTACGGGCATGACCCGGAGAAGTTCGGCGAGTTCTGCCGTCGCTACACGGCCGAGCTGGCGCAGGGCACGTCTCGGGCCGCACTGGATCACCTAGCCGCTCTGGCCGCCACGGGTCCCGTCACGCTGCTCACCGCCACCCGGGATGTCAGCCACAGCGAGGCCGTAGTCCTCGCCCAGCTGCTCCAGCGGCCGCCTGCCGGTGAGCCGGCCGAAGGCGGGGAGGCTGCCTGCTGGGCTCACCTGGTCTGCCCCCAGTGCGGCGCCATGACCACCGAAGGCCACCGCCCCGACTGCTCATCGGCCTGACCACCCGCCGGCCCGCCCACAGGCGCAGCCCGGGCTAGGTGAGCAGCAGAGAACGCAGGTGCCGCACGGCTGGGGAGCCGTGGGCCAGCAGCTCGTCGTGCCGCTGGCGCTCGCTCCACTCCGGGCGATAGGCCCGCAGCCTGGCGGCGAGATCACTGACCTCGGTGTAGCCCACGTAGTACGTGGACAGCTGCGCGGAGGTGAGCAGTGCCCGGCGCCATTTACCGGCCGCTTCACCGTCTTCCTGGAAGCCGCGCCCGGTCATCAGGGCCATGGCTTCGGCCTCCGGCCACCCCAGGCAGTGCACCCGGACATCCAGGATCGTGTTGATGATCATGCGCAACCGCATCTTGAGCTGCTGCATCCGGACCGCATCGGGATTTCCCTCGCCGGGGTAACCGTGCCCGGCCATCAGTTCCTCGGCGTACACGGCCCAGCCCTCGACGAATGAGCCGGACCAGAAAGCCGCCCGGACCGGTGTGCCACCCGCGAACCGGCGGGCGTGCCCCAGCTGCAGAACGTGCCCGGGCATCGCCTCATGCACCATGAGGTTCTGCACCATGTGCCGGTTGTACTCGCGGTAGAACGACCGGACCCGGTCAGCGGTCCAGTCCCGGGGCGTCGGCGACACCGCGACGAAGGTCGCCATCTCCGCGGTCTCCAGCGGCCCCGGCGGGTCGCAGTAGGCGATCGCCACCCCGCGGTCGATCTCCGGCATCTCGATCACGTCCACCGGGTCGCTGTATGCGGTTACGATCGCACGCTCTCTAACAAACGCCAGCTGGGCGTCGTACGCCCGCCGGACCAGGCCGAGGATCGTGGTGTCATCGGGCGCGTCGGCAGCCAGTGAGTCAAGCACCTGGCGCATGAGTTCCGCACGCCCGCCACCCTCATCAGCCGGGCGGCTGCCATCCCCTGCCCCCAGCCCCAGCCGGACCGCAGTCTCGGTGATCTGCCCGGTCGCCTCATCCAGGTCGGCCTGGGCCCTGGCCAGGAGTTCCTCAGGCGAACCACCAGACTCCAGGGTCAGCTGGAGCTTGCGCGCGAACAACTCCGGCCCGATCCGCGGATCCCGGAAGCCGCCGCCCTGGGCGCCGTCGGCCAGCCGCTGCTCGAGCCAGCGGCGGTGATCCGCGATCGCGTCCAGCGCCGCGGCCCGCCCGGCCGCCAGGTCTCCCGGCACCAGCTCGTCTGGTGCCGCGGAGAGCGTGCGGTCCAGTTCCGTCCCGATCAGGCGTTCCGTTCCCGCGAACTGGCTGAGCGCGGTCTCCAGGTGCACCCTGGGCAGCCGGCTGGCCGCCGCGGAACGCGCCGCGGCCAGCGCTTCGGGGACAGCGGCCAGCCGCTCCGCCACGCTGCGCAGCCGGTCCGGCAGCGGCGCGAAGTCCCGGGCCAGCAGCAGGTAGATGGCCCGCCCCGGGTTGGCGAGCATCGGATTCCACTCGTGCTCCCGCAGCTCAGCCGCGGCGAACCGGCAGAGCTCCAGCTGATTAGCCAGGATCCGCGCGTCCACCCGGTACTCCGCCGACAGCCGGTCCAGGTCGATCCGCTGCACGTCAGCCAGCCGGTCCCCGCACCATCGGGCCAGCTCGTCGTGAAACCCGGCGGTGCCGATCTCCAGCCGGCCGTCGTGGGCGTGGTCGCCCAGCGAGGTGGCCAGCTCCGGCAGGCGCTCCAGCATGCCATCCACGGTGGACCGGGCCAGCGCGGCGAAACCATCGTCGGCGTCAGACATGAGCCGACTATAGAGACCCGTGGGGACGGGAATCGCCGGTTAAGGACGCTGCACCAGCGTGATGCGGACCGAGCGGTTGAGCGTGGCCGGGCCGGCCAGCAAGATTCCGGCCGCGTTCCGGTCGCGGATGAACTGGGGGAAGTCGCTGCCAGCCCCGCGCCATGAAATCTGCCGGGGCGAAGCACCCAGCGCCACTAGCTCCCCGCGGACCCGGGCCGCCCGCTTGCGGGCCAGGGTGACCTGTCCGGACATAGGCCCGACATCGGCCGTCGTGCCGACCAGCGAGGCATGCCGGGCCGGATTGGCGTGCAGCCACCGGGCCAGCGGGACCAGGGCCCGGGTCGCGGCGGCCGGGTCGGCGAAGGTCGTGGTGTTGGGCTCGAACCGGACCGGTGATTCACCCGTGAACACGATCTGTGCCCGTGGCGCCGGCTTCACTGGCTGATCAGGCGGTACCGGGATCAGTGTCACCGGCTCGCTGGTCCGGACGGACGGGCCCTGGGCTGGCTGCGGGATGGTGTCCGCCCGCGCTCCACCAGATCTGACGACGGCCAGCCAGATCCGGGTGACGTTGCTCCGCCATTTGTCGGCCAGCGGCGGCTGCGGGAGCGACGTATAGCCAATACCGACCAGTTCGACCGTGAATCCGCGCAGGTCAGGTTCGTTGCTGTCCGCGCGGAGCTGGTGAGCCACCTCGGCCGGGTCGGCTGACACCACGCCAGGCACGGTGAAATTCAGGGCGCCGCGATCGTCCAGGCCCGAATCGAGGAGCACGAGTTCGGCGTGCGGCGCTCCAGCGCTGCGGGCCGCGTCCGCGGCCACCGACAGGGCAGCGAGATCATCCACCCCGGGAGACTGCGGCCGCAGGCCGGCGACGGCCTTGCTCACCCGGGCCACGTCTTGCTCCGCCCGGGGTGACCCTTGCTGCGCGAGCGTGCCGCCCTGCACGCTCAGCAGCGCTGGCCTGACCATTACCGGCTGGCCCGTGGCCTCGACGAGGAGGACCAGCCTTCCGGCCGACACCGCGGCCGCCACCTGGCAGGCCACTCGCGGATCCAGAGACGGCGCGGGTACATCGCGGTGCGCCCCGACGATCAGCACGATCCCGCGCGAGCGGCCACACTTCGTGACGTGATGGGCCTGCATGCTGATCACCTGAGTCAGTGACGTGCAGCCGGTCAGCAGCAGCGCGGCGCCGGCCGTCACGATCAGCGAGCGCTTCACGAGTCGCCTCGCTCCGCCGGGAAGAGCGCGTTCTTGAGCGCTGCCGCGCGCCGCTGGGCCTGGTCCAGGCCCAGCCCCTCGGACATCAGCAAGAAGTCGAGAAAATGCTGCTGGAACTGGTCCGCGGCCGCGTGCACCCGGGCCCGGTACCTGGCCACGCGAGAGCTCGCCCGCGTCAGTTGCCACCGCCGGAACCACACGCGCAGCCGGCTGGCAAAGACGCCGCTGGTGTCGGTCTCCACCACGACTTCCTCGATAGCCAGCAAGGCGATGGCGCTGATGAGCGCAGCCAGTGCCGCGCCGCCGACCGCGGTCAGGATGGTGCCGCTCTGCAGGTCCAGGCTCTGGAACCTGAGCTCGGTGAGCACCGCGACCAGGCTGCCCTCGACAAGCCGGGCCGAGACCGGCACCCTGAGCCGGTTCAGCCGCCGGTTGGCGATCATGCAGGCCGTGCCCGCCCCGACCAGCGCGGCCATGATGGCCAGGCCCTCGGCGAGCTCCACGCTGGAAACGAGGGCCTCCATGGCCACGAAGGCCGTCAGTGCCTCGGCCACGATCGCGACGGGGATGATCAGCCGCACGGGCCACGGCCGGTCGCCCCCACGGTGGCGGGCCTTCCGTTCGTCCGCACGGTCCACGGCATGGTCCAAGGCGGCAGCCGCGCCTTTGATCCTGGCCCGCGCAGCCGCCAGGCGCTCTTTGAGCTCGCTGATCTGCCGGTGCAGTGCCTTGCCCGCACTGGCCAGGAACCGGCCTTCGGGGCTGCCCCGGCTGGTCGATCCCACCCTCCAGTGACCGTCCGCAACCGGGACGGAGAGCTCGCGCTGCGTCCCGTTCCGGGTCCCGTCGAGTTGCGTCATCGTCTCCACCTGTCTTCCTGGGTCCTGGCCACCGCTGGCCGGCGGCCGGTGACCCAAAGATCACAGGGGAGACATGCGAAGTTCAACGGTGAGGCTCAGCCGAGCCTGGGGAAAGCGGATCGAAAGTTCATAAAACTCAGTAAGTGTGCGCCCAAAACCAGGCCAGAGCGGCTCCTGATCAAGCTCCGGGCTTCGCGGCGATCAGCTTGAGGTGGCTGTGCTGGTGGGCTGGCAGGTCAGAGTGAGAGGTTTCGGCCTTGTTCCGCTCGAAGTAGATGAACTCCGTTACCCATGATCGGTAACTGGCGGTGACCACGCCGTCCTCGTCATCGCAGTAGACCGGAGCGATCTCGTGGCATTCCGGGACCGGGGTGTACGTGCTCCACAGGGAGACCACGTTGAGCCCGCCCTCGCAGGTGGCGCGCTGCATGGTCGTGATGACGGCCGTCTTGTCCTCGACATAATGGAGAACGCCGTTGCAAATGACAACGTCGTACAGCCCGTCGGGCGTGAAGTCGAGTATGTCAGTCGCGAAGACGCGCACTTTGACGCCCGCCTCCTGTGCGAAGGCCTCGATCTTCTTCGCGCCGATCGCGCTTACCTCCACCGCGTCGACTTCGTATCCGAGGAGCGCGAGCCGGATCGCGTCGGAGCCCTCGCCAGCGCCGAGGTCGAGCGCACGCCCGATGGCTGGACGGCGCCCGAGCAATCGCAAGGTCTGCTGGGTCAGCAGCGAGCACGCGTATTTATCTGGATCCAGCACGTACCGGCCAGAGTCCCGCCACCAATAGCGGTCATGCTGAGAGTACACGCCGTCGAAGTAGTCCGACACGTGCATGCGATCGTCCATCCAGCCACCTCGCGAGACAAGTCCTTGGGAGTATTTGAGCGGTAACCAGAATTGCGGCGGAGTCACAATTCGAGCGGAATCGACTCCATGACACTTTCGTCGTGATAAAGCTCAGCAAGCCGAGCGACGGCCAGCCGGGTACTTTCGTCTCCGTTGATCAGCTGGAGATGGTCAAAGGCACCTGGCACACCTACGCCCGCGTAAAAAGGTAGCAGAAGCGAGAAGAACTCGCGGTACTGAAGGCCCGACAGGCCCATGACCACGGCTTCGCGCTCCAATCCCGGCCATGTCTGCCGGGTTTGCTCTTCCAAGTCGCGGATCTCCGCCGCAATCCGGGTCATGCCCGCTCTGCCCTGGGCTGAGAAGTCCATCAACTTCCGGGCGGCTTCAGCATGGCCGTGCAGGATGAGGTTTAAAGCAGCGATCTCGAAGGCATCCGCCCGAGCCTTTCCCCGCATGGGAGGAGACTCGCAAAGCAGCGAGGCCATGCGCAGCACCTGATTCTCACGGATGGAGAGGAGTTCAGGCAGCGAGACCGGGTACAACTCAGCCTGCCGGGGCAACTGGAAAGCATCCGGGAACTCGCAGCTGTACACGAAGAAGAACAGATGCTCCTTGTCCGGATGCAGGTACTGACTGGTGCCCAGGGGCCGCAGATCACCGCGATCCCCCTCGCCGGTCTCCATCTGGACGCGCCGGCGGCCGGCGCTGAACGGTGCTGGTTCCTCCAGACCGAACTCGGTCGTCGGCGGGACCAGGTCCTCGTCCAGGATGTGGCCGGACAGGTGACTGAGCCGGTTTAGTTCCCGGGCGGCATTCAACTGGCTGCGCAGCTGCAGCAGCGGCTCAGCCCGGCCGCCGCGCAGCCGCCAGGTGACGACGAGGACGAGCGGCAGCCAGCCGGTCGCCTGGGAGCCGTCCTTGAGCACGTTCTGCCGGTAACGGGTGCTAGTAGCGCGGAACCGCTCGGCGACCGGGAAGCCAACTGGAACGATCTTGTTGACGATACTGCTGCTGTGCACGATCTCTTCGAATGCGGCCGAGAAGTAATGGCCCGCGGTATCTTCCAGTTGGATGTAGAGGTGGTCGGGCGCGTCTCGCTGTGGCCGCCGGACGAGCAACTGGATGGTTCGCTGGCCGTTTGGCATCTCAAACAGCGTGCCGATCAGCGGGGGCACGTATGGCGATTCGTAGGTGGTCCACCGTGCGGGCGGCAGGCTGCGCAGGAAAACGCTGACGGTGCGAAGGCCATGAGCCGCTGCCCGGCGGCGCTGTTTCAATGAGTCCGCTGGATCGGGGTACTGCATGCGCTCGTCATTGACCAGATCGAGCAGCTTGTCGCTGAGGAATACGATCTTGAGGGAATCCCAGCAAGCGTCAGGTTTTCCCAGAGCCGCGCGCTTACGCTCCAGGGCTATCCTCAGCATCGACGCCAGTTTCTCGTTCGTGAACCCGACGATCGTTGCGTTGGCAGCCTCAGCGAGCAGGCGAACGAAGTGCTCGCCGTTGACGACGTAGCCTGTGGTCGCTTCGTGGCGCTGGATTTCGGGATCTGGCACGCTGTCGTTAGAGTTCGCCCGGAGCTGCGGCAAAACGGAGACGCTTCCCACCGTCCCCGGATCAGCCTGCCCAGTCTTCGAGCTTCCTCTCTTGACTTCTTCCACAAAGTACGGGATGAAACGGGCAAACCCGGCGAAAGCATCACGCCGGGCCTGCCTGAATAGCAAATCGTTTCGGTAGCCAGATTTCTTCCGGGCTATGTCCAGCAATTCCCCCGCACTCTTGGTGACCCGATTCAGCGAGTCGCCAAAAAGCAAATCGCCGACCAGCTGGGCATCCGCCTCATTTTCGGCGGCGAAGGCTTTGATTGCGTCACGGAAGAGGTATTTAAGCTGAGGGATCCGGCCATGCGCATGAAGCTCCCTGCCCGTAACGTATTCACTGGCCAGGCGCTGCAGCACGGGAGTCTGTACAGGAGACTGATTGTGCGAGCTAACGTCCAGCCGCTCGATGCCCCGCTGGCGGCAGGCGGCCAGCTCGTCCGCAATCGCCGCGGCAAGGTCACCGTCGGGTTCCCCGGTCATTTGACAAGTCTGCCATGGCGGACGCCTTGATGATCGCGGCAGATCCGCGGTGCGCGCCCGGCGGGCGCACCGGCGAACTGACCGGACACCGGTCAGGGAGCGACGGCCAGACGACGTCCCGGGGCGGACGGCCACCGCGCCTCCTGCGGTCGGTTGGCAGCTGCACGTACCGTGAGCTGGGGTTTGGGTTACTTGTCTGCAGTGTGGTGCGTGGGGACTTGCACTGCGGACGTAGCCGACGCTGCGACCCTGGCTGCTGGGAGGCTCTCGGACGTTGAAGACATGATCGCGGCCAACACATGTCGACGTTCGCCGAAGCCACTGCGAAAGACGCAGAAAATTGTCGAATACCTGCGAAGGCTGTGTTGCTCCAGGGCTGCGCCTACCGATCGTGACCGCCGGCGATGCGGCTAGACACACGAGTGCGCCAGTGGCGCGGCTAGCTGGTTTGCCAGGTCGCAGGTCTACGGGCGGCCTCGTAAATGGCCTTCACCTGATCGGGCTGCAGCGCAGGCGGCTGTCTGAGTAACCAGTGGCGCAGCGCCCGGGGTGCGGGGAGCACGGCGACGCCGGCCGGGCCGCCGCCGTGGACGGTCACCTTGCGGGCGCCGACGAAGACGATCGCTGACTGGACGGGCACCTCCAGGCCGGTGGCGCGGCGCAGCAGCCGGCCGGCCCGGTCGGCCTCGTGCCGCGATTTGCGGAGGTAATCGACGGACTTCCCGCCGATGGTCAGGCCGTATCCGCCGACCCAGACCGCCGTGCCGGTCGTCTTGGTGTTCACGGTCACTACCCCGAACGGCCCGATCACGACATGGTCGATGTCTGCGCCTCGCTGGCCGACCGGCACGGCGTGCAGGACATGCCAGCCGTGGCGTGCGGCCCATCTGTCGAGCTGACGGCCGACGGTGCGCTCGCCGCGGGCCCCGGCCGCGAACTGCTGGGCTGAGGTGCGGATGCCAAGCATGGCGGCTGCGCCGGTCAGCAGCGGATGCTCGCGGCGCAAGGCCCGGGCCTGGGCGCTGGCCGAGGCGCCCGGCACGTTGCGGGCCAGGTCGTCCCAGTGCGCAGCGGCGCTGACCGCAGGAGGGAGTGCCGACTCGCTAATCTGCCCGTCGCGCAACAACTGCTGGCATTCGGCGCGGACCGCCGCCCAGAATCCATCGTGCATGTCCGGCCTGCTGAGATGGGACCGGCCGGTGCGGGGGTCGAACCAGCCGACCGGGTCATTGTCCGCGGAGACATAGATGCGTAACTGGCCGTAACGCCGCCAGACCCGTGAAGTGAGTGGGGGCATGCATTCGCCTCGTAAGCGGATATCTGCTGTCAGTAGCAGAGTAAAATCCCTGGCGCGGTGGGGCTAGGTGAAGAGCGGCGCGAACAAGCGCGTGCGGGTGGCTGAAGACCGGCGGCGCGGTGTGCCTGGTGGCCGACCGTGACTTGTCGCAGCACGGGGTCGGGGTCAACTTCTTCGGGGAGCGGGCCCGCCTACCGAGCAGGGCCGGCGCTGCTGTCGGCCATGACCGGAGCCGCGCTGCTGCCGGTCGGGCTCTGGTTCACGGCGGATGGCGGCTGGGGCCAGCAGATGATGGCGCCGGTCGGGTCGTCCGAGGGCCGCCTGAGAACGCCACCGAAAACCTCTGACTGACCCGGAATCTGAGCCCTGCCTCCCAGGTCAACCGCCGGTCCTCCGCAGGTGAGCGCTGAGCCGGCGTTTTCTGCCCACACTGCCCCGCCGTGGTCGCTAACATTGGCGTTTCTTTACCCTCCCAATAAGATTCTGTTGCAGTAATGCAGAGGTCAGACGTGAGGTTAGATGCAGGCCGGGTGACAACCGGCCGGGACAATTGGGTTCCCGATACCGGGGGGCCGCGCATTTACGTGCACATCGGCGAGCCGAAGACCGGCACGACCTTCCTGCAGGATGCGCTGTGGGCCAACCGGGCCCGGCTGGCCGCCCAGGGGCTCCAGTTGCCGGGCTACAGCGACCGCGACCATTCGAGGGCCAGCCGCGACCTACGTGAAACCCCCAGGCCCGCTTCTGACCCGGCTGATCCATGGACCGGCGAGTGGGACGTCCTGGCGGGCCAGGCGCTGCGTGTCCCGCAGCGGGCGGTCATCTCGAACGAACTGCTGGCGGCGTCCAGCCCGCAGCAGGCCGAGCGCGCCGTGTGCTCGCTGCTCCGCGCGGAAGTGCATGTCGTTGTCACCGTGCGCAACTTTGCTGCCCTCCTGCCGGCCGAGTGGCAGGAGGCCGTCAAGTGCCGGGGCACCGTCGGATGGGCAGCGTGGCTCGACGCGGTGATCGCCGCCGAGAGGGCGGATTACCGGCGCCGCCAGTCTTGGTTCTGGAGAGTTCACGACACCCTGGCCATCCTGGACATGTGGTCGCGGCACATCCCACCGGACCAGGTACATGTAGTCACCGTGCCGCAGCAGGCTTCAGGGAGCCTGCTGTGGACGCGGTTCGCCGCCGCCATGGACATCGATCCGGGCGGCTGCGACGTGACCGGGGGACGGCGGAATTCCTCGCTCGGATATGCGGATACCGAATTCTTGCGCCGGATGAACGAGACACTCCCGGCTGCCATGCCTGACTGGTTCTACGCCCGGGAGATCAAGCAGATCCTCGCGCATGGTGCCCTGAGCGCCCGCCCGCACCACGCCCGGCTGGTGCTGCCGCCCAGCCACGCGGCGTGGGCGGCGGAGCAAGCAGAAATCCTGCTTGCGGGCCTGCGCGACGCCAAGTACGACATCGTCGGTGATCTCGCCGACCTGCGCCCAGCCGGAGAGGCCGGCCACCCCACCCCAGCCGACCCGCCAGCCGGACAGTCGGCTGACGAGCAGCTCGAAGCCGCCGTGCAGGCCGCGGTGGCCCTGGCCGACCGCTGCTACCAGGTGCTGTACCCGGTCCGGCAGCGACAGCCGCACCGCCGCGCACGGCAGCGGGCCAGCGACCTCAAGTGGGCGATGCTGAACGGCCCAGCAGTCAGGCGGGTGCTCCGCCGCGCAAGTCAGCGTGCCGCGGTGCGGCACCTGCGGGTGCTCATCTGGCGCGTGCTGATCCGCCCTGGCCGCCGCGGACGGGACTCGCCGGCGGCCATGGCTGAAGGCACAGTTAAGTGAAGAGCGCGCGGATGTCGTCCGCGTCCAGGCTGCCGCTGAACACGCCGCCGCTGTCCAGGACACTGGTGAACAGCTCGGCCTTGCGTGCCTGCAGGGCCACGACCTTTTCCTCGATGGTGCCGGCCGAGATCAGCCGGTAAACCATCACGTTCCGGGACTGCCCGATGCGGTGGGTCCGGTCCACGGCCTGGGCCTCGGTGGCGGGATTCCACCACGGGTCGAGCAGGAAGCAGTAGTCGGCCTCGGTAAGGTTCAGGCCGAACCCGCCCGCCTTGAGACTGATCAGGAAGGCCGGCGCGGTGCCGTCCTTGAACCGCGCCACCTCCGCCGCCCGGTCCCGGGTCTTGCCGTCCAGGTAGCAGTACTCCATCCCGGCCGCCTCGAGCCGTTCCCTGACCCGGCCCAGGAACCGGGTGAACTGGCTGAACACCAGCGCCCGGTGGCCGCCGGCCGCCACGTCCTGCAGCTGGCTCAGCAGCAGATCGATCTTGGCGCACGGCAGATCCAGGTGCGCGTCGTCGATGAGCGCGCCGTGCAGGCTGAGCTGGCGCAGCAGGGTCAGTGAGCTCAGGATCGTGAACCGGTTGGCGTCCAGGTCATCGATCAGGCTGAGCACCTTCTGCCGCTCTCGCTGCAGGTGGGTCTGGTACAGCTGGCGGTGCCGCGGATGCAGCTCCACCTCCAGCACCTGTTCCTGCTTGGCGGGCAGGTCCGCGGCGACCTGCTCCTTGGTGCGCCGCCGGACCAGCGGCCTGATCCGGCGCCGCAACTGGGCCAGCAGGTCGGCCCGGCCGTCCCGCTCGATCGGCTTGGCGTAGTACTCACGGAACCGGCCCGGGTCGGGGAACAGGCCCGGCGCGGTGACCGACAGCAGCGACCACAGCTCCATCAGGTTGTTCTCCATCGGCGTCCCGGTGATGGCGATCTTGACCGGGGCGGCCAGCCGTCGGGCGCACAGGTACGTCTTGGACTGGTGGTTCTTGACGTTCTGGGCTTCGTCCAGGATCAGTCCGGCCCAGGTCAGCCCCGAGTACGCGGCGAAGTCCATGCGCAGCAGGGTGTAGGAGGTGACCACCGCGCCGGCGCCCGCGGCGATCTCCTCCAGGGACTGGCCGCGGCGGGCGGCGGTGCCGGTGATCGCTACCACGGGCAGGCCCGGGGCGAACCGGGCGGCTTCGGCGGCCCAGTTGGACACCACGCTGGTCGGGGCGACGATCAGGAAGGGCGGAAGATCCGGGTCAGCCTCCCGGGCCTGGCAGATGAGCGCCAGGGACTGCAGCGTCTTGCCCAGCCCCATGTCGTCGGCGAGGATGCCGCCGAGCTGGTGGCGCCACAGGGCGGCCAGCCAGCCGAACCCGTCCCGCTGGTAGGGCCGCAGCTCGGCGTGCAGGGTGCGGGGCAGTTCCGCAGCGGTCTGGGCCTCGGCGCAGAGCAGCCCGCTGACCTGCTGCTGCCACCGGGCCGCCTGCCGGCCGACGATCCCGAGCTCGGTCAGCTCGGCCCAGAATCCGGCCTGGAACCGGCTGATCTTCAGTCCGTCGCCCGGCGTGTCCTGCAGGGCCCGGGCCTCCTCGATCAGCCGGGCCAGGGCCTGGAGTTCCGGCTTCTGCAGCGAGAAATAGGAACCGTCTGCGAGCAGCAGATACGGCTCACCGCGGCTGAGCGCCACGAAGACGTCCGCGAACGGAACCTCCTGCCCGGCCACGGTGATGGTGATGCCCAGGTCGAACCAGTCGTGGTCGTCGGGCACCGCATCGGCGGACACGCTGATGGACAGCGAGTCGCCGGCCTCCCGGTAGTCGGCGGGATCGCCGGTGATCTCGACCGTGACGTCCGGGTGATCAGCCAGCCGGGGCAGCAGCTCGGTGCTGAACCGCATGGTGTCCAGCCCGCTGAGCCGGACCTGCGGGGCGAGCGAGGGCTGCGGCTCGTCGGACACCGGATTGGTCCGGAGCAGCCCGAAACGGCCGGGGGTCAGGCCCAGGCCGGCCACGATCGCCCGCTCGGCGGCGCGGTCACGATAGGGCGCCTCGACGGCAGGTTCCTGTACCGGAACGCGCATCGGCGAGTCGCCGATCTGGTAGCCCCAGGCGCAGCTGAGCTCGAGGTCGTGGCGGCCCGTGTAGTCGGCGTGCAGCAGCAGCGTGGGACCAGTGATCTGGGGCGGCGTGAACGCGTCGTCTGAGGAGATGACGGTCGTCGCGGCGCGGAGCCTCGGGTAGTAGGTCTCCTGGAACCGGGTCAGCTCGGCGGCCGGGATCTCGACCCGCCGCCCGCCCAGCGCCATCTGCTGCAACTGCGGCGGGACGGGCTTGACCGTCCTGGCCAGCTGGAAGCGCCAGCGGGTGCACTGGCTGGTGCGCTGGGTTTCCGCCCGGTCGGCGTAGACCAGGCCATGGCCCTGTGCGCCGATGAAAGAGATCACGGTGATGGCCGCCGGCTCGCCATCCACGCGGACCTGCGGGGTGATGGCCAGTGGCCCGGACGGGTCGGAGCGGGTCAGGTCCAGGCAGACTTCCGCGCGGTGATACCCGTCCAGCGGGCCGAGGTTGCGGGCCCGGACCAGCCGCAAGCCGAGCGCGGCCGCCTCGTCCAGCAGCGGCCAGAGCTGGCGCGATTCGAAGGCGGACAGGTCGATCGACTTGTCGTCGCCGTAGCCGTAGTAGAAGGGCTGGCCGCTGCGGGCCCGGTAGACCGCGTAGATCTCCTGGAGCAGCTGCGTCTGGGGAGCGGGCCAGCCGTCGTAGCCGTACTGGGAGTCCAGCGTGGTCCAGCTCAGTGAGCCGCCGACCCAGCCCTTGCGTCCCGGCCGGACCAGGCGGGCCATCAGCCGGGGCGGTGCGTCGCCGGCGGTCACGTCGCCCGAGAACGCCGGGCGCGCATCGGGGACGAGCGACAGCTCGATGCCCAGCACCACGGCGGCGGGCTGGCCGCCGCCGTTCGGGGGGCCGCCGACGCTCGGGTCCGGCTCCGGGTCCAGCCACGACTGCACGGACTGTTCCCAGGTCATGGCGCGGGCCCTGGCCCCGGCGGTCAGCTGCGTAGCGGTCCGCTGCGTGACGGTCCGGGCCAGCTGGGCCTGCGCCGCGGCCAGCACCAGCGCGACCACGTGCTTGCAGTCGAATCCCACCGGGCAGCTGCACTGGCCCTGGTCGAACTCCAGCACCGCCTGCCGGGCCGGATGGAAGTAGGCCACGGTCTCGTAACACGAGCCGGCGCTGCCGCGCACGCTGCCGTACAACTCGTGCCGCCCGCGATCCCAGCTCATCCTGGTGACGGCGCCCTCGCGCAGGTAATGGACGCCGCGGTCGTAACTGGTCGCTCCGGCGGCGGTCACGAGCGATGTGGCATCGATGGCCGGCCAGCCCTGGTCCGGGAGCGCCACGAATTGCATGGCGGAACGCTATCCCCGCCCACCGACACATTGGCGGCCTGAACCTGACCGTCCGGGCCGCGGCCGACGAGGCCGCCCGGTCACGGGCGCGAGGGCCAGGGCCGGCGGGCCAGTGGATACCGACTCACGGCTTTATGGGATCGTCAGCTACCGCTTTTGGCTCCGACTTGACCCACGCGCCGTTGGGCAAAGACTCATAAGTCCTGGCCGCGTTCTTCGCCAGCTTGGCTTCCACCGCGTCCTGCAGGTCAATGCCCAGCATCTCGGCCAGCGACAGCAGGTAGATCGCGATATCGGCCAGTTCTTCACTGACATCCGGCCGGCCCTTGCGCCAGGCATCGAAGGCTTCCGCCATCTCCCCTTGCAGCAGGCAGAACTCCAGCGGGACATCGGTGGTGTTGAAACGCCTGGCGACCTTGTTCGCCCAGGCCAGCGCCTGAACGGATCTGATATCCACCCTTTCCTGCCCGCCGCGGGCCTCGGCTCGGTCACGCCTAGGAAGCATTGCGTCATCCACTCAGTGCGCTCCCAGGGGGCGGGTCAGGGCTGCCGGGTCAGGGGTGGCCCTTGACGCCGATTCCGTAGATGGCCGCCTGGTAGGTCCCGGCGGGATCCTGCGGCAGCTTGGTGAACCAGACCAATACATAACGCCCGTGGGCGGGACGGCTCAGTCCCAGCCGCACGATTCCGCCCGGCCCAGCCGAGCCCGCGACCGGCCGCAGCGCCCCCAGGTCCGGCTGGTCGCCCACGCGGATCTGGAAATGCCCGCCTGCGGCCGCGCCGAGGGTGACCCTGATCCCGGTGACGGTGACCGGCCGGCCCATGTCCACCAGCAGGCCCGTGCCGGAGTACAGGTTGCCGAACTGGGCGTTGGTGTACCAGTCGGTGCGCCACGCCGTGCCGCGCAGGCCGTCGATGGCGAGGTGCGCGTTCTGCGGATCGTCCCCGGTGCCGTGCGGGCCGAACGCGGTCGCGCTCGCCGGGACCATCGTGTGCGCCCGGACCTGCTGGGCCGGGGTCGGCGCCGGGGTGGGCCCCGTCGTGGGCGGCGACGCACTGGCCGTCGCCTGCCCGGACGGCGCCGCGGCGGGTGCGCTGGACCCGGCCGTGGCCCGCGAGGAGCGCGCGGCGTCCGGGCGGCCTGCAGCCCCGCTCGCGGCCGGGGTGGGGCTGGCGTTACCGTCCGCGGCGACGGAGAGGGCCGGCCCGGACCCGGGGCTGCCCATGATCCGGTAACCGACGAAACCGAGCACGATCACGATGGCCGCCAGGCCGAACACCAGCATGAATCCCGGCCGGCGGTGCCACTGCGGCCGGGAGCGCTCCAGCAGTTCGTCGAGGCTGGTCGCGGCCACCGGCCCGGGTGCCCGGTGGGCGTGGTCGTATTCGTGGATCAGCGGCTCGGGATCGGTCCCGACGACTTCGGCGATGCTGCGGATGTCCCCCCGGGCGTAGAAGTCGCCGCCGCACGCCTCGTAGTCGTCGGCCTCGATACTGCGGATGATCGGCGGCCTGATCCGGGTCTGCTCGCTGACCTGCGCAACGCTGAGACCTGCCTGGTGACGGGCTTCCGCTAGGGTCTCGCCGATGCTCACGCGACACCTCCCTGCCATCGGACCCACGCGCCACCGGGAAGGCGCGGCACCACCGGTCCATGTCATCATCATCGCCGCTACCGCGGCCGCTGAACCGCAACAGCGGCTACATCAATGCGAAGCCGGGCCGAGGCGCGCGTTGCGTCCCGCCGACTGGCGCCGGACTAGTGATCCCTCCACTGGCGTCCGCCTCTCTGGCCGCACCGCGCCGGGCCCTTCGGCCGCGAATTTGCGCCCTGAGTGGCCAGTGTTTCCAATGTTGCGTTTGCCTGATCTTCCGAGTTCGTGATCAACCGATTGGTGATGCTGGAGCAGCACCAATCGGTTGATCACGCGCGGCCGGCGGATGTGGGCGCGCCTGGCGGGGCCCATGTGACTGAGGTGGCTGGAGTGGTTTGAGAACCGGACCGGGGCCCGGGAAGCGGGAGCCGCCCGAGCGCGGCCGCGGAACCGGCAGCCGCCTGAGCGGGGCCGGGAGGACCGGCACGCCGCCCAGCGCGGCACGGGCACGGGCAGCCGGCCACGGGCAGGCCGGCCAGGGTCAGGCCGCCGCGGGCTACCAGCGACCGCAGCCGAAGCGGCCCCCGGCCCGGCCCGAGCGCCAGATCCGCCGGAATACCCCGCGGACCAGGCCGAAGACCAGCAGGAAGATGGCCAGCTTGCCGGGCAGCGGGAACAGGCTCAAGTGCAGGCCGACGATCAGCAGCCAGGTCGTGAAGGCGGCGATGAGCGCCGGGAACAGCCCCAGGCGGGCCCGAGAGCGCGGCCCGTGCTCGTGCCTGGCCCGCTCCCGCTGGAACCCCGGGCTGGCGACCGGCGCCCGGGCCGCCGTGCTGGCCGCCCCCGCCCCGGCGCCGCGGCCGCCGGCGCGGCGACCGGCGGCATATCGCGGGTCAGCGCGCTGAGCTGGCTCCGCATGGTCGCGGCGTACGCCGCGTCGATGCGCTGGTTGAACTCCTCCAGGGTTAGCCGCCCCTGGGCGTAATGCTCACGCAGCGCCGCGGCTACCGCCTCGCGGTCGGCGTCTCCGACACGCAGGTCCGGTCCAGTCACCACGTGGTCCTCCGCATTCCCCGTTGTGCCCCCGATGTACACCTGAAGATATATCTCGATATGGTCGTCGGCAAGTCATCAGCCCGACGTTGACCGTAACTTTTTCCCCGGACGTTGGACGTCATTTTCGTCATCCGGATGTCAGCCGGACGTGGGGCCTTAACGGTTCAGCAATCCACGGCCTCGGCCAGATAGCGGCGGACGAGAGCGTCGGTGAACGTGACGGGCACGCTTTGCCGGGCCAGGAGAACCCGGTAGTAGATGGGGCCGACCAGCTGGTCGATGGCGAGGTCGATGTCCGTGGCCTCGGCCAGTTCGCCGCGGCGGCGGGCGCGCAGGAACGGCGCACGATCCCGGTCGCGCTGCCGGGCCATGACCTCAGACTCGAACCGGGCGGCGACGGCCGGGTCGTGCTGCGCCTGCCCGGCCAGGGCGCGGAATACGGCGCCGGCGTCCGTCCTGCTCAGGAACGTGGCCAGCTGGCCCAGCTGATCCCGCAGGTCGCGGCCGAGGTCCCCGTGGTCAGCCGGGGTGAAGAACTCGGCCGCGTCGACGGTGAGAGCGTCAAAAAGGATGTCGGTCTTCGAGGCCCACCAGCGGTAGATGGTCTGCTTCGCGACCCCCGCCCGGGTGGCGATGCCCTCGATCGTCACGCCCGCGAAACCGCGCTCGACCAGCAGGTCATCGGCCGCTTCCAGGACGGCCAGCCGGGCTTCCTCGCTGCGCCCGTGCCGGTTGCCGTGGTGGCGGGCCGGGGTGCGAGCCTTCATGCGGCCAGCGTACCGGGCCCTTGCCTAGACGCAACGTTGCGTCTAGGATTCCGGGCATGACCAACACACTCGCCGCCCCTCAGGTAACGGCCACGCTCAGCCGGCTGTTCGCCGCCGCCGCCCAGGACAACGACGCCTCCGCCATCCTGCCCGGGGGAACGTACGCGACAGCGTCGGCGCTCGAAAAGGCTGACGCCGCCCAGGACGTGTACATGCCCATCTCCCCCGAAGCCGGCCAGCTCCTCTACGCGCTGGTCCGCGCCAGCCGGCCGGAAACCGTCGTGGAGTTCGGCACATCGTTCGGCATCTCCACCATCCACCTCGCCGCCGCGGTGACCGACAACGGCACCGGCCACGTCGTGACGACCGAGCTGAGCACCGCGAAGGTCAAGGCGGCCCAGTCCAACCTCGAGCAGGCCGGCGTCGACCGGGTGGTGACCATCCTGGCCGGTGATGCGCGCCAGACGCTCGCCGAGGTGCCCGGCCCCATCGGGGTCGTGCTGCTGGACGGGTGGAAGGACCTCTGCCTGCCGGTGCTCCAGCTGCTGGAACCCAGGCTCGCGCCCGGCGCGATCGTGGCCGGCGACGACAGCAGCTTCGCGAGCATGGCCGGTTACCTGGACTACGTCCGGGATCCCGCCCACGGCTACGTGAGCGTGGCGTTCCCTGTCGAGGACGGCATGGAGATCAGCTGCTGGACCGGCCGCTAAGCCCCGCCGACCCGCGCCCGAGGCCAGCATCAGGATCTGACCACTATCCGGACGGTCGTCCGCCTGTTCAGCCCCGTGCCCGCTTCCGAGGCCCCGCTTCCGAGTGCCCCGCTTCCGAGTGCCCCACTTCCGAGTGCCCCACTTCCGAGCGCCACTTCCGAGGCCCCACTTCCGACGTGCCCCACCTCTGAGTACGTGCCGCACCTCCGAGTACGGCCGCGATTGCCACAACGCCCAGTCGGCGGACACATCCCCCGCTGTCCGCAGCAGCAACGGGAGGTACTCCCCGGTCAGCCGCTTCACGGTGGTCTCCGCCGCGTGCACGGTCACGTTCATGGCGGCCCGCACGGCCCCTGTGCCGTCCCGGACCGGCGCCGCGATCGACCGGATTCCCGGCGCCAATTCCTCATCTGCCAGCGCCCAGCCCCGGGCCCGGATGGTGGACAGCTCCTCGCCGAACGCCTGCCGGTCGCGGGGCAGGAAACGGGGCAGCCCGGAACGGCTCGGCTGGGCCAGCACGCCCGCCAGTTCGTCCGGGCCGAGGGCAGCCAGCAAGACCTTGCCCTGAGACGTGTACGCCGCGGGGAACCGGGTCCCTATCTCGACCCGCAGCGTGATCAGCTTGGGCACGGCGACGCGCGCGACGTACACGATGTCCGAGCCGTCGAGCTGGGACATCGACGACGACTCGCCGGTCTGGGCGACGAGCCGCTCGAGGTGCGGGCGGCCGACTTCCCACAAGCCCAGTGAGGCGACGAACGCCATCCCGAGCGAGAGGACCCGGGGTGTGAGCGAGAACTGGCCCTCGGCGAAACGCACGAATCCCAGTTCCTCCAGGGTCAGCAGCAGCCGCCGTGCCGTGGGGCGGGCCAGGCCCGAGACCGTGGCGATTTCGCTCAGGCTCATCCGCGGACGCTCGGCACTGAAGCACTGCAGCACGTCCAGCCCACGGGCCAGCGACTCGACGAAGTCGGGTCCCTCGCCACGACCGGCCATAACCGCTTTACCTCTCACATCAGCCCAGCGTGCGCGTGCTTGACAGCGCCGCAATTGCACGGGCATCGTACTGCCAACGCCGCTATGCGTACACTCGTCCGCGCTTGCTGGCCGATGACTGACCGACCCGCCGTTGACCTCATCACGCCGCTGACCTCATCACGCCGTTGACCGCATCACAGAGACACAGCTTCACAGGGACACAGCATGAGCAATGACGCACCTGCAGTGCAGACCGATGTCCTCGTGGTCGGCTCGGGGCCGGGCGGCGCAGCCGCCGCGCTCTTCCTGGCCACCTACGGCACGAAGACCATGGTGGTGACGAAGTACGGGCACCTGTCCGACACGCCCCGGGCGCACATCACGAACCAGCGGACCATGGAGACGCTGCGCGACATGGGCCTGGAGCAGCGGCTCATGCGCGAGGCCACGCCCTGGGAGTGGATGGGCAACACCACGTTCTGCACCAGCCTGGCCGGCGACGAGCTGGGCCGGATCCCGTCCTGGGGCACCGACACCCGGCGCCACCACGACTACGAGCTGCAGAGCCCGTGCACGATGCTGGACGCGCCGCAGACCATCACCGAGCCGGTCATGATGCAGGCCGCGCAGGCCCGGGGGGCCAAGGTCCGGTTCGACACCGAGTACCTGTCCCACGCCCAGGACGACTCGGGCGTGACCACGCAGGTCCGCGACCGGCTCACCGGTGCGGACTACGCGATCCGCTCGCGTTACCTGGTCGGCGCGGACGGCGCCCGGAGCAAGGTCGCGGCCGACCTGGACCTGCCGTTCGAGGGCCCGGGCGCGGTGGGCGGCGCGCTGCACATCATCTTCGAGGCCGACCTGAGCCGCTTCGTCGACTACCGGCCGTCCGTCCTGTACTGGATGGTGCAGCCGGGCGCCGAGAAGGAAGGCGTCGGGCTCGGCGTGCTGCGGATGATCAAGCCGTGGCACGAGTGGATGCTCATGTGGGGGTACGAGGCCGCTGCCGGGCCGCCCGAGATCACCGACGAGTTCGCCCGCGAGCTGGCCGTGCAACTGGTCGGCACCGAGGACTTCGAGATGCGGGTCACCGAACGGCTGCCGTGGACGGTCAACCACCACTTCGCCACGACCATCGCGGACCGGCGGGTCTTCTGCGTCGGCGATGCCGTCCACCGCCACCCCCCGACCAACGGGCTCGGCTCCAACACGTCGATCCAGGACTCCTACAACCTGGCCTGGAAGCTGCATCACGTGCTGGCGGGCCTGGCCAGCCCGGCCCTGCTCGATTCCTATAACGCCGAGCGGGCGCCGGTCGCCCGGCAGATCGTCGAGCGGGCCAACCAGAGCATCGCCGACACCGGCCGGATCATCGCGGCCCTCGACGTGGACGACACCACCAACGTCGACAAGCTGAACCGGCAGCTCGCGTTGCGCAAGGCACCCGGCCCGGAGGGCGAGAAGATCCGGGAGAAGCTGCGCGAGGCCATCGCGTACAAGGCGTACGAGTTCGACGCGCATGGCGTGGAGCACAACCACCGCTACGCTTCGGCGGCCGTCATCGGTGACGGGACCGCGATGCCCGCGTTCACCCGGGACCCGGAGCTGTACGCCCAGCCGACCACCTGGCCCGGGGCCAAGCTGCCGCACACCTGGGTGACCCGGGAGGGACGCCGCATCTCCACGCTGGACCTGGCGGGACACGGCACTTTCAGCGTGTGGACCGGCATCGGCGGCCAGGCCTGGCTCGACGCGGCGGAGACCTTCAGCGCGGAGACCGGCCTGCCGGTCACCCTGGTCTCGGTCGGCCCGGGCCAGCCCTTCGAGGACCCCTACGGCACCTGGGCCGAGCTCCGCGAGATCTCCGACGGCGGGGTGATCCTGGTCCGGCCCGACCTGTACGTCGCGGCCCGCCACACGAGCGCGCCCGACTCCCCCGAGTCAGCCGCCCGCTGGCTCCGCCAGACCCTGACCTCCGTCCTGCGCCCCGCGCCGCCCGCGTAACCGGCCGGGGGGCCCACACCGTCTCCGCTCACACCGTCTCAGCCGTGCTGCGCACGGCGAGCACCGCGAGCACCACGAACGCGGCGAACCAGGCCAGGATGACCCCGATGGACGTCATCGACACGGTTCCCCTGCTGATCACCGTCGTGCCGATCCTGGTGATCTGGTAGGTGGGCAGCGCCCGGCCGACCGTCTGCATCCAGCCGGACAGGGCGAACCACAGACCCCCGAGGATCGACATGACGAAGTACACGAACATCGCGACGGGCTGCACCGTGTCCGGCATGAACCGGTAGCCGAGCGCCACCGCCAGGGCGGCGAAGGTGAGTGCCCCGAGCCAGATAACACCCGCGATGACCAGCCACTTCCAGGCGGCCAGGTGGACGCCGCCGTAGAAGCGTCCCAGCACCAGCACGATCACTACCGCCGGAATGGTGGTCACCATGGACGCGATCACCTTGGCCAGCACGTAGGCGTTGGCCGGCAGGGACGTGAGCCGCAACTGCCGGATCCAGCCGTCCTTGCGCTCCTGCGAGATGCGCTGTGCGTTGCCGGTCAGTGCTCCGCTGAACGCACCGATCGAGGCCATCGCGATCATGTAGTAGGCGGCATAGCCGACTCCGTAGGCGGACGCGTGCCTGGCCTGCGGAGCGACCACGAGGTACAGGACGACCGGAAGCGCGACGGAGAAGATGCTGTACCGCTTGTTCCGGCCCAGCCGCCGGACCTCGGCCCGGGCCAGCGCCAGCGTGCCGTTCATCGGAGTGCCTCCCCCGCGGGCTGGTATCCGGCCCCGGCGGGCACCGGGATCTCGGTGTTGTCCTCGGCCGTAATGGCCAGGAAGGCCTGCTCGAGGCTGAGACCGGTCACCTCGATGTCGCGTGGCCGGTAGCCGGCGTCGAGCAGGGTGTACAGGATCAGGTCCGAATCAGCGGTCTGGATTTGCACCAGGTCATGCCGGATCTCGAGGCTGTCCACCGCGGGCAGCCCCCGCAGGCCCGCGGCGTCGGACGGATCCAGGCGGAAGGAGACCCGCTTGGCTCCCGCCCGGGCCCTGATCTGGGCCGGGGTACCGTCGGCCAGCAGCCGGCCCTTGTTGATGACCAGGATGCGGTCGGCCGCCTGGTCAGCCTCCTCCAGGTAGTGCGTGGCGAACAGCAGCGTGCGCCCCTCGGCGACCTCGGCGTTCATGCTGGCCCAGAAGGACCGCCTGGTTTCGACGTCCATCGCGGTCGTCGGCTCATCCAGCACGATCAGGTCGCTTTTGCCCGCGATGGCCAGGGCAAACCGGACCCGCTGCGTCTGGCCCCCGGACAGCTTGTCCACCCGCCGGCCGGCGATATCAGCGATGCCGGCCTGGCGGAGCGTCTGGTCCACCGGCAGCGGCCGGGGGTGGAATCCCGCCACCAGCGTCACGAGTTCCCGCACCGTCACCTCGGGCATCAGCCCGCCAGACTGGAGCATGGCACCCACCCGCCCGGACTTGACCGCGTGGTAGGGATCGGAGCCGAACATGGCGATCCGGCCGCCCGTCGGCCTGCGCAGCGCCAGCAGCATGTCCAGCGACGTGGACTTGCCCGCGCCGTTGGGTCCCAGGAACGCCACCGTTTCGCCGGGCATGAGTTCCAGCGACAGGCCGTCGACGGCGCGCACGCTCCCGTACACCTTGCTCACGTGGTCGAACGACACGACCGGTGCCGGGCCTGGGTGCGTGAGTCCCGGACTCATCTGGCCCCTCCTCTCTCTGGTGCCCACACCCGCCCGAGCGGCGTGGCCAGGTGGCCGGCGGTAAGGCGGGTGTGGGTCATGCCAGGAAAGATATGGGGCGCGTGGTGGCCGGGCGTCACCCGAAAGTGGAAGGCCAGGGGGAATGTTCCGGGCCGCCCGCCGCGATTGGGCCCCTCCGGGCCCGCGGCGCGCTTATGGTCCAGATCGCTCGCGCTGTTCCAGGGCGCCCAGCCGCAGCTCCAGCTGGTCGACCCGGTGCCGCAAGATCTCCAGTTCCGCCTGGTCCGCAATCCGGCGCTCCGCGGTCCGGCGCAGCCGCGGCGACGCCTCGGCGCGGCTCGCGACCATCGCGAGCGGGACCAGCCGCTGCGGGCCGTGCGGGCCCTCCACCAGCCGCGACGGGATCTGCCCCGAGCGGTACCAGGTCCGCAGCGCGGCCCGGGACGCCCCGGTCTGGGCGGCGGCCCGCTCCAGCGTCACCCAGTCCGACCCCTCCAGCTGGGCGGTCAGCTCGACTTCGAGCTCCCAGGCGTCGAGCCGGTCTTCCCAGTCCACCGCCCTGCCTCCCTGCCGCGCCCCGTCGCTTCCCCTGGTTTTCCGCAACGAAAACCATACTATTAGCATGGTATTGACATGGTCTAGGCCCTCAGGCGACAGTGAGTTCCATGTTCGAGCGATTCACTAACCGAGCCCGCCGCGCCGTCGTCCTGGCCCAGGAAGAGGCCCGCAGGCTGAACCACAACTACATCGGCACGGAGCACCTGCTGCTCGGGCTGCTGGAGCCGGGAGGCATCGCCGCCCAGGCCCTGATGCGGTTCGGGATGACGGCGACCGGCGTCCGGGACGAGGTCGCAGCCCGGGTCGGCCGGGGCAGCGAGCCACCCAAGGGCCGGATCCCGTTCACCCCCCGGGCCAAGAAGACCATGGAGCTTTCGCTCCGTGAGGCCCTCAGCCTGAGCCATAACTACATCGGTACCGAGCACATCCTGCTCGGCCTGATCCGGGAGGGCGACGGAGTCGCCGCGCAGATCCTGGCCGAGCACGCCGGCGGCGACCTGACGGTGGTCCGCCAGGCGGTGCTCGACCTCCTCCCCGCGACCCAGGCGCTGCACGGGCGGCGCTGGCTGCGCCGCCGCAATGAGCCTCTGCTCAGCGACGAGCCGATCCCGTCGGCCGGCAGCCCGGGTGAGCAGGGCGGGCCGTCAGGGATGCCGACGACACCCGCGGCCGACGCAGGACTGGCCGAGGCGGCCCGGCTGGCCGGAGGCCAGCCCGTAGGGTCTCATCACCTGCTGGCTGCCGCGCTGGCGGATCCGGACAGCGCGGCGGCCAGGACCCTGACCGCGCTCGGGATCAACCTGGACGAGGCCCGCGAGGCACTCCGCCACGCCGACGTGGCCGGTACCAGCGACGAGCAGCCTGAAGAACGCGGCCGGCGCCACATGGCCGTCCGGGTAACGGACGGTGGCCTCGTGCTCGAGGTGACCGACTCCGCTCTCCAGGCTCTGGCCCAGGCCGCCGTCGAAGCCCTCGGTGACCGGGCTACGGAGCCCGGCAGCATCCCCGGCGACCTGCCGGCCAGCGCGAGCCTGGCCCAGGTCTGGCTGGCCATGCGCGACAGCCTGGAAGACATCCGGGTCGCCGCGTCTGGCGGTGCGCGCGACCCCGGCGCCCAGCAGGAAGGCCAGCCGGTGGCCAGCAGAAGGGCCGGCCCGCCGCGTAGCAGCCCGGGCCGCAGCCACCTCGGGACCGCAATTGCGCAGGTGGGAGACCTGTCACCGACCGCCGGCCCCACCGCCTCGGCTACTGTGAGTGTCTGAGCTGTCCGTTTGCGTATCCACCGCCGGGTGAGTGTTTCACCGGGTGGCCAGGGCGGACTGATTTCCCGGGCTGCCGCGGGGCGGAAAGACCGGCGTGCGCATTCCTCTGCGGAGCGCGGCTAACCCTGATCGTGGCCCGGGTCATTCAAGGGGGAAGCTGATGAGGCGAACGGGTGTGCGCCTGTGCGCGCTGCTGACCGGGACGGTACTGGCTAGCAGCCTGGTGGCCGCCGCGCCAGTCGCGGCCAGGACCACCGGGCCGTGGGACATCACGACCGTCGCGGGCGGCCCCGGCCACGGGCCCGCCCCGACCGTCGCCCAGGATGCCGGGTCGGTGGCCGCCGGCCCGGCGGGCGACGTCTACGTCGGCGACACCCGGGGCGTGGTCCGCGGGCTGACCAGCGGGACCTCCTGGGAGACCGTGACCGCCGGGAACGCGACCCAGAACTTGCTTTCCGGCCCGAGGAACCGCGTCGCGGCCACGGTGGCCCCGCTGGACTCGGTGGACGGGCTGGCGGTGGACACCGCCAGGAACGTGGTGATCTCCGACGGGCTCGACTACCTGGTCTGGGTGGTCGCGGCCCAGGCGGGCACGTTCTACGGCCAGGCCATGAAAGCCGGCGACATCTACTCCATCGCCGGGACCGGCACCTTCGGCTACTCCGGCGACGGCGGTCCGGCGACCTCGGCCGAACTCGCCCGGCCGGCCGGGCTGGCCCTCGACCCCTCCGGCAACCTGCTGATCGCGGATTCCCAGGACTGCGTGGTGCGGGTGGTCGCGGCCCGGACGGGCACGTTCTACGGCCAGGCCATGAAGGCCGGCGACATCTACACCATCGCCGGGACCGGCACCTCCGGCTACTCCGGCGACGGCGGCCCCGGAACCTCGGCCGAGCTTTCCGGCCCCGACGGGGTGACCACCGACCAGGCCGGGAACGCGGTCGTCGCGGACACCGGTAACAGCCGGCTCCGGGTGGTCGCGGCGCACTCCGGCACCTTCTACGGGCAGGCCATGACCGCCGGGCACATCTACACGATCGCGGGCGATGGCCAGCGCGGCCTCACCGGCGAAGGCGGCCCGGCGGCCGGCCGCCGAGCTCCGTTTCCCGGGCGGGCTGACCACCGACAGCGCCGGCAACCTGGTCATCGCCGACACCGGCAACGACCGGGTCCGGGTGATCGCGGCCCGGTCCGGCCCGTTCTACGGCCGGGCGATGACCGGGGGGGACATCTACACGATCGGCGGGAACCAGGGACAGCCCGGGGTGGGTTCCCCGCAGGGGGTGGCGGTCAACTCGGCCGGGAACGTGCTCATCGCCGACGGTTTCCTGGTCCGGGTCCTGGCCGAACACCCGGGGCGCTTCTACGGCCAGACGATGACCGCCGGCCACGGGTACACGGTGGCCGGGAACGGCCAGGCGACCTCCGGGAGCGGCGGCCCGGCCACCGACGCCCAGCTGGGAGAGCCCAACGGCGTCGCGGTCAGCACCCGGGGGGCCATCATCATCTCCGAGTCAGCAACGGCCCAGATCCTGGCCGTGGACACCACCGCGGGCACCTTCTACCGCCAGGCCATGAAAGCCGGCGACCTCGACACCATCGCCGGGACCGGCAGCACCGGGTACTCCGGCGACGGTGGTCCCGCCCCGGCCGCGAAGCTGGACGGCCCCTTCGGCCGGCCCTCGACGGGGCCGGGAACGTGGTGTTCGCTGACCGCCTGAACCAGCGGGTCCGGGTCGTGGCCAACACCTCGGGCACGTTCTACGGCCAGGCCATGAACGCCGGGCACATCTACACCATCGCCGGGACCGGCACGTCCGGCGACACAGGCGACGGCGGCCCCGCCACCTCGGCGGAGCTCAGCTTCCCGACTGGAGTGGGCGTGGACGCGCACGGGAACGTGCTGATCGCCGACGGGTCCAACAACCAGATCCGCGCCGTGGC
Organism: uncultured Actinomycetes bacterium; assembly: GCA_963770545.1. Lineage (GTDB taxonomy): Bacteria > Actinomycetota > Actinomycetes > Streptosporangiales > Streptosporangiaceae > RYN-230. The sequence continues at coordinate 320,679 of CAVYQF010000008.1, read as the reverse complement.
CGGCAGCACGGGCACGTTCTACGGCCAGGCCATGACGGCCGGGCACATCTACACCATCGCCGGGAACGGCACGTCCGGCTACTCGGGCGACGGCGGCCCCGCCACCGCCGCCGCGCTGGACATCCGCGCGGCCCCGACGGTGGACAGCGCCGGGAACGTGGTCTTCGCGGACGTCTTCAACTCCGTGGTCCGGGTCGTGGCGGCCGCCTCCGGGACGTTCTACGGCGTGGCCATGAAGGGCGGGGACATCTATACCGTCGCCGGGACCGGCCAGTTCGGCCTGTCCGGCAACGGCGGGCCCGCGACCTCCGCGGCCCTGGAATCGCCTCAGGCCACCGCCGTGGACCACTCCGGGAATCTCCTCATCGCCGACTTCGACACGAACCGGATCCGGCTCGTGCCCAGCCGCCCGGGCACGTTCTACGGCCAGGCGATGCAGGCCGGGCATATCTACACGATGGCCGGCCACGGCACCGGAGGATTCAGGGGTGATGGCTGCCTGGCCACGTCGGCCTGGCTGCTCTCCCCCGTGGACCTGGCCGTCGGCCCGGCCGGCGATGTGCTGATCGACGACTCCGGCAACCAGCGGATTCGTGAGGTGGCCGGGTAGGCCGGGAGCCCGCGGACGCGCGGGGCCGGCACGCCGCGAGTGGCCAGGCCGTGCGGAGCCTGCCCCTGGCGCTGCCGCGGCGGGGATCATAGCCTCCCAAGCAGCCCGACATCCCCCGTGTCACCAGGCAGGCAGGAGATCCCCGCATGAGACGCAGATCCGGCCCCCTCTGCATCGCGCTAGCCCTCGCCCTCGGCCTGCCCCTGGCGGCCGTTTCACCGGCGGCAGCCACCCAGCCCGCCACGGCTGGGGAAGTCCGCGCCGGCCTACACGCCCTACTTCGAGACCTGGACGAAAGCTCAGCTCCCCGCGGTGGCCCGGGCCTCTGGGGCTCGCGACCTGACCCTCGCCTTCCTGCAGACCCCGAAACGGGGCTCATGCTCGGTGACCTGGAACGGGGACGCGAAGCAGCCGGTCAGGCCGGGCGGCCGCTACACCGGCCAGATCAGGAAGCTGCGCGCGATGGGCGGGAACGTGATCCCGTCCTTCGGCGGCTACAGCGCCGATGAGGACGGCACCGAGATCGCCGATTCGTGCCGGAGCGTGCCCAGGATCGCCCGGGCGTACGAGTCCGTGGTCACCACCTACGGCGTGACCCGCCTTGACCTGGACGTCGAGGCCAGCTCGCTGAACAAGCCGGCCGGGATCGCTCGGCGCAGCGCGGCGCTGCGGCTGCTCCAGGACTGGGCCGCCCGGACCCACCACCGCGTCCGGATCACCTTCACCCTGGGCGTCGAGCCCTGGGGCCTGCCCGCCAACTGCCTGGCCGTGCTGAAGAGCGCCGTCTCCCGCGGCGTCCGGTTCACCGTGAACATCATGGCCTTCGACTACTACATCAAGGCCAGCAAGACGGGCATTGAGATGGGCACGGCGGCGATCCAGGCCCTGGACGGCACGCACCGCCAGCTCGGGCGGCTGTATCCAGGGCTGAGCCAGCCGCGGCTGTGGGGCCTGGAGGGCATCACCCTGCTGCCCGGCATCGATGACTATCCCAAGAAGACCGAGGTGACTTACCTGAGCGATGCCCGGGACGTCGCCCGGTTCGCCCGCGCCCACCGGCTGCCGCTGATCTCCGTCTGGGCCATCCAGCGGGACAACGGCGGCTGCCCGGGCACCATCGACAGCAACTCCTGCTCCGGCATCCGCCAGCCGAAGTGGGCGTTCAGCCACCTCCTGGAGAGCTAGCCCAGCGAGGGCGCGAGGCCGGTTGGCCCGGCTCCGCACTCCCGGCTTCCTTCTTCGCCACGAGGACCGCCACCCGCCCGGCACCTGCGTAGCCGAAAAAAGTTACTCTTAGTACACTCATCAATACACAGAGTGATACGGTGGAGGAGCCGCGGATGTCCAGGATCCTGGTGGTCGATGATGAGCCAGACGAGCGGTTCCTGCTCCGCCGGATATTGGAGCGCGAGGGGTACGAGGTGCTGGACGCCTCTGACGGGGCCGCCGCCCTGGCCATCGTGCACGAGTCGCCCCCCGATCTGATCCTGACCGACATGATGATGCCGGTCATGGACGGCCCAGAGCTCATCCGGCGGCTGCGGGGTGACCCCGCGACCGCGGGCATTCCGATCCTGGCTTCGACCGGCGATCCTGCTCTCGCGGTCTCTGCTGATGTGGTCATGTCCAAGTCGTTGCCGCTGCAGGACCTCATCGGCGCCGTAAGTGCCTGCCTCGACGAAGGAGCCACCGTGAGCGCTAGCCGCAACGGAGGACGTGACCCGCTGACGTTGATGCCGACCGGGATCGCGGGACTGGATCTGGTGCTCAACGGTGGTCTGGAGCGCGGATCGGTCGTGATCCTGGCCGGGGCGCCGGGTACCGGCAAGACCATCCTGGCCCAGCAGATCTGCTTCGCCAAGGCCACCGCCGCGCACAAGGCGGTCTACTACACGACGGTGTCCGAGCCGCACACCAAGCTGGTCCGGCACCTGGAACCTTTTGCCTTCTTCGACCAGGAAGCACTCGGCACTACGGTCGAGTTCATCCACCTGGGCAGCTTCCTGGTGCCCCGGAGCAAGGATGGGCTGGAGCCGCTGGTCTCGGAGATCGTCCGGAAAACGCTGGAGGACAAGCCCGCCATCGTGGTGGTCGACAGCAGCAAGATGCTGCGCGACTTTGCCGACGAACGCCAGTTGCGCTCCGCGCTCTACAGCCTGACGAGCCGCGTGGCCCACACCGGGACGGTGCTGCTGCTGCTAGGTGAGTACACACCGGAGGAACTGTCCAGCGGCATCGAGTTTTCCCTGGCAGACGGCATTATCTATCTTGAGTATCAGCCTCGCGAGCCGGTGGACCGGCGCTCGCTGCGGGCCATGAAGCTGCGCGGGTCGGGCCAGCGGCCGGGTCGGCATACCTTCCAGATCACCCCGGCCGGCATCGGGGTCTTCCCCCGGATAGAGACCCTCATCCCTGAGGCGGTCGAGGCGGTTGGCGGCCGGATCGCCACCGGTATCCCGGGCCTGGACCCACTCATGAACGGCGGCCCGCAGGCCACCGACGCCACCCTGGTCAAGGGACCCTCCGGCGTCGGCAAGACCATCTTCGGGCTGCGCTGGACCGCCCACGCTCTGGAGCAAGGGCAACCCTGCCTGTACGTGACCTTCCAGGACACCCCCAATCAGCTCGCCAACATGGCCGGCGGTTTCGGCTGGGACATCGGGGCCGCCCAGGCCGCTGGCCGTCTCGCCATCTCCTACGTCCCGATGGGGGACCTGGACCTGGACGTCCTGGCCAGCGCCATCCGCTCGGAACTCGCCGCTCATTCGGTCAGCCGCGTGGTTATCGACAGCCTCGCCGAACTGGTTTTCGCCGCCCGCGAATCGGAACGTTTCCCGGCCTTCATGCGCAGCCTGGTCGGGCTCATCCGGGCGGCCGGCAGTTCATCGCTGGTCACCAGCGAGACGGCTGGCCACGAACAGGACAGCCAGTCGCTGGAAGGGCTCATGTTCTTGTTCGACAACGTCATCGACCTCCGGTACATCGAGGAGGAATCCGGGGTGGGCCGCGCCCTGAACGTCGTCAAGATGAGGAACAGCCGGCACGAGACCACGCTGACCAGCTTCACCATCGCCGATCAGGGCATCACGATCGGCGGGCCGCTCGAAGGGGTCACCGGACGGCTGGGCTGGAGTGCGCTGCGGACCGAGGTCCCGCCTCCCGGCCCTCTCCCCGTGCCCGCAGAACACGCCTGAATACCCGGCCCGCACGCTCAGCGGTCCAGGATGCGCAGCCGCTGCGGGTCATACAGCGGCGCGATCTGCAGCCGGACGGGGACGTCACCGGCCGGGGTGCGGGCCCGGAAATCCCCGTTCTTCAGCCAGCCGCCCGTCACTCCCTCGGCGTTCTCCACCTGGGCCAGCCCGACCGCCCCGCCCACCGTGTAGCCGTAGGCGGCGGCCCGGAGGTAGCCCACCCACTGATCCCCCAGGAACACCGGCTCGTTGCCGAACAGGTCGGCGGCCGGGTCCTCGGCGAGCAGGCTGACCACGCGATGGCGTGGCGGGCCCTGCTCCCGGGCGGTCAGGAGGGCTTCACGGCCGGTGAACCCGCCCGGCTTGTCCCAGGCCACCGCGAACCCGAGCCCCGCTTCCATCGGGTTGTCGGTGTTGTCGATGTCCACCCCCATGTCGCGGTAGCCCTTTTCCAGCCGCAGGCTGGACATGGCGGACAGGCCGATCAGCCGGAATCCCAGGTCGTCTCCCGCGGACATCAGGTCGTCGTACACTCCCATCGCGTACTCCGCGGGCACATGCAGTTCCCAGCCGAGTTCGCCCACGTAGGTGACGCGGATGGCGAGCACCGGCGCGTACCCGACGTGGATCTGCCGCGCGCTGAGGTAGGGAAACGACTCGTTGGACAGGTCGGCGTCGGTGAGCCGCCCGATCAGCGTCCGGGACGCCGGCCCCTGCACCGACAGCAGCGTGGTGCCTGACGTCACATCGGTGACGGTGAGGAACTCACCTGGCCGGGACGCCCGCCTGATCAGGGGCTCGATCCGTCGGTGGATGAGGTCGCTGGCGATGACCAGGAACTTATCCGGCTCCAGCCAGGTCACGGTGACGTCGGCGACGATGCCGCCCGCCTCGTTCAGCCACTGGGTGTAGACCAGCCGGCCGACCCCGGCGGTGACGTCGTTGGCCGACAGCCGGCTGAGCACCGCGGCCGCGCCCGGTCCCTGCACCAGGAACTTGGCCATCAGGCTCATGTCGAGCAGGCCGGCCGCCTCGCGCACCGCGGCGTGCTCGCGCCCCACGGCCTCATGGGCCGCGGGCCGGCCCGAATCCAGGCGGGCAGAGTCCGGGCGGGCAGAGTCCGGGCGGGCAGAGTCCGGGCCGGGAACCGGCGCGGCCGGCCCTGACGCATACCACTCGGCGAACTCCCAGCCCGCCGAGGTGGCGAAGTGCCCGCCCGCTGCGGCCAGCCGGTCATGCAGCACCGAGCGGCGCACGTTCCGCCCGGTCGAAGGCTTCCAGGCCGGCCAGACCGCGTCCCCGAACAGCACCCCCAGCTGCTCCACGGTCCGCTCGGCCCGGAACCGGCGGGACGTCTCGTAGGCGTGCGTCCGGTCGATGGCGACACTCGTCGCGTCCACCGGCGGCACCCCGTCCGCGATCCAGTGCGCGAGCATGCTGCCGACCCCGCCCCCGGACAGGATCCCGAGCGAGTTCAGGCCCGCCGCGACGAAGTACCCGTCCAGTTCCGGGGCGGGCCCGAGCAGCGGCCGCACGTCCGCGGTGAACGACTCCGGTCCGCAGAAGAAGGTCCGTACGCCCGTCTCGGACAGCACCGGGATCCGGTCCAGCGCCGGACCGAGGAACGGCTCCATCCGGTCCCAGTCCGGACTTATTTTCCCAAACGAAAACCCGTCGGGCACCCCGTCCAGCGACCACGGAGCGGCCACCGGCTCGAAGAGCCCGACCAGCATGCCGTCGCCCTCGGGCCGGTAGTAGCCGTAGTTGTCGGGGTCCTCGATGACCGGCAGGTCCGGGTCCATCCCCGGCACCGTGTCGGTGAGCAGGTAGTAGTGCTCGGCGGCCTGGAGCGGAACCCCGACCCCGGCGAGGGCCCCGAACTGCCGGGCCCACATGCCCGCCGCGTTGACCACGACCTCGGTCTCGATCGGGCCCGCGCTGGTGAGCACAGCGGTCACCTGCCGCCCCCGGGTCGCCACCCCGGTCGCGGTCACCCCTTCCACGATCCGGACTCCCAGCTGGCGGGCGCCTTTGGCCAGCGAGGTGGCCACGCCTACCGGATCGGCCCGCCCCTCGTCCGCCACGTAGAACGCGGACAGCACGTCGTCGGTGCGGGCCAGCGGCCACATGTCGGCCAGTTCGCGCGGCGAGATCTCCACGTCCTCGACCCCGAAGCCAGCCATCCAGGCCGACTCGCGGCGCAGCGCCTCCTGCCGCCGCGGGCTGGTGGCCAGGGAGATGTGCCCGACCGGGCGGAACCCGGTGGAGTGCCCGGTCTCCTGCTCCAGCCGGGCGTACAGGTCGCGGGAGTAGCGGCTGAAGAACAGCGCGGTCTCGTCCGTCATCCCGGCCGAGGTGATCAGCCCGGCCGCGTGCCACGTCGTCCCGGCGGTCAGCTGATGCTGCTCGAGCAGCACCACGTCGGTCCAGCCCAGGTGCGCGAGGTGGTAGGCGATGCTGCAGCCAGTCACCCCGCCGCCCACGATGACCACCTGCGCCCGGCTGGGCACCGCCCCGCCCGCGGTTTCCGGGCCGCCCGTGCTGACCGGGTCAATCGTCACATCTGCCTCCAAGTCGGCGCTCACCTGGCGCTATGCCTAGCATGGCGAACCACGCCCGGTCCAGGCCGCCGGAAACCGGGGGCTGCATGGGAAATTGCTGAGCAACCGAGGCAGCAGGACCGGAGGTGGCGCGTTTCTTGAGTGTGAATGCTGAGAATCCTGGCCTGGCTGCCGGGGTGCCCCCGGCCGGGGCGGCCCCGGCCCCGGATATCCGGCGGCCCGAGGCCGGCCCGCCGGACGCAGGTCCCGAAGGTGCGGCGGCAGCGGTCGGGGCGCTGTACGAATCGACCGCCCTGGGGCTGATCCGGATGGCTTACGTCATGCTCGGCGACCTGCCCAGCGCCGAGGATGTGGTCCAGGAGGCCTTCTGCGGGCTCTACCGGCGCTGGGACAGCCTGGCCAGCACCGACGGGGCGCTGTACTACGTGCGCGCCTCGGTGCTGAACGGCTGCCGCTCAGCGCTGCGCCGCCGGGCGGTCCGCCGCGGGTTTGTGCAGCACCAGACCCTGGCCGGCGAGCCCCCGGCCGCCTCGGCCGAGACGGTCGCGCTGGGCGGGGAGGAACGCCAGGAAGTGATCCGGGCCCTGGCGCGCCTGCCGCACCGGCAGCGGGAGGTCCTCGTGCTGCGGTTCTACGCCGAACTCCCCGACGAGCAGATCGCCCGGGTGATGGGCATCAGGCCGGGCACCGTCCGCTCCACCGCGTTCCGGGCGCTCGACGCGCTGGGCCGGGCCCTGAAGGAGACATCATGACACATGCGGGAGGCGGCCCCATGGCGCCGCTGGAGAACCGGGTCCGGGACGCCATCCGCGCCAGGGCCGCCGAGGTCCCGCCGGACGCGGTCCCGCCCCTGCGGCTGCCGGACCGCCGCCGGTCCTTCTTCTCTCTCACTCAGGGCGGCAGGAAGACAGCAGAAGGTCTGGCGGAGCGGCCCCGGGCCGGGCGGGCCTGGGTCGCGCCCCTGGCCGCCGCGGCCGGGGTAGCGGCCGCCCTGGCGGTGATAGTCGCCCTGACCGCCGTGATCCATCCGGGTCGCTCCGCGAACGGTCATCGCTCGGGGCCGGCCGCCCTGCCCCGGTACTACGTGGCGCTGACCTTCACCAGCGGCGAGCGGTTTGGCGGGTACGGGGAGCTCTCCACCCCGCAGACCAAGGCCGTCATCCGCGCCACCGCCACCGGACGCGCCCTGGCCACCGTCGCGCCGCCCTGGCCTAACGGCACGTTCGCCGGGGTCACCGCGGCGGCTGGGGATCGCACGTTCGTCGTGGCCGCGCAGAAACTGGCCCGCATCCCGCTGGACGGCAAGTTCACCGTGCCCGCCACGAGGTTTTTCCTGCTGCGCCTCGGTCCCGGCCTAGGCCGCCCGGTGGGCAGAGTGACCCTGACCCCGCTGCCCATCCCGGCCTTTCCGGTCGGCACGGAAGTCACCGACTTCGCCCTCTCCCCGGACGGCAGCCGCCTGGCCGTGGTGAGCGGGCGGGCGGACAATCCGAGGCTGAGGCCGAAGCTGAGCGTCTACAACCTGTCCGCGGGGACGGAACGGACGTATCAACCCGGTAGCGTCGGGAACACCCCGGGGGTACCGATCACGTGGATCACGCAGAACTCGCTCTCGTGGGCCACGGATAACCGGACGCTGGCCCTCGTCTACGGGCAATGGCGCGGCCGGGAAGGGGTGCGGCTCCTCGACACCGACAGGCCCGGCTCGGGCCTGCTGGCCAACAGCCGCGTCGCGATACCCCAGTCCCGCTTCACGTCCTGGACCCAGATCCAGCTGACCGCCGACGGGCAGACGATCATCGGCAACGTGAACAACCCCTACGTGAACGGGAGCGTGGAACGCCTGGTCCAGGTCTCGGTTCAAACCGGGAAGGTCGTCCGCGTCCTCCACGTGACCAGGCGGATGGCCGACGACGTCGTGCAGGTCCACTGGATGAGCCCGTCTGGCCGGGTGCTGATCGTCACCGACTTGCTCCGCGCCCGCCACCACTCGACGGCGCAGTATGCGGACGTCGACGCCGGAATGCTGACCGGCGGTCATTACACGCCGCTGCCGTGGGCTGAGAACACCCTTACCGCCGCCTGGTAGCCGCGCCCCGGGCCCTTTATTGCCCACGGCATAACGCTAATCGCCCTTAATCACCGGCGAAATGCGGAGGCCTTCGAGGAATATCCCGGGCGCCGCCCGGAGTCCAGTACACCGAATGCGATTTGTGGTTATCTGCGAGGTTGATTCCGTTACAGAAAGTTTACGCACTATTACTCAGAGTTAAAGTTTACTGGTGGGGTTGCGAACACGCTCCGTTATGATGCCTAATTGTTTACTTCAGTGATATGCACTAGTGGGGATCTGGCCTGGGGGGATTAAATGTTGTTTAGTAACTGGCGCGCCAAGATAGCGGCCGGGATGGCCGTGCTGGCGGCCTGCGCGGCCTGGACCGCGGTGCCCGCCTCGGCCGCGACGGGGCCGCCGGGCACCACCCCGGCGTACAACACTCCGCAGCTGGCCAGTACCGGGACGACCGAGCAGGTCCGGCAGATCGCGCAGTGCGGTAACACCATGTACGCGGTGGGCACGTTCACCGCGATCTCGCAGGCGGGGACGACCTTCTCCCGCAACAACGTGTTCAGCTTCAGCGCGTCCAAGCCGTACACGATGACCTCCTGGAACCCCGACGTGAACGGGATCGTCAACGGCATCACGTTCAGTCCTGACTGCTCCACCGCCTACATCGGCGGCAAGTTCAGCACCGTCGGCGGGGTGGCGGCCAAGAACCTCGCCGCGGTCAGCACCTCGAGCGGGGCGCTCATCACGGCCTTCGGGCACAGCGCCAGCGGCCAGGTCGAGACGCTGCAGTACTACAACGGGCACATCCTGACCGGGGGCTACTTCACCTCGATCAACAACAGCAGCGCCAACGCGTACATGGCCAGCCTCAACCCCACCTCGGGCAAGGACGACGGGTTCATCCACCTGGGCATTTCCGGGAACTACCAGTTCCCCGGGGTGTCGTCCAACCCGACCCGGGTCTACAACCAGCAACTCAGCCACGGCGGCACGCTGGACCTGGTGGAGGGCGACTTCACCTCGGTCGGCGGCCAGGCCCGGCAGCAGATGTTCATGCTGGACCTGAGCGGCCCGACCGCGACGGTCACCGGGTGGACCTCACCTGAGCTCAACACCAACTGCAACTACAACGAGTCGTTCTACGCCCAGTCCGCGGCCTGGTCGACCGATGACTCCACCATCTACGTCGCGACGACCGGGTACAAGCCGAATGGCACGCCGGCCGGGAGCTACCCCCGGACCGGGCCGTGTGACGCGGCGATCGCCTACCCGGCCACCCAGGCCAGCGTCACGCACACGTGGATCAACTATCCGGGCTGCGACTCGCTGTACGCCGCCGCGGCCGATTCCACCACCGCGTACTTCGCCGGGCACGAGCGCTGGTCGTCGAACCCGAACGGCTGCGACTTCGCCGGTCCTGGCGCGATCGCCGCGCCTGGCATCGAGGGGCTCAGCCCGGCCACCGGCGCGCTGACCTACAACCCCACCCGGGGACGCGGGCTCGGTGCCGACGACATGCTGGTCACCAGCGCGGGCCTGTGGATCGCCAGCGACAACCTGGACGGGACCAACCAGTGTGGGACGCTCGCCAACCGGGCCGGCATCTGCCTCCTCCCGTATAACTAGGACACGATTTGAGGTGGTGAGCTGAGCGCGGACGCGCTCGCCCGCCGGGCGGGCACGAGCACCGTCCCGGGGAGCCCGCGGGTCATCTACCTGGCCGGCCTCGGCCGTAGCGGTAGCACCCTGCTGGAGCGGCTCCTCGGCGAGATGCCCGGGGCCTGCCCGGCTGGCGAAGTCGTGCACATGTGGCTGCGCAGCGTCCGGGACGACGAGCGCTGCGGCTGCGGCCAGGCGTTTTCCTCCTGCCCGTTCTGGCAGCAGGTAGGCCAGGCCGCCTTCGGGGGCTGGGACCAGGTGGACGTGGACCGGGTCACCCGGCTGCGGGCCCAGGTGGACCGGGGCCGGTTCCTGCCCCTGCTGGCCTCCCCGCCACTGCGGCGCAGGCTGCAGCCCGCCCTGGACGAGTACGTCGCGTACTACCGGCGCACCTACGCCGCAATCGCCCAGGTCAGCGGCAGCCCGGTGGTGATCGACTCCAGCAAGCACGCCTCGCTGGCGTTCTGCCTGCGCAGTTCCCCCGGCGTGGACCTGAGGGTCGTCCACATGGTCCGCGACAGCCGGGCGGTCGCCTACTCCTGGGGCAAGGTCGTGGACCGGCCGGACGCGGCCGGGAGCCAGATGGCCACCTACAAGCCGGCTAGTGCGGCCGTGCGGTGGGACGTGCAGAACAGCGCCCTGCAACTCCTCTCCCAGCTGGGCACGCCCACGCTGCGGGTGCGTTATGAAGACTTCGTGGCCGGCCCGGCGGCCACGCTCAGCGAGATCGCTGCGTTCGCCGGCCTGCCCGGCGGCCCGGACTCCGGGTTCCTGGGCGCCGACGGGCCGGGCCGCTGGTGGGCCGAGCTGACGGCCACGCACACCGCGTCGGGCAACCCGATGCGGTTCACCACCGGCCGGGTCCCGATCCGTTACGACGGCACATGGCAGACGGCGATGCCGCCGGGGAACCGGCGCACGGTCACCGCGCTGACGCTGCCGCTGCTGTTGCGCTACGGCTACCTGCACGGCGCCGCATGAGCGCGCTGGCGAGGAGCGAAGGACAGTGGGCCCCGTGACCGGCTGGCGGCGGGGGGCAGCCATCTCCGCGATCGCCGCCGTGGTGGTGGCGGCCGTGGTGGTCACCCTCACCATCGGCCTGGGCTGGACCGGCAAGCCGACCGCCCACCCAACCGCGGAACCCGCGCTGCCCAAGACCCCGCTGGCCATCCCGCCCCCGGCCACCGGGGCGTACTTCGGCGCCTGGGTCGACCCGACCATGTACGGCCAGCATGGTCACATCGGTGCGGTGAACGCCCTGCAGCAGCAGATCGGCCGGCGGCTGGACATCGTGCACACCTACCTCCGCCAGCCTGCGGAGTTCCCCACCGCCAGCGACCTGGCCTGGGTCCGCCAGGGCAGCATGCTCCTGGTCTCCTGGGCGCTGAACGACAGCAAAGGCATCGCGGCCGGTGAGTGGGACGCGTCGATCCGCCAGCGCGCGCGGGAGTTCAAGGCCCTCGGCCAGCCCATGTTCCTGGAGTGGCGCTGGGAGATGGACCGCCCGAACCTGCGCTTCGAGGTCGGCTCGCCTGCGGACTACATCGCAGCCTGGAAGCACATCCGGCTGATCTTCGCCGAGCAGCACGTCACCAACGTGGCCTGGGTGTGGTGCCCCACGGCCCGGGGATTCGCCAGCGGCAGCGCCCAGGCCTACTACCCGGGAAATAGCGAAGTGGACTGGGTATGCGCCGACACCTATCCCAGACCCCGGTCGCGCGCGTCATTCGCGGCCATCATCGCGCCCTTCCTGACCTGGGCGGCCCGGCACCCGAAACCAATCATGATCGGCGAGTACGGGGTGCCGCAGAGTTATGGCGCGCCACTTCGTGCGCAATGGCTGCGCGACGCCAAGCAGGCCGTTGTGCGTGACCGTCAGATCAAGGCTCTCGTCTATTTCGACTCCAACACCACCCAGACTTCCCCGGAGTCAAGTTTCGGGCTGGACGCCGGCCCCTGGCCGCCTTTCGCGGCATGGCAGACAACCGCTATTTCAATCCGCGCGGCGTGCCGGTGAACCGGAACTGACGAAGCGGCGGGAGGCTCACCTAGCCGCGCGTCCGCTCGGCGTAGCGGGTCAGTGGGGGCAGTAGCCAGGTGCTCACGTCACCCAGCCTGGCTCCGGCCTCCGCCGCCCCGTCGCTGATGTACCGCGTGGCGATCTCGATCAGGTACAGGGCCGCGACGAAGACCGCGAATCCCGGTCTGACCCCCAGCGGCCCGAGGGTCATCGGGGCGGTGAACAGGGCCGCCTCGGTGGCCGACTGTGCTCCTCCGGCACCATTCCGCTCTGCCGCTGCCTGCAGCTGATAGTGCAGGGCGTCGTAACCGAGGGGCACGCCGCTCTCGAACCGTTCCCAGTCCCAGACGAGCACCTGGTCGCCGGAGGCGGCCATGTTCCACGGCGTCCAATCGCCGTGCCACGAGCCAAAGCCCACACTCGTCACGTCGGCTGTGGCCTGCAGATCGTCCATGACCCGCTGCAGCGCCGCGGCCGGCTCGCGATCCACGCACGCCTCCAGCCGTGAGCGCAGCGTGCGCCAGTAGCTGCTCCGGCCGACCACCTGCGTGGTGACTCCCTGCAGCGTGGCCAGCTCGATCATGGCGGAGGTCAGCATGGCCCGGCTCACGGCCCGGCCAGAGCCGACCAGCGGCGCCTGGACCAGGACCTCGTGTTCCCTCCACTGGCCGTGGTGCTGCAGCCGGGGCACCTGCAGGCGGGTCAGTCCGGCCGACGCGAGCACGTCCAGGGCGGCCGCCTCGGTCCGGACCAGCTCCCGGGTCAGGCCGGTGATGCCCACCTTCGCGAACCCGAGCATCTCACCGCTGGGGCTGAGCAACTCCAGCACTGGCTTGCGATTAGCCCGGGGCGGGCCGACCCGCAGGCTCACGACCAGGTCCCGGTCCAGGACCTTACGCAGGTAAGCAGCCACGTCTGCGTCAGGCCCGTCCCCCGTCGGCCCGACCGTGATCCGGTGCGGCAGGACGTCGCCCAGGCCGAGCTGCGCCGCTGCGGCCAGACCGCGGAAGGCGAGCCGCCGGCCCCCGACGGCCGACGCCTTGTAATGACGCAGCGCGGCCGCCGTCGCCCGGCGCGGCCTGCGGGGTACCAGCAGGACCGGCCGGGTCTCGTTGGGGACCAGGAGGAACTCGGTCGGGGTGGCGTCGCCCGCGGTCCGGCCGGGCCGGGCGCCCGTCCCCGGGGCCCCCCGCCCACGGCGCTCGATGCGGGCCGGCTCGGGCCACAGGATAGCCAGGGTGTCCCGCAGGTAGCCGCTGCGGTCGGTGGCCGCCCCGGCTGATTCCGTTACCGTGGCCATGGCTGTGACCAGTCCAGCAGCTCGGCCAGCCGCTTGTTATGGGAGGCGAAGTGGTCCTCCAGCCTGCGCTGCATACCGGGGGCCATGGGGGTGCCGGGGCGGGCATTGTGCTGCCCGAAGCTGGCCGGCTGGAAGGGCCGCAGGCCGAGGAAGCCGGTCAGTTGCTCGTACTCCTGCGCAGGCCGTTCGAAGAACGCCTCACTGTCCATGACGTGGACCTGCTCCCGGGGGAACAGCCCGAAGATCCGCTCGAGCTGATCCGCGTAGTGGCCGCGGCGGGTATAGGAATGGTGGCGGTGCGTGAAGCTCTCGTAGGCGGGATCGGCGCGCATCCGGTCGATCTCCCCGATCAGCCGGTCGTCCTCCAGTTCCAGCGCCTGCTCGAAGCTCTCCCACTCATAGCCCCGGGCGTACTCGTGCTTGTAGGCCGAGAAGGCCCGCTCCACGGGATCGCGCAGCATCACCACGAGCTTGACCCGGGGCAGATCGCGGGCCAGCCGCTCCATCGCGAACGGGTGGTACATGTAGTACCCGCTGGCCTCGAACGTCATCGGGCCGCCGTGGCGGGCCGTCGCGGCCTGGGCCACCCGGGCCACCGGGAAATGACCCCGGTACCAGGTCAGGCCCCGGTAATAGTTCAGGTCGAAGAAGTTGATTCCCTTGTGGAATGCAGGCCGCACCACCTGCGGATGTGCCATCAGCGCCCGGAACAGCGACGTGGTGCCGCATCGCTGGGCACCGATCATGATGAAGCCAGGCTGCAGCCGCAGCGGCGCCGTCGCCGTGCCCACCTGCAGGTACGCACGTCGGCCGGCCTTCCTGACCGGTTCGGGTGCTGCCTTGCGCACGGACGTCATGATTTCCCCACCTCGTTTTCTTTCTCTCTGGCCACGATCTAGGCCAGCCCCCGGCCGGCCAGGCGGGCCGCCCGCAGCACATGCCTGCGGTCCACCCCGGTCGCGATATGGGCCAGCGCCAGGTAACCGTGCGGCGACGCAGGCCATCTGGCGAGGGCGGCGGCGGCGTACCGCAGCGCCCGCCCGCGCTGGCCGAGCAGCGATCGCGAGAACGCGATCTGCCCGAGCAGGCGGGCGTGCCCGCGCGGCGACGCCGCGATCTCCGGATGCTTGTCCAGCAGGTATTCGAGGCCTGCGACGGTCACGGCGGCGTGGCCCGGCCACCAGGAACCGCCGTCTTTCCGGATATCGGCGAGCGGGCTGCGCACCGCCCCGATCCGGCCGACCCGGGCGACCCGGAGAATCCAGTCGTAGTCCTCGGCGTAGCCGTTCGGGATCTGCTCGTCGTACAGGCCCGCTTTGGCGAACACGTCCCGGCGCATGGCCAGCGTCGAGGAATGCAGTTCCTTGACCCGGTTGCGCAGCAGCAGCCGCTGGCTGATCCGCTCGGCGCGGGCCGGCCAGGTGATGATCCGGCCGTCGGGCAGCATGAGCCGGATGCCCGAGCCCACCACGAGCAGGTCAGGCTGGTCGAGCAGCCGCCCGATCTGGGCCTGGAGCTTGACCGGGTGCCACACGTCGTCGTCGTCGCAGGTGGCGATGAACTCCCCCGTGGACTCGGCGAGCCCGGAGTTGCGCGCACCGGCGAGACCGGGCGTGCGGTGATTGGCGATCACCCGGACCTGATGCTCCCCGGTGCCCAGGCTGGCCAGGGCCGGGTCGGGTGGCTCCTGGTCAGCAACCACCAGGCACTCGATCCGGCCGGGGTAGGCCTGGCCGACGATCGAGGAGATCGTCGCGCGCACCAGGTCCGGCCGGCCGCGGGTCGGCACGATCACCGACACCAGCGGCCACCGCCCCGGGTCGCTGCTCACTGGCTCACCCGGGCCGCACCGGGCTGTGCCCCGTTCGGCGCCCCATTCGTGGCCCCGGCCGGCGACCCGCTCGACGCCGCGGGGTACGCGGTCGCCGGGTCGCCCGCGGCGACCTCCTCGGGGGTCCGCGCCGGGCCCATGATCAGCCGGGTGGCCAGGATGAACAGGGCCAGCAGCAAGATCCCGTAGAACCAGCCACTCAGCACGTCGGTGGTCCAGTGCATGCCGAGGTAGACGCGGCTGTAGCCCTCGTTGAAGGCCAGCGCGGCTACCGCGGCCCCGGCCCAGATCGCGGTCACCCGGCGGCCGCTGAACTCACGCCACAGGAAGTAGGCGATCAGCCCGAAGAACACCACGGTGCGCTCGGAACCGCCGGAGGGGAAGACGCCATGCGGGAAATCAGGCGGCCCCACCCGGTGGGCGGCTACGTGAATGCCATGCGTCAGGTAGCGCTGCAGCACGGACAGCGTGACGAACGCGAACGCCGGCAGCCACTTGTACCGCCGCCAGGTGACCGCGAGGCACACGGCCGCCGCCACCACGGCCATCCGGGTTGACCAGGCGTTGCCCGTCTTGGTCAGGCTGGTCATCAGGCCCTTCCACGGGTGGATCCGGTGCCCGGCCACCCAGTGGTAGATGGGCTTGTCGATGGACGGGCCCCCGTGCAGGACAAGCTGCCCGAGCAGGGCCATGATCCCGAAGATCAACGCGCCGCCGACCACGATGACCCCGAGGAAGATCAGGGCTTGCCGAACGGCCCCCCGTATCGTCGAGCTCCCGCCCGCATCATCGACGGCCGGGCGGTAGTCCCAGCCACGGCAGCCGGCCAAGCCTCGGTCCGGCGGGCGCGGCGCGGGTCCGGCGGGCCAGCAGCGCCGCCACCCCGAAGATGACGGCCAGCCCTACGGGCCAGATCAGGAAGAGCAGTATTCTGGCCACGTCAGGCCACCCCCTTGATTGCGAACAACTTGGTCAGGCGGGACGCCCCCGGCAGCGCCTTCAGCCTCAGGCTGTCCCGGAACCACCACAGCCCCGCCGCCTGGGCCAGGCATCCCGCGCCCACCGCGCTCAGCGAGGCGACGGCACCCGGGCCGAACGCGGCGCGCACAGCCAGCGGGATCACGGCGAAGCTCACCACGGACAAGCCGATGGCGATGAACGTGCCGGGCCCGAACGGGTTCAGCCGCTTCGAGGCGGCCAGCTGGGCCAGCGGGACGAGGTTGGTGATGATGATCGCGACGGCCCATCCGATCGCCGCGCCGGTGATCCCGTACCGGGGAATGAGGAGCAGGTCGAGGCCGACGTTCACGAATACGGCCATCAGGCCGTTGGCCAGGCTCCAGCTGCTCCGGCCGGTCGTGATCAGGACCATGTCGACCTGGCCGCACGCCGTGGCGACCAGCATGGTCAGGCCGAGGATGACCATGACCGTGTCGCCGGCCCGGTAAGAATGCCCGAAGATGCTGAGGATCTCCGGGCCGTAGATCACGGCCAGCAGGTACAGCGGCCAGGTCAGCATGACCAGCCAGGCGGTGGTGGCCCGGTAGACCACGTTGGCCCCGCGCCGGTCGTCGACCGCGAACAGTTCGGCGAACCGGGGCTGGGCGGCCTGGCTGAGCGCGGAGTTGGCGAACTGGCCCGCGACGAGGAAGCGGGTCGCGGCGGTGTAGATCGCGGCCTCGACCGGCCCCAGGATGATCGCGACAAGCACGATGTCGATCCGCTGGATCGTGATCTGGGCCAGGTTGGCCACCGCCCGTGGCCCGGTGAACCGCCAGAATCCGCGGGACGTCGCACTGCCCACCCCGGCACCGACGCTCACGGCGTTCCCGGACCGCACTACCGCTCCGTCGGTGGTGGTGGTGTTCCCGCTGGTGCCGACACCGCTCGGGCCGGGCTCGCCGGCCGCCCCGGGTCCCTGCCGGTGGTCACGCCGGACCCGGCGCAGCCAGTACCAGCCGAGGGCGGCGGCCGGCACGTAGGGCAGCGCCCACAAGGGCGCCAGCAGCGCCACGCTGCCCGCCGCTATGGCAATCGTGACCCCGATGAGCTGGGCGGTGGACCGGCCGATCTTGTCTACGACCACGGTGGGCTTCATGGCCCGGTACCCGCGGGCGGCACCGAGCAGGGTGTCGGACATGGCCGCAAACGGGAGCGCGAGCGCGAGTGCCCGGAGCGCGTCCGCCACCATGCCGGGAGCGGCCCCATCCTGGCCCAGGTGGCCGCTGAGCAGAAGGTGCGCCAGCGGCTCAGCGAACAGGAGCATGCCGGCCGTACACGCCAGCGAGACGACTATGACCGGGATGATGGCCGCACGCAGAATGGCCGACACCCGGTCCTCATGGCCGAGGCGGCGCAACCGGGCGATGAAGTTGACCAGCCCAACCCACGCGCCCAGCCCGGCGGCGGACTCCACGATCAGGAACAGCGAGATCGCGGTGAAGAAGGCCCCCGCGACGGGCTTGCTGTACTCCCTGGTGATCACCACGGTGAGCACCAGGGTGGTAACCGCCGCCACCAGGGCCCCGATGAGGTTCAGGGCACTGCCCCGGGCCACGTCCTTCAGCCGCGGCCCGGGCGGGCCGGAATCCGGCCGCCCGCTCACGGGCAACGTCGGAGCATCAGGCGGCGTGGCCGCCATCATGACTGGGCCTCTGCGGCCTGCTGGCGCCGGGCCCGGGCGTTCTTCCAGAGCATGGCGTAGGAGAGCATCAGGAAGCCAAGCGGTGCCCCTGTCGCGGTGTAGGAGAACATGAAGATGAACATCAGGAGCACGACCAGCACGCCGGCCAGCCCGTAGGGCGATCTATCTCGCCAGTACCGGCCGACTCCGTAGGCGAAGAAGCCGAGGTACAGCCCGGCCCCCAGGAAGCCATTGCAGATGAAGAGCAGCCACAACTGCCCGTTCCCGCCAATAGTGCCGTTGCCGCAGGTCGGGCACTTAGCCGAGCGGCCGACTGTGACCGATTGCACGCTGCCCTGCTGGTGGCGCGTGTCGCCGAAGCCCACGAGCGGGGACGCCACCGCGTCCTGCGTGGCCGTGGCCGCCAGTGACCCGCGCCGCGAATCACTGGCCCCGTTGGCGAGCCGCGCGCCGATCATGCCCTGCAGCGGGGTCGCCCCGATCAGCACACCCACGATGACCAGTCCCGCGATGAGCCCGCCGAGCACGGCCAGACGGCCCGTCGCGGCCAGGCGGACGGCAATGTAGACGACGGCGAAGATGAGCCCGATCCACAGCCCGCGGTTCAGGGAGTAGATGATGGGCACCATCGCGATCGTGAGGCCCGCGCCGGCGATCAGCCGCTGCCTGCGTGTTCCATGGCACCACCACTGCGCGATCAGCCAGGGCAGCAGCAGGGCCAGGCAGTTTCCCCAGTTGTTCGTGTAGGCGAACGGGGCGTCGGGCCGCCCGGAGGAACCCAGCACGCTCTGCAGCTGGGCGAACGCCGGATGCAGCTGCGCCTGCAGGACCTGGTTGCCGGCCTGCAGGCGGTTCGGGACGATCGCGGCGAGCGGTGCGGTGAAGTGCAGGTGGGAGAAGAAGACGCCCAGCAGGCCGCCGGCGATGGTGTACAGCCCCACCAGCCCGAGCAGCCAGGCCAGCCGCTTGCGGGGCAGTTCCCGCTCGGTCAGGTTCCCGACGAACAGCAGCATGGCCGTGACGGCCAGGTAGCCCACGATGCGCACGCCGTAGGAGATGACCCGGTTCGAGATCGGGCTGGCCAGCGTCCCGGGGGCGATGGCCGAGAGCGCGGCCACGCCCACTACCGCCACCAACAGGAAGAGCAGCCAGAGCGCGAAGCCCGGGGGCACCCGGATCTTGCGGTTCCCGGACGCACTCCAGGCGTAGAGCCGGGCGGCCATCGGGATGGCCAGCAGGATCCATATGTAGTCGCCGAAACCCAGCGCCCACCAGAGCGGAAATCCGGCCAGCAGGGCCGTCACCGGCCACGCGGGGTGGCGGGCCAGCCAGCTCGTCCGGGCCGGCTCCGGCCGGACCGGCTCCGGGAACTCGGGAACCTCTGGGCGGGTCAGGACCGCGGTCTGGGTCATGACCGGCCCCCGGAGATCGCGGCCCGGGTGCCCGGCGGAGCCAGGATCACCCACGTGGTCCCGGGCTGGAAGCCGATCGGGGTATTTTTCGCGTCCAGGAAGGCCGTGACGTCGTGCAGCCCGGGCTTGGACCAGGTGCCCCAGACCGCCGTGCCACTGGCCGACTGACCACTGGCCCGCTGACCACTGGCCCGCTGACCACTGGCCGGCTGACCACTGGCCGCCGTCCCGCTGCTCCCGGCCGCGGCGCCGGTTCCCGACGCGATCAGCGCGGATCCCGAGCCGATGACCCGGGCGCTGGTCGTGGTGAGCCCGAACTTGCGGCTCAGGTACACGGTCTTGTAGGGAACGTCCTGCACCACGACGTTAGCGACACGTTCGGCCGGTCCGCCGGCCGTCTGCCGCCAGCTGTGGGTCCGGGCCTCGAACGTCCACACCTGCGTGGCCTGACCCGGGGCGGTGATGCGCAAGGTGGCGGCGCGCCGCGCACCGGTACTGGCGAAGCCCGGCGCATCTCCCACCGCGGAACCCTGGTAGGTGAACAGCTGCGGCGGCGCGGTACCCCGGGCCGCCTGCTGGACCTGTCCCGTGGACACGGTCGGGCCCTGGGCGGCCGCGGCGTACAGCGAGGAATGGCTGGCGTAGCCCACGTCCACCACGCCCGACGCCTCCAGGACCCGGATGAACGAGGGGGTCCCGCCGTCGTAGGCAGTCAGCGGGTGCAGGACGGACAGCGCCTGCCCATCCATGGGCCGCGTCTGCCCGACCGGGCCGACGGACCCGTCGGCCCGGGACTGGAATACCGCGACGTAGCGCAGTGGTGAGGTCAGTTCCTCGTAGACCACGTCGGCCGACCCGAGGCCCTGCGGCTGGCTGCCGGACACTGGCACGGCCACCGCAGCCCGGCCCGCGGCCCGGGCCCCGCTGGCGGGTAGCCCGGTGAGCGGCGCCATCCACGTGCGCGGCGAATGCCCCGGCGAGGCGACTGCCTGCCGCCGCGGGCGCCTGCGTGCTCGCGGCGTGCTGCATGAGATCAGCCGGGCTCGCCTCGCAGCCGGCGGCGACCAGGGTCACGGCCACGGCGACGACCGGCACGGCCCCGCGTAGCGACTTCGTCCACCCCCGTGGCATCAATCCGTCTCCGTCACGCCATCCGCAAGGTCGGCGCGCGCATGAACAGACACCGCGGCGTCATCCTCTGCCGCCTTGGGCCCATCAGGCCATGAAGGGCCGGTGTCCGGGGCCGCCGCCGCGGGGTCGGTCACGGGCTTGCGCAGCCTGACCGACCCGGAGGAGGGCAGCTCGGGCCCGCGGGCCGACGGCGCGGGCACCCGGAGCCGGGGCACTGCGACCAGCCCGAGCACCGGGGCGCCCAGCCGGGTGATCCGCTGGACGGACTCTTCGACGTCTTCCCGCCTGGTGGCGGAGACCTCGACGGCCAGCAGGGCGGCACCGCAGTACTCGGCCAGGGCGAGACTGTCCGGCCCGGCGCTGCCTGCCGGAGCTTCGACGACGGTGTAGTCGGCGTAGTCGCGCAACTGCTCGGCCAGGGCCCGCGCCTGCGTGTGGTGCAGGTCGTGCAGTTCCTCGGCCAGGACGACCAGCCGGAGCCCGGGGAACCCGGCCGGCTGGAGGGCGAGCGTGTCCACGGACAGATCCCCGGCCGCCAGTTCGGCCGCGGCCCGCAGGTCAAGGCGGCGTGACTCGGGCACGCCCAGCAGTCCGGTGGTGCCCGACCCGCCCGCGCAGACCAGGATCACGGCCGAATGGGTCCGGTTCAGCGCCGCAGCCAGGTTCGCCGCGACCACCGAGGCGGCGGCGCCGGCCGAGGTCCCGGCCACCAGGACGAGCTCGTGGTCCTGGCCCAGCGACGCGGTCGTGGAGCGGGCCAGCTCACTGAAATCCTGTCCGGCCCGTGACCGGGGATCCGCCAGGGTCTGGCCGTCGAGATCCTTCGCCGACAAGGCGATCAGCGCGGGCGCGCCGAGGTCGGCCGAGGCTCCTGAGGTTCTTGACCCGGGTGTCCCGCTTGTCCCAGGCGAACGCGATGACCAGGCCGATGAGCAGCCCGGCGAGCAGCCCGCTGGGAAGAATGAGCTTCTTCTTGGGGCTGCTGGGAGTGGTCGGCGGCGTGGCCTTGGTGATGATCGACCCGCCGGAGGCCGCGGCCCCGGACGCGGACAGCGCGGCGGACTGATTCGCCAGCGCCCTCAGCTGGCTGGCCGCCGTCTGCAGCTGGGCCTGGGCACTGGCCCGCTGCGGGGAGTTCACCGGCAGCGACCGGCTCTGGATGCTCAGCTGCGCGGTCCGCTTCTCCAGCGCGGTCAGCTGGTCCCTGATCGTCTTCAGCTCAGCGTTGTTCGTATCCGTCGCGGTGGCCGTGCGGTTGGTCAGGTACGCGGCGGCGAACGCGTTGGCGCAGGCGGCCGACTGCTGGGCCGACCGCGCCGAGCAGCTGATCTGGAGCACCGACGAGTTCGCGGGCACGGCGACGGAGATGTTCTTCACCAGGGCCTGGGGCGTGAGCGACGAATGAAGGTCACTCGCGGCGATAGCCGCCACCGAACTCGACTGGACGATCTGCACCTCGGTATCGAGGTTGACCGCACTGCTGGTCCGTCCGCCCGCGACCGCTCCGCCGCCCTGATTCTGGCTGATCCCGGTCGCGGTGACGTTGACCGTGGCCGTCGCGGTGTATCCCTTGGGTGACCCGGCGATGTAGGCGCCAGCGCCCACGATGCCGATGCACGCCAGGACGAGGATGATCCACCACCGTCGGCGCAGCACCCCCAGATAGCCGGCGAACTCGAAGGAGTCAGCCTCCTGCGACATGCCCATGCCCGGTACTCCTCCCCCTGTGTGCCCCCGGAGCAAGCGATGAGCAGCGCCGCCAGTTCCCCGCTCGGTGACAAGTTGACTAACTGGATGTGAACACACCCGTACAAGCAACTCAATCTACGGAGAATCGGCAATCGTGTCTATAGCCGTATTGGTTAGCCGCCCTCACCCAAACAGGGGAGTTGCCGCCGTGAATCACCAGCAGCCCGGCGGCTCCGAGGCCCGGGTCCGGCCATCCCGGCCTGGCATTCGCCCGCTGGCCTGAGTCCCTTGATGACCATCCGGGCGCGACCCTCCGAATTCCGCACTACGACATGATCACTAAGAGTTATAGGGCTAATTAGTTTCGTTACGAAGAGCACTACAGTGATTACATTCTGTGATTAGAAGAGTGCATCTCCTGTGGCTGCAGCGGCCTCCAGCTCACGATGAGGCTCCGGAGCCGGCCGCCCGGCCGATACGGCCTACCCCACGCATGAGCCATGGCGTAGCCTCCCGGCCGCCTGCGTTAATTATTTATTACACCCTACTAATTCGATCGGAATAATGCATTCTGACCACCCGCCGTTTCCCCGCCGGATCGATTGCCCAGATATGGCTGGCCGTCCTGGCGACTTTGCGGAACGGCCCCCACTCCCGCACGAACTGTGAACGGCCGGTTACAGCCTCATCCGTTTGCGGTAACGCCGGGAACTAGTGACTCAACAGTCCCTTATGCAGCCCACGGTTTCTGACTTACGATGACCTGCGTTGCGTAAATAACCAGCTACCTCTGCATGTATGAGAGGTAAAAGCGGCGCGTGCTGCGGGCCAGTGGGGTATTGGGGGTGGGGGTGTGTCTCGGTCGGCAGTCGCGGGTCGCCGCGGCCTGACGCAGGCGGCTGGCTCCCTCAGAGGCCCGGGCCGCATCGGTCTGGGTGAGCCGTTACCTCACTCTGGCCGCCATCGTCGACCTGACCTGCGCCTTGCTGGCCGGGGTGGTGGCGTACGAGATCCGGTACCACGCCCGGATCGATCCGCCCGACGTGTACCTGGCCCTCACGTTCGCCCTGCCGCCGCTCTGGTGCGCCGTCATCGCGCTGTCCGGCGGGTACGACAGCCGCATCGTGGGCACCGGGGCCGACGAATACCACCGCATCCTGCGCGCGGGGGTGAGCCTGACGGCGTGCGTGGCGATCTTCTCCTACGCCACGAAGCTGGACCTGGCCCGGGGCTATGTGGTGCTGGCCCTGCCCTCGCTGACCGCCCTCGACATGCTCGCGCGGTACGCGCTCCGCAAGCGGCTGCACCGCCAGCGCCGTCTCGGCATCTGCACCCGCCGGGCCGTGGTGGTCGGGCCCGCGCGCTCGGTGACAGAACTGATCACCGTGCTGGGCCGGGACAACTCACACGGCCTGTCCGTCGTGGCCGCGTGCGTGCCGGGAGGCCGGCGGCGCCGGGCCGAGATCGCGGGTGTCCCGGTGTCCGGCGGGATGGACAGCGTGACCGCGGCGGTGCACCACTTCCGGGCCGACACGGTCGCCGTGGTGAACTGCGCCCAGATGGACAGCGTCCGGCTCCGCGAGCTCTCCTGGGCCCTGGAGGGGACCGGCACGGACCTGTGCGTGGCCCCGGCCCTGATCGACCTGGCCGGCCCGCGCACCACGATCCGCCCGGTCGCCGGGCTCCCGCTGGTTCACCTGGACCACGCCAAGCTCACCGGGCCGCAGCGGATCGTGAAGGGGATATTCGACCGGACGCTGGCGGCCTCGGCTCTGTTCCTGTTCTCGCCGCTGCTGCTGGCCATCGCCTGCGTGATCCATTTCTCCGACGGCGGCCCGGTCCTGTTCAGCCATCTGCGGATCGGCAAGGACGGCCGCCCGTTCCACGTGTACAAGTTCCGCAGCATGGTGGTCGACGCCGAGGCGCGGAAGGCGGAGCTGGAAACCATCAACGAGGTGAACGGGGTCCTGTTCAAGATCCGCCGTGATCCCCGGCTCACCCCGATGGGCGGGTGGCTGCGCCGCTGGTCCATCGACGAGGTTCCGCAGCTGCTCAACGTGCTGCGCGGGGAGATGTCGATGGTGGGCCCGCGCCCCTGGGCCGCGCTCCCGTATGAGAAAGCGGTCGGCGAAGAGGACCACGTCCCGCGCAGGCTGGCCGTCAAACCCGGCCTGACCGGTCTGTGGCAGGTCAGCGGGCGGGCCAACCTCCCCTGGGAGGAATCGGTCCGGCTCGACCTGCGCTACGTCGAGCACTGGTCGCTGGCCCTGGACCTGCAGATCATGTGGAAGACCGCGCGGGCTGTCGTGCGCGGCACCGGTGCGTACTGAGCCGGGTGCGGCCCGCACCAGTGGCCGCACCCACCTGGCCGGACTCGATTTCGATGGTCTCACCGAGGCCCAGACGGTCCGGCACATCATCGGCGCCAGCGTGCGTGGCGAGGGCGGCTGGGTCGTCACCCCTAACGTCGACATCTGCCGTCAGGCCCGCCGGGACCCGTCCCTGCGCCACCTGATCGGGACCGCCTCGCTGGTCGTTCCGGACGGGATGCCGCTGGTGTGGGCCGCGCAGTTGAGCGGCCACCCGCTGCCCGAGCGGGTGGCCGGCGGCTCGCTGATCTTCTCGCTCAGCGAGGCGGCGGCCCGGCAGGGTCTCTCGATCTACCTGCTCGGCGGGGCGCCCGGAGTCCCCCAGCGAGCGGGGGAGGAACTGAGCCGCCGCTACCCGGGCCTCCGGGTCGTGGGCGCGGACTCCCCGCCGCTCGGATTCGACACCGATCCGCGGGCCATCGAGGGCGTCCGTGACCGGGTCGCCGCGGCCGCGCCGGACATCGTGTACGTGGGGCTCGGGTTTCCCAAGCAGGAGCGCCTCATCGCCAGCCTGGCCCCGGCGTGCCCCCGGGCCTGGTTCATCGGCTGCGGCGCCGCGATCCCGTATGCCGCGAAGGCGCTGCCCCGGCCTCCGGCCTGGATGCGCCGGACCGGGCTGGCGTGGCTCTTCCGGCTGCTGCGCGAGCCGCGCCGGCTCTTCCGCCGCTACCTGGTCCATGACCTGCCGTTCGCCATCAGGCTCCTGACCTCGGCCGCGGCCGGGCGCTTCCGCCGGGTCACTCGTGGTTAGGCCGCTCATGCCAGGAGCGCAGGAACGCCTCAACCAGGCCCTCGGCCCGCGACCGGGTCTCGACCGCGGGCAGGCCGCGCTGCGCCAGGGAGGCCAGCGCGTCGGCGGCCTCGTTCAGCGGATGCCCCGTGTGCGAGTGCACATGCTGCAGCCTGATCTCCGGGTGCTGCGCCATGATCCCGGCCAGCCGGACCAGGGTGGGCGCCGGCTGCGGCCCGCGGCGCGGCAGCAGGCTGTAACCGTCCGGCATCCGCTCGATCCGGCCCCGCTGCCAGGCCCGCAGATACCGGATCGCGATCGTGCTGTCCAGCAGCAGCTCGGGCGGCCGCGGCTGCTCCGGGCCCTCCAGCAGAAGCGCGACCGCTCGCAGCTCGGCCACCAGAACCGCGGCGGGGCCGCTCGGGTCGTGCCGGATCGCCGATCCCCACCGGCTCAGCCCCCACGAGCCGTTGGAGACCACGCAGGCGATGCCCGCGACGCTGCGTTTGTAGCTGGCGTCCGTGGCCGCGACCAGCGGACGAGCGCAGTGGTATCCCTTGACCTTGCCGTACATGGGTGGCTAGCGACTCCGGCATTCGGTTCGGTACGTCTCCCAGCGCCAACCCTCCTTATCTTCACAGATGATCTTCCTGTCGTCGCCCGCGACGCCCCGCTTGCGTGGCTAGTGCCCTGTCGGCCAGGCCCGGGAGGCGCAGCTGGCCAATGAGCGCGACCAGCCAAGTCATGACACGTGATGTGGGGGGAACATGCGGAAGTATCAAATTGCCGCTACTGCGGTAGCGGCGTCAGGGCTGATGGTGATCGCCACCTCGGCGGCCCAGGCGCAAGGGGCGGGTGGCGAGCCGCCGCCTGCCGGGGTGGTGTCGGCCACGCCCGCCAGCGGCACGCCGCACCTGAAGGCCAGCGATAACAATCCCATCCAGCAGATCCGCCAGCTCGTGCAGTGCGGAAACACGATGTACGGGGTGGGCTCGTTCTCGGAAATCGTCAAGGGCAGCACGACCTACACCCGGGAGAACGTCTTCAGCTTCCAGGCCACCAAGCCCTACACGGTGACGAGCTGGGCTCCTAATATCGTCGGCACCGAGGGCACCACCTCCGACGCCAGCGACGCGGTCAACACGATCGCGTTCGTCAACGGCAACTGCGCGGACGCCTACATCGGCGGGAAGTTCACCTCGGTCAACGGCACCGCGGTCGCGAACATCGCCGAGATCGACACCACGACCGGCAACGTGGTGCCCGGCTTCGGGACCAAGGCGTCCGGCGCGGTGCAGACCATGGTCGGCGCGGGCAATCATCTGCTGGTCGGGGGCAACTTCACCGGAGTGAACGGTGACACCGCTGACCCGTACATGGCCAGCCTGAGTCCCACAACCGGAAAGAGTGACGGGTTCCTGCACCTGAACATCTCCGGCAACTACCAGTATCCGGGTGTGGCGACCAACGCGACGCGTGTCTTCAACCAGCAGCTCAGCCACGGCGGGACCCTGGACCTGGTCGAAGGGGACTTCACCTCGGCCGGCGGCCTCCCGCGGCAGCAGATCTTCATGCTGAACGTGGGCGGCTCCAGCGCCTCGGTGACCGGATGGACCTCGCCGGAGTGGGACGGCAGCGATCCCAGCCAGCCGTATCAGTGCGTCGGCATCGAGCCGTTCTACATCCAGGCGGCCGCCTGGTCGCCGGATGACTCGACGGTCTACATCGGCACGACTGGCTACCACGCGAACGGGTACCCGGTCGGGCAGACGCCGCGCCAGGGGCTGTGCGACGCCGCGGCCGCGTTCCCCGCGACCCAGACATCGGTGCAGCACACGTGGGTGAACTACACCGGCTGCGACTCCCTCTACTCCGCGGCTGCTGACGCCAACGGCGCCTACTTCGGCGGGCACGAGCGGTTCTCGATGAACACCAACGCCTGCGACGGCCTCGGGAATGGCGGCTACAACGCCCCCGGCATGGAGGGCCTCGACCCGGCGAACGGCAACTTGTACGTCAGTCCGGACGGGAGCGCCGGCTACTACAGCCGGGACCGGGGACTGGGGGCCGACGACATGCTGACCACCAGCGCCGGGCTCTGGATCGCCAGCGACAACCAGTCAGGCAGCCAGATGTGCGGCGGGGCTCAGAACCTGTCCGGTATCTGCCTCCTGCCCTACAGCAGCTGACCAGGATCTAGCCAGCTCGCAGCCCCGCCTCCCGGCCTTACCCCGGCGAGGCGGGGCTCTTGGCTGCCCGCTTCCGCCGAGCTCACCACCCGGCGCCAGACCTGGCCGCCGGGGTGGCGGTCGCGCGTCCCGGACTTTCGGGCCTGCTCTTCGCCGCGATCACCCTGACCGTTGCGCGGGCGCGGGGAGTTATTACGGTTCCCGGACCCCCGACGTGCTGGGCGCTGGATTTGCCCTCCCTGCCACTAACGTCATCGATGCGGCCAGATTCATGCCGCCTGTGATCCGCCCGGGAAAGCTCCGGCGCGGTTCATCTGGATGCACGGAAAGGGATTCTCGGTGAGAACCAGATACGACGGGGACGACGCGCATGTGCGTGGACCCAGAATGGCGGATTCAGAATGAGTTGACGTACAGTCGTAGCGGCGATCGGCGTGGCGGCCGTCGCGGTAGGCGGAGCGGTCGGCGGTGTTTTCGCCGTGACCGGGCACTCCAGCGCGCACTCCAGCGTCAGCCTCTCGGCCAACTCGCACCGCGAGCACCACCCGCGCGAAATGCGCCTGGGCCGCGGCTGGTCGTTCAGCAAGCTGAACAACAGCAACGACCCCACGTTCAACCAGCTGCTGGGCATCAACAACCAGCGGCCAGATCGCCGGGTACTTCGGCTCCGGCGCCCAGGGTCACCCGAACAAGGGCTACGTGCTGAGCCTGGGCGGTGTCTCGTCGTTCACGAACGAGAACTTCCCCACCGGGATCCAGACCCAGGTCATCGGGATCAACGACACCGGGGCCTCGGTCGGGTTCTGGTCAACCCAGAACACCAAGAGCCATGACCAACAACAACTTCGGCTTCTACGACTGGCACGGCCAGTTCCACAGCGTCAACTTCCCCACCCGGAACATGGCCAAGCCGCCGGTCAACCAGCTCCTCGGCGTGAACGACTCCGGCATCGCGGTGGGCTTCTACATGGGGGCCAAGGGCCAGGCCCACTCCTACGCCTACAGCATCCCCGGCGGCTGGTTCCACCGGATCCGGCTCCCCGGCTCGATCAGCACGACCGCGTCCGGCATCAACAACCGCGGCGACATCGCCGGCTTCTACACCGGCCGCGGCGGCGTGACCCGGGGCTTCCTGCTCGGCGCGCACGGCCACCTCACCCGGCTGACCGTCCCCGGCGCCTCCTCCACCATGGCCTTCGGCGTCAACGACCAGCGTGAGGTCGTCGGCACCTACATGGTCGGAAGCGGCGACAACGCCAAGTCGTTCGGGTTCATCTGGTCCCGGCGACTTCGGGTTCCGGACGGTCAACGACCCGCACGGTTCCGGGGCCACCACGCTCAACGGCATCAACGACGCGGGTGACCTGGTCGGCTTCTACACCGACGCCAAGGGCAACACCGACGGCCTGCTGGTGGCGCAGGGCCACTTCCGGGCCCCGCTCGCCCCGCCGGTGGCACCACCACGACCCCGATGCCGACCCCGACCCCACGGCCATGCCGACCGCGACCACCACGCCGGCCCCGGTGCCCACCGGGGTGGGACCAACCCACTTCTGACCGCTCCTCAGCAGAGCTCCTAGCATGCCGTAGCAAACCGCCCCACAGATCACGGCGGGCTGGCCCGGAACTCCCTGCTCCCGGGCCAGCCCGCCGCGTCATGCCCACACCACGCGGCGGAGCCTCAGTAACCCAAGAAAACGGTGAACTTCCTAAATCCGTGAATTCCTGCCTGACTCAGCACACGAAATACCTTCCGGCGGCGAGCGCAGTAGAACAGGGTGGCTCGATCTTGCGCTATTGATGCGCCGTACCGGCGTTATGGTGACGCTCATGACAATTCTGGCATCAATGCCTGGACGTATTCTGACTGGCGCCACCATAGCGGGAGCCATCGGGGCCACGGCCCTGACCGGCGGGGTGGCCGCGGCACGCCCCACGTAAGCCCCTCGCCGACGGGCCAGCCGGAGTCGCTCAGGACCCGGTCGGCCGCTGCGCGTGGCCAGGCCCGGCATGATCAGCGACAGCGCGGGGACCTGGCCGGCGCTGGCGCTGCGGATCACGTGCCTGCGGAACAGTTCCGCGGCCGGCAGCAGGCGCCGTTCGGCGGACCAGGTCAGGGTCAGGTCACGGACCGCCCCGGCGTCCAGGATCTCGCAGTAGGCGAGCGGCCCGGCCGCGGCTTCCAGGGTGCCCGCCCGCGGTGCGGGGACGATGGCCACGCCCAGCCCGGCCGCGACGAAACCGCGCACCGTGGACAGGTCGTCCCCCTCGAACACCACGGCCGGGCGGAACCCGGCCTGCTGGCACAGGTCGTCACCCAGCTTGCGGAGGGCCGAGGTCGGCCGCAGGCTGACGAACGGCTCCGCGGACACCTCGGCCAGGTGAATGCGCTGCCCGGCCAGCGGGTGGTCGCGCTGCACGGCCAGCCGCAGCGGCTCGATCGCGATCAGCCGGGTGCGCAGCGCGGCGCTGCGCGCCCGCCGGGTGCCGATCTCCAGGTCGGCGAGCCCGCCGTCGAGCGCGGCGGAATGCACCTCGTCGCGGACCTGGGTGAGCTGGAACGTGACGTGCGGGTGCGCGTCGCGGAAGCTCCGCACCAGGTCCGGCACCAGCCAGGTGCCCAGCGACTGCTGGAAGGCGAGTGCGACGGTACCCGTGTCCGGCTCGATCAGCTGGCTGACCGCGGCGATCCCGTCGTCGAGCTGATGCAGCATCGCGTCCACGTGCCGCTTGAACACCGCCCCCGCCTGGGTCAGCCGCAGCGTGCGGCCGTGCCGCCGCAGCAACGGCGTGCCGATCTGTGCCTCCAGCCGGGCCAGCGCCCGGGACACCCCGGACTGGGTGACCGCCTCCAGCTCGCTGACCTCCGTCACCGTCGTGCCGTCGGCGACCTGCTGGAACCAGCGCAGCGCATCGGTATCCATATCCATGACCGTAGGTCATGGATAAAACGCTTTCTATTCCGCAACGAAAACCCGCCGGTCACCTGGCCCCAAATTGGGCCGGAATAAAGTGAGGACCCGGAGCGGACCACGCAGGCGAGGAGGCGGCGGGATGACTGGCGAGTCGGTGGCGATCGTCGGGGCACGGGTGGTGCCAGTCACCGGGGATCCGATCGACGGCGGGACGGTGCTGGCCGAGGCGGGCCGGATCACCGCGGTCGGCACTGATCTCGCCGTTCCCCCGGGGGTCCGGGTCATCGACGCGGCGGGCCGCTGGGTGCTGCCCGGGTTCATCGAGGCTCACGGCCACGTGGGCGTGCACGAAGAGGGCGAGGGCTGGGCCGGATCGGACACCAACGAGCTGACCGACCCGGTGACCGCGCAGGTCCGCGCGCTCGACGCGATCAATCCCGCTGACCTCGGCTTCCGCGACGCGATCAGCGGCGGCGTGCTGGCCGTGAACATCAACCCGGGGTCCGGCAACCCCATCGGCGGGCAGACGGTCGCCGTCAAGTGCTGGGGGCGGACCGTCGATGAGATGGTGCTGCGCCAGCCGTCCGGGATGAAGTCCGCCCTCGGCGAGAACCCCAAGCGGGTCTACGGCGAGCAGCACAAGACCCCGAGCACCCGGCTCGGCACGGCCGCGGTGATCCGCAGCGCCCTGGTGGAAGCGGGCAACTACCTGAGCAAGCTGGAAAGCGAGCAGCGCAAGCCGGAAGGCGAGCGCGGCCCGGTCAGCCGGGACCTGAAGCTGGAGGCGCTCGGCCGGGTACTCCGCCGGGAGATCCCGTGGCGGCAGCACTGCCATCGCGCCGACGACATCGCCACCGCCATGCGGATCGCCGAGGAGTTCGGCTACGACCTGGTGATCGACCACGGCACCGAGGCGCACCTGCTGGCCGACATCATCGCGGCCAAGGGCATCCCGGTGGTCCTCGGCCCGCTGCTGACCAGCCGGTCCAAGGTGGAGGTGCGGAACCGCTCGCTGGCCAACCCGGGCCTGCTCGACCGGGCCGGCGTGACGTTCGCGCTGACCACGGACCACCCGGTGGTGCCGATCAACTTCCTCCCCTACCAGGCGGCCCTGGCCGTGAAGGAGGGCCTGGCCTGGGCGACCGCGGTCCGGGCCCTGACCATCCACCCCGCGCGGATCGCGGGCATCGACGACCGGCTCGGTTCCCTCGAGCCCGGCAAGGACGCGGACCTGGTCATCTGGTCCGGCGATCCGCTGGACGTGCTGAGCCGGGTCGAGCGCGCGTTCATCGGCGGGGCGGAGATCTACACCGCCGGCGCCAGCCCGGAATGGGCCGGGCTGCGTTAACCGGGCCGCCACCACGAAGGCACTCCCGGCCGAATACAGGGCACGCGAGCTCAGCGGCTAACGGGAGGCAGCCTGCATGTCCAGCATCAGCACGCTGAACGTCATCATCGTCGGCGCCGGGCTGGCCGGCCTGGCCTGCGCGGCCGACCTGGCCGCCGCGGGGGCGTCGGTCACGGTCCTGGAGTGCGCGGACGGGGTGGGCGGCCGGATGCGCACCGATCGTGTGGCCAGGGGCCGCCAGGAGAGCTTCCTGCTGGACCGGGGCTTCCAGGTCTTCAACACCTCCTACCCGCAGGTGCAGCGCCGGCTGGACCTGCGCGCCCTGCAACTGTCCCCGTTCACGCCCGGGATGCTGCTGCACACCGGGGCCGGGCGGCTGAGGTTCGCCGATCCCACCCGGCGCCCGGGTGACCAGGGTGATCTGGTCCGCGGCCGCCTGGCCGGGCCGGCGGGCCTGGCCGCGCTGGCCGCGCTGAGCGCCCGTGACATGCTGCTCCCGGCCCGGCTGCTGAAGCACGGGCCGGACCAGAGCACGCTGGCCACCCTGGCCGACGCGCGGATCCCCGGCGAGCTGATCGAACTCCTGTTCCGGCCGTTTCTGGCCGGGGTATTCCTGGAGGATCAGCTGGAAACCTCGGGCCGCTTCTTTCATCTGGTCTGGCGGAGCATGCTGCGTGGGACGCTGTGCCTGCCCCGCCGCGGTATCCAGGCGGTCCCCGAGCAATTGGCCGCGGCGCTGCCGCCCGGCACGGTCCAGCTGGAAACCCCGGTCCGCACGCTCACCAGCGAGGGCGTGCTGCTGGCCGACGGCCGCGAGATCCGCGGCGACGCGGTGGTGGTGGCCACCGGGGGCGCCGCGGCCGCAGCCCTGCTGCCCGGGCTGCTCGTCCCGGACACCCGCACCGTCACCACGGTGTATCACGCGGCCCCGGCCAGCCCGCTCGCGGAGCCGACTCTGCTGGTCGACACCGACGGCGAGATCCTCAACACCTGCGTTCTGTCCGAGGTGAGCCCGGGTTACGCGGGCGGCCGGCCGCTCATCTCCACGTCGGTGCTCGGGGGCGGCGGCGCGGACCGCGAGCCGGCTGTGCGGGCCAGGCTCGCGGAGCTGTACGAGACCAGCACGGCCGACTGGGAGCACCTGGCCAGCTACACCATCGACGGGGCCCTGCCCGCCATGCCCGCACCACTGCGGCTCAGCCTGCCGTGCCGGGTCACCCAGGATGGCCCGGGCGCGGGCAGCACGCGCGCGGGGGGTGCCGGCCGGGGCAGCATTGGCCGGGGCGGGCTGCGCCGGTACGTGTGCGGCGATCATCGCGCGACCGGCTCGGTGCAGGGCGCCCTCGCCTCCGGCGCCCGGGCCGCCCGCGAACTCCTGGCCGACTGCCAGGCTGGGGAAGGGCCGGCCGGGTCACCGCGTTGACTCTCAGCAGGGGTAGTGTCCGCCTCTGGCGCTCTGGCGCGACCACCCCGCGGACCGGCGATGAAGGTGAGGGTATTCATGACGCTGCCGTATGACGCCACACCCAAGTTCGGCGAGTATGCCCGGCCAGAAATGCTGGTCAGCACCGAGTGGCTGGCCGAGCATCTTGACGATCCCGGGCTCGTGGTCGCCGAATCTGACGAGGACGTGCTGCTCTACGAGACGGGCCACATCCCGGGTGCGGTCAAGCTGGACTGGCATACCGAACTGAACGACCCGGTCACCCGCGACTACGTGGACGGTGCGGGGTTCGCCCGGCTGATGTCGGAGAAGGGCATCGCCCGGGACACCACGCTCGTGCTCTACGGAGACCGGAACAACTGGTGGGCCGCATACGCGCTCTGGGTCGCGACGCTGTTCGGCCATCCGGACGTCCGCCTGCTGGACGGCGGCCGGGCGAAGTGGATCGCGGAGGACCGGCCGCTGAGCACGCAGACACCGGAGCGGCCCCGGACCGACTACCCGGTGGTCGAGCGGGATGACGCCCCGATCCGCGCGTTCCGCGAGGACGTCCGGGCGCATCTCGGCCAGCCCATGATCGACGTACGCTCCCCTGGCGAGTACAGCGGCGAACTGCTGCACATGCCCGACTATCCGCAGGAGGGCGCGCTGCGCGGCGGGCACATCCCCGGGGCCAAGAACGTTCCGTGGGCTCGCGCCGCCGCCGAGGACGCCACGTTCCGGCCGCGCCAGGAACTTGAGGCCATCTACGGCGGTGAGGCCGGGCTGAGCCCCGCCGACGACGTGATCGTGTACTGCCGGATCGGCGAGCGGTCCAGCCACACCTGGTTCGTCCTGCACCACCTGCTCGGCTATCCCACGGTGCGCAACTACGACGGCTCCTGGACCGAATGGGGCAACAGCGTCCGCGTCCCGATCACCCAGGGAGACAAACCGTGACGGCCATCCTCAACCCGCGGCTGCAGGACATCGTCGACGAGTTCGGCGCGGTCCCCGGCCAGGACAAGCTCCAGCTGCTGCTGGAGTTCTCCGAAGAACTCCCGCCCCTCCCAGCCCGCTACGCGGAGCACCGCGACCTGCTGGAGCCGGTCCCGGAGTGCCAGTCCCCGCTGTTCCTCGCGGTCGAGGTGGCCGAGGACGGCACCGCGCACCTGTTCTTCGACGCCCCGAGGGAAGCACCCACCACCCGCGGGTTCGCGGGCATCCTGGCGACCGCGCTGGATGGGCTGAGCGCGGCGGAGATCCTGGCCACGCCGGCCGAGTTCACCAGCCAGCTGGGCCTGTCCGACCTGGTCAGCCCGTTGCGGCTGCGCGGGATGGCGGCCATGCTGGCCCGCATCAAGCGGCGGATCCAGGAGCAGCAGGCCGCACACACCTCCTGACCGGCCGCCTGACCGGGCCGCCGGTGACCACCAGAGACCGCAGATTCTGCCCGGACGTCCTACCACCAGCCTGCAGCTACCTGCCGTTCGTTGTTGCAAGTAAATTGCAGTAAGCCCTAGTCTGGTGCGACGTCCTCCCGCAGGAAGGTGGCCCCATGGCTGATCCGCGCGCCCGGCTGGCCAGGATCCGCGATGGGCTGACCCCGCAGGAGTGGGGCCGGGCCGGGGCGATGGTGCTCACCGTGGCCGGGCTGAACGTCGCGGGCTGGGTGATGCTCGCCGTCGCGGTCAGCGGGCACTTCCACATCAGCAAGACCGAGACGTTCGGCTTCACCACCGGGATCCTGGCCTACACGCTCGGCATGCGGCATGCGTTCGACGCCGACCACATCGCCGCCATCGACAACACGACCCGCAAGCTGGTCAGCGACGGCAAGCGGCCCCTGTCGGTCGGCTTCTTCTTCTCGCTGGGTCATTCCAGCGTGGTGTTCATCCTGGCCCTGGCGCTGAACCTTGGCATCCGCGCCCTGAACGAGCAGGTCAGGAACTCCAGCTCGCACCTCCAGTACACCACCAACATCATCGGCACCCTGGTGTCCGGGATCTTCCTGTTCCTGATCGCGGCGATCAACGTGGTGATCCTGGCCGGGATCGTCAAGGTGTTCCGCGGGATGCGGACCGGCCAGTACGACGACGACGCCCTGGAAGAGCAGCTGAACAAGCGCGGCCTGATGAACCGCATCCTGGGCCCGCTGGCCCGCCGGATCGACGCGCCCTGGAAGATGTACCCGATCGGCTTCCTGTTCGGGCTGGGCTTCGACACCGCCACCGAGGTGGCGCTGCTCGTCCTGGCCGGCACCGCGGTCATCGGCGGGCTGCCTTTCTACGCGGTGCTGTCCCTGCCGATCCTGTTTGCCGCCGGGATGAGCCTGCTCGACACGGCGGACGGCTGCTTCATGAACTTCGCGTATGACTGGGCCTTCGCCCGCCCGGTGCGCAAGGTCTACTACAACCTGACCATTACCGGGCTGTCCGTCTTCGTGGCCGCGTTCATCGGGCTGGTGGAGGTGCTCGGCCTGCTCGGCCAGGACGGGCACCTGACCGGCCCCGGGTGGGCCTGGCTGGAGGACTTCAACATCAACCAGGCGGGCTTCGTGATCGCCGGGGTGTTCGTCCTGACCTGGGTGGTGGCCCTGGCCATCTGGCGTTTCGGCCAGATCGAGCAGAGGTGGGACCGGGCGGCGGGGAAGTCCGGCCCCGGCGGGGACCCCCCGGTCCGGGCGGACTGGGATCCGAGCGGTCTCTCGCCCCGGGCAGCTGCCAGGCAGGATCTGGACGGTCTCCTGGTTGGGTCTGGTAGTCCCCCGCCTCCGCCGGGCGGTCTCCCGCTGCGGCCGCCTGCTTGAGCAGTTGCAGGCGCTCCTGCCAGCGGGTTACCAGGTCCGACTGGTGCGCGGCGGGACGAGGACTGCCGCGGCGATGAGCACAGGCACGCGGCGGGCGAGCGTCGGGCGGCATAGGGTGGCCTCTACGCCGGCGGCCTGAACCTGACGGCAGCGACATACGAGGGAGATCACGGTGGACGTTGAGCGGGCGCAAGCCCTGCTAGCCGCCAAGCGGGCCGAACTGCAGCACCTCCTGGCGGAGACGGAGGCCGCCGGTCGGGAAGACCGGAGCAGCGAGGACGAAAAGGGCACCGACGTCGCCGATCCCGCGCAGTCCCTGACCCAGCAGGGCATGGACGACGCGATCGCGGAGAGCCTGAG
Source organism: uncultured Actinomycetes bacterium (assembly GCA_963770545.1). Taxonomy (GTDB): domain Bacteria; phylum Actinomycetota; class Actinomycetes; order Streptosporangiales; family Streptosporangiaceae; genus RYN-230. Next base: position 284,417 of record CAVYQF010000008.1, on the reverse strand, counting down.
CGACCGGCTGGCCGCGCTGGACCGGGCCGAGCAGCGGCTGGCGGACGGCACCTACGGGCGGTCGCTGGAGAGCGGGAAGCCGATCCCTGATGCGCGGCTGGAGGCCGACCCCACCGCCGAACTCACCGTCGAGGAAGCCGCGGCCCGGGAAGCCGCGGACCGGTAACGGCCCGCCCTGAGCGGCGGTCGGCCCTGAGCGGCGGTCAGCCGTGCGCGTCCTCAGCAGTCAGGTACGGAGGCAGGCCGAACCGCTCGAACAGGCGGCTGTCGGTGGCGATGAAGTGATGGATGTGAGTGATCTGGCCACCCGAGACCTCCGGGACCTGGATGCACCAGGGCACCAGCCGGGTCCCGTCGTTGGCGGGCTTGTACTGCGCGAACGCGGGTGAGGCGTTCGCGGTGACGGGGACCATCCGCGATCCCTCGCAGCCGCCGCCCCAGCCGGTGTACCAGCCGCGCAGCTCGTCCCGGCCGCGGATCCACATCTCAAACGGCGGCATGGAGATGCTGGCGTCCTCGTGCAGGAGCGCGACGAGCCGGTCGATGTCGTAGCGCTGGAACGCGTTGACGTACCGGGCGAGCAGATCCTGGTCCGCCTCGTCTAGCTGTGGCGACGGCCGCTCGTCCGCCTGGTCGCTGGCGGCCATGGTGGCGCGGGCACGCTGCAGCGCACTGTTCACCGAGACCACCGTGGTGCCGAGCAGGTCGGCCACCTCGGAGGCCTGCCAGCACAGCACCTCACGCAGGATGAGCACGGCCCGCTGCCGGGGCGGCAGGTTCTGCAGGGCCGAGATGAAGGCCAGCCGGATGCTGTCCTGCAGCACCACGCGCCCGGCCGGATCGGTGTCCGGGGGCACCGGGCCGTCACCGGGAAACGGCTCGACCCAGGCTGAGTCCGGCCGCGTGGCCACCGGCTCGGTGCTGGATGGCACCGGGGCGGACAGGTCCATGGGCATGGCCCTGCGTTTGCGGCTGCGCAGCATGTCCAGGCAGACGTTGGTCGCGATCCGGTACAGCCACGAGCGCAGCGCGGACCGGCCCTCGAACCGGTCAAACGCCTGCCAGGCGCGGACCATGGCCTCCTGCACGGCGTCGTCGGCATCGTGCGCCGACCCGAGCATCCGGTAGCAGTAGCCGGTCAGCTCGCCCCGGTAGGTCTCGAGGTCATGTGTGGCAGTGCTGGTGGCGGCGATCTCGCTCACGCTCCTCCCCGTCCTCGTGGAACGAACTTACCCACCGCGGCCGCGTCTGGCGAATGACCGGGGGCCAGGGGCGCTGGCGGTCTGCGGGCAGTCTGCCAGCGGCCACCGACAAAACGACCGGCCGGAATCCGGCCCAGGCCCGGCGACGGGTGACGGCCCGGCCGGGCGGTGTGTACCGGAGCCGGTGGGCGCAGCCAGGCCGGCGGATGGCGCGGGCGGGAGAGCGGCTGGGAGAGGGGCGGCTTGCCTAACTGGGGCTGCTCGTACAGGGTGAGGAGTCATCGGGGCCCGAACGCACTAATCGTCGCGCGCTGCCCGGAGCCGCCGGGCCGACGGCCGGCGCAGCGCGGACCGCAGGAATGATGATGCCGACCGCTCAGAACGGATCACCGCGCGCCGCGGGCATCCGGGACGTGGCCCGGATGGCGGGCGTCTCGGTGGCTTCGGCGAGTTTCGCGCTGAACGGCCAGCCCGGGGTGGCCGACGACACCCGCCGTCGCATCCTGGCCGTCGCGGAGCAGCTGGGCTACCGGGCCAACCCGCAGGCCCAGGCGCTTCGCCGGGGCCGTACCACGACCTACGGGTTCGTGGTCCGCAACTTCGCCAACCCGTTCTTCCTTGAGGTGCTCTCCGGCGCCGAAGAGGTCGCGGGCGAGGCGGGCGCGACCCTGCTCGTCCTGGACTCCCGCTACTCGCTGGAGCGTGAGCGCCGGCACCTGCAGGAGATGGCCGCGCAGCGGCTGGCTGGCCTGGCCATCGCCCCGGTCGGGACCGGCGAGTCCATCCGGCTCTGGCACGACCTGCGCCCCGGGACCCCGGTGGTGACGCTCAACGCCTCGGCGGCCCGCATCACCGGTGTTTCGCGGATCCGCCCGGATAATGCCGCCGCAGTCGAGTTGCCCCTGCGCCGGCTGGCCGGGCTGGGGCACACCTCGGTGGCGTTCCTGAGCGCGCCGCGCCGGCTGATGGCGGACCCGGACCGGCTGCGCTACTTCCGGCGGCTGAGCCGGGGGCTCGGACTGCGGGCCACCGTGGTGTACTCGCCGCTGACCATCGGTGACGTGCAGCAGGCCACCCGGGCCGTGCTGGCTGGCCCGGACGCGCCGACCGCGGTCATCACCAACTCCGACTACACCGCGCACGCGGTCTACAAGGCCGCGCGCGAACTCGGGCTGCGGATCGGCCCCGGGGTCTCCGTCGTCGGGCACGACGACCTGGCCACCTCCGAACTTCTGGACCCGCCGCTGGCGACCATCTGGCTGAACCGGCGGGAAATGGGCCGGGCCCTGATGCTGCGCCTGCTCGGGCGGGTCCCACCGGGCGACTACGTCGCGCCGGTGGAACTCATCGAGCGGGCTTCCCTGCAGGCCCCCGCTCCCCGTCCGGGCCAGCTCCCCCCGGCCCCTCCGGCCGGGCCCCTCGCCGCCCCGTCGGCCGAACCCCGGCAACCCGCCGGCCTGGGAGTTTTGCCGCCCGGTGAACACCAGTTGGCTCCCGCGCGTCAACTCGGTAACGGCTCTTGACACCCCCGCGACGGGTACGTCAGCATACCGGCAAAACTAAACGTTTAAGGTCTTTTGTCGGGTGCTGTTCGCGGGGGGGTCCGCTGACCTCCTGAGCACTACTGCGTGATAGGCGCTTAGCTTCCGCGGGCCCGCTCAAAAGTGGGATAGCCAATAACAGGAGGCAATTTCCCGTGAGATCTCCCTACCGTTTCACCCTGATAGGGGCCGCGGCGCTGGCTCTGGCGGCCGCTGGCTGCTCGAGTTCGCCGTCCACGTCCAGCGGCAGTACTAATTGGGCCACGGTTACCTCCGCCTCATCGGGTGGCGGAATGAGCAAGCTCGTGGCGGCGGCCAAGAAAGAGGGCACGCTCAACGTCATCGCGCTTCCTCCGACGTGGGCCAACTACGGCACCATCATCAAGACGTTCACCGCCAAATACGGCATCAAGGTGAACTCGGCGCTGCCGGACGGCACCAGCCAGCAGGAAGTCGACACGATCAAGCAAAAGAATGGCACCGCGGCCGCACCGGACGTGGTGGACGTCGGCGTCGCGGTGGCGCTGGCTAATACCAGCCTATTCACGCCGTACAAGGTGAGCACCTGGTCGGCCATCCCGGTGGCGCAGAAGAGCTCAACCGGCCTGTGGTACAACGACTACGGCGGCTACATGGCGATCGGCTACTCCAGCAAGTTCGGCACGATTACCTCAATGAGCCAACTGCTGCAGCCGAAGTTCAAGAACGCGGTCGCGCTGAACGGCAACCCCACCGCCGCGAACGCCGCACTGAACGGGGTCATGATGGCCAACCTCGTCGAGGGCGGCTCGGCCAGCGACATCTCCAAGGGCGTGAACTTCTTCCACGACCTGAAGGCGAAGGGTAACTTCTCCCCGGTGTCGGCGACCGGTGCCACCATCAAGTCCGGCTCCACCCCGGTGGTCTTCAACTGGGACTACCTGAACCTGCCCAGCTACGTCGGGGTGTCCAACTGGAAGGTGTTCATCCCGAAGAACGCCGTGCTCGGCGGGTACTACGCCCAGGCCATCAACAAGAGCGCGCCGCACCCCGCGGCGGCCCGGCTGTGGGAGGAGTTCCTGTACTCCCAGGCCAGCGACGGCGGGCAGAACCTGTGGCTGCAGGGCGGCGCCCGGCCGGTCGAGCAGATCGCGATGAGCAGCAACGGCAGCATCGACAAGGCCGCCGCCGCCAAGCTGCCCGCGGTCACCGGCGCCCCGGTGTTCCTGAGCCAGAGCCAGGCGACCAGCGCCGCGACCTACCTGGCGGCCAACTGGGCTAAGGCCGTCGGCTAGCAGGGGAGGATCGTGTCCGTCGCTGCGACGACCGAGGCTGGCGCCCGGCCCTCACGGGCCGGGCGCCAGCCTCACCTCCCGGCTTGGCTGGGGACGGTTCCGTTCTTCGCCTACGTCGGGGTCTTCCTGCTCTGGCCGACCGGCATCCTCGTCGTCGACGCCTTCAAGAATCCCAGCGGGTCCTGGAATTTCGGCGGCGTGTCCACCCTGTGGGGCCCGGTGGTGCGCAGCTATTTCATCGGGTCGTTCAAGCTGTGCCTGATCTCAGCCGTGGCCGGGGCGGTATTCGGGGCGCTGGTGGCCTACGCGGTGGCCTCCGGCAAACCGGACGGCGCGGTGCGGCGCTTCGCGCTGGCCGGGTCGGGCGTGCTGGCCCAGTTCGGCGGGGTGACCCTGGCTTTCGCTTTCCAGGCGCTGATCGGCCCGGCCGGGCTTCTTTTCCACGCCAGCTGGTACTACGACTTTCCCTGGGGCATCGGCCTGATCTACATCTACTTCCAGGTCCCGCTCATGGTGCTGGTCTTCCTGCCCGCTATCGACGGGCTCAAGGCTCAGTGGCGGGAGGCCTCGGAAAGCCTGGGCTCCTCGACCTGGCAGTACTGGCGGTACGTGGGCGGCCCGCTGCTCGCCCCGGCCTTCTTCGGCGCGGCGCTGCTGCTGTTCGCCAACGCCCTGTCCGCGTTCGCGACCATCGAGGCCTGGGAGAACCAGATCGCTTACACGGTGCCGCAGGAGATCAGCACGTCCCTGTCCAGCGAAGTGGGGCTGGCCAATGTGAACGCGGCCGACCTGCTCGCGTTCGGCATGATCGTCATGGTGGCGGTCGTCATGACCGGGTACGCGCTGCTGCAGCGAAGGGCGGCCCGATGGCTGCGCTAACGTCGGTCGGCGAGACTCCGCTGGACGTCCCCGCCAGCCGCGGGCCGCAGGGTATGCAGCGCAGCCGACGCCGGCGGCTGAACGCCTTCCGCTACGTAGTGTTCACCCTGTTCGGCCTGTTCATCGTGCTGCCGCTGCTCGCCCTGGCCCGCTTCTCCCTGGAAGGGAGCAAACTCGGCACCTGGTCAGTGGCGGCCTGGAAGCAGATCGTGTCCTACCCCGGGCTGGCCAGCGGCGTGGAACTCACCCTGGAACTGGCCGTCATCACCAGCCTGGCCACGTTGTTGCTGCTACTGCCCACGATGATCTGGATCAAGCTGCGGGTGCAGTGGATCAGCCGGACGTTCGAGTTCCTCTGCCTGCTTCCGCTCACCATCCCGGCCATCGCGCTAGTCGTCGGCCTGGGCCCGGTCTACAACCGGATCCAGCACTACAGCCTGTCCGCCCTGCAGCTGTTCTGGGTGTACGTGATCCTGGCCCTGCCCTACGCCTACCGGGCGCTGTCGTCCGGGCTGGACGCCCTCGACGCCGTCACTTTGGCCGAGGCGGCCCGGAGCCTGGGCGCGAGCTGGTTCACGGTGATGTTCCGGGTCATCGCGCCGAACATGCGCCAAGCCATCCTGAACGCGGTGCTTCTGACCGGTGCCCTGGTGCTGGGCGAGTTCACCATCGCCTACCTGCTGCTGTTCAACACGTTGCAGCCGGCCCTGTACTCGATCAGCCGGAACACGCCCAACGCCGGGGTGGTCTTCTCGACCTCCCTGGCCTCGCTGCTGTTCGCCTTCGCCCTGCTGATAATCGTGTCCTATGCCGGACGCCGGCGGCGCCGGGGATGAGGAATAACCCGTGAACTCATCAGTGACCAGTGCCGATGGCGCCGTCGCCCGGACCTCCGTCGAGGTCCGGATGGAGGGACTGACCCGCCGGTACGGCCCGGTCGTGGCCCTGGACGGCCTGGACCTGACCTTGCGGCCCGGCGAGCTGATCGCCCTGCTGGGCCCGTCCGGCTGCGGCAAGACCACCACGCTGCGGCTGCTGGCCGGCCTGGAGGACGCGGACGCCGGGACCATCACCGTCGGCGGCCGGGACATCACCCGGATGTCGGCCAGCAAGAGGGACATGGGCATGGTCTTCCAGGCCTACTCGCTATTCCCCCACATGACCGTAGTGCAGAACGTGGCCTTCGGGCTGCGGCTGCGCCGGATGGCCAAGGCCGAGCGGGAGCGGCGGGCCCTGGAGATGCTCGACCTGGTCGGGCTGTCCGAGCAGTCGGGCCGCTACGCCCACCAGCTGTCCGGCGGCCAGCAGCAGCGGGTCGCGCTGGCCCGGGCCCTGGCCATCGAGCCCCAGGTGCTGCTGCTGGATGAGCCGCTGTCCGCACTGGACGCCAAGGTCCGCGCGCAGCTGCGGGACCAGATCCGCCGGATCCAGCTCGAGGTGGGCATCACCACCCTGTTCGTCACGCACGACCAGGAGGAGGCGCTGGCCATCGCCGACCGGGTCGGGGTGATGCGGGAGGGCCAGCTGGAGCAGCTTGCCTCGCCCACCGAGGTCTACTCCCGGCCGGCCACCCCGTTCGTGGCCGAGTTCGTCGGCCTCACCAACCGGCTGGCCGGGACGGCCAGCGGCAGCACCGTGACCGTGCGCGGGCAGGATCTGCCCCTGGTCGATCTCGGCACCCCCGCCGGGCCGGTCACCGCGCTGATCCGGCCCGAGGCGGTCACCCTGGCCTCGGAGAGCTCGGCCGGGTCCGGCCCACTGGCCGGCACCGTGATCGCCATCACCTTCCTGGGCGCGACTAGCCGGGTCACCGTGAACCTCGGCGACACCACGATCATGGCCCAGCTGCCGACCTCGGACGCCACGGAACTGAGCGCGGGCAGCTTCGTCGCGCTGTCGATAAGGCCCGACCCCGTGCTGGTTTCCGTTGCGGAAAACAATTCCGTGGCTGCGAGCGAGGCTTGAGCGCGGGACGCCCGCCACTGACTACCCACCGCCGGCTGGCCCCCGGCACGGTGCTGCGCCAGGGAGCCAGCTCGCCGTACCGCGCGGTCGAGGTCATCGAGGGCGAACAGCACGTGCGGCGGGACGACCTGGGCGCTGCGCCCGCCGCAGCCCGGCCACCAGGCAGCCGTCCCCTGCTCTGCCTCATCCACGTCACCGACCTGCAGCTGGCTGACGTTCAGTCGCCGACCCGGTTCGAATTCCTGAACCGCTACTTCGCCGACTCCCGGTACGCCGGATTGGTGCCGGTCCAGCGCCCCCAGGAGGCCCTCACCCCGCACGCGGTGGACGCCACGGTGCGGACGGTGAACGCACTACGGGGCCCGGCAACTGGCCTGCCGCCCGCGCTGGCCGTGACCACGGGGGACGCGATCGACAACGCCCAGTGGAATGAGGTGCAGACGTTCCTGGCCCTGTTCGACGGCGGCCGGGTCGTCACCGATTCCGGCCGCCCCGGGTACGCCGGCGTGCAGGCGCTCGACTGGCCGGACGACATCTTCTGGAAGCCCGACGGCACCGGCCCGGACGGGCCGGACTTCTTCCGCCGCGAGCTGGGCTTCCCGCATCACCCGGGCCTGCTCGACGCGGCGCTGCGCGAGTTCACCGCGGGCGGCCTGCAGATGCCGTGGCTGTCCTGCTTCGGCAACCACGAAGCACTCAACCAGGGCGTGGGCAGGCAGACCGCGGGCCTGGCTGCCGCGCTGACCGGCGACCGCAAGCCGACGGCGCTGCCGGACGGGTTCGACAGCGACCAGGCCCTGGAGCTGTTCACGGTGCGCCCGGAGGCTTTCATGGCCGGGCCCTTCCGCCAGGTGCCCGCCGATCGCGGCCGCCGCCCGATCACCCGCGGTGATTTCGTGGCCGCGCATTTCCGGCCCGGCGCGCGCCCGCTCGGGCACGGCTTTACAGACGAAAACCTCCGCCACGGAACCGCCTACTACGTCCATGACACACCAGCCGCGCGGTTCATCGCGCTGGATACCAATTGCCTGGCCGGCGGGGCCGACGGGTGCCTGGACCGCCAGCAGGCCCGGTGGCTGGAGGACCGGCTCGCCGAGGCGCACTCGGCCTACCGGGGGCCGGCCGGGCAGCAGGTCGGCACCGGGCAGGACGATCGGCTGGTCATCCTGTTCTCCCATCACGGGGTGGACACCCTGACCAACACCCGGGGCTGGCATCCCGGCCCGGGCGGCGAGCCGCTGATCGGCGCGGGCGAACTGGTCGCCCTGCTGCACCGCTTCCCCAACGTGGTGCTGTGGCTCAACGGCCACACGCACACCAACGCCATCCGGCCGAGGCCCGACCCGGATCAGCCGGGCCGCGGCTTCTGGGAGGTCACCACCTGCGCGGTGGTGGACTGGCCCTGCCAGACCCGCCTGGTGGAACTGGCCGAGCGGGCCGGGCAGCTGTCCATCACCTGCACCATGGTGGATCACGACACGCCGCTCGGCCCGCGAGGGCGGGCCGGACCGGGGCTGGCCGGACCGGGGCTGGCCAGCATCGATGACCTGGCCTCACTGCACCGCGAGCTGTCCGCCAACATCCCGTTCGGCGGCGAGCACCCGGGCCGGACCGGGACCGCCACCGACCGGAACGTCGAGCTCCTGATCAGCCCCCCGTTCCCGCTGGCGCGGCTGCCGGGGGCGTAACCCTGACGTGGGCCGCGCTCGCTGGCCGCCTATGATCGGGCCGGTGCGGCGTGAGTCTTCGACCGTGGTGGTCCTGGTGGGTGCGGTGGCCGAGCCGCTGCTCGCCGGCCTGGCCCGGTCCTCCAACGTGTCCCTGGTCCGGCCGCCCGACGACGAGCAGGACAGCCTGACTGCGGCGGCTCTGGCCCTGGGCCAGGCCGCGCGGCGGCGGTCACCGTACGTCCTGGTGCCCGCCGACCCGCTGGCCGGGGTGGCCGCGGAGTGGGCCGCCATGTGGGATCTGACCGCCGGGCCGGGCCACGCCGCCGCGTTCGAGCAGCAGGCCGCGCAGGCCGTGGCCGCGGGGCGGGCCGGGCGGTTCGAGCTGCCTGACTACTACGTGGTGCTGACTCCGGGAGCAGGCCCGGGCGACGCCGCGGACCCGGGATCCGGCCCCCGCCCGGACCACGGGACCAGCGCGGGCGACGGCACCGGGATGTACCTGGGCCCGCTCCGGGCCGTCCGCCCCCGCCGGGTCGAGGCGGTGGTGAGCGCGGCGGACGGCGAGGCCGCCGAGAACACCGAGCGGGTGCTGCAGGCGCTCCGGACGCTGCGGCACGGTCCCTGGTGGCCGCCGCTGGATGAGCTGCTGGACGGCGCGAGGCACTTCTTCGCCGGAAGTCTGGGCGGCGGCCCACGCGGCCATGACAGCGGCCCACGCGGCCATGACAGCGCCCCGGCCAGCCAAGACACCGCGCTCCGCCTGGCCGGCGAATAAAGACTTTCCGTATCCAAATAACCAGTCGTGGGTGACACTGGAGACTCAGGACGTCGGCGGCATCGGGGCCAGCCGGGTCCCGGACGGACCTGGAGGCGCCACCGTGACTGCTACCTCCCCGACGCGCGCGACCCCGGTGGCGGACCTGTTCTACGACGCCCGCCGTGACGTCTACTACGCCAAGCCGATGATGCGCGGCTGGCTGCACCTGCTGTGGTTCGGGGCCTCCCTGGTCTTCAGCACGGTGCTGCTGATGCAGACCCACGGCCCGGCCCGGGTCCTCAGCTTCGGCGTGTACGCGGTCAGCGTGGGCGGGTTGTTCGGGGTGAGCGCCCTGTATCACTGCGGCACCTGGTCGCAGGAATGGCGGCAGCGGCTGCAGCGGCTCGACCATGTCATGATCTTCCTGTTGATCGCCGGGACCGCGACGCCGGTGTTCATCCTGGCCGCCCCGGGGCCCCTGGGCCGGACCGGGCTCATCACGTTGTGGGTGCTGACCGCGACCGCGGCCGGCATCCATCTGGCCTGGATGGACGCGCCAGAACGGCTGGTCGGCGGGACGTTCCTCGCCCTGGGCTGGGTGGCCGCGCTGGCCCTGCCCGAGGTCTGGATCCACGCCGGGCCGGTGGCCGGGGGGCTGATGATCGGCGGTGGCCTGCTCTATACCGTCGGCGCCCTGTCCTACCACCGCCGCCGCCCGGACCCCTACCCCTCGGTGTTCGGGTATCACGAGGTCTTCCACGTGTACGTCTGCGCGGGCGCCACATGCCAGTACCTGGCCATCGCCCTGTTTCTCAGGTAAGCAGGCTTCCTCGGGCCAGCCGGGGTCTGCACGCCGTCGGTGCCGGCGGGCCTCAGCTCGTGAGCGCGAGGACCAGCAGCACGGTGGCCGTGCTCAGCTCGATGATCGCGCCGAACACGTCGCCGGTCATCCCGCCGAGCCGCCGCCGCGCGGCCCAGCGGACCAGGGCGGCCACGGCCAGGCCCGCCACCGCGGCCAGCGCGCCCCGGGCCGCGGCCGCGACCCCGCCCAGGGCCAGCCCGGCCGCAACCACCGCGGCCAGCAGGATTGCCACGGTGGCCGCCCGGGCCGCGGCGCTGGTCCGCCCGGCCACCAGGGCGCCGAACCCGGACGGCCGGGCCGAGGGCGAGCCGGTGGCCGCCACCACCGCCACCCGGCCGGTCACCGCGGCCAGCACCAGCCCGGTCGCCCCAGCCCAGCCAGTCCCAGCCCAGCCAGTCCCAGCCCAGCCAGTCCCGGCCCAGTCACCCCCTCCCCAGCCTCGGGGCAGCGAGGCCAGCGCACTCACCTGGACCAGCAGCACCAGCACCAGCGTGGCCACGCCGAGCGGCCCGGCGTCCGGCCGGCGCATGATCTCCAGGGCCTGGTCCGCCGGGCGGCGGCTGCCCAGCCCGTCCGCGGTGTCGGCCAGCCCGTCCAGGTGCAGGCCCCCCGTCGCCACCGCGAGCAGCGCCACCGCGAGGGCCGCCCCCAGGAACTGCCGCTCCACGGACAATTCACCCGCCGCAACGAAAACCATCACGGCCGATCCAGCCAATCCCAGGCCGGCGCCGAGGACCGGCAGCCAGAACACGGCCCGGGCCGCCGCTGCCTCGTCCAGGTCACCGCTGACCCCGGCCGGGATCACCGTGAACAGGCTCAGCGCCACCCGCCAGGCCGGGACCCCCGGCGCCGGGGGCGGCGGGGCGGCGTTCCCCCGGTGCCCGGCGCCCCCGGTCACCGCAGCCGCCGGGGGATCCCGGCGGTGCATAGCCACACCTGCTGGCACTCCGCCGCGATCTGGGTGTTGAGCAGGCCGAGGTCATCGCGGTAGCGGACGCCGGACGCGGTGGCCGGGATCACGCCGGAGCCGACTTCGTTGCTGACCGCCACGACGATCCGGCGGGTGGACCGCCAGGCGTCCAGCAGCCCGTCCACCCGGGCGGCCAGAGCCTTGTCGGCCCCGGGCGCGGCGGACCACACCCCGCACTCGTCCATCACCCCGGCCAGCCAGGTGGACAGGCAGTCGATCAGGACCGGGGTGGCCAGCTGCCGGGCGGCCAGCTCCCGGGCCCCCGGCTCCGCAGTGGCCAGGTCCGGCCCGGCCAGGACACCCTCGAGGTCCCTCGTTTCGAGCGTGGCCCAGTGCAGCGGCCGGCGCTGCTGATGGATCGCGACCCGGGCGGCCCACTCCCGGTCGCTGGCGTCCGGCACGGCCCCGGTGGCCACATAGTCCACCTGGTCCCGGCCGGCCAGCAGCCGTTCGGCGGTCACCGACTTGCCCGATCGCGCCCCGCCCAGGACCAGCACCCGGTACCCGCGGCCGCCGGGCCGCCGGGGCAGCCTGGGCGGCGGGTACCGCCGGTCACGCCGGGCCGGGTCCCGCCAGCGGCCGGGCCAGCTCATCCCTTCTCGCCCGACACCCCGGCGCTGTCGAACGTCGCGACGTCGCGCAGCACCCGGGCCGCGGCCGCGACGACCGGCAGGGCCAGCGCGGCGCCGGAGCCCTCGCCGAGGCGGAGGCCAAGGTCGAGCAGCGGGCGCAGGCCCAGCGCGTCCAGCGCCCGGCGGGCGCCCGGCTCGGTGGACAGGTGCCCGGCCAGCAGGGCGCCCAGCACGTCCGGGGCCAGCGCCCGGGCCACCAGCGCGGCGGCGCAGGCGATCACGCCGTCCAGCACGACCGGCACCCGCAGCGCGGCGCCGCCCAGGATGAACCCGGTCAGGGCGGCGTGCTCCAGGCCGCCCACCGCGGCCAGGACACCCAGCGGGTCGGCGGGATCGGGACGGTTGAGATCCAGGGCGCGGTGGATCACCGTGACCTTGCGCTGCCAGGTCGGGTCGTCGATGCCGGTGCCCCGGCCGGTGACCTGCTCCGGCTCCGACCCGGTGAACACGGCGATCAGGGCGGCCGACGCGGTCGTGTTCGCGATGCCCATGTCCCCGGTCAGCAGGCACGAGTTGCCCGCCGCGACGAGGTCGCGCGCGGTCTCGATGCCCACTTCCACGCCGCGCAGGGCCTCGTCCCGGGTCATGGCCGGGCCCAGGGTCATGTCCGCGGTGCCGGGCCGGATTTTGCGGGGCAGCAGCCCGGGCGCGGCCGGCAGGTCCGCCGCGACCCCGACGTCCACTACGCAGACCTCGGCCCCGGCTTGCTCCGCGATCGCGTTCACCACGGCCCCCGAGGCCAGGAAGTTGGCCACCATCTGCGCGGTGACCTCCTGCGGCCACGGGGTGACCCCCTGAGCGTGCACCCCGTGATCGCCAGCGAACACCGCAACCACGGCGGGCTCGGGCAGCGGCGGCGGGCACTCCCGCGCCAGCCCGGCCAGCTGCACCGACACCTGCTCCAGCACGCCCAGCGAGCCACTGGGCTTGGTCAGCGCCTCCTGCCGCTCGCGGGCCTGCGCCACCGCCTCGGCGTCCAGCGGCCCGATCGCGGCGATGGTATCGGCAACCAGGCTGGCGGGCGGCGCGCCCGGCAGCCCGCGGCGGCCCCACTGCCCGTCGTGCACGGCCCAGGCGAGCGGCCGGCGCCGGGCCCAGCCGCTGAGCACCAGTTCCGGCGCGGGCGGGAACGCCTCGACGTGCCCGACACACAGGTACGCGACCACCTGCAGGTATTCGGGCAGGCCGAGCGCGGCGGCCAGCTCACGCTCGTCGAAGAAGCTGACCCAGCCCACGCCGAGGCCCTCGGCCCGCGCGGCGAGCCAGAAGTTCTGCACCGCGCACGCGGTCGAGTACCCCGCGACCTGCGGCTGGGCGTGGCGGCCGAGCACGTGGCGGCCGCCGCGGGTGGAGTCGCAGGTCACCACGACGTTGACCGGGGTGTCCAGGATCGCTTCCACCTTGAGCTCGCGGAACGCCCGGGCGCGCGGGCCAGGCAGCCCGGCCGCGAACACCTCCTGCTGCCGGCGGGCCAGGGCGTGCGCCTGCTCCCTGGCCGCCCGGTCGCGCAGCACGATGAAGTCCCAGGGCTGGCTGAGCCCCACGCTGGGGGCCTGGTGCGCCGCGGTCAGCACCCGGGTCAGCACGTCGTCGGCGATGGGGTCCGGGAGGAAGCCGTTGCGGATGTCGCGACGCCCGGCGACCACCTGGTACAGCGCCTCGACGTCCGCCGGGGGCAGCGCCGGCGCCACGGGCGGCCGGGCATCCTCCCCCTCGGTGTGGCCCCCTGGGCGGAAGACATCCTGGTCCTCGGTCAAGGTTTCCTCCCCCTGCGCAGAATGTGCGCGATGACGGCCGCCAGCGCCGCAGCCGCCACGCTGACCAGCCGGGACAGCCGGACCGCCCGGGCGATGTCGGCCGCGTCCGGCGGCCCGCCGTCGCCCAGCAGCCCGCGCCGCTCGGTCTGGCCGTGATAGACGTTCTGGCCGCCCAGCTGGATGGCCAGTGACCCGGCGAAGGCAGCTTCGCAGCGGCCGGCGTTAGGACTGGGATGTTGGCCGCCGTCGCGGCGAAGCATCCGCAGCGCGTACCGAGGGCTGCCCCCGACCGCCGGGGCCAGCCCCGCGGCCAGCAGCCCCGTGACCCGGGCCGGGATCAGGTTGGCCGCATCATCCAGCCGCGCCGCGGCCCAGCCGAACCGTTCGTAGCGCGGGCTGTGGTGGCCGATCATCGCGTCGAGGGTATTGACCGCGCGGTAGCCGAGCAGGCCCGGGAGGCCGAGCACGGCGCCCCACAGCAGCGGGGCGACCACCGCGTCGGAGGTGTTCTCGGCGACCGATTCCACCGCCGCGCGGGCCAGCCCGGCCGCGTCGAGCCGGTCCGGGTCGCGGCCGCACAGGGCGGGCAGCCGCCGGCGCGCGGCAGCCAGGTCACCGTCCTCCAGGAGCCGCCCGAGGGCCTGGGCCTCGCGGGCCAGGCTGGTCCCGCCGAGCACCGCCCAGGTGGCCAGCGCGGTCACCGCGACGGCGGCGGACGGATGCGCGCGGGCGCGGGCGAGCGGCCCGCTCGCCTGCGGCGCGAAGCCCCGCTGCCCGGCCAGGCCGGCCGCGGCCACCGGGGCCAGGCAGACAGCCACCATGGACATCCCGCGGCCGCGGCTGTCGGCCCAGAGCACCGCCTCGGTCCGGGACGCCGCCGTGCCGAACGCCGCGACCGGGTGCCCACGGCGCGGATCAGCGAGTACGGCGTCGAGCCCCGCGCCGAGCAGCAGCCCGGCGGCCAGGCCGCGCCGCGACAGCACCATCAGCGAAACCTTCCTCGGGGTAACACTTCCGCACTGCCGTTGACAGAACGCAAGACAGGAGACCACAGGCCCCGGGACCCGTCAAGCCAGGCCACGGGGCATCCGGCCAGGCCAGCGCGGGCCGGGACAGGCTGGGCCGTTTTGCGCAGGACACTGCGGGTAGCTCCCGGGGCATGCTCAGCTCCGCGCCGCGCTGGACGCCCCGGGACCGCGGGACCACCCGCGGGAGGCCGTGGTGAGCACGGACGCGTCACGGGAAGCCGAGGACGCCCGGCACGAGGATCCGGACCGGCCCGATGAGACCGAGGCCGAGCGGGCCGACCGGAACGTGATCGAGCTGCTCAACGAGCTCCGCGTGGTCGGCATCGGCATCCAGGTGATGTTCGGTTTCCTGCTCACCATTCCCTTCGCCAACCGGTTCACCAAGCTGAACCCGGCCCAGCACGGCATCTACCTGGCCACGGTCCTGCTCGCGGTGGTGTCCACCGCCCTGCTGGTCACCCCGGTCGCCTATCACCGGCTGCTGTTCCGGCGACACGAGAAGGAGAGCCTGGTCCGGGTGACCAACGTGCTCGCCATCGCCGGGCTGGTCACGGTGGGGCTCGCGGTATCCAGTGCGGTCCTGCTGGTGGTCAGTTTCGTGGCGCCGGGGGCTCCCACCGTGGTGATCACCGCCATCGCCGTGGTGGCGTTTGCGGGACTCTGGTTTGCCCTTCCACTGGCTCGCCGGAGCCGGGACGATCACGATGACCGGGCGCGCCGGACCACCCCCGGCCAGCCGCCCCGGACCACGCTCTGAGCGAACGCGGCCCGTCCAGGGTGATGGGAACTTTGCGTGCTTCCTTACCATGGGAACATGCAGTGGCCCAGGCGTGAAGCTGAGACCCGCCCAGCTAAAACCAGCCCGCGCACGACCCGCCCGCAGCCAGCCGGCCTGCATCCGGTGAGCCCGGATTCGGCTGGCCTGGTGCGCGCATGACGGCGCCCGCGCCGAACAGCCCGGCCCGCACCGCGATCCTGACCGTGGACGACGATCCCGGGGTCTCCCGGTCCATCGCCCGCGACCTGCGGCAGCGCTATGCGGAGCAGCACCGTATCGTGCGCGCCGAATCGGCCGCGGCCGCCCTCGAGGCGCTGAAGGAGATGCGGCTGCGCGGCGACGAGGTGGCGGTGATCCTGGCTGACTACCGGATGCCGCAGATGAACGGCATCGAGTTCCTCGAAGCGGCGATGAACGTGTACCCGGCCGCCCGCCGGGTGCTGCTCACCGCCTACGCGGACACCAACGCCGCGATCGAGGCCATCAACGTCGTCGATCTCGACTACTACCTGCTCAAGCCGTGGGACCCGCCGGAGGAGAAGCTCTACCCGGTGATCGACGCCCAGCTGGAGGCGTGGCGGCTGGAGGACTACCAGCCGGTGCACGTGACCAAGGTGGTCGGGCACCGCTGGTCGGCGCGCTGCACCGAGGTGCGCGAGTTCCTGGCCCGCAACGAGGTGGCCTACCGCTGGTTCCCCTCCGACGAGCCGGACGGGGAGCGGCTGCTCTCCGCCGCCGGCGCGGACGGCCGGACCCTGCCGCTGGTCATCACCCCGGACGGGGAGACCATGCTGGCGCCCAGCGACTCCGAGCTGGCCAATCGGGTCGGCCTGACCACCACCCCGGCCAAGGACTTCTACGACCTGGTGGTGATCGGCGGCGGCCCGGCCGGCCTGGGCGCGGCCGTCTACGGCGCCTCCGAGGGCCTGAAGACGGTGCTGGTCGAGCGGACCGCGACCGGCGGCCAGGCCGGCCAGAGTTCCCGGATCGAGAACTATCTCGGCTTTCCCGATGGGGTGTCCGGGGCGCAGCTCACCACGCGGGCCCGGATGCAGGCCCAGAAGTTCGGCGCCGAGGTCCTCACCACCCGGGAAGTGGTCGGCCTCGACGTGAAAGGGGCCGCGCGGGAGGTCCGGTTCGCGGACGGGGGCACGCTCGGCGCGCACAGCATCATCCTGGCCACCGGGGTCTCCTACCGGCAGCTGGGCGCGCCCGGCCTGAAGGAGATGACCGGCCGCGGGGTGTACTACGGCTCGGCCCTCACCGAGGCCTCGGCCTGCATCGACCAGGACATCTACATCGTGGGCGGGGCCAACTCGGCCGGCCAGGCCGCGGTGTACCTCTCCCGGCACGCCAAGTCGGTGACGCTGCTGGTCCGCGGGCCGTCGCTGGAGCGGTCCATGTCCTACTACCTGATCCAGCAGCTCGGGGAGGTCGAGAACATCACGGTCCGGACCTGCACCGAGGTCATCGGGGCAGGCGGGGATGGCCACCTGGAGCAGCTGACCCTGCGCAACACCGCCGACGGGGGCACCGAAATAGTGAACGCACAGATGCTGTTCCTATTCATCGGCGCCGCCCCGCTGACCGACTGGCTGGACGGCACGGTCGTCCGCGATGACCACGGCTTCGTCGTGGCCGGCCCGGATCTGTCCGTGGGCGGGCAGAAGCCTGGCTGGCAGCTGGACCGGGCGCCGTACCACCTCGAGACGAGCGTCCCCGGCGTGTTCGTGGCCGGGGATGCCCGCGCCGAGTCCGCCAAGCGGGTCGCCTCCGCGGTCGGCGAAGGAGCCATGGCCGTCATGCTCGTGCACCGCTATCTGGAGAAGCTTTAGCCATGAGTGCAGAACCAGCCACCCAGCCACCGCAGACCGCCCCCGCCGGATCGCTCGCCGAGGGCCGGCAGACGGTGCCGTGCGACGTCGACGAGCTGCGCAGCCTGTTCCTGTTCGAGAAGCTGGACGGCGAGCAGCTGGCCTGGCTGTGCCGGGAAGGGCGGGTGGAGCTGTTCCCGCCTGGCCCGGTTTACGCCGAGGGGGAGCCGGCGACCTGCTTCTACGTCCTGATCGAGGGCACCCTGGTCATGTCGCGCCGGATCGGCGGTGACGACGTCGAGGTCAACCGCTCCTCCTACCGTGGCTCGTACACGGGGGCGTTCCGCGCCTATCTAGGCGACCGGGTCCCCCAGGTCTACGACAACTCGCTGCGCGTCACCGAGCCGTCCCGGTTCTACGTGCTGGACGCGGACAAGTTCGCGTCGATGATGCGGGACTGGTTCCCGATGGCCGTCCACATGCTGGAGGGGCTGTTCTTCGGGATCAAGAACGTCCAGCAGCAGGTGGGCCAGCGGGAACGGCTGCTGGCCCTGGGCTCGCTGTCGGCCGGCCTGACCCACGAGCTGAACAACCCGGCCGCCGCCGCGGTCCGGGCCACCTCGACGCTGCGCGACCGGGTGGCCGGCATGCGCCACAAGCTCGGGATGATGGCCAGCGGCCGGTTTGATCCCGCCTGCCTGGAAACCCTGATCCGGCTCCAGGAGGAGGCCGCGGAACGGGTGGCCAAAGCCCCCGAATTGAGCCCGATGGAAGCCTCGGACCGTGAGGACGCGGTGGGCGAGTGGCTGGAGGACCACGGCATCAGCGGCGGGTGGGACCTCGCGCCCACCTTCGTCTCGGCCGGGCTGGAAGCCGCGTGGCTGGACCAGGTGGCGGCGGTGGTGGACGACGGCACGCTGGAGGCCTCGATCCGCTGGCTGAACTACACGGTCGAGACCGAGCTGCTGCTGAACGAGATCGAGGACTCCACCAAGCGGGTCTCCCACCTGGTCACTGCGGCCAAGCAGTACTCCCAGCTGGACCGGGCGCCCTACCAGGTGATCGACGTGCACGAGCTGCTGAAGAGCACGCTCATGATGCTGGCGGGCAAGCTCGGCGACGGGATCACCGTGGTCAAGGACTTCGACCGCAGCCTGCCGCCCATCCCCGGCTACCCGGCGGAGCTCAACCAGGTCTGGACCAACCTCATCGATAACGCCGTCTCGGCGATGGACGGCCACGGCACGCTGACGGTGCGCACGGCACGCGACGATGACCGGGTGCTGGTGGAGATCGCTGACACCGGGCCCGGTATCCCCCGCGACATCCAGAGCCGGATCTTCGAGCCGTTCTTCACCACCAAGCCGGTGGGTGAGGGCACCGGGCTCGGGCTGGACATCTCCTACCGCATCGTCGTCACCCGGCACCACGGGGACCTGCGGGTCGAGTCCGAACCGGGGAACACCCGGTTCCAGGTCCGGCTGCCCATCACCGTGGCGTCGGACGATAGCGTGGTCGCTCCGGGCGCTGGCACCCCGGACACTGCCGTACCGGCCACTGGCACGCCAGCCACCGCCGAGGAGAGCTGAATGGCTGACATTCCGGGACTGAACCCGAACGCCGCGCCGAGCGGCACCGGCTGCGTGGAATGCGAGGCGGTGTCGGGCTGGTGGTTTCACCTGCGCCGCTGCGCCGAGTGCGGGCACATCGGCTGCTGTGACAGCTCACCATCCCAGCACGCCAGCGCGCACGCCAAGGACAGCGGTCATCCGCTGGTGCGCAGCTTCGAGCCGGGCGAGTCGTGGTTCTGGAGTTACCCCGAGGAGCAGTTCTACGACGGCCCGGAGCTCGCCCCGCCGGAGCACCACCCGGTGGACCAGCCGGTGCCCGGCCCCGCCGGCCGGGTCCCCGCCGACTGGCGCCGCCACCTGCACTAGATCCACCCACTGAGCCAGGCCGCTACCTGCACTAAGGCAGACAGTAGTGCTCCCGGCCTGCCGCTAGGCCCCCGCGGGGTGGCAAGCTAGCCGCATGGGCATCGTGTCACCAGGGTTCAAGGGCCGCCCGAGGTCCGGGCAGCAGAAGCTCCCACCAGGCCAGTACCTCGTCACCGACTTCCCGGTGCTGTCCGCCGGGCCTACCCCCCGGGTGAACACCGGCTCGTGGGAGTTTCGTATCACGACCGAGACCGGTGAGGTGCACACCTGGGACTGGGCGGCGTTCCAGGCCCTGCCCACCGAAGAGGTCCAGGTTGACCTGCACTGCGTGACCAAGTGGTCCAAGCTGCACACCACCTGGCGGGGGGTATCGCTGGACACGCTCCTGGCCCAGGCCCAGACCAGCGCCGAATACGCGCTGGCCCGCAGCTACGGCGGGTACACCACCAACCTCCCGCTGGCCGACCTGCTGGATGGCCAGGCGTGGGTGGCCTTCGAGTACGGCGGGCGGCCCCTGACCGCGGAACACGGCGGTCCGGCCCGGCTGCTGGTGCCCCACCTGTACCTGTGGAAGTCGGCCAAATGGGTGCAGGGCATCGACCTCAAGACCAAAGACGAACCCGGGTTCTGGGAGAGCCTGGGTTACCACAACTACGGAGACCCATGGCGCGAGCAGCGGTACTGGGGCGACTGACCTGGCAGGTGGGCACCGTCGCGGAGATCCGTGAGGAGACCGCGACCGCGCGCACCATCACGCTCGACGTCCCCGGCTGGCCCGGGCACGCCGCCGGCCAGCATGTGGACGTCCGGCTCACCGCCGAGGACGGCTACTCGGCCCAGCGGTCGTACTCAATCGCCTCCCCACCTGGCCGTGACCGCCTCGAGCTCACCGTGCAGCGGCTGGAGGACGGCGAGGCCTCGCCCTACCTGACCGACGTGCTGATGCCGGGGTACCCGCTGGAGCTGCGCGGGCCGATCGGCGGCTGGTTCGTCTGGGACCCCGACGCCACCCGCCCCGTGCTGCTGGTGGCCGGGGGCAGCGGCGTGGTCCCGCTGATGTCCATGATCCGCGACCGCGCCGAGACCGGCAGCCGCGCCCCCTTCCGGCTCGTCTACTCGGTCCGCGACCCGCAGACCGTGCTCTACGCGGCCGAACTGGCCCAGCGCAGCCAGGCCGGGGACGGGCTCGAGGTGAGCTACGTGTACACCCGCAGCGCCCCGCCCGGCTCCCAGGTACGGGTGGGCCGGCTCACCCCGGTGGCGCTGGCCGCACCCGGCTGGACCCGGGAGGCCGCGCCCGCGGTCTTCATCTGCGGGCCGACCGGCTTCGTCGAGGCCGCGGCCAGCCTGCTGGTCAAGGCGGGACATGATCCTGGCGTGATCAAGACCGAACGATTCGGACCCTCCGGAGGCCAAGCGTGACCACGCACCTGGACGGCAACGTCCTCGCCGGGACCCTCGGCGAGGTCTTCGCGGTGGACATCACCACCACGGTAGGCCAGTGCGCCTCGTGCGGCACGCGCGAGGCGATGGGCCAGGCCATGGTGTACACCGACGCGCCGGGCCTGGTAGCCCGCTGCGGCACCTGCGGCGAGGTGGTGCTCCGGGTCACCCAGTCCGCCGGGCGCACCTGGCTGGACCTGCGCGGCGTCAGCTACCTCGAACTGCAGACCCCCGGCGAGTGAAGCGGATCAGGTCATGAGCGATCTCCCCCAGCCCGCCGACCGCCGTCAGCTCCGGGTCTCCGACGCCGACCGGGAGCAGGCCGCCGAAGTCCTGCGCCAGGCGGCCGGCGACGGCCGGATCACGTTCGACGAACTGGACCAGCGCCTCGAGGCCGCGTACGCGGCCCGGACGTACGGCGACCTGACCGAGGTCACCGCGGACCTGCCCGCCCCCGGCCAGCCGCCGCCCGGGCCGCTGGCCACGGCCCCGGGCACGTTTCCGGCGGCCCGGATCGGCGGTGAGCCCGGATCCGGGATGTCCGTCGCGATCCTGGGCGGCGTGGACCGGGGCGGGACGTGGGTGGTGCCGCCCCGGCACAGCGTGGTCGCGGTGCTTGGCGGCGTCCAGCTCGACCTGCGCGAAGCCCGGTTCAGCCAGCGTGACATCACCATCGACGTCTTCACCCTGATGGGCGGGGTGGACATCATGGTGGGTGACGACGTCGAGGTGGACGTGTCCGGCGTCGGCATCATGGGCGGCTTCGACCACCGGGCCAGCGGCCCCGGGCTGCCCGGCGCACCCAAGGTGCGGGTGGTCGGGCTCGCGCTGCTGGGCGGGGTCAACGTGCGGCGCGGCGGCGCGGCGGACCGGGACGACGACCACCGGGACCACCGGGACCATCATCACCACCAACGGGACCGCCTGGACCGCCAGGACCGCCGGGACCGCCTCCGAGATCACCACTACCGGGACATCGGGCCGGCTGCGGACGATGACCCGCCACCCGGCATATCCCCGCACATGTGACCCATTCCCCCACGCAGATCCAGTCCGCAGCGGTGATCCAGTCGCCGTGCAGATCCGGGTTATGCCCGGCGCCCCAGCCCCTCACCCCCACCCATCCCCCCAACCCCACCCATCCCATCCTGTCCCACCCATCCCGGCCCGCTCGTGGCCGGTCGGGTTCTCAGTTCATGATCAACTTTGACATTTCACGGAGCGTGCGTCCTGACGGGTGATTTGTCCGGATACGACGAACGCTCCGCTCCGCGTGAAATGTGCCAGGAGTCGGATCGCCGCTGTGGCCCATGTGGTTGATGGGACGAAAGTGGTTCAGGACCGGGCCACGGTGCTCCCGGTGACGGTGCCGCGCCGGGTAAGGGGCCGCGTCCGAGTGGGCGGTGCCGCGTCCGGGCAGGAGCGCCGCGTCCGGGCAGGAGCGCCGCGTCCGAGTGGGCGGGGCCGCGTCCGGGTGGGCGGTGCCGCGTCCGGGCAGGAGCGCCGGCGGTCCGGTTGCATACCGATGGGTCTGCGGGAAAGGCCGCCTTCTCGGCAGCGGTGGCTAGGTGGCTCGCGTTCGGCGTGTCGACCGGCCTCGTGGTGGTGGCGGGGGCCAGCATGGCCACCGCGCGCCAGACCGGGCAGCGGATCGGCCACGGCGAGGTTGGGCTCGTTGCCCTCTGGTCCCTCATCGCCGCGCCGATCTTCACCGCAGCCTGCTGACCTTGCTGGTGGCCTGACCACGGGCGCCTGACCGCGGGCGCCTGACCGCGGGCTGCCCAATCAGGATGGCCTCGCGACCAGGAATCCTGCGGAGGGCGGGAACGGCTGCGACCGTTCCCGTCCTCCGCATTTCCGCCCTGATGAGCCCATCCGTTTTGGCGCGGGAACGGCTCCCCGGCCGCGGTCACGCGACATACTGGCTGCTGAAACGGCGTCAACCACCCAGGAGCGATAATGAGCGGACAATCCTTCGTGCCTCTGCCCGGCAGCGAGCGCGGCTCCCTGCCGCAGTCGCAGCAAGTGGGCGCGGTGGATGAAGCCGAGCAGATCGAGGTCACGCTGGTGACCCGGCGCCGGGCCGCGCTGCCCCGGGATCTGGTGGAAGGCCCCGCCACCTTGACCAGGGAGCACTTCGCTGAGCAACACGGCACCGACCCGGCCGACCTGGACCTCATCTCGACCGTGCTGGCTGGGCACGGCCTGCGGGTCGCCAGCGCCGACCCGGGTGCCCGCCGGGTAAAGGTGGCGGGCACGATCGCGGCCCTGTCCGCGACCTTTGGAGCCACGCTGCGCCTGGTCCGCACGCCCGACCCGATCACGGGACAGGGCACGGTCGAGCACCGCTACCGCGAAGGCGCGCTGCAGATCCCCGCCGAACTGAATGGCATCGTGCTCGCCGTGCTCGGCCTGGACGACCGGCCGCAGGCCCGCGCGCATTACCGCCGCGCTCCCGCGGCGGGGGCCCGGAGCACAGCACCGGGATCGACCGCACCGGGATCCGCGGCACCGGCACCAGCCGCGGCGCCTACCTCCTACACCCCGCCGCAGGTCGCCGGGCTGTACCAGTTCCCGGCGGGCACCGACGGGACCGGCCAGACCATCGCAATCATCGAGCTCGGTGGCGGATTCGGAAGCAGCGACCTCGACCCCTACTTCGCCGGGCTGGGCCTCCCGGTTCCCTCGGTCACCGCGGCCGGCGTAGACGGCGCGGTCAACCAGCCCGGCCAGGACCCTAACGGCGCCGACGGCGAGGTCCTGCTGGACATCGAGGTGGCCGGGGGGGTGGCTCCCGGGGCCGCCCAGGTCGTCTACTTCGCGCCCAACACCGATCAGGGCTTCGTGGACGCGGTGACCACCGCGGTGCACGCCACCCCGACGCCCGCCGTAGTCAGCATCAGCTGGGGGCAATCCGAGGATTCCTGGACCGCGCAGGCCCGGACCTCCTTGGACCAGGCCATGGCGGACGCGGCCGCGCTCGGCGTCACGGTCACCGTCGCAGCCGGGGACAACGGCAGCAGCGACGGCCAGAGTGGCAGCGGCGTCCACGTCGACTTCCCTGCGTCCAGCCCGCACGCGCTGGCCTGCGGCGGGACCAGTCTGCGCGGCAACGCGGCGACCGGCGTGATCAGCTCCGAGACGGTCTGGAACGACGGGGCGTCGGGCGGCGCCACCGGCGGCGGCGTGAGTGACACTTTCGGCCTCCCGTCCTGGCAGGACGCAGCGGGCGTCCCGGCCCAGGCCGGGGCGGCGCCCGGCACGGCGGCAGGCCGGGGCGTGCCCGATGTGGCCGGCTGCGCCGACCCGGCCACCGGCTACCAGGTCCGGGTGGACGGGCAGTCCACAGTGATCGGCGGGACGAGTGCGGTGGCACCGCTCTGGGCCGGGCTCATCAGCCGCCTGGCCCAGTCCACCGGGAAGCCGTTCGGCCTGATTCAGCCCCTGCTCTACGCGGGAGTAACCGCGGGCACGGGGGGGCCGGGCTTCCGCGACATCACCAGCGGCAGCAACGGCGCCTACGCGGCCGGACCGGGCTGGGACGCCTGCACCGGGCTCGGCTCCCCGGAGGGGAGCAGCCTGCTCACCACGCTGGGCAGTGCCCAGGCTGGTGACGGCCCAGCCGGCGCGGGCCAGGCCGGTGATGGCCAGGCGAGTGCTGGCCAGGCCGGCGGATCCGGGGCTTAGCCCGGCTTCCGGCCGAGGGTGGCCGGGGCGCCGTAGCTCTGGAGGACCTCTGGGACGGCCACGACTCCCCCCTCGTCCTGGAAGTTCTCCATGATCGACAGGAGGGACCGGGCCGTCGCCCCGGTTCCGTTCAGGGTGTGCGCGAAGTGCAGCTTGCCGTCGCGGCGGAACCGGATGTTCAGCCGCCGCGCCTGGTAGTCGGTGGTGTTCGAGCAGGAGGTGATCTCCCGGTAGCGCTCCTGGGCGGGGAACCAGGCCTCGATGTCGTACTTCTTGGCCGCAGGCGCGCCAAGGTCGCCCACGGCGATGTTCATCACCCGGTAGGGCAGCCCGAGGGCCTGGACGATCTCCTCCTCGTGCGCGAGAAGCTCCTCGTGGAACGCGGATGACTGCTCCGGAAGGCAGTAGACGTACATCTCCACCTTGTCGAACTGGTGGACCCGGAACATGCCCTTGGTGTCCTTGCCCGCAGCTCCCGCCTCGCGCCGGAAGTTCGTGCTGAACGCCGCGTACTTGGCGGGCAACTCGCTCTCCTCGAGCCGCTCGTCGGTGTGGATCCCGGCCAGCGCCACCTCCGAGGTCCCGGTCAGGTACAGATTGTCCCGTTCCAGGTGGTACAGGTTGGACTCCTCGGTGGGCAGGAACCCGGTGCCGTACATGGCCCGCTCGCCGACCAGTACCGGCGGGAGGACGGTCATGAACCCCTTCCCGGCCAGGCGGTCGAGGACGAAGCGGTACAGGGCCATCTCGGTCATGGCCACGTCGCCGAAGCGGTATGCGAAGCGGGACCCGGACAGCCGGGCGCCGCGGGCCATGTCGATCCAGCCCGCCGGACCGCCGAGATCGGTGGCGTCCCGGACATCGAACGTGAACCGGGGTGGCTCGCCCCAGGTGCGCAGCACGACCGAATCTTCCTCGGCCAGGCCGTCCGCGGCGCTGGGGTCAGGGAGGTTGGGGATCCGGGCCAGCAGGGCCTGCCGGCTCCGCTCGGCCTCGGCCAGGTCTGACTCCGCCGCGTCGAGCTCCTTCCGGAGCTGTTGCAGCGCGGCGAGTTCCTCGGGGCTGGGCTTGCCCCCCCGGGACGACCGCTTCTGCGTGGCGCGCAGGGTCTCGGCCCGTTCGGTCAGCTCCCGCCAGGTCTGGTCGGCAGCGAGCACGGCATCGAAGTCGTCGGCGGCACCCCGCCGGGCGAGCGCGGACCGGTAGCGGTCTGGCTCCTGGCGTGCGGCCCTCAGGTCAATCACGTGCGCGAGTCTAGCGGGGACGTACCGCAATCCGGTCCGCAGTCAGGCGCCCCCGGCCCAGGCAGTCCACAGTCAGGCGCCCCCGGCCCAGGCAGTCCATAGTCGGGCGCCCCCGGCCATGGCAGATAGCAGACAGACGGCTAAGGCGGAAAGACAGATGGCTATGGCGTATCAGCGTCAACGCAGATCAGCCCCCAGGGCTCATCCCGGGCCCGGGTCATCATCAAGGTGGCCCGGCGCGAACCGGACAGCTTCAGCTGCCGCTGCAGCCGGTCCACATCTCCGGCCAGTCCCCGGCGCCGGATGTCCAGCGCACCGATGTCGAGGTCACGCAGGCGGGCCGGGAGCCGTTTCTGGTTCCACGGCCCGGAGTCGAGGACCCGCAGGGTGCGGGCGAACGGGGTACGCAGCCTTGAGTCAGCGGCCAGGAACGCGATCTGCTGGTCGATCTTCCACGCCCCCAGGTCCCGGGCGAGCTCCTCGACCAGCCCGGCCCGGGTCACCGCGGGGTTCGGGTCGAGGACGAAAGGGCCAGGGGCGGCCACCGGGACTGGCGGGCCTGGCCGGGGGGTGAGCGTGTGGCCGCCAGGCAGGATGGTGGCCCGGGTGGCCGGGCCAGCCAGGGACGGCGACCAGGCCACCGCTTCCTTCAGATCCCGCCCGACGGCGACGAACTCCAGTTCCCAGCCACCGGGCACCGCGTCCCGCGCGATCCCGGGGGCCGCCTTGATGCCCATCCTGGGGACACGCCCGGCCAGGTCCAGGCACCAGGCCAGCGACGGTTCGCTCGTGCCGGGGCCCAGCCGGCGGGCGCCGCTGCGCCGGGCCGGGTCGATGAACACCGCATCCACCCCGGCCAGGTCCACCTCGCGAACGTCGGCCTGCACGGCCTGCGCGCAACCACCCACGCCGCAGGCCGCGGCATTGAGCATCGCCATCCGCAGGTGCAGCGGGTCCCGGTCGACGGCCCGGACCTGGTGCTTCCCGGCTAGGGCGACCAGGTCACCGCCGATGCCGCAGCACAGGTCGGCCAGCACGCCGGCCTTTGCGAACCGGGCCTGCCGGTGCTGGGCCACCACCTCAGCGGAGGCCTGCTCCAGGCCCGCCCGGGTGAAGAACATGTCCATGGCCCGGCTGAACTTAGCCCGGGCTGCGAGCCGCAGTTCGTGCTGCGCCAGGGCCGCGGCCACCAGCCCGGCCGGGTACGTCTGACGCAACCGGGTGCCCAGGGCCAGCGCGGTGCCCGGGGTGAGCACCTGGTCGCGCAGCGAGGCCAGCAGTTCGGCGCCCGGGCCAGTCAGCAACTCCTCGAGCGCGCGCAGCTGCGCTTCAGGATCCGCTGCGCTGGTCACGGGGCTTTGCTCAACGGCCCGGGCGCGGCGCTGGGCTGATCCTGGGCCGTCTCCTCGGTCCCGGAGGCGGCCGGCTGGCCGGACCTGGTGGCCAGCACGGAACCCGCCAGGATCAGGCCGAAAGCGGCGATGATCTCCGGGGTGAGCGGCTCACCGAGCACCCCCACGCCGAGGGCCACGGCCACGGCCGGGTTCACGTACGTGATCACCGTGGCGCGGGCCGGGCCGACCTCGGCGATCAGCTTGAAGAACAGCACGAACGCGAGGGCCGTGCAGACCAGGGCCAGACCGGCCAGGCTGGCCAGCACAGCGGCGGACGGGACCGATCGCGGCCAGGTCAGCGCGGCCGCCGGGGCGTAGACCACCGCCGCGAACCCCAGGCATACCGCGGTCACCGCGAGACCGGGCAGGTCAGCAAGCTTGCGGCTGGCGATCAGCGGCCCGATGGCGTATCCCACCGCGGTGAGCATGACCAGGGCGACCGACCCCAGGTCACCGTGGACCGCGCCCGGGCCGGCGAGCAGCGCCACTCCGGCCAGGCCGCCCAGCAGGCCGGCCCAGCGCAGCGGCGTGAGCCGCTCTCTGTCCCCGGTGAGCCTGGCCAGGGCCACCCCGATGATCGGCACCGAGGCGACGAGCAGGCCGCTCATCGAACTCGACAGCCGTTTCTCCGCTGCGCTCAAGAACAGCCACGGCAGGATGATCTCCACGCACGCGAATACGGCCAGCCAGCGCCAGTGCCCGCGCAGCGCCCCCACCTGCCTGCGGTGCACCGCGATGGGCAGCAGCACCGCGGCGCCCCCGGCCACCCGAGCGAAGACGAGAACCGGAACCGAGACCCCGCCGTCCGCGACCTTGATGAGCAAGTAGGGAACGCCCCAGATCACGCTCATCGCCGCGAAGAGAACCCAGCCACGGCGGCTCACCTCAGTACCTCCCGTCGTCCCGCAGGCAGGTTACCCGGGCTGGTGGGAGAGGCAGACGCCGAGGGGACCCAGTTGCAGGCACAGCCCGCCCGGGTCCCCGTGGCCCGGCGCTGGGCTCGGCAGGTCTGGCGCCGTCGACGGCACCGGGGATGGCGTGGCAGGCGGCGGGGATGAGGCAGGCGCCGACGGCCGGGCCGAGCCGGTCGGCAGCACACCTCCCGGGGCTGACCAGGTGCCGGTAGGCAGCGGGACGGGATTGGTCGCCTGGCCCGACGGCGCAGCACCAGTTCCGGGACCAGCAGCGGCGCCGGTTCCGTTAGTGGTACGGGACGCAGTGTGGTGCCCGGGGACCGGGGGCCGGATACCCGCGGGACGGCGGGCGCCGCTTCCCGGTGACCGGCCTCGGGGGACCTGCGGCCGGGACGGCGCCGCGACGGGCGGCCCGGCCGGGCGCGGGGTAAACCGCACCGTCACGGTGACGAAAAAGGCGTAGCAGATGACGCCCGCGGCGATGAGGGCCGCCAGGGCCGTCGAGCCTGCGGGGTGGCACCGGATCGCCGCCAGCGCGTTACGCGCCGTGGTCCTCGCGACGTCCCTGGCGACCGCGAACCTGACCCCGGGCGCCCGGACCCGCGGCCCGTACCCCTGACGTGAGGTGCGGATTAACCTGCCCAGCGCGTCCCGCCGTTGGGCGGGGGTAAGGCCAGGAAGCAGGTAGATGACAGACCGCCGGCCAGCCGTGTGGACATGCGCGTGGCGGCCCTGAGGCAGATCGCAATAGCGGATCTTGATCACTGACAGGCCCTCGTGCCGTGCGGTCGGGGTTGGCCGTCCCCACCTAGGAACAGAATGTAATCAAGCTATCACGCTGAAGATCCGCGATCCTGGTGAAACAGACCGAGACCCGTGCACACCAGCCCGGGGCGTCCGGCCAGGTCCGGTGGCCTGGGCGGAGGCATCAACCCCGCATATCCGGCTACGCTCTGCCCATGCAGCGGATCCCGGAGGGCGGTACCGGCGGCGTGGCCACCGCCGGGCGGGTTCCCCCGGTCACCGGCGGCGTCCCGGCGGGCCTGGCCGGGTTGCGGCGCGACGGGCTGCGGCTGCCCTGGGCCCTGCTGGCCGCCGTGGCCGGCGGGGTGGCCCTGGTAGGCGCCTTCCCGCCGGTCGGATTCTGGCCGCTGGCGGCGGCCGGGCCGGCCCTGCTGGTGATTGCGCTGCACCGCCGGGGGCTGCGGGCCTCGTTCCTCATCGGGCTGGTCTTCGGGATCGCCTTCTTCGTGCCCCTGCTGTCCTGGCTGGTCAACGTGGCCTGGTACGCGTGGGCCGCGCTGGCCATCGCCGAGGCGGTGATCTTCGGGTTGCTGGCGGTGGGACAGCGGCTGCTTCTCGGGCTGCCCGGCTGGCCGCTGGCGGTGGGCACCTGGTGGGTGGCGGCCGAGGCGATGCGGTCCCGCTGGCCCTATGCCTTCCCCTGGGGCCGCCTGGCGATGAGCCAGGCGGGCGCGCCCACCGCGGGCTGGGCCGCGATCGGGGGACCCCCGCTGCTTTCGTTCCTGGTCGCGCTGACCGGGGCGATGCTGGCGTGGCTGATTCTCAGCACGGGCCGCAACCCGGATGTCAGCCCGGGCCGAGACCGGCGCCGCGTGATCCTCGCGGTGGCGGCCACCGCGGCCACGGCTGGAGTGGCCCTCGCGGGCACCCTGCTCCCTGTGGACGGGGCCAGCCTGGGGCAGCGCACCGTGACGGTGGCCGCGGTGCAAGGCGACGTCCCGCACGCCCGGTCGCTGCCGGGGCTGCTCCGCGCGTCCACGGTGACCGAGAATCACGCGGCCGCCACCCGGGCCCTGGCGGCGCAGGTCGCCTCGGGGGCCCGGCCCGCCCCGGACCTGGTGATCTGGCCGGAGAACTCGACCGACCTCGACCCGGGCGAGTACCCGGCCATCTACGCCACGATCGCCCGCGCGGTGGCGGCCATCGACCGCCCGGTGCTGGTCGGGGCGCTGCTGGAGAATCCGCTCCGCAACACCGGCCAGCTGTGGCTGCCCCGCCGCGGTCCGGTGGCGATCTACGTGAAGCGCCAGCTGGTTCCGTTCGGTGAGTACATCCCGTTCCGCAGCCTGCTCGCGCACATCACCCCGCTGGTCAACCTGCAGCCGGTCAACTTCACCGCCGGCCATCGTGCGGTGATCTTCCATCAGGGCCCGATCAGGCTGGGCGACGTGATCTGCTACGAGATCGGCTTCGACGGACTGGTGCGGTCCGAGGTGAGCGCGGGGGCCAACCTGCTCGCGGTGCAGTCGAACGACGCCACGTTCGAGGTGGACGGCCAGTCCGGCGAGTCCACCCAGCAGGTGGCCATGGCCCGGATCCAGGCGATCACGACCGGCCGTGCGATCGTGTACGACTCCACGACCGGCGAGAGCGCCATCATTGCCCCGGACGGCGCGGTACTCGCCCGTACCGGGATGTGGCAGCGGGCGGTCCTGGACCGTCCGGTCCCGCTGCGCACCGGCCTCACCCTCGCCGACCGGCTGGGGGGCTGGCCGGAGGCCGTGCTCACCACGCTGGCCATCCTGGCCCTCGGCTGGGCCATCGCGCTCACGATGGCCCGGGCCCGGCGCGGCGGCGCCCCGGCCCCACGTAACACGGGCATCACGGATGGACCCGGGCGGTCCTGACCCGCCCGGATGGACCGACAATGGGAGTCATGGCAGTCTGGCGCGCCTTCGCCCAGCCTCTCCGGTACGCGGCACTGGGGGCAGGCGCGCTGCCGATCCTGGCCTTCCCCCAGCTCAACCTGGAATTTCTCGGCTGGTGCGGGCTGGTGCCCGGGATCCTCATCATGCGCGCCGCACCGTCGGCCCGCGAGGCCGCGGTGCGCGGCTGGTGGCTGGGAGCCGGCTTCTTCCTGGCCGCGCTGTACTGGCTGATCCCCAACATCGGGCCGGCCCTGCTGCTGGTCGCGGTGGTCTTCGGGGCCCTGGGGACCGGGTTCGGGGTGGCCGCCTGGGCCCTGCTGCGCACGCCGCTGCACCCCGCCCGGGCTCTCGCGGCGCTCATCGTGCTGCCCAGCTACTGGGTGTTGACCGAGTGGGCCCGGTCCTGGCAGGGGTTCGGAGGCCCCTGGGACGTGCTGGGCACCAGCCAATGGCAGCATCCTGCCGTGCTGGCCCTGGCCGCGGTGGGCGGCGTCTGGCTGATCAGCTTCGCCCTGGTCGCGGCGAACACCGGCATCGCGATCCTGCTGCTGGCCCGGGGGATGGCGGTGCGCGCAACCGGGGCGGCCGGCTTCGCGGTGGCGCTGGCCGCCGGGCCGGTGGCCTTCGCCCTCAGCCCCGCCGTCCCGCCGGTCCGGCACGTCACGGTGGCGCTGGTCCAGCCCGGGATCACGAACGGCGAGAACCAGCGGGTGGACGCGAGCCTGCGGCTATCCGGGCGGCTGGCCAGGCCCGCGAGGAGCCTCCCAGACCAGCCGGGTGCCGTCCGCTCCGACCTGATCGTCTGGGGTGAGAGCAGCGTCGGCACCGACATCGATCGTCAGCCGGCGCTGCTGCGGCAGATCAGTCGGCTGGCCGCGAGCACCGGGGCCCAGGTGCTGGTGAACCAGGACGCGTCCGGGCCGGATGGCGCGCGATCGAAGGTGGCCCTCCTGATCGGGCCCCACGGCATCGCCGGCTCGTACACCAAGACGCGGCTGGTCCCGTTCGGCGAGTACATCCCCCTGCGCAGCGCGCTCGGCTGGATCGCGCGGATCAGCCAGGCCGCCTCGAGCAACATGGTCCCCGGCGACGGTGCGCACCTCATCCACGCCACCGACCGGCTCGGACGGCCGCTGCCACTCGGCGTGCTGATCTGCTTCGAGTCGGCCTTCCCCGACATGTCCCGGGTCGACGCGGGCCTGGGGGCCCAGCTCATCGTGTACCAGACCTCCGACTCGACGTTCCAGCGTAGCTGGGCGCCAGCCCAGCACGCGTCGCTGAGCGCGGTGCGAGCAACGGAAACCGGCCGCCCGGTGGTCCAGGCGGCCCTGACCGGCGACACGGCGGCCTTCGACGCGCGCGGGCGGCAGCTAGCCCTGATGTCCGCGCAACGGCGGGGCGTGACCGTGGTGCGCCTGGGACTGCCCCCCGCGACGGCCCGGACCCCCTACGACCGGCTCGGTGATTATGTGCCCTGGACCGCGACCGCCATCGCGGCGCTGGCCGCTATCGCCGGTTTTCTGATGGTTCGCCGGGCTCGCGGCGGACGGGTACCGTGGGACGGCAACCCACGGCGTGCCAGATCCGTCTCAACAGTGGGTGCTTCACCCGGAAAAGACCGGGAAGGCCAGCACGAGCAGCAGATGGCCAGCAACAGGAGGATCGGCAGTGCGGCAGAGCGACAGGGCGGACGGCCAGCGGCGCATCACCAGGGCCCTCCATGGCGGCCATGGCGGGCCAGGCCGCGTGCTCGCCATCACCGCCGCCACCGCCGCGGCCGGCCTGCTGATGGCGGCCTGTTCCAGCGGATCGTCGGCCCCCACCACGCCCGCGGCCTCGCACAGCGCGGCCTCGGCCTCCGCTGCCGCGGTCCGGGCCCAGCTGCACATCAGCCCGGGTAACGGGCGCCACAACGTCAACCCCAGCAAGGGGGTCACGGTCACCGCGACCAGCGGCAAGATCAAGAGCGTTACCGTGACCTCCGGGCACCAGACCGTGGGCGGTTCCCTCAACGGTGCGCAGACGGTCTGGCGGAACCGGTGGGCGCTGCAGCCATCCCGGCACTACCGCGTCCGGGCCACAGCGGTGAACTCGTCCGGAACCACGATCACCACCACGAGCACCTTCCACACGCTCACCCCGGCCGTGTCCGACACCGCCATGATCTTCGAGGGCTACAAGCAGTCCTACGGCGTCGGGATACCCATCCGCATCACGTTCAGCTCCCCGGTCACCAACAAGGCCGCGGTGGAGAAGTCACTGGAGATCAAGAGCTCCAAGCCGGTCACCGGCGCCTGGTACTGGGACGGCAACCAGACGCTCTACTTCCGGACCATGAACTACTGGCCCGCCAACACCACGGTCTCGTTCAACGGGCACCTGGACGGGGTGGAGGCCTCCCCCGGCGTCTTCTTCACCGCCGACCTGACCCAGACCTTCGACATCGGGCCCTCGCTGATCGTCGTGGCCAGCACCAAGACCCACTACCTGAACGTTTACTACAAGGGCAAGCCGTGGGGTCACTGGCCGATCAGCACCGGGCGGCCCGGCCTGGACACCGTGGACGGCACCTACATCACGCTGGAAAAGGGCAATCCGGTCCGGATGGTCGGCAACGGCTACAACGAGCTGGTGAACGACGCGGTGCGCTTCACCTACAGCGGCGACTACCTGCACTCGGCGCCCTGGTCGGTGGGCGAGCAGGGCTTCACCAACGTCAGCCACGGGTGCGTGAACCTGTCCCCTGAGCACGCGGCGATGTACTACAACCTGGCCACGCCCGGGGACCCGGTGACGGTCATCGGCAGCCCGGCCGCTGGCCGGTGGGACGACGGCTTCACCGTGTGGTTCCTGAGCTGGAAGCGGCTGCTGAAGGGCAGCGCTACGGGCCAGGCCGTGCAGGTCACGCCGTCCGGCAGCACGTTCGTCAGCCCGTCGTCGGTCACCCAGACGCCGGAGACCTCCCGGCTGGCCGGGGCGAAGCCGGACAACTACGCGGCCCAGTCCTAGAAAGCACCGGTCTAGAAAGCACCGGTCCAGAAAGCACGGGCCTGAACAGCACGGGCCTGAACAGCACGGGCCTGAACAGCACGGGCCTGGGCGTCTACCGCTGATCTTCAGCGTGGTAGCGCGCCAGCAGCGCCTCCTCGGCCTCATGCCGCGGGAACATGAAGAACACCAGCGCCGCGCCGAGCAGCACGCCGATGATGGCGGCCGTGTAAG
Organism: uncultured Actinomycetes bacterium; assembly: GCA_963770545.1. Classification (GTDB taxonomy): domain Bacteria; phylum Actinomycetota; class Actinomycetes; order Streptosporangiales; family Streptosporangiaceae; genus RYN-230. The sequence goes on along the minus strand of CAVYQF010000008.1, from coordinate 250,775 downwards.
CCCACTGGTCCCCGGCCAGGAACGCGCTCTTCGCGGCCGCGGTGATCTTGCTGGCGTACTGGGGATAGCGCCGTGCCACCTGCTGGGCGCCGGCGAAGGACTTCTCCAGCTGGTTCTGCACGCTGCCGGTGATCTTGCCCCGGTCCGGTGAGCTGGCGACCGACCTGGCCACGGCGCCGGCGTAGCCGGCCGTCAGCAGCGCGCCCAGGATCGACTGCATGATCGCACCACCCAGGTCACGCTGCAGGTCAGCGGTGCCGGAGGCCATCCCGGCCCGCCGGGTGGGAACGGAGCTGGTGAGGGAATGCGAGGCTGGCGTGCCGGCCAGCCCCACCCCGGCGCCCAGGAACGCGAACGCCAGCCCCACCACCCAGTAGGAACTGCCCTGCTTCCAGGCCACCAGCATGGTCAGGAAGCTGAGCAGGCAGAACAGGTAGCCGCTGAGCAGGGTGAAGCCCGACCCGAGGGCGCGGGTCAGCCGGGCCGACAGCGGCGCGAACCCCACCATGCACACGGCCGCCGGGAGGATGGCCACCCCGGCGCGCAGCGGCGAGTAGCCGAGCACGTCCTGCAGATACTGCTGGCCCACGAAGATCGCCCCCATCAGCGACCCGAAGACGATGATCCCGCCCACCGCAGCCACCCAGAAGATCCGACGGCCCGCCACATGCAGGTCGTAGAGGGGATACCGGGCCCGGCGCTGGCGCAGGAAGAACCCGGCCCCCGCGGCCAGCGCGGCCAGGGCCGTGCCGAGGGCCAGGACACCCGCGCCCGGAACGGGCGCGAAATTGATCGCTATAACCAGAGCCGCAACGAAAACCATCGACAGTACTCCGCCCAGATGATCGACGGGATCGGTGGTCTCGTTGACGTGTGACGGCACGCAGACCAGGGCCAGGACGAGGGCCACGACCGCCAGCGGCAGGGTGAGCAGGAACGCCGATCCCCACCAGAAGTGCTGCAGGATCAGGCCGGCCAGCATGGGCCCCAGGGCGGTGATGGCACCGCCGATACCAGACCACAGGGCGATGGCCTTGATCCGGGCGGGACCCGACCACAGCGCGGTGATCAAGGCCAGCGTCGTGGGGTAGGCCATGCCCGCGGAGATCCCGCCCAGCAGGCGGCCAGCCAGCAGCACGCCTGCGTCCGGGGCGTAGGCGGCCAGCAGGCAGGCCGGGACGGACAGCAGCACGCCCGCCACCAGCATCATCCGGCGGCCGTAGCGGTCGCCCACCGCCCCTAGGTAGAGCACCGACCCGGCCAGGCCGAGTGAGTAGCCGAGGGCGATCAGGTCGAGCGTGGTCTGGCCGGCGTCGAAGGCCTGGCCGATGTCGGGCAGGGCGACGTTGGCTACGGTGAGGTTGAGGTTGGCCACCGCGGCCACCACGATCAGCGCGAGGAGGACCAGCGACGCCTGGCGCGGCGCCATCCCCGCGCCGGAGCCGCCCGGGACGCCGGGCTTGGTGGCTGTGGCCACGATTCCTCCCCGGGGGGGCGTGACCACGAGCCAATCAGGTCAGGAGGACCGCACCTCATCCGCAGAGGGTGATATGTGCAGGTCAGGGGCGTCGCCCCCGAGTCCGGGGCCGCCGGATGCCCGGCCGCCGGAGCCGGATCCGCCGCCGGAGCCGAGCGCTCGCGATTCCGCCCCTCCTGATTCCGGCCCACCGGAATCCAGGCCGCCAGGGTCCAGGTGACCCAGGTCCCGGGAGTTCGCGGGCCACCGGCGGCCTGCGCGGCTGGCCACCTGCTGCACCGCGGCGGCGGCCCAGGCAGCTGGCCCCGGGCTGGCCCCGTCGACCAGGCCGTTCCAGTACAGCGACCACGGGCCGGCCAGCACCCGGCGGACCGCGGGCGCGGTGAGCACCCGCACGGCGGCCGACGCCGCGCGCGGGCGGTGCAGCAAGGTGGCCTGGAGGGCGGCGGCGCCCGGCAGGTACCGGCCGAAAGCGCCGGCCATCGCGTCGGTGTAGGCGGCGGCCGCGCGTCCCGGGCTGGCCAGCAGGCACTCCGCGGCCAGCCGCGCGCTGACCATGCCGGGCCCGATGCCCTCGCCCTGCAGCGGGTTGATCAGCCCTGCGGCGTCCCCGGCCAGCAGCACGTTACCGGCCGCGGGCGGGGTGCCGGTGCCGCCCATGCGCAGCCAGCCGCCGGTCACCGGCCCGATCCGGGCCTCCGGGGCCAGGTCGCCGGATGTGCGCAGCAAAGTGCAGAACCGGGCCAGATCGTCGCGGAGCCGGGCCTGGCGCCGCCGGGTCCCCAGGCCCACCCCGATGCCCACGTTGGCCTGCCCGTCCGCGCCGGGAAAGAGCCAGCCGTACCCGGGATAGATCCGCCACGGTGCCTGGTCCAGCAGGACCAGCAACGGCAGCGGCACCTCGGCGGGGATGTACGCGCGGATGGCGAAGCCCCACAGGGCGGCCTCGGGGTCCAGCATCCCGGCCAGCCGCGCGACCGGGCTCAGCGCGCCGTCTGCGCCGATGAAGGCGTCCGCGGCCAGCCGCTGGCCGTCGCTGGTGATCAGCGCGCGGACCAGCCCGCCGGGCGAGGCGTCCAGCCCGCTGACCCGGGCCCGGATGGGCTGCGCGCCGGCCTCGATGGCGGCCGTGCGGAGCGCGTCATCCAGGACTATCCGGGGCACGACCACCCCGTGCCCCGGATAGGCCCGGCCAGCGAAGGCCGGCAGCCGCGAGCGGTGCCCGGACGGCCCGACGACCAGGAGATCCGCGCCCTGCCCGGCGTCCGGGACGGACACGCCCAGCTCGTCGAGGAGGCCGACACCGCGCGGCCCGATCAGGTCGCCGCAGGCCTTGTCGCGGGGGAAGGCCGCCTTGTCCACCAGGCCGACGCGGGCGCCGCCGCGGGCCAGGACCAGTGCGGCCACGCTCCCGGCTGGCCCGGCGCCGGCCACCACCACGTCGAACCCGGGCCTGCTCACCGGGCCACCACCAGGGCCACGGCCAGGGTCCCGGTGGCCCAGGTGAAGTACCGGAGCGCGCGCTCCAGCGGCGCCAGCAGATCGGCCCGGTCGAGTTCCTGCTGGCTGCCGTCGCGCCAGGTGACCCGGACCGACACCGAGGCGATCCGGCGGCGCAGCGCCCGGGCCGGGGTGCTCAGCGAGCGCTGGCCCATGGACAGGAAGAACGCGGCCGCCGCGGCGATCAGCACGGCCGGAGGCAGCGTCCAGTGCTGGGCGTACGCGCCGACCAGGACCGGGAAGGCTCCCCAGGCCGCGCCGAACCAGAAGTCGCTGTGCAGCAGGCCGCCGAACAGCTCCAGGTTGTACCCGCAGACCAGGATCGCGCCCACGATCACGAACGGGAGCAGCCGCAGCCCTCCGTCGATCAGGCCCATCACGACCGCGATGGCGATGGATACCCCGGCCGTGATGACCAGGACCGGGCTGCTGATCCCCGTGGCCAGCGGCCGGCCGTTGAGCTCGTCGAGCGCGTGCGCGCCCACCCCGACCGCCAGGAAGAACGCGAGCATGGTGGCGCCCAGCCGCCACAGTACCGGGTGCGGGACCAGCGCGGCCCCGATCGCGACGTAGGACAGGTGCCACAGCGTGTACGGCGGGTGCAGCAGCGTGAGCCAGTCGCGGAATCCCCCGGTGCCGCGGCCCATGGCGTAGAACGCGGTCTTCTCGGTGCCCGCCTTCTCGGTGCGGGTCCTCACGAAGCCGGTCCCGGGACCGGCGGGGCCTTGCGGGCCCACATGACCAGGCCGCCGCCCAGGCTTATCACACTGACCCCGATATCGGTCAGCCCCGCAGCCCGCCAGGCCGCGATGTGGTCGTCGAGGGGATGCCGCCGGTAGTGCGTGGAGATGCTGGGCCCGAGGAAGCGGCCGACCCGGTACCAGGCCGCGCCGCCGGTCAGCGCGCCGAGCACGGGCAGCGCCAGCCGGGTGTAGCACCACCACGCCGCCCGCCACCAGGGCTTCGGCGGCAGATAGAACTCGAGGCTGGCCAGGGTGCCGCCAGGACGCAGACAGCGGGCCATCTCGGCGACCGTGGCCGCCGGATCGTCCACATAGCGCAGCAGGTAGGAGAACGTCACCGCGTCGAAGGTGGCGTCCGGGAACGGAAGCTCATCGGCCCGGCCCACGGTAAGCCGGACCCGGCCGCGGCGGCCAGGACGCCGGGTCCGGGGCAGGCCCGCGCGCAGCATGGGCTCGTTCAGGTCCACCCCGACCACGCTGGCGCCGGTCGCACCGGCCACGGCCAGGGCAATCCCGGCCGGGCCGGTGGCGACGTCCAGCGCGAGGCCGGGCTGGCCGTCGGCGGTGTGCCGGACCACCGCCCGCCGCCAGCGCCGGTCCTGGCCCATCGAGAGCAGGTAGGCGAGCCGGTCATACCGGGCGGGCAGGCCCACGAAGACGGCGCGCGCTACCGGCTCGCCGCGCAGGCGGGCATCCTGGGCAGGTGCGGCGGTCACCGCGTGCCGGGCTGAGCCAACGGGGCGCTCCAGTGTGTTGCTAACTCCGTGCTCGAAAGTCGCGGCAGCGATCCGCCGCTACCGGGATCGTCGCACGGCTGCCCGCGCCGGGGCAAGGAACATGATCCAGGAGCACCTACGGCCGGGCCCCCGGATCCCGGTCTAGCTAGCCTCGGGCAGACGAGTCCGCGGCCCGCGGCCGCGGGAGTCCCGGCTGGCCGCACGGTTGGCCCCGGACCGCTGCCGCCCGTCACGCCCAGGCCGATTGCGGCCGCCCCGGCCCCGGCCGGGCTGGCCGGCGGGCGCGCTGGCCGCGCGCTCAGGACGAGGCGGCGGCGGGGGGATCGGGGTCCCGGACGTCGCGAGGTCCCGGACCGCCGGGGCGCCGGGCTGCACCTGGTGCCGGGCCGGGCTCACCCCGGCCGCTTCGTGCAGCCGCGCTACCTCGCGGACCTGGGCCGGATCGACGAGTGCGAGGACGGTGCCGGTCGCGCCGGCCCGGCCGGTGCGGCCCGAGCGGTGCAGGTAGTCCTTGTGGTCGTTCGGTGGATCGAAGTGAACGACCAGGCCCACGTCGTCGATGTGCAGCCCGCGGGCGGCCACATCGGTAGCCACCAGCACCCGCGGGTACCCGGCGGCAAACCCGTCGAGGGCGCGCTGGCGCTGATTCTGGTTGAGGTCTCCGTGGATCGCGGCGGCCTCGACTCCGGCCCGGGTCAGCTGCTTGGCCAGCCGGGCCGCGCCGTGCTTGGTCCGGGTGAAGATCAGGGTGCGGTCGGGCCGGCCGGCGATCTCGGCCGCGATCGCCACCTTGTCCGCGGCGGGCAGGACGAACACCTGGTGATCCGCGGCCTGGCCCGGCTCATCCACCGGGGCGACGGCATGCAGTGCCGGGTCGGTCAGGTACCTGGTGACCAGCCGGTCCACGTCCCGGTCCAGGGTGGCGGAGAACAGCATCCGCTGCCCGCCGGTTGGTGTCGCGTCGAGCAGCTGGGTCACGGCGGGCAGGAAGCCCAGGTCGGCCATGTGATCTGCCTCGTCCACGACGGCGATCTCGACCTGGGCCAGGCTGGCCGCGCGGCGGTCGATCAGGTCGATGAGCCGGCCGGGCGTGGCCACCACGATGTCCACCCCGCGGGTGAGCTGGTCGATCTGCCGGCCCATCGGGGCGCCGCCGTAGACGGTGGTGACCCGGACGCCGAGCCGGCGGCCCAGCGGGGCGAGCACCTCGGCGACCTGGCGGGCCAGTTCCCGGGTCGGGACCAGGACGAGCCCGCGCGGCGCGCGGGACTGGCGGTGGCCGGCCTGGCTGGCCAGCCGGGCCAGCAGCGGAAGGCCGAAGGCGAGGGTCTTGCCGGACCCGGTCTGCGCGCGGCCCAGCACGTCCCGGCCCGCCAGGGCGTCGGGCAGGGCCCGGGCCTGGATGGCGAAGGGGGCGTTGATGCCCTGCTCGGCGAGCGCGGTGACCAGGGGGCCTGGCAGGCCCAGCTCGGCGAAGGTCGCCGCGGCCGGAGCCGGGGCGCTGAGCGCGGCGGTGAGGGCGCGCTCGAGCTCAGACACGACGGGTGTACGGGGCGCGGCGGGCCGCTGCGGGCGGCCCTGGTACGACGGCCTGCGCGGGCTGGCCGACCGGCCGGGTCGGGCCGGCCTCCGCCGCCGATGACCGGCAGACGGGCCGGATCCCGGGGCAGCAGAGCGCTGGGGCACGGTGAACTCCATCCATGATTCGGGGGCCGCGCCGCGGGACCAGCGTCACGACAGCGACGAACCAGGACGGGAGAGCCGAATTGGCTCAAACCTTGGCTCACCGGGAAGCGGACTGCTCACAGATGCGACCACGCGGGCCACTCGCCCGCGGAAGTGGCGGCATTCTTAGCCGCCTGAGGCTTCAACCGTATCAGGGGAGTTCTTCTTCCCCGGGGCCCGGGCCGGTGAGCTGCCGTCCTCCGGATCGGGCTTCTCGAAGTAGCTGACCGCCAGGTAGGCGGCCACGAAAGCCACCACCATGCCGATCAGCAGGGCCAGTTCGGCGGTGGGGATGGTGTTCTCTTTGCTGAGCAGGAACAGGATCCGCCTGATCACCGCGACCAGCCCGACCACGATGAACGGCTGCGCGGCGAGCCGGTGTGCGCGCAGCGACAGCACGACCGTGTGCACGATCTCGACCAGGATCAGCACCAGCAGCGCCCGGTCCAGCAGGTTGATGGCGGCCGTGGCGACCGAGTGCTTCCGCACGTCCTCAGCGAAGCCGACCACCCCGGATACGGCCAGCGTGGCGGCCAGGACGATGAGCACCACGCCGATGGCCACGCTGACGAAGTCCTGGGCGTGCTCGAGGGCCCAGATCGACGCGGCGACCGCCGGGCGGGGGGCCGGTTCCGGCTCCGTTGGCTCACTCACGCCGGTGCCCATCCAGGGTCGCCGCATGGTCGGGCACGTAAGTCTGCATCTCGCGCGGGACCCGCACGTAGCCCTGGGCCGCCGGGCGGTGCGGCAGCTTCAGCAGCGGCCGCTTGACGTCGTGGTAAGGGATGGTGGACAGCAGATGGGCGATCATGTTGAGCCTGGCCCGCCGCTTGTCGTCGCTCTCCACCACATACCAGGGCGCCTCGGGGATGTCGGTGTGCAGCATCATCTCGTCCTTGGCCCGGGAGTAGTCCTCCCACCGGGTGACCGACTCCAGATCCATGGGTGACAGCTTCCAGCGGCGCATGGGATCTTCCAGCCGGGACCGGAACCGCTCCTGCTGTTCCGCGTCGCTGACCGAGAACCAGTACTTGCGGAGCAAGATACCGTCCTCCACCAGCATCCGCTCGAAGATGGGGCACTGGTGCAGGAACCGGGCGTATTCCTCCTTGGTGCAGAACCCCATCACGTGCTCGACGCCGGCCCGGTTGTACCAGCTCCGGTCGAACAGCACGATCTGGCCCGCGGCCGGCAGGTGCTCGATGTACCGCTGGAAGTACCACTGGGTCTGCTCGCGCTCGGTCGGCGCGGGCAGGGCGGCGATGCGCGCCGCGCGCGGGTTGAGGTACTGGGTGACGCGCTTGATCGTGCTGCCCTTGCCGGCGGCGTCCCGGCCCTCGAAGATCACGACGATCCGGGTTTGTTCGGCGCGCACCCACTCCTGGGCTTTGACCAGCTCGGCCTGCAGCCGGTAGAGCTCGGTCTCGTACAACTGGCGTGGCACCCGGGCCGCTTTGGCTGACTTGGCCGCACGGTTTTTGCGCGGCGCGGACGCCATCTGGTTCTTGTGAGCCATCGGGCTGCACCCCCTCTTGCCACGGAGTCAACCACGTCACCGTGATCGTGACGAGGGTCTGCGTTCACCGGGCTCGGGCGGGGCCCCGAGCTGGATGGCCACAGCTACCAGGTCACGGGCCGGGCCCGGGGGCGGCTGGGCGGCCCCGGCCCACACCGCCCGCAGCCTGCGGCCCAGCTGGAGACCCGGGACTGGCACTATGGCCAGCAGGTTCGCCGCCACGTTCTCGCGCACCGCGAGCAGGCTCAGCACCGCCGGGCCCGCCCCCGCCCGCACCGCCTCGCGCACCGCGGTGGTGGTGCTCAGCCGTAGCGCGGGCGCGGCCAGCTGGGTGCCCGGGCCCAGGCACGCGGTGAGGGCAGCGTGCAGCGCCTGCCCGGTCCCGGATCCCGCCTCCCGCTCCACCAGGGGCGTGGCCGCCAGCTCAGCCGGGCGGACCGGAGACCGGCGGCGGGCCCACGGATGGTCCGGCCGGACCACGATGACCAGCCGGTCGGTGGCCACGACCCGGGACCGCAGTCCGGCCGGGGCGGACGGCCCCTCGACGAAGCCGAGATCCACGCTGTGCTCCGCGACCGCGCCGAGCACCGCCTCGCTGTTGGCCGCGACCAGGGTGATCTCGGCGGGCTGGCGGCCGGCCCGGGCGTACTCGTCGCGCAGGGCGACCAGCCAGGCAGGCAGCAGGTGCTCGGCGACGGTGAGGCTGGCTGCGACCCGCAGCTGGGCGTCCCGGGCCCGGCGCAGGCTGGCGATGCCGCTGTCGAGCTCGGCCGCCTGGGCCAGCAGCGGCGACGCCCAGTCCACCAGCAGGGCCCCGGCCGCGGTTAGCCGGGACCCTCGCGGATCGCGGTCCAGCAAGGCCGTGCCGACCTGGGCTTCCATCGCACGCAGCCGGGCCGACGCGGCCTGCTGGCTGACCCCGGTGTGCCGCGCCGCCGCCCCGATGCTGCCGTACCGGGCCACGGCGACGAACAGTTCGAGGGCGGCCAGGTCGGGAACGTGCGGGCTCAGCGGCACACCACCACGATAACCCGGCCACAAGACCGGGTTGTGGGCAGGCACAGGGGATGGTGGTGGCTGGCCACAAGTCCTGCTTGTGAGTTGACAGGGAGGGGACGGCTAGCGGGACGGTCGGCCCCGGCGGACGCTGGGATCATGACCACGAGTACGCCCGCACGTCCCGCCCCCGCCGTTCCCGGACCGGTGTCCGCGGCCCCGCCCGGACTGGTGTCCGCGGCCCCGCCCGGACCGGGCCGGCCCGGGCGCCGTGGCCCGCTCCGCGACCTGGACCGGCCCGCCGACGCCTTCGCCGGCCTGGGTCCCAACTGGTTTGCCTCGGTGATGGGCACCGGCATCGTGGCCACCGCGGCGGCCACCCTCCCGGTGCAGTGGCCAGGGCTGCGCGAGTTCGCCACCGTTATCTGGCTGCTGGCCGCCGGGTGGCTCGTGGTGCTGACCGCAGCCGGGACCGTGCTCTGGGTCCGGCACCGCGCGGCCGCGCTTGACCAGGCCCGCGACCCGGTCATGGTGCAGTTCTACGGTGCGCCGCCGATGGCCCTGCTCACCGTCGGCGCCGGGGCCCTGCTGCTCGGCCCCGCCGTGATCGGCGCCCACGCGGCCCTCCTCGTGGACGCGGTGCTGTGGCCGCTGGGCACGCTGGGCGGCCTGGCCAGCAGCCTGGCCGTCCCGTACCTGATGTTCACCCGGCTGCGGGCCGCTCCCGACGCCGCCTTCGGCGGCTGGCTGATGCCCGTAGTCCCGCCCATGGTCAGCGCGGCTACCGGGGCACTGCTCATCCCGCATCTGCCCGCCGGCCAGCTCCGCCTGTCGCTGCTGCTGGTCTGCTACGCCATGTTCGGGATCAGCCTGATCGCGAGCCTGGTGGTGATCACGCAACTGTGGCAGCGGCTGGTCCGGCACTCGATCGGCCCGGCCGCGATGGTACCCACGCTCTGGATCGTGCTCGGCCCGCTCGGCCAGTCCATCACCGCGGCCTGCCTGCTCGGCACCGCGGCCCGGCTGGCCCTGCCGTCTCCCTACGGGCCGGCCTTCCAGGCCCTGGGGCTCGTCTATGGCGTCCCGGTCTGGGGCTTCGCGCTGCTCTGGGCGGCCCTGGCTACCGCGATCACAATCCGCGGGGCCCGGGCCCACCTCCCGTTCAGCCTGACCTGGTGGTCCTTCACGTTCCCAGTTGGCACCCTGGTGACCGGGACCACCGGCCTGGCCCTGCACTCCGGGGCGGGCCTGTTCCGCTGGGCCGCGGCCGGCCTGTACCTGATCCTGGTGGCCACCTGGGTGGTAGTCAGCGTGCGCACCGTTGCGGGCACCTGGCGGGGCAGCCTGCTCCGGGTGGCGCCGTCCGCCCCGGCGGACGTTCCCCCGGATGAGGTAGCAGAGCTCACCCGGACAGGGGGCAGGATCTCCAGCCGGCCTGCCTAGCCTGGTCCCAGGTCGGAGGCGGGGGGACACAGGGCATCTCCCGAGGGGGACGCGTTGCGGCAGGCACGGGGGGCACGCCGGTGGCCCGGCGCTGGCCTACGGCTGGGCAGGCTACGGAGTAGTGGGCTGACCCGCCTGCTGGCCGTGAGTCTGGCCGCGGTATCCCTCGTCGTGCTGGGGGCGGTCCCCGCCCTGGGCGCGACAGCCACCCCCGCCGACGGCTTGACCGGGTCGACCCAGGGCGGCGGCCCCACTCCCCGCACCGTGGTGAGCCTGACCTTCGACGACGGGGACGCAGACCAGATGGCCGCGGCCCGGGTGCTGCACCGCTACCGGCTGCCCGCGACCTTCTACATCATCACCGGCGCGGTCGGGACGCCGGGCTACATGACCCTGCCCGACCTGCGCCAGCTGGCGGCGGACGGGAACGAGATCGGCGGGCACACGGTATCCCACCTCCGGCTGACCGCCCTGAGCATGGCCGAAGCCCGGCGGCAGGTCTGCGAGAGCCGCTCGATCCTGGCCCGCTGGGGATTCCGGGCGGTGTCGTTCGCCTACCCGGGCGGGGCCGACAGCCCGCGGGCCGAGGCCATCGTCCGGGACTGCGGCTACACCAGCGGCCGTGGCGTCGTGGGACTGCGCGCACCGGGCTGCCCCGGCTGTGCCCGCGCCGAGAGCATCCCGCCGCGCCATCGGCTGCAGCTCCGCACGGCCGGGGAGGTGGACAGCTCATGGACCCTGGGTGACCTCGAGCGCGCGGTCACCGCGGCCGAGAGTCGCGGGGGCTGGCTGCCGCTGGTCTTCCACCACGTGTGCGCGGGCAGCCGCTGCGGCGGCCTGGCCGTGCGCGCCACGACGCTCGACGACTTCGCGCGCTGGCTGGCCCAGCGACAGCGGCTGGGCACGGCGGTCAGGACCGTGGGCCAGGTGATCGGCGGGCCGGTGCGCCCCGCTCCGCATGTCGCACAGGCCGCGCCGCACGCGATCGTCAACCCGTCGCTGGAGTCGGTCGCCGCCTCGGGGGCGGTGAGCGCCTCGCTGGAGACCACGTCCGCAGCCCCCGCCACCACCCCCCGGTGCTGGATGGAGGGTGGCTACGGCCACAACACCGCCCGCTGGCAGCGCACCACGGACAGCCACGGGCAGCGGTGGGCGGAGCGGCTGACCGTCACCGGCTACCACAGCGGGGACGCCAAGCTCCTGCCCCAGTTCGACCTGGGGCAATGCTCGCTGCCGGTCCGGCCAGGGCGGTCTTACACTCTGGGCACGTGGTACAAGTCCACGGCCCAGACCCAGTACTCGGTGTACTACCGGACCTGGTCGGGGCGGTGGGCCTACTGGACGTCGAGCCCGTATTTCCCGGCCAGCCCGGGGTGGGCGCAGGCCCGGTGGGCGACGCCGCCCGTTCCGGCGGGCGCCAGCGGCCTGAGCTTCGGCCTGGCCCTGTTCTCCGATGGCTCACTGACCACGGACTCCTACACCCTGGCCGCGACCCCGCCCAATATGGCCCGGCGGATCACGGTCTTGACCCTGCTCGCTGTCGTGGTCGCGGCCGGCCTGGCGACAGTGGCGCGGGTGGCCCGGCGGCGCTGGCCGCAGGCTAAGCCGGTGCCGGTCGACCGGAAGTGGCTCTCCTCGTCGTCCAGGAGCCGGTAGCGGACCGCGTACGACGCGGCTTCCAGCCGGGAGTGCACGCCGAGCTTGGTCATCAGCGACTGGACGTGGGTGCGTACCGTAGCCGCTGACACCCCGAGCCTGGTCGCGATCCCGGCCGTGTCCAGGCCTTCCACCAGCAGCAGGAGGCATTCACGCTCCCGCGCGGTGAGGAACGCGGCGAGCCGGTTCGCGTGGTCCCGCGGGGCCGGCGGCCGGGACGGAGCGGGCTTCGGCACGTCCACGACCACCTCGCCGCGTTGCACCCGGTCGATGGCGCGGGTCAGCGCGGCCACCCCCCGGGTCTTGTGCAGGTAGCCGGACGCCCCGGCCTGCAGGGCCCGGCGGATCCCGTCGGTGTCCGGGTCCGCACTGACCACCAGCACTTTCGTGCGGCTGCTGGCGGCGAGCATCGGGCTGATGGCCGTGATCCCGTCGTCGCCGCCGAAGTTCCGGTCGATGAGGCACACGTCCGGCTGGGTCCGGCGGACGGTCTCGATGGTTTCCGGGACGCTGCGGGCCACGATGACCTGGTAGCCCCGCTGCTCCAGGACGGCGGACATGGCGTCCAGGAAGACGCTGTGATCATCCCCGATCACGAGCCCCGTCACTGGACCACCTGAGGGTCCCCGCCGGGGACGGAACCGGCCGGGAGGGGCCGCACCGGCACCACGATCCTGACGTGCGCGCCACCGGATGCGGGCGCGCGGATCTCCAGGCTGCCTCCGCACGACTCGAGCAGCGTGGTCACCACGCCCAGTCCCAGTGAGGCCGCGCCGGGCGGGCCCTGGCCGAAGCCCGGTCCGTCGTCGATCACGTCGAGCATCGCCTGCTCACCCTGGGCCGAGACGGTGACCCCGACGCGTCCGTACGCTCCCGCGGCCCGGGCCGCGTTGTCCACCACGTTAGTCAGCACCCGCCAGAGCAAGGCCGGGCTGGCCTCGACGGTCACCTCCGGCCCAGGCTCCAGGATCACCGCGGTCTCGTGCGCGATCCGGGCCAGCTGGGTCACCTGGCCGGCCAGCGAGCGCAGTTCGACCTGAGCCGAGGCCGGCACCCCGGCCCGGCCGGGGATCTCCTGGGCGATGATGTCCAGCAGCCGGGACATCTCCAGCGACAGCAACTCGAGCCGGCTGCCCGCATCCCCGGGCAGCTCCACGTCCCCGCGCACCGCCTCGACCAGATATGACAGCGTGGTCATCTGATGGCCAAGATCATGCAGCAGGCCGCGTACAGCTAGCGGTTCCTCAACGTCTGACCGCCTGCGCCCCCGGCCCCGTCGCCGGTCCAACGACGGCTCCACGTGTTCCCCCCGAACCTTTTGTCCTCTGCGCTCCCGCACCGCCCCCGGGCGGCCGGGCCAAGGCGTTACCCCCGCGGGCTCTCCCCCATCCTTCGCGTCCCCCCATCCTTACGCTTACCCTCCGACGCAGACTAGTTACCGGATGAGGGCATTACGCACAGTTAACCATGCCTGGGCCAGACCGCGGCACCTTCGCCGGAGTACGCCGCCGTCAGCGCCTGGCGCAGGGCCGGCTCGCCGAAGCGCTGGCCAAGCTGGGCCTGGGCCGCCGCGGCCATCCGCGATGCGGCCTCGGGTGAGTCCAGGAGGAACCCGACCGCGCGCGCCATCAGCGCCGGGCGGCCTGGCGGAACCAGCAGGCCGGTCTCGCCCGGCACCACCACGTCGCCCACCGAGTTCACCGCCGTCGCCACCACCGGGATGGCGCACATCATCGCCTCGACCACCACCGTGGGCAGCCCCTCGTACCGGCTGGAGAGCACGAATACGTCGAAGGCCGGCAGCAGTTCCGGGACGTTGACCCGCTGGCCGGCCAGCAGTACCCGGATCGAGGGAATCGCGCGGGCCCGCGCAGCGACCTGGCCGGCCAGTTCCCCGTCACCCACCCAGACCCCGGTCACGCCGGGGCGGTCCAGTGCCCGCAGGGCGGCCAGGAAGTCTTCTGGTGCCTTCTGGTAGGTCAGCCGCCCGACCGTGCCGACCACGGTCGCCTCGGCCGGCAGGCCGAGCGCAGCCCGGGCCCGGCCGCGGGCCTCCCGGGATGGCGCTGGGCCGGCCGCCACGGAGCCATCCACCACGGGGCCATCTACCATGGGGCCATCCGCTACCACCCCGATTGTCCGGATTCGTTCGGGCGAGATCAGCTGGCGGCGCACCGCCTCGACCGCCACCCCCGTGCCCACGCACAGGGCCAGGTCGGTGATCTGGCCTAGCCAGCGCTCGATCCGCACGTACGCCTGGCGCCGGGGGGCGGACTGGAACTCGTGGAACGGGAACCCGTGGTACGTATGCACCAGGCGGGGCACGCCCGCACGGTGCGCGGCGAGGCGCCCGACCACCCCGGCCTTGGCCGTGTGCGTGTGCACGACGTCGAAGGCCCGCCGGCCGAACAGTCTCCGGAGCCCGGCCAGGGCCCGCAGGTCACTGCCGGGCGCGATCGGCGCCCGCAGCGCAGGCTCGACCAGGACTTCCAGCCCGCCCGCGGCGGCCCGCTCGAGGAGTACCCGATCCCCGCTTCCGGTGAGGATCGTCATCTCGTAAGCGGCCGGGTCCATGATGAGCGCCCCGCGCAGGGCGTGCTGCCCCGCACCGCCCTCCAGCCGGGTGATGACCGTGGCCACCCGGACCGCCGTGCCCCCCATGGACCTCACCCCGGGTGAACAGCTTGTCACTCCGTGGCTTATTCCCCTCGGCCGGGTGCCCGCAAGCCAGCGGACCGGGCCACGCGGACCGCTTCCAGGCGGCTGTGCACGTCCAGCTTCGCGAAGATGTTCCGGGTATGCGTCCGCACCGTGTCGGTGGAGATCAGCAGGTCCTGGGCGATCTGGCGGCCCCGCTTGCCGTCCATCATGGCGAGCAGGACGTCCCGCTCCCGGGGACTCAGCATCTCCAGCACATCCTCGTGCTCACGGGCCCGGCCGACATCGGCGCGCAACTCGGTGAGGATCGCGCCGAGCATGTCCGGGGGGAACCAGGAATAGCCCTGGCACACCCCGCGGATCACGGTCTCCAGCTCGGCAGCGCCCTGCTCCTTGGCCACCCAGGCGGAGACGCCGGCCCGGGCCGCCTCCACCGCGTGCGCGATGTTGTGATCCGCGCTCAGCACCACCACCCTGGCCTCGGGCCGGGCGGCCACCAGGCCCTGCAGCACCTCCCCGACCGATGAGCCAAGCGGCTCGACCTCGATCGTGATCACGTCGGGCCGCAGCCCGCGGACGATCTCGAACAGGTTGGGGTCGGCCACGGCGCACCGGCCCGCCACCCACAGGTCCATCGCCGCGGACAGCCGTGAGGCCAGGGCCTCGGTGACCATCAGGTGGTCATCCACCAGCAGTATCCGCACTGGATCCATGAGTTCGCTGTGCACCGTCACCGTCGGCCGGTCTTCACCCGTATACATGACTCGCCTCCGCCACGCGGGCCGGGGGGGGCCGATGGGGGCGCGGGGCGGGCCGGGCCGCCACGGCAGGCCGGTCGTCCAGCGCGGCCGGCCCCGCGACCGCGTCCCCGGTCTCCACAACGCGCCGGGCCGGGCTCTTCCACCGGCCGTTGGATCGAGACAGCCACGCGGCTGGGATCGCGTACAGGCCGATGTAGGCGTCCAGCATTCGCATGAACGGGAAGAACACGCCGAGCAGCAGCAGCCGTGGCTGGCGCTCGAGCACCGCCACCACGCAGGTGAGCAGGTAGTCCGGCAGCACCACGCCGAACAGCACCGCGGTGAGCGTCAGGTGGGCCGCGACCACCGCATGGACCTCCCCGAAGGCGGGCCAGGTCAGGGCGTCCCCGGCCAGTTCGGGTACCGCCAGCACGATCAGGGCCAGCGGGAGCAAGAAGAACAGCAGGCTGGACGTGATCAGCTCGATCAGCAGCAGGGTGACCATGCCGGTGAACAGGTTCGCCCGGGGTGGGTGGCGCCGTACCGTCTGCCACAGTCCGATCGCCCACCGCTTGGTCTGGTGCACATAGTCGCGGAGGTTGTCCGGATCCTGCGTGATGGCCACCGCGTGCAGCGAGAAGCCGACCTTGCCCAGTCCCTTCTGGTACACCTCGAACGTCATGTTGAAGTCTTCGATCACCAGCCCGGGCGGGTTCATCTCGATGTGCGGCAGGGCCTCGGTGCGGTAGAGGCTGGCGAAGCCGGGCACGATGGGCGTGGCGTTGATGCGCAGCCAGGTCTGGCCGAACTTCAGCGCGCGCTGGCCGATGGCGTAGATCCGGGTGCGGTGCCCGACCAGCACCTTGCCCTCCAGCGTCATCCTCCGGTCCTGCCCGGTCCGCACGCAGCCGGCCACGGCCACCACCTGCGGATTGGCGAAGATGGGCAGCGCGGCGGCGAAGTAGCCGGGCTCCACCCGCGTGTCGGCGTCGAGCAGCATCACCACCGGGAACCGGCTGATCAGGTGGAACCGGCCGATAGCCTCCTCGAGCGCGCCGGCCTTGCCCACGTTCTCCTGGGTCTCGATCACCCGCGCGCCGGACCGCCGGGCGATCTCGACCGTGGCGTCGGTCGATCCGTCTGACACCACGTGGACGTTGTCCCGGGGCACTAGGGCCATGATGGACCGCAGGCTCTCCTCGAGGACGAGGGCCTCGTTATGCGCCGGGATGAGCACCGCCACGTCGCGCGTGGTCAGCGGCTGAGTGTCTGGCTGGGAAAGGGACAGCGCGTGGCCCGCCGGGCCTGTATTGGCCGTGACAGCCATCACCGTTCCCCCCTCCCCCGGATTAGTTGCCCCCGGGCCAGCCATCCCCGGGCCAGCCGATCCCCTGCGCCGGCCGGCCAGTGATTCCGCCAGCCGGATCAGGCCCACCGTCCCCCAGAGCGCGAAGTTGGCGCCCAGTACGAAGATCAGCAGCACCCACCAGGGCATCATGACACCGCCGCCGAGCTGCTGAGCGCGTGCGGCCCGGATGTCGGAAGCGCGTGGCTCAGCGCGGACCAGGTGCCGGTGTCCTCATATCCGTACATCCACAGATAAACGCCGCCGATCTGAGCGCTCTGGGCCGCGTCGAACTTGGCCCGGGAACTCGCCGCGTTCTCGAACCACACGGTGTGCTCGTGGCCGGCCGTGTCCCGGTAGTCGAACCAGGCCGCCTGACTCGCCTGGTCGTAGTGCGCGGCCGCGTGGTATTGCCGGGACAGCCGCAGGACCTGGAGCCAGCTGACGCCGGTACCGCGATGGCCCACCCAGTCGTAGCCGTAGAGCGGCACGCCGAGAATGATCTTGCTGGCCGGGATCTGCGTCTTGGCGTAGCTCAGCACGCCGCGGACCCAGCTGATCGGGGCCACCGGCCCGGGCGCGGAACTCTCCCAGTGGTAGTCGTAGGCCATCAGCCGCACCTGGTCGGCCACGCGGCCGATAGCCGCGTAGTCCTGGGCCACGTTGCGCGGATCCGTGCCCGCGTTGGTGGTCTTGGCGAACACCGCGACCGACAGCACCTTGCCTTTCGCGTGCAGGGCGTGGGCCAGCCGGGTGACGAAGGTGGTGAACGCCTGCCGGTCAGCCGCGTGCAGGTTCTCATAGTCCAGGTCGATCCCGGCGTACTGATTCCGCTGCACGAGCGCGACGATCGCGGCCACCTGCGCCGCCATCAGCTCCGGTGAGTGCAGCATCCGGCCCACCGGCCCGTAGGACCACTTCCCGCCGGTGATGTTCGCGATGCTCGGCACGATCATCTTGCCCGCCCCGCGCAGCCGCCTGATCTCGGCCGTGACCGATGCGGCCTGGCCCGGGGGGTACTGCGTGTCGATCTGCCCGGAGTTGCTCAGCCCGTACATCCACGGCGACGCCTCGGTCACATCCTGCCGGTGGCCGAGCACGGCCGTGGTGCCGTGGCTGATGTTCCAGTACGGCATGGACGCCACCACCACCGTGTGCCGTGGCGCGCTGCCCCGCAAATTCATCATCATCAGTCCCACTCCGGCGGCTCCGATCAGGACAGCGGCCAGCCATGCGGCACGGGCGAAGGTGTGCCGCGGCTTTCTGGGCACCGTCCCCGGTGCCTGGCTGCCGCCATGTGCCGACTTCGTTGTCTCCGCTGTCGTCCTCGTTCCTCCGGGTCGCATCGCTCCGGGCTGCTCTCAGCTCACGGCGGCCGCCGCGACCCGGCCCGCCAGCTGGTCCCCGATCACGGCCTGGATGATGTCGTCCAGGCTCCGGGTGGCCCGGAAGCCGACCAGGTCCGCAGCGAGCCCGCAGTCCGGTACCCGGCGCTGCATGTCCTCATAGCCGGAGCCGTACGCCTCCAGGTAGGAAGCGCGCGCGATCCCGGCCCCGGATCCGGTCGCCGCGATCACCCGCCCGGCCAGGCCCTCGATCGTGACCTGCTCGGTGCTGCCCAGGTTCACGGCCAGGCCGCTGGCCCGGTCGGAGGTGATCAGCCGGGTCAGTGCGGGCACCACGTCGTGCACGTGGCAGAAACAGCGGATCTGCTGGCCCGTGCCGAACACGGTCAGCGGCTGGCCAGCCAGCCCCTGCCGGACGAAACGCGGGATGACCATCCCGTAGCGGCCGGTCTGCCGCGGCCCCACGGTATTGAAGAAGCGCACGATCACCGCGTTCAGGCCGAGCTCGCGGACGTACCCCTCGACCAGGCTCTCGTCGATCGCCTTGGCTTCCGAGTAGCTCCACCTCGACTTCAGTGGCGAGCCGATGATCCGGTCGTCGTCCTCCCGCAGCCCGATCTTGGTGTTCTTCCCGTAGATCTCGCTGGTGGACGCGACCAGCAGCCGGGCCCCGTTGCGGTGCGCGGCCTCGACCACGTTCTCCGTGCCCCGGACGTTGGTGCGCAGGCTGGACAGGGTGCGATCCCGGATGACGAAGGCGCCGACCGCGGCGGCCAGGTGAAACACCCACTCTGCCCCGGCGGTCAGCTCCGCCACCGCGGCGCTGTCCAGGATTGACCCCTGCACCAGCCGGAACGACGGGTGGTTGCTGACCGCCCGGAGATTCTCCAGGCGCCCGGTGCTCAGGTCGTCGAGCCCGGCCACCTGATGCCCGGCGGCCAGCAGCTCTTCGGTCAGGTGCGAGCCGATGAACCCGGCCGCCCCGGTCACGAAACATCTCATCGCGTACTCCAGGTGCTTGTCCTCGGCCGCCACATCGTGCGCCACACCCTGCGCGTGGCCAGCCGTTCGTAAAGGTCGTCGATCCGCGCGGTGACCGCCTCGACGCTGTACTCCTTCTCCACGGCCGGCTCGGGGATCCGCTGCCGCTGGCCGACGCTCACCTCAGCCGCCATCGCGGCCCGGATCCCGTCCGCCGTGGACGGCACCCGGCAGGCCCGCTCGGCGTCCAGGCCGTCCAGCGCCGGGCAGGTCGTGTACAGCACCGGGGCGCCGTTGGCCAGCGCCTCCAGCACGGACAAGCCGAAGGTCTCCTGCCGTGAGGACGCCACGAACAGGTCCATCGCGGACAGCATGGCCGACACGTCGTGCCGCTCGCCGGCGAAGATCACGTGGTCAGCCACCCCGTGCTCGCGGGCCGCCTGCTCCAGGCGGGCCTGCTCCTCGCCCTTGCCCACGATCATGAGCTTGACCTTGTCGCTGAGCAGCGCCGACGCCGCCTCGATGACCATGTCGAACTGCTTGTTCGGGTCGAGCCGCCCCAGCACGCCGATGAGGTAGACGTCGTCACCGACACCGAATTCGGCCCGGATCCGCTGCCGTGCGGTCTCGTCGAACGCCACCCGCTGCAGGTCCACCCCGTTCGGGATGACGGTCACGCGCTTGCGCCGGATCCCCCAGTTCTCCAGCCGCTCCCGGACCGTGCCGGAGACCGCGACCGTCATGTCGGAGAGCATCTCGGTGCCCAGATACAGGGCGCGGACGCTCAGCGACATACGCCTGCGCTCCAGATGCGTCTCGCCGATCGAATGCTCGGTGCTCAGCACGACCGGCGTTCCGGCCAGCCAGGCGGCGGCCCGGCCGTAGACCTGGGAGCGGTAGAGGTGGGCGTGCACCACGTCGTACCGGCCGTCCCGGATCAGCCTGCGCAGCCGGAGCAGGGCAGACAGCTGGGTGTTGCGGGTCATTCCCATGTCCCGCACCCCGCCGCCGTCGGCGCGGATCATGTCCGCGACTGGTCCCGGGTTGTAGAGCGTGACGACCTCGGTGTTGTGCCGGGTCTGCTGCAGGATGGAGCGGAGCTGGAGCTCAGCACCGCCCACCCCCAGGCCGGTGATCACGTGCAGAACCTTCATGGTCGACCTCCAGTACGGCGGTGGGAACGGATGACCCCGGCTACGGTGGCCGTCGCCTCGGCCGCGATGCTGGTCACGGTGCGGGCTAGCACGGCCAGGTCGAGCCAGAAAGACCAGTACTCGATGTAGTAGTTGTCGAACCGGGCCCGGTCACTGATCGAGGTGTCGCCGTTCAGCAGGTGCACCTGGGACCACCCGGTCATCCCCGCCGGCATCCGCTGCCGGCCTGCGTATCCGGGAACGGACTGGCTGAACTGAGCCGCGAAATGCGGCCGTTCTGGGCGCGGTCCGACCAGGGACATGTCGCCGCGCAGGACGCTGACCAGCTGCGGCAGCTCGTCGATGTGCGTGACGCGCAGGAACCGGCCCAGCGCGCCGCACTGACTCGCGGGCACGGCCCAGGAGGTGTCCGGGTCGCCGTGCCGGCCGAGCGTCCGCAGCTTGACGATTTCGGCCAGGTCACCCTGGCCGACGACGCGGACCTGGCGGAACAGCGCCGGGCGGCGCAGGGTCAGCCGGACGGCCAGGGCGCTCACGATTAGCAGCGGCGCGGCCAGCACCAGCGCCGCCGCCGCGACCAGCACATCGAAGGTGCGCTTCAGCATCCGGCCCAGCGGCGCCGGACCCGCCCAGCCAGGCCGGCGCAGCGGGATCAGCGGGATCCCCCACACCTCGTCCAGGCAGGCCATGGGCACGGCCACGCCCACCCCGGACAGCCGGGGGACCACGCACACGTCGGCCGCCAGCGGACCGCTGGCGCGCAGCGCGCTGGCCAGTTCCGCGTCGGCCCCCGCCGGGTCACACAAGATCACGCGGCTGACGCCTTCCCGCGCGACCAGCACGCCGAGATCGCTCACTCCGCCGATCACGGGCAGCCAGGCAGCGGGCGCGTGGGCAGGCGTGTGGTCGGCGAAGCCGACTGGACGCAGCCCCAGTTCGGGGTGCTCATCCAGCAGCGTGGCCAGCTGCCGGCCCTGAGGCCGGCCCGACCAGTACGGCCCGTTCGGTCAGCCGGCCCTGCCGGTGCGCCGAGCGGAGGACCGCGGAGGCGGTCATCCGGGTGGCGAGCAGCAGCCCGGCGGTGCCCACCGCGAGGACGACCGCGTGCGCCGCCGTGATCCAGGGCGCCAGGGCCAGGGCCGGTACCGCCGCCGCCACGACGATGCGTCCCGACTGGTCGCAGACGCGCAGGCAGATCCGCAGCCGCTGCAGACCGATGGCGGACAGCACCAGGAACACCGCGGTCGCGTAGCCGGCCACCAGCCAGCCGCTCAGTCCGCCCGCCGCGACGGCCACGGCCGCCGCGGCCGCCAGCGCCGTCAGGTCCGTCAGCGGCATCGCCACGGCGGCCGCGACCCGCCCGGTGCTCAACGGCGACCCCAGCGGGGCGACCGGGACGTTCGCGTCCCCCACACAAACCCCCACCGACCGCTCGCCCGGGCCTGCGGCCAGGGCTCGCTCGCCGGTCTGGGGCACGCTCACTCTGCTAGCCAGAACGTTCGCGTCCCCCACACAAACCCCCACCGACCGCTCGCCCGGGCCTGCGGCCAGGGCTCGCTCGCCGGTCTGGGGCACGCTCACTCTGCTAGCCAGAACGTTCGCGTCCCCCACACAAACCCCCACCGACCGCTCGCCCGGGCCTGCGGCCAGGGCTCGCTCGCCGGTCTGGGGCACGCTCACTGGGCGGCCGCCACGGCCACGTGCGCACGCCGGGCGCCCTCGCCGGCCAGCCGGCCGCCGACGGTCCGGGCCGCGTGATCCGCGCCGTACACGAACCGCATGACCGGACCGAAGGTCGGAGCCACGCCCGGGCCGACCACGAACAGCCCGGGAGCGCTGGTCTGGTAATCGCGGTCCACCACGGGCGTGCCCGCCACGGTCCGCAACCGGGACCGCAGCCGCTCGTCGAGGAACGTCAGCCGGCTCAGGTCCGGCCGGTAGCCGGTGGCCGCAATGACATGGTCCACGGCGATCTCGATCCGGGCGCCAGAGCCATGCGTCAGGCCGAGCCAGGCCCCTTCGGGCCCGGACTCCGCCCGGTTCAGCGCGAGGCCCCCCCGGACCGGGAACTCACCTTCCACCCGGCCGCGCAGCCAGCTGGCGCCGGCCGGGCCGAGCGCGGTCCTGGCCCGGCGGACCCGGCTGGCCACCGGCAGGTGCCGGAACATGGCCGGCTTACGTGAGTAGAACCAGGTACCCCAGCCCGAGCCCAGGCCCGCCTCCGGCTCACGGAGCCGCTGCAGCAGCGGACGGTCCGGGGGAAGCGGAGGGCCGTTCCAGGCCACGTGGTCCGCGCGCATGACGATCTGGACCTGGGCCCCGTGCTCGTGCAGCAGGGCCGCTGACTCGAGGGCGGACTGGCCGGCCCCAACCACGGTGACCCGCTGGCCGGCGAACGCGCCGGGGTCGGTGTGAGCCGAACTGTGCGTGCACACCCCGGCAGGCAGCCCGGCCAGCTGCTCGGGCAGGTAGGCGAAGTGCTCGACGCCTACGGCCACGACGACCTGGCGGGCCAGCAGCGTCTCCCCGTTCTCCAGGGTGAGCTCGTAGCCCTCTCCGGCCGCCGCTACCCCGCTCACCAGCACTTCCTCGACGTCCAGGTTCGCGGCCGACTGGAACCACTGGCCGTAGGCGACGAACGTGTCCAGCGGCACGGGCAGGCCGTAGTCCGCATACGGGCGCTCGGTCTCCCGGCAGAACGCGGCCAGGGTCAGCTCGGCCGCCGGGTCGGACAGGTTAGAGGCGAAGCCCTGGGACTTCAGGAACATGCCCCGGGGCATGTTCGCCCGCCACAGGTGCATCGGCAGCCCGAACTGCCGGACGCTCCGCCCGGACCGGCGCAGATGCGCGGCGACCGAAAGCCCGTAAGGGCCCGCCCCCACGATGGCCACATCGGTGATGCCGTTCATACTCGCTCCCCCTGTGCGTTGAATTCCGTGATGCCTGGGATGGCCAGGGACTTCCGGGCGACCCCGAAGACCCGGGGCCCGGGACGATAACGAGGCCCGCCCGCGGCGCGTAGCAGCACGGACGGGCCCCGGGCATTTGATTGACGGGCAGGCCAGCGCCGGGTGACGCCCCGCCAGGCCATGCGCGCGCACATCAGGCCGAACGGCCGCAGGTCGTCGCGGGCCAGCCAGGCAACCTCATCCGCCCGGCGCAGCGACGCTGCCCAGGACCGCAGCCCCAGCTCGCCCCGGCGCCAATAGCTGACCGCGCCGAGCGGGTCGTAGTTCTCAACCAGGAAGCTCCGGCCCCGGGTCATCTCCCCGGCCTCGGCCGGCTGGCCGGTCAGGTCCAGGTACGCGGCCCGGGCCACGTCGACCCCGGTGCCGGTGGTGAACAGCCGGAACTGGGCCCCGAGACGCGGGTTGAAGTCGAGGAGCTTGTACTGGCCGTCCCGCGGGTCGAAGCGCAGGTCGAGGTTGACGATCCCGCGGAAGCCGATCGCAGCCGCCATCGAGGTGACCTGCTCCCGCAGCCGCGGGTTCGGTACCGCCCGGCCCAGGCTGGTCAGCCCGGCGTAGGCCGGGTACGAACGGTCCTTGACCCCGGTGAACGCGGTCTGGCATCGGCCGCCGGTGTCGAAGTACCCGTGGAAGAACCAGTCCTGGCCGGGGCCGGCGGGATGTACTCCTGCAGCATCAGCCCGGTGCTGCTCTCCTCCGCGCACGCACATATCTCCCGCAGCTCCGACGGCGTCGCCACGATCGTGGTGCTCCGCAGCAGCTGGCCGGCGGTCCCCCGCCAGGGTGTGGTGAGTTTCGCGATGAGGGGGAAGCCGGCCTGGGCCGCGAACCTCGCGGCCTCGCCGGGTGACCAGGCCAGCCTGGCCTGCGGAGTCGGAACCCCCAGATCCCGGCAGAGCTGGAACATCGAGTACTTGCCGGCCAGCCGCCGGGGCAGGTCCGCCGGAGGCCGCGGGAACGCGAACGCCTCGCGCAGCGCATCCCCGTGCTCGGCCAGGAAGATCGCGCCCGCGTCGTCCGTCGCGTACAGCACCGCCGGACATCCGATCTGGCTGGCCAGGTCGAACAGGCCGGACAGGGTCCGCTGCGGATCATCGGGACTGGGCTGCCAGAAGAAGCGGCCCGCCAGGTACCGGGAACTCGCGGCGGGAGCCCAGGCCCCTTCGTGCACGCCGTACACCGGCACGCCCAGTCGTCCCAGACTGCGGATCACGCCCAGGCTGCCGTGGTGCAGCATGTTCTGGTCGAACTTGAGCACCACCGCGGGGGTACTCCAGTCGGCCGCACGAAGATCGGTGATCATCGCGGAGGTCCTCACACCACGACGCGGTGGGCCGCGCCATAGAACTGGTAGGTGGCGTCCAGGACCAGCGGGCAATCATGCGCCCAGGAGTAGTCCAGCCCGGGGTGCAGCGTGTGCACCAGGACCAGGTCGAAGCCCGGCCCCGCCGGGGCCGCCACGCTGTGCAGCTGCCGTCCGCTGGGCAGGTCCAGCACCGGGATCAGCGGGTCGTAGTAGGAGACCTCGGCGCCCTCCCGGATCAGCCCCTCGATGATGGGCACGGCCGGGGACTCGCGCAGGTCGCGCACGCCGGCCTTATAGCTGGCCCCGATCACGATGACCCGCGCGCCGCCCAGCTGCCGGCCAGCGGCGGTCATGACCTCGCCGGCCCGCTCGACCACCCGTTCCGGGCGCAGCTGGATCGACTTCATGGCCTGCTCGATCAGGGGTGAGGCGTGGTCCCGCGCGTTGAGCTGCCAGAGCAGGTAGTGCGGGTCACAGGGAATGCAGTGACCGCCCACCCCAGGCCCGGGGAACACGCCGAGGAAGCCGTACGGCTTGGTGCCCGCGGCCAGCGTGACCTCGATCGGGTCCAGGCCCAGCGTGCCGCACGCGTCGGCGAACTCGTTGGCCAGGGCCAGGGACACGGCCCGGAAGATGTTCTCGTAGAGCTTGGTGGCCTCGGCGGCGTCGGGCGAGCTGACCAGGTACACGGAGTCGGTGAGCCGGCCGATGACCTCGGCGGCCCGGCTGGTACAAGCCCCGGTGACCCCGCCGACGACCCGCGGCGTCTCGCTCTGCAGGTGGTCTGCGTTGCCCGGATCGATCCGCTCCGGGCTGAACGCGACGTTGATGTCGGTGCCGGCGGTCAGCCCCCGCCGGCGCAGCGGCTCGGTGAGCAGATCACGGGTGGTGCCGACGTAGCTGGTCGAAGTCAGGATGATCATCTGGCCGGGCACGGCGTGCTGGACCACGGCGGCACAGGCGGCGCGCAGCGCGGCCAGGTTCGGGGTCTGGTTCGTGTCCACCGGGGTCGGCACGCAGATGATGACCGTCTCGGCGGCGGCCGCCGCGGCCGGGTCGCTGGTCAGTTCGAGAGAGCCGTCCGCCAGGGCCGCGCCGAGGCGCTCCTGGTCGGCTTCGGTCAGATCCGCGCTGCGGGCGGAGATATCCAGCAGCCGCTGCTCGCTGAGGTCAATGCCGATGATCCGCGGGCTCTTGCCGTGCAACTCCACCGCGGTAGGAAGCCCGACGTACCCCAGGCCGACGATGGCCACCGAGCCCGTGGTAACGGGGTCAGCTGAAACTAGCCCATGGCCATTTCCATTACCGCCAGCCTGTCCAGAACCTGGCGTTTCAAATGTGATCAGCCTGTTGCGCAGCTGATTCTCTCGCCCGTCGATCGCAAGCGAAAGTCTATGTTCGGCCACTATGCCCCCTGGGCCTTGAGCTAGGCGAAAGCCCCGCCGCCTAGCGGTTTTCCTGATGTGCTGCCGAGAGTGCCACCTTGGTCTCCCTTCTGGGTCGCTCAAGAGGGGTAGGCACCCTAGGCAGGGTGGTGGAGATTAAGCGGCCCGGCTGCCTTTTTCCGGCCGCGCGGGCATCCAGGCCAGTTGGTGCCTAGCCCGTTTGGCCCACAGCCGGGGCGCGGTATCCGCCTCACCGATGTAGGTCCGGGGCAGCGCGTGCCGGCCGGTGTGCTCCGACGCCCAGATGGCGCAGCCGTAGTCATAGCCGGTGTCCCGCACCCGCGCTACCGCGTCGGTATCGAGGTCGCCGTAGGGGTAGCAGAACCCACTGACCGGCTTCCCGGTGATCTCCTGCAGGATGCGGCGGCTGCCGCCGACCTCCTCGGCCAGCGCGTCCCGGGCCGCGGGCAGCCTGGTATGGCGTAGCCCGTGCGAGCCGATCTCAATGCCTGCCTGCGCCAGGTCCCGCACCTGATCCGCGCCCATCAGCGGCTTGCGCGGCCCCTCGGGATCCCACGCGTTGTCCCCGCCGAGCCGGCCGGCGATGACGAACACGGTCGCGCCGAACGCGAACCGCTGCAGCACCGGCAGCGCGTGCCGGGCGAAATCGGCGTAGCCATCGTCGAACGTCAGTCCGACCAGCCCTTTCCCGGCACCCGCCGCGCGAGCGGCGAGCAGGTCCCGGACCGACATGCCGCGCAGGCCGCGGCGGGCGAGCCAGTGCATCTGCTGCTCGAACCGGGGCGGGCTCACGGTGACCAGGTACGGGTCCGCCTCGTAGGGCTCCACCGAGTGGTACATCAGCACCATGGGCACGCCCGGTGCGCTTCCAGTATTGTTCCCCATACCCGGCCAGCGTAAGGCGGGAAATACGGGCTGGCTCCTTTCTCTGGCCGGGTTGCGCTACCTCATCTGAGGGTGTGATGTATTACGCCGCTAGGCCATTGCAGCTAATCAATCTGGCCTAATCCATTTGCCTCGATCCCGGCTTCCGGAGGCCTGTTTCGCAAACCGGAGGGCTATTCGTCGGCGACGATGGAGCCGACCCGCTCGCCCAGTGCCGGGTCACGCCTCGTCAGCAGGGCTGCGTAGATCACCGAGACGACCAGGATGGCCAGCGCGGCGTAGGGAAACCAGCTGTAGGGCGCCGACTGCCCGGGCTTGGACAGGTAGTAGACGGGGACGGCGATCGCGATCATCCCGAGGACCGGAAGCACCCCGTGCTTGATCACGTTGAACTCGGCAGGCCGGTACTTCCGGTAGTAGAAGGGCAGGGCCAGGTTGGCCAGGAAGTACACGACCAGCACCAGGATCGTGCCCATCGTGCCGGACTCGTCGAAGTAGGTCAGCCCGTCCATGCTGCCGCCGTGCCCGAAGATCAGGTGGCCGAGCGCCCACACGCCGATGATCAGGCTGGCGATCCCGACGAAGGTGAAGATGGCGTTCCTCGGCACGTGCCGGGACGGTTCCACCCGGCCGATCCAGCGGGGCAGCAAGCCCTCGCGGCCGGCGTTGAAGATCAGCCGGGCCTGCGAATTCACCGCCGCGATGAGCACGCCCAGGGTGGAGGTCAGCCCGGCCAGGTACGCGAAGAAGGCCAGGCTGGCGGCGGCGCCGTGGGCGACGGTGATGAAGGGGACCAGGATCGACGGGCTGGTCAGCTTGGCCTCGTTGTAGCCGAAACCACTGACCGTGGCGTAGGCGAACAGGAGGTAGCTGACCGCCATCAGCACGATGGACAGGAAAACCGCCCGCGGCACGTTGCGCCGCGGGTTACCGGTTTCCTCGGCCAGCGCGGCGGAGTTCTCCCAGCCGATGAACAGGTACACCGCCAGCGGGAACCCGGCGGCCAGGCCGGTGAAGCCGTGGGTGATGTTATGCGGCTCGAACGGCGCGAAGCTCAGGTGCCCGCCGTTCTTCACCAGCAGGACGACAGACACGACGACCAGGACCAGCATCTCGAAACCGAAGAAAAAGCCGGCCAGCCTGGTCGATACGCCAACCCCCCGCAGCATCATCACCACCGCCCCGGCGGTGAGCACCACCGACAAGATGATCCACGGAATGTTCCAGCCCAGGTAATACGAGAGCGTGTAACCCAGGAACCAGCCCGACACGACCAGCACCGACGAGATCGCGATGATGTACCCCGCCCCGCACAACAGGGCGGTCGTCACCGCGCTCGTCCCGCCGAAACTCTTGCCCACAAAGGTGATGAACCCGCCCGTCGATGGCTGGGCCCGGGAAAACTGGGACAGCGTGTTCCCCAGCAGCGCGATTGCGACGGCCGCCGCGACGATCGTCAGCGGCGCCCCGATCCCCGCCGTGATGACGATGAGCCCGAAGCTGAAGAAGAAGCTGTAGGCCGGGCCGATGTTCGCCATCGTCGAGGCCGAGATGTCCACCAGGCTGAGGGCACCACGGTGCAACCGCTCCGCCGACTCCGGCGCCTTGGTTTCTGAGAATGGAGTAGAAGCCATATCACTCATGTCCACCCCTTGATAGGTGGCCAGAACGTAACTCACCGGGATGATCGGCACAAGGATCCTTCGTTCACGACATGGATGCTGACGGGTCTCAGCCAGGACACGATGTCCTTGCGCTGATCGAGGAGGGCGGACAAGATCGCTGCACAGCAGAGCCGGAGCACGGGGAGGCGGACCATGAGCATCGATGCACTCATCGAGCGGATGGAAACACTGCTCGGTCCGCTGGAGGAAGCCGGGGACGCCCGGCGCTTCTTTCACGCCACGTACCTGCGCACGACCCGGGCGGTACGCGACGCGCTGCGCGCCGGGCTGTTCGCTGACCCGCAGTGGGTGGAGCGCTGGGATGTCGCGTTCGCGGACCTGTATCTCGACGCGCTGAGCGCGGACTCCAGCGGCGGGGCCGTGTCGCGGCCGTGGGCGATCGCATTCCGGGCCGCGCGGGAGCAGCAGGACGCGCCCGCCCTGCGGCACATCCTGCTGGGCATGAACGCGCATATCAATTACGACCTGCCGCAGGCTCTCCTCGCGGTGATCAGCACCGGGGAGTTCGCGGATCCCGCCGTCACCAGCCAGCGCCGCGCCGACCATCAGCGGATCGACGAGGTGCTGTCCCGCCAGGTCGGCGCGGAAGACCAGGAGCTGGCCCGGGCCGGAGCGCCGCGCTCACGGACGGACGTCCTGCTCGGGCCGGCCAACCAGGCGGCCAGCCGCCGCTTCCTGCGGGAGTCCCGGGCCAAGGTGTGGCACAACGCCGAGGCCCTCAACGCCGCCCGGGCGCTCGGTCCCTCCGCGTACACCGAGCGGCTCGGTGATCTCGAGGCGCTGAGCGCCGCCCGGGTGGCGGAACTGGTCCGCCCGGGGCAGGTGCTGCTGCGGCTCGCGGTACATGGCTTCGGCGTGCGGCTGCCTGCTCGCACCGGGCCGGGCGCACCGGCTAAGCCCGGTCCCGTGGGCGCGCCCGGTTCCTCCGGCCCGAGCCGGCTGCGCTCCTTCGACCCGCTGCGCGTGGCCGACCTGGAATTCCGGGCCTGGGTGAGCTACTACCGGCGGGACTGGCCGGGGGCCCTGCGGGCCTCGGTCGGACTGGTCCGGGCCGGGTTCGGCATGGACTGGCTGCGCACCCTGCACGGGGCTTGGCTGGTGCTGCGGGCTAACCAGCTGTGGGCACCCGCCAACAACGACCCGGACGGCGCGCGGCGCTGCATGCGCCGTTTTTATGGCCTGCTGCGGATCAGCTACGGCGAGCCCCGGGACGTGGCCGAGGCGGCCCGGCGGGAGGTTGACTGGTGGCGGGTGCACCGCGAGCGCCAGCACGCCGCGGATCAGCTCGACGGCGATGACGCGCTGGTCAATTCGCTGGTCCGGCTGTACACGTTCCTGTACGGCGAACCAGAGGCGGCGGTCCGGCCCGCCGCGGTCTACCGCACCGAGGCCATGGACATCTCGGATCAGTGGGTGGCCGAAGGCTGCCGGCCAGACAGCCCGTTGCTGGCCCGGGAGCACGCGGCGCTGGTCCGCTCCTACGCGGCCCTGCTCGCCGCGGTGCACCACTGACCGGCACATCGCCCCGGCACTCCCCTCCGGCCGGGCTACTGACCCGGAAGGGAGCGCAGCGAGGGTTACGCGCAGCCGTTCATCTCATGGTTATCTGTCCGGCGGTCCTGGCCCAGGAGCCGCTGTTGTGCCGCCAGCAACATGGGCACGATCGTGATCACATCATCCCGGCCCTGCCTGCAGCCGGCCGCCCAGGCCACCTTGTCCTGGGTCTGCCGCTCAGCGACGGCCTTATAGCGCTCGGTTTCAGATTGCCAGTGGCGAATCTCCCTGCGCATCTGCTCCCGGGCGGCGGAGATGGCCCGTGCCGCCCGGAGCGAGGTGAGTCCCCAGCCTGCTATCGCCCCCGCGAGAAACCAGACCAGGATCAGGAAAACTTCCATGTGCTCACCTGCCTCGTTCTTCCAGTGCGCCCCGCAGCGGCGCCCTCGCCTGCATTAGGTAGAGCGCCCGGCCCGGTGGCTCTGACTCCCCGTGTTCCGCGGGCACCAGGACGCAGGAGGCAGATGGCTGAGACCTTCTCCGTTTATGCCGCCTGCTCGCCATCGCGGCACCTCCTGCGCTCAGCGCGATTGGGCTCGTCTATTTCATTGAACGGCACCGTTCCGCGCGCAGCAAGATGCAGTGCAGATTGCACGGCAAGTAGTCATGCAAACTTCACGTACGGCCTCACCAGGAACTACGCTGTGACTCAGTCACACGCCACCGGCACGCCCCCAGCCGGAGGAGGCGGGATGGATGCCCTCTGACCGCACCAGTCAGACCATCCGGCGTCGCAGACTCGCCGCCGAGCTACGCCGCCTGCGCGAGCGCGCCCGCCTGACCGGGGACGAGGCGGCGGAGCGGCTCGGCTGGTCGGGGTCCAAGATCAGCCGTATTGAGACCTACCGGATCGGCGTCAAGCCCGCTGACCTGACCAGGCTGCTCAACCTGTACGAGGTCAGCCCGGGTCATCGCGCCGAACTGCAGGCGCTGGCCAGCGAACCCGCCGCAACCGGCCTGCTCAGGGTTCGGTCATCCACTCTGACCGCCGAATTGTCGTCCTATATCGACGAAGAAGCCGAGGCCCGGTCCGTCTGGAACTGGGAGCCCCAGATCGTCCCGGGACTTCTCCAGACCGCGGCCTACGCGCGCGCGATCCTTGAGAGCTGGAAATCAGTCATGCCTACCACCCGGGAAGAGGTTGAGCGGCGGGTCAACGTCAGGCTGGCCCGCCAGCGACTGCTGGAACGAACGCCGCCTCTTCAGTTTTCCGCGGTGATAGACGAATCCGTGCTGCACCGGCGGATCGGCAGCCGCTCCGTGATGAAGGAGCAACTCGAGCATCTGATCGGCGCGGCTTCCATCCCCCATGTCCAGTTGCGGATCCTCGCCTTCGACGGCGAGCACCCGGTGGGCACGGGCTCCTTCAGCCTCATGCAGTTCCCGCAGGCCCACGAAGTCCCGCTGAACGACTTGGTCAAAGTCGAGCAACTGACCCGTAACTATGACACGGACCAGGAAACCGAGACCCTGCAATACCAGCTGGCCTTCAGGCGGCTCGAGGAGCTGGCCCTGGGGCGGGAAGAGTCCCTGGAACTGATCAGCCGCCTGGCCCGGGAGATATGGGCTTAGGAACTTCGTAACACGCTAGCCGAGATCGAGGTGGCCGGCTTTGACGTTTATGAGGAATATGTTCCACTCGCTGGCCGTAAAGACGAGCACGGAGCCGTCCTTGTTCTTGGAGTCACGTACTCCCTGCTCACCGTGGGGTAGGCTGGCGACCTCCACACAATTGCCATTGTGCGCGCTCCAGGAGCTCTTGTACCAGCGAGCCTCGCGGAGGAGATCTCCACGAGCTTCGCCACCAGCCTGAAACTTCTCATTGTTCGCGACAGGAAACCTGCGAGTCATTTGCTCTTCTCCTTGGCACCGGTGTTACGTCTGAGGGATTGCCGATCCATTGAGCGGGAAACTCCGCCGGTTACCCGTCAGTCACAGTCAGTGAACCACCCGGGTATCGGCTAACACTAGCGCCTCAGCCCGCACCTGTTGCCTCATCTGCCACACAGGTCGGCGCGGCGGGGGAATATAGCCCCAACTTGATATGAATGGCGGATTTTTTTACCCCGCGCCCGGCCCTGGACGGCTAGGCCCAGTGGGCCCAGCGCGGACCAGCCCGGGCTAAAGCAGCCCGGCCCCAGACGGCCCGGCCCAGACGGCCCGGCCCAGACGGCTCAGCCCCAAACGGCTCGGCTCAGCCCCAAACCTCCTGGGCGACCTTGACGATGAGCTCGAGCTTGGCGACTTCCTCGTCGTAACTCAGGGCGTTGCCCTCCACGGTGGAAGAAAAGCCGCACTGACCGGACAGGCACAGCTGCTCCAGCGGCACGAACCGGGACGCCTCCTCGATGCGCCGCTTGAGGTCGTCCGGGTTCTCCAGCGCCCCGCGTTTCGTGGTGACCAGGCCCAGCACGACCATTTTCCCGGGCGGCACGAACCGCAGCGGCTCGAAGCCGCCGGACCGCTCGTCGTCGAACTCCAGGAAGAAGCCGTCCACGTTCAGCTCACCGAACAGGGCCTCGGCTACGAAGTCATAGCTGCCGGAGGCGGCCCAGGAGGACTGGAAGTTCCCCCGGCACAGGTGGGTGGTCACGGCCAGGCCCTCCGGCCGGCCGGAGAGGGCCGCGTTGACCTGCTTGATGTAACGCAGGTGCAGGTGCTCGGCGTCATCGCCACGGGCCGCGATCTCGGCCCGCTGCTCGGGGTCGTTCAGGTAGGCCAGGCTGGTGTCGTCGAACTGCAGGTACGTGCAGCCCAGGGCAGCCAGGCGGGCCACCTCGTCGGCGTACGCCGCGGCCAGGTCGGTCCAGAACTCCTCGGGATCGGGGTACACGGCCGGGTCGATCATGGCCGGGCCGCCCCGGTAGTGGACCATGTTGGGCGACGGGATGGTCTGCTTGGGCACGGCCGTCGTCACCACCGACTTCAGGTACTCGAAATCCGGGCCGAAGATCGTGTGGTCGAGCTGCACCTGGCCGTTCACGGTGAGCGCGGCCGGGGTGTACTCAATGTCCCCGGCCGGGTTGTGGAACTTGACCAGCAGGTTTCCCGGCGCCTGGCCGATCCCGCCCAGCTGGTAGATGAAGTCCATGTGCCAGGACGCGCGGCGGAACTCGCCGTCGGTGGCCGACTGCAGGCCGACGTTCTCCTGCATCCTGACCACGTCGGCGATCGCGGCGTCCTCGGTCGCCCGCAATTGGTCCGCCGCGATGCGCCCGGCCGCGAAATCCTCCCGGGCCGCGAGCAGCCCGGCGGGACGCAGCAGGCTGCCCACGTGGTCGGCACGGAACGGCGGGGTCTTGCGAGCGCTCATGATTCTCCAGTGCGTCTAAAGGCCTCTAGTGGGCTGTGCTTCGGCCAGCGCCCGCTCCACGAGAACCCGGGCGAGATGCTCACGATAAGCCGGGCTGGCGTTGATGTCATCGGCCGGGCTGGTGCCCTCGGCGGCGTGCGCGGCGGCGGCCGCGGGCGTGGCCCCGTCCGCCAGTGCGCGCTCCACCCCGGCCGCCCGGACCGGGGTGCCGGCCATATTCACCAGGGCCACCGCGTGGCCCTGGACCGCGACCCCGACGATGGCCCAGTCGATGGCCCGTTTGGTGAACTTCTGGAAGGACCAGCCCGCCGCGCCCGGCGCGGGCACCGGGATCCGGATCTCGGTGAGCAGCTCCTCGGGTTCCAGCGCGGTCTCGAACAGGCCCTGGAAGAAATCGGCCGCCGCCATCTCGCGGAGGCCGGACGGCCCCTGGGCCACCAGCGTGGCGTCCAGTGCCAGGACGGTGGCGGGCAGGTCGGATGCGGGATCGCTGTGCGCCAGCGACCCGCCGATCGTGCCGCGGTGCCGCACCTGCGGGTCGCCCACCTGTCCTGCGGCGTGCGCGAGCAGCGGCACAGACCGGGCCAGCACGCCGGAGTGCTCCAGGTCGTGGTGGCGGGTCAGCGCGCCTATCGCGATGTGCCCGCCCTCGTCGCGGATGTAGCTGAGCTCCCGCACCGGCCCTAGGTCGATGAGCACCTCCGGCATGGCCAGCCGCAGTTTCATCAGCGGCAGCAGCGAATGGCCGCCGGCCAGGAACTTGGCGTCGTCGCCGTACTCGGCGCACAAGTCCAGGGCCTCGGCGACCGAATCCGCCCGCCGGTAGCTGAAGGGCGCGGGAAACATCAGGCCGGCTCCTCAGCGGCGGCCAGGACCGCCCGGACGATGTTGTGATAACCGGTGCACCGGCAGAGGTTGCCCTCCAGCCCGGCCCGGACCTCGGCCTCGGTGGGATGGGGGTTTTCCCGCAGCAGTGACACCGACGCCATCACCATCCCCGGCGTGCAGAACCCGCACTGCAACCCGTGCTCGGCGCGGAACGCGCGCTGCATGGGGTGCAGTTGGCCGTCCGGCCCGGCCAGCCCTTCCAGGGTGGTCACCTGCCGGCCGTCCGCCTGGGCTGCGAGGATCGTGCATGACTTCACCGACTCACCGTCCAGCAGCACGGTGCACGCGCCGCAGGAGGTGGTGTCGCAGCCGATGTTGGTGGCGGTCAGCCCGGCCGTCTCGCGCAGGAAGTGCGCGAGCAGCGTCCGGTCCTCGACGTCGGCCGCTACCGGGGCGCCGTTCACCATCAGTGTGACCTTCACGAACTGCCTTTCGCCTCGTTGATGGCCGTCCAGACCCGCTGCGGCGTGGCCGGCATGTCGATGTGCCGCACCCCCAGGTGCGCGACCGCGTCGATGACCGCATTGTGCACGGCCGGCGTGGCCCCGATCGTGCCCGCCTCCCCGATGCCTTTGACCCCGAGCGCGTTCACGCTGGTCGGCGTCTCCATGACGATCAGCTCGAAGGACGGCAGCCCGGTGGCCGTGATCGCCGCGTAGTCGGCCAGCGTGCTGGTCAGCGGGTTGCCGTCCGGGTCGTAGCGCACCTCTTCCAGGAGGGCCTGCGCGGCGCCCTGGGCGATGCCGCCGTGCCGCTGTCCCTCGGCCAGCACCGGGTTGAGGATCTTCCCGGCGTCATCCACGGTGACGTGGCGGATGTGCGTGGCCAGGCCGGTCTGCGTATCCACCTCGACCACGGCCAGGTGCGCGCCGAACGGGAACGTGGGGCTGGCCGGGCGGAAGTCCACCTCGGCGGCCAGCCCGCCCGGCCCGGCCTGCCCGGCCACGGCAGCCCAGCTCAGCCCGGTGTCCGGGTCTCCGCGGACCTGCCAGATCCCGCGTGTGGTGTCCAGCTCCAGGTCAGCCTCACTCGCCTCGATCAGGACCGCGGCCAGCTCCTTGGCCTGGTCTTTGACCTCGAGCGCGGCCTGGTGCACGGCGCTGCCGCCCAGCTGCAGGGACCGGGAACCGTAGGTCCCCACTCCGTGCGGCACCTGATCGGTGTCCCCGTGGATCACGGTGATCTGGTCCATCGGGATGCCCAGCTGATCGGTGACCAGCATCGCGAACGCGGTCTGGTGCCCCTGGCCGTGCGGGGAACTGCCGGTGTACACGGTCGCTGCCCCCGTGGCGTCCACCACGACCCGCGCTGTCTCACCTCCGCTGTAGTCGCCCGCGGTGATCTCCACGTAGCTGGCCAGGCCGATGCCGAGCTGAACCGGGCCGCCCCGGGCGCGCCGCTCCGCTTGCTCCGCCCGCAGCTCCGCATACCCGCTTGCAGACAGCACCGCGTCGAGCGCCGCCGCATACTCCCCGGTGTCGTACGTGGCCCCGTTCGCGGTGGTGTACGGGAACGCCTCGGGCGGCACCACATTCCGCCGCCGCACCTCAGCCGGGTCCATCCCGATCTCCGTGGCGAACAGGTCCACGGCCCGCTCGATCGCCGCGGTGGCTTCCGGGCGTCCCGCCCCCCGGTAGGCGGCGATCGGCGTGGTGTTGGTCACCACCGCCTGGAACGCGGCCCCGCAGTACGGCAGGTCATAAACGCCGCTGGCCATCAGCCTGGTCAGCTCGGGCAGGTACGGGCCGAACCGCGGGTAGGCCCCGCAGTCCTGGACGATGTCGAGGTGGTAGGCCCGGATGCGGCCGTCCCGGGTCCCGCCGATCGTGATGGTGTGCCGCTGGGCCCGGCCCTGCACCATGCACAGCAGGTTCTCGTTCCGCGTCTCCACCCAGCGCACCGGGCGGCCCAGCCGCCGGGCCGCCCAGGCGATGGCGAGGGTGTCCCGCTCGACCGCGATCTTGGCGCCGAAGCCGCCGCCCACGTCGGGCGCGACGACCCGCACCGCGCCCGGCTCCAGCCCCACCGCCCCGGCTACCGCGTCCCGGGCCAGCTGCGCGTTCTGGGTGCTGGCCCACACGGTCAGCCGGCCGTCGGCCCAGCAGGCCGCGGCCGCCCGGACCTCCAGCGGCACCGGCGCCACGCGCTGGTTCGGGAAGGTGCGCGTGATCACGACGTCACAGCCGCTGAACGCACCGGCCGGGGCCGGGTCACCGCCGGAATTCACCACGTTGGTGTCGGTCCCGGGGAACAGCAGGGTGCGGCCAGCCAGGGCGTCGTCCAGGCTGACCACCGCGGGCAGCGGCTCGTAATCCACGCTGACCAGTTCGGCCGCGTCTTCGCCCTGGGAGCCGTCCTCGGTCAGCACGAGAGCTACGCTCTCGCCGACATAGCGCACCCGGTCGGTGGCCAGCAGCGGCTCCGCGGTCGGCTCGCCGTCTCCGGGCGGGATGTCGTCAAGATCCGCCGCGGTCAGCACCGCCACCACCCCCGGCGAGGCCAGGGCCGCCCCGGTGTCGATCCCGGTGATCCGGGCGTGGGCGACCGGGCTGCGCACGAACGTGGCCCGGACCGCCCCGTCCAGTTCCGGGAGCCGCAGATCGTCGGTGTAGCTGCCACCCGCCGTGAGCAGGCGCGGGTCCTCGGTCCGCACCACCCGCGTGCCCAGGATGCTCATCCAGCCTCCATCTTCTCGGTTCGCTCACGATAGAGCAGCCGGCCCAGTGGCAAAGCGGGCCAGTGGTTCAGCGGCTCAGTCCAGCCCGGAAGCGGCGTACCCGCCCAGCAGCCCCTCGGCCGACGCGAGGTCGGCGTCCAGCGGGCGGTCGGCGGTACGCGGGTCGAGCACCCCGTCCGCGGCATCGAAGCTGGCCCGCAGCGGTCCGCCTTCGGCCGGGGCGCGGCCCTGCATCCGGAGCACCCGGACCGCGGCGGCCAGTTCGCAGGCGAGCACGGCCCGGTATGCGGCCACGGCGTCGGTGCTGGCCCGGGCCGACTGGGTGGAGAAGCCGGCGTGCTCTTCCACGCCGCGGGACAGCACCGCGCTGCCCAGTGCGGCCGGGGTCGCGAACCGGCGCAGGTCGGCGACCGCGGACTGCGCGACGTACTCCAGCACCATGATCCCCGAGCTCGCCGGGGCGTCCGCGGCAAAGGGGTGCAGGCCGGTGAAGGACGGCTCCACCAGGGTCCCCAGCCGGGCCGCGGACAGCGCGGCGGTCTGGAACAGCGCCGCGCGGGCCGAGTCCAGCGCCAGCCCGACGTAGGCGGCATGGAAGTTGCCGTTGTGCCACACCGCGTGACCGGCCGGGTTGACCAGCGGGTTCTCGCTGGTCGCGTTCAGCTCGGTGCTCACGACCTGCCCGGCGTACTCCAGCGTGTTGACCGCCGGGCCGTGCACCTGGGGGAAGGCCCGGTAGCCATAGGAGTCCTGCATCCGGGCCCGGGTGTGAGACGCTCCGGCCAGCAGGGCCCGCATCCGGCCGGCCACCCGTTGCTGCCCGGGCGGCCGGTCCCGCTGCACCGCCGGGGCGTAAGGCTCCAGCGAGCCGCGGACCGCGAGCAGCGACAGCGCCGCGATCACCACGGCGGCACTCGTCAGCCTGCTCAGATCGTGGCAGGCCAGCGCCGCTTCGCCGATGGTGGCCGCGTTGCTGCTCATGAAGCCGAGCGCCTCGGCCGGCCGCAGCGCAAAGCGCGGCGGCGGCCCGGTGCCGGTACGCCAGGCCCGCTCGCCCATCAGGCACAGCCCGGTTGAGGCCAGCGCGGTCAGGTCTCCGGTGCCGATCGCCCCGTACAACGGCACTGGCGGGGTGAAGCCCCGGTTGAGCGCGTCCGCCAGGTCCTCCAGGACCGCGGGGTCCACCCCGGAGCCACCCGCGCCGATCTGGTTCAGCCGGGTCACCAGCATGGCCCGGCCCAGATCGGCAGGCTGCAGGGGTCCCGCACCCGCCGCGTGGCTGCGCAGCAGCCGCAGCCCGTGCTCGGCCAGGTCATCCTCGGCCAGTCCCACGTTCCGGTTCGCGCCGACCCCGGTGGTCCGGCCGTATACCGGCCGCCGGGCGGTCACCTCCTGCGCGGTTTCCCAGGCGGCCCGCGCCGCTGCGGCCGCCTGCGGCGCGACCGAGACCCGGGCCTCATCCCGGGCGACCGCCGCGACCCCGGCGCACGTCAGCGACATACCGTCGATCACGATGACCGGTCCGATCATGCACCGCCTCTGGTCTTCGTTGCGGAAAGTTTTTCGCCGTTCCGGCCTGGCCCGGTCCGCGTCGCTGACCAGGCAGGATACGTGATGCCTTGACGGTCTTATTACGTGCCACGTCATTACGGCATTTGGTGCACCG
Organism: uncultured Actinomycetes bacterium; assembly: GCA_963770545.1. Lineage (GTDB taxonomy): Bacteria > Actinomycetota > Actinomycetes > Streptosporangiales > Streptosporangiaceae > RYN-230. The sequence goes on along the minus strand of CAVYQF010000008.1, from coordinate 212,409 downwards.
AGGCTCGCTAGCATGAGCCGCTGATGCCCGCCGATTAGCAGGGGTGGAGCGATGTCCGCGCGCGGATCCCGTGGCTCGTCACTGGCCGTCAGCGTGCTCGTGACGGTGCTCGCCGTGGCCGGTGCCATCACCCTGGTCGCCCGGTTGCCGGGGCGCGCCGGTGCGCTGGCCGACGCCGGAGCATCCTCCAGGGCCAGCCCGCCGGGTGCGGCCAGTGCGCGGGCCACCGAGGTGCCCGGTACCTCCGCGTCGGCTTCCACTCCCGCGGGCCGGCATCACCACGCGAGGCCGCGCCCGGGCCGGAGCACGCCGTCTCACAGCCCGGCCCCGCCGAGCCCCAAGCCGGCCAGCAGCGCGCCGGCCAAGACCACGCCGGCCGCCCCGGCGCCGGCCCCTGGCCTCTCCGCCGCCGCCCAGCAGGTGCTGGCCCTGATCAACCAGGCTCGCGCCCAGGCCGGGCTGGCCGCCTACACGGTCAGCCCGGGCCTGGACACCAGCGCGGCCCGGCACACCGCGGTGATGGCGGCCGGCTGCGGACTGTCGCACCAGTGCCCGGGCGAGCCGGCCCTGGGGGACCGGGAGACCGCGGCCGGGGTGCACTGGACCGCGGCCGGGGAGAACATCGGTGAGGGAGGCCCGGTGGCGGACACCACGGCGGCGATCGCCCAGATGGCCGTGGGGCTGACCCAGAGCATGCTGGACGAGAAGCCGCCCGACGATGGCCACCGGCTGAACATCCTCAGTTCCGCGTTCAGCCACGTGGGGATCTCCGTGTTCCGGGACAGCTCCGGGACCGTGTGGATGACCCAGGACTTCTCAAACTGACCGGCCGCCCGGGGGGCCCGGACCGGCCGACGTAGGGTTAAAGAGCCAGGGATCAGCGCTCACGCGGAAAGGGCAGCGATGCGGGCGATCACGGTGGCCAAATTTGGCGGTCCTGAGGTACTGCAGGTCAGCGACGTCGAACGCCCGGTACCCGGGCCGGACGAGGTGCTCGTCCGGGTGCTCGCGGCCGGCGTGGGTCCCTGGGACGCCCACCTGCGCCAGGGCGGCTGGACCGGGCCGTTGCCCTACATCCCCGGCGGGGAGTTCGCCGGGGTGGTCGAGGGAGACAGCGGCCAGGACGCGGACTTCGACGACGGCACGCCGGTCTACGGCTACCCCGGCCTGACCGGGTGTTACGCCCAGTACGTGGTGTGCCCGGTCGAGCAGATGGCCCCTCTTCCGGCCGGCCTGCCCATGACCGACGCGGCCGGGGTCCCCGTGGACGGGCTGACCGCCATCCAGGGTCTCACCGACGTGCTCGCGATCAGCCGCGGCGACCAGGTCCTGGTCACGGCCGCGGCGGGCGGGCTCGGGCATTTCGCGGTGCAGATCGCCCGGGCGCTCGGGGCCAGCGTGGTGGCCACCGCCAGCCCGCGCCACCATGAGTTCGTGCACCACCTCGGGGCAGCCGTGGTCGTCGATCACACCCAGCCCGGCTGGCCCGGCCAGGTCCGGGACGTGACCGACGGCGGGGCCCGGCACGTCCTGGCCTGCGCGGCTCCCACCCTGGAGGGCGCGGCCCGGGCCGCCCGGGACGGCGCCACGATCGCCACGCCGGTGCACGCCGACTACCCGGACGCGCACCGGGTCAGCTGGCGGCACTACAACGGCCAGCCGCGGGGCAGCCACCTGATCCGGATGGCGCCCTGGTTCGACGACGGGCTGCTGTCCGTGAACGTCGAGGCCAGGTACTACTACGAGGACGCGGCGCAGGCACACCGCCGGGTGGAAGAGGGGCACACCCGCGGCAAGCTCGTCCTCGTCGTGGACGAAGACCTGGCCGCCGAACTGGAGATCTGAGGGAGGGTCCGCGCTACTCGTCGTAGCGGGTGGGCGGGAACGGATCGGGGTCCGCAGGCAACTCGCCCTTCGACTTCTCCCGCTCGATCTCTTCCCGCTCCTCCTGGTACTGCTCGGACTCGGTGATGTCCGTCGGCACGGGGGTGTCGGTCGCCGGTGGCACCTCATCGGGGTCGAACGGGTCGAGCCCGAGGTCGACCCGCTCCTCCTCGGTCAGCTCGGCGAGGCGGTCATCGTCGGGGTGCGCGGGCAGGCCACCGTGCTCGCGGCGGTCCCGGTGGAAAGCCGACGGCTCCGCTGGCGGCGGATCGGGCAGCTCGCTCATGGCTCCTCCAGGGCAGGCGGGAAAGATCGTCAGTTTCTCACACGCTACGCCGGGGCAGCAGGCCTCCCCGGGCCGGGGCGGCCGGGGGCACGGCCGGAATCAGCCGGGCCCGGCGGTTGTTTTACCGGAGCCTAATCATCACCATTGGAGTCGGAACGTCTGTGGCTAAGGGAATCGTCGTCCGTGGGGCTCGCGAGCACAACCTGAAGGATGTGTCGCTGGAGTTGCCGCGGGATTCCATGATCGTGTTTACCGGGTTGTCGGGGTCGGGGAAGTCGAGTCTGGCGTTTGACACGATTTTCGCGGAGGGGCAGCGGCGGTATGTGGAGTCGCTGTCGGCGTATGCGCGGCAGTTCCTGGGGCAGATGGATAAGCCGGATGTGGATTTCATTGACGGGCTGAGCCCGGCGGTGTCGATTGACCAGAAGGCGGCGTCGCGGAATCCGCGGTCGACGGTGGGTACGGTCACGGAGGTGTATGACTACCTGCGGTTGCTGTTTGCGCGGGTGGGGCGGCCGCATTGCCCGGTGTGCGGGCGGCCGATCGCGCGGCAGACGCCGCAGCAGATCGTGGACCGGGTGCTGGAGCTGGAGGAGGGGGCGCGGTTCCAGGTGCTGGCGCCGGTGATCCGGGGCCGTAAGGGCGAGTACACCGAGCTGCTCCGCGAACTCCAGCTCAAGGGCTACTCCCGGGCCCGGATCGATGGCACGGTGATCCGGCTGGACGACGTCCACACCCTGCACAAGAACGAGAAGCACACCATCGAGGTGGTGGTGGACCGGCTGGCGGTGAAGGCTGACGCCCGGCGGCGGCTGACTGACTCGGTGGAGACGGCGCTGTCCCTGTCTGGTGGTGTGGTGCTGCTGGATTTCGTGGATCTGGGTGAGGGTGATCCGCGGCGGGAGCGGATGTTCTCGGAGCATCTGGCGTGCCTGGATGATGATTTGTCGTTTGATGAGCTGGAGCCGCGGTCGTTCTCGTTTAACTCGCCGTGGGGGGCGTGCCCGGACTGCACGGGCCTGGGGACCCGGATGGAGGTGGATCCGGAGCTGGTGGTGCCGGACCCGGACCAGACCCTGGCCGGCGGCGCGATCGGCCCGTGGAATGGCGGCGCGTCCCGCGACTACTTCTCCCGGCTGATCGAGGCGCTGGGCGCCACGCTCGGGTTCAGCATGGACACGCCCTGGTCCCAGCTCTCCCCCGCGGCCCAGGACACCTTGCTACACGGCTACGACCAGCCCGTGCACGTGCAGTTCAGTACCGCCCGGGGCCGGGAACGGTCCTACGACGCCACGTTCGAGGGTGTGATCCCGTTCATCGAGCGGCGGCACGCCGAGGCGGAATCAGACTCCAGCCGCGAGCAGTTCGAGGGCTTCATGCGCGAGGTGGCGTGCCCGTCCTGCGCGGGAACCCGGCTCAAGCCCATCGCCCGGTCCGTGACCGTGGCCGGGCGGCCGATCGCCGAGCTGTCCGCCCTGCCCATCAGCGAACTGGCTGCTGTCCTGCCGGGCCTGGAGCTGACCGGGACAGACGCCCAGATCGCCGCCCCTATCCTGGCCGAGATCAGCACCAGGCTGGCATTCCTTCTCGACATCGGTCTGGACTACCTGAGCCTGGACCGCGCGGCCCCCACCCTGGCCGGCGGGGAGGCGCAGCGGATCCGGCTGGCCACCCAGATCGGCTCGGGGCTGGTGGGCGTGCTGTATGTGCTGGATGAGCCGTCGATCGGGTTGCACCAGCGTGATAACCACCGGCTGCTGGACACGCTGACCCGGCTGCGGGATCTGGGTAACACGCTAATCGTGGTGGAGCACGATGAGGACACGATCCGGGCCGCGGACTGGGTGGTGGACATCGGCCCCGGCACCGGGGAGCACGGCGGCGAGGTCGTCGTGTCCGGGCCGGTCAGCGACCTGCTGGCCAGCCAGGAGTCGCTGACCGGAGCCTATCTGACCGGTCGGAGAGTCATTCCGGTGCCTGCCGTCCGCCGCCGGCCGGAGCCCGGCCGTGAGGTCGTGGTGCAGGGCGCCACCGAGCACAATCTGAAGAATGTGGATGTGGCGTTCCCGCTGGGGTGTTTCATCGCGGTGACGGGGGTGTCGGGGTCGGGGAAGTCGACCCTGGTCAACGACATCCTGTATCACGCGCTGGCCCGGGAGCTGCATGGCGCGCGGACGGTGCCGGGGCGGCATGTCCGGGTCACCGGGATGGGCCTGCTGGACAAGGTGGTGCACGTGGACCAGGGGCCGATCGGGCGGACCCCGCGGTCGAACCCGGCCACCTACACCGGGGTGTTTGATCATGTCCGGAAGCTGTTCGCGGCGACCACGGAGGCCAAGGTCCGCGGCTACCTGCCGGGCCGGTTCTCCTTCAACGTCAAGGGCGGCCGGTGCGAGGCGTGCGCCGGGGACGGCACGATCAAGATCGAGATGCAGTTCCTGCCCGATGTGTACGTGCCGTGCGAGGTGTGCCACGGCGCCCGGTACAACACCGACACCCTGGCCGTGCACTACAAAGGCAAGACCATCGCCGACGTGCTGGACATGCCCATCGAGGAAGCCGCGGTGTTTTTCGAGGCCATCCCCGCGATCCACCGCCACCTGAAGACCCTGGCCGACGTGGGGCTGGGGTATGTCCGGCTCGGCCAGCCCGCCCCCACCTTGTCCGGCGGCGAGGCCCAGCGGGTCAAGCTGGCCTCCGAACTGCAGCGCCGCTCCACCGGCCGGACCATCTACGTGCTGGACGAGCCCACCACCGGCCTGCACTTCGAGGACATCCGCAAACTCCTGGGCGTGCTCGGCCGCCTCGTCGACGGCGGGAACACCGTCATCGTCATCGAGCACAACCTCGACGTCATCAAGACCGCCGACCACGTCATCGACCTCGGCCCCGACGGCGGATCACGCGGCGGCCACATCATCGCCACCGGCACCCCCGAGCACATCGCCACCATCGACACCAGCCACACCGGCCACTACCTGAAGGAACTGCTCGGCGCCCAGGCCGACCGCCCCGGGCGGGCGGCCTAGCGCCGGGCCACGCCGACGGCGCAGCGCTGGGCCAGGCCGACGGCGCAGCGCAGGCGCCGCGCCAGGCGGGTGGCTCAGCGCCGCGCCAGGCGGGTGGCTCAGCCGCCGGGGCTCTCCGGGAATACCCCCGGGGGGTTATCGGTTGTCGGAGGTGCGCGGCACCGCGAGGCGGCCCCGGCAGGTAATACGGGCCGCTCTTTCCAATTGCGGTTGCATACGCAGAAGCGGCGCGTTCCCGCCATTTGGCCGGCCCCGTACCTATAAGCACAGGTAGCCACGAGATCGGCCTGGTCACGGGTATGTCCGCTGACAGCGAAAGGTAAGTCCGCTGACGGCGAACGGTTCCCGGAAACAAACTCAGCCGCCCTGCGTTGAAGCGTAAACCACAATCTGAATTATCAGGAAGTGAGCAATGAGCGAAACACTCGCCTTGCCGGTGCTGCCACTGGACGACACAGTGGTGCTGCCGACCATGGTGGTGCCGCTGGACACCTCCGCTGCGGAAGCGCGCGCCGCGATCAGCGCCGCGCAGATGACCGCCGCGGTGCCGGGCGACGCGGACACCACCCCGCATGTGCTGCTCGTGCCCCGGCTGGATGGCAAGTACTCGGCGCTGGGCACGCTCGGTGCCGTCGAGCAGACCGGGCGGCTCCCCAGTGGTGAGCCCGCCGCCGTGATCCGTGGCCTGTCCCGGGTGCGGATCGGTGTCGGCACGACCGGCCCCGGTGCGGCTCTGTGGGTTGAGGGCACGGTGGTGGATGAGCCGCCGGCCAGTGCTCGTGCCCAGGAACTGGCCCGTGAGTACCGCGGGCTGGCCGCCGCGATCCTGCAGAAGCGGGGTGCGTGGCAGGTCGTGGACGTCCTGCAGCGGATCACCGACCCGTCAGCCCTGGCCGACAGCGCCGGGTACGCGGGCTACCTGACCCTGGAGCAGCGTAAGCAGCTGCTGGAGACCATCGACCCCGAGCAGCGGCTGGAACTGCTGACCGGGTGGGCCCGGGATCAGCTGGCCGAGCTGGACGTCGCGGAGACGATCCAGAACGACGTCCGCGAGGGCATGGAGAAGCAGCAGCGGGAGTTCCTGCTCCGCCAGCAGCTGGCCGCCATCCGCAAGGAGCTGGCCGGGCTGGACGGCGAGCCGGGCACTGAGGAAGAGGACTACCAGGCCCGCATCGAGGCGGCCGCGCTGCCGGAAAAGGTGCACGAGGCCGCGATGAAGGAAGCGGCCAAGCTGGAGCGCGCCTCGGACCAGTCGCCGGAGGGCAGCTGGATCCGCACCTGGCTGGACACGGTGCTGGAGATCCCGTGGAACGAGCGCAGCGACGACGCCTACGACATCGCGGGCGCGCGCGAGATTCTCGACGCGGATCACGCGGGCCTGGATGACGTCAAGGACCGGATCATCGAGTACCTGGCCGTGCGCAAGCGCCGGTCCGACAAGGGCCTGGCCCTGGTCGGTGGGCGGCGCAGCGGCGCGGTGCTGGCTCTGGCCGGCCCGCCTGGAGTCGGCAAGACCTCGCTCGGCGAGTCGGTGGCCCGCGCCATGGGCCGCAAGTTCGCCCGGGTCGCGCTGGGCGGCGTCCGGGACGAGGCGGAGATCCGCGGTCACCGGCGCACCTACGTGGGCGCGCTGCCCGGCCGGATCGTCCGGGCCGTCCGCGAGGCGGGCTCGATGAACCCGGTCATCCTGCTGGACGAGGTGGACAAGCTCGGCGCGGACTACCGCGGCGACCCCACCGCGGCCCTGCTCGAGGTGCTGGACCCGGCGCAGAACCACACGTTCCGCGACCACTACCTGGAGGTCGAGCTCGACCTGTCGGACGTGCTGTTCATCGCGACGGCCAACGTGCTGGAGCAGATCCCCGGCCCGCTGCTGGACCGGATGGAGCTCATCACGCTGGACGGGTACACCGAGGCCGAGAAGGTCACCATCGCCCAGGGCCACCTGCTGCCGCGTCAGCTGGAGCGGGCCGGCCTGGAGGCGTCCGACGTGACCTTCACCGAGGCTGCGCTGCACAAGCTGGCGGGCGAGTACACCCGCGAGGCGGGCGTCCGGTCACTGGAGCGGACCATCGCCCGGGTGCTGCGGAAGATCGCGGCCCAGGTGGCGAGCGGCACGGCGACCCTGCCGGTCACCGTGGACCAGGCCGACCTGCACGGTTACCTGGGTCACCCGCGCCACACGCCGGACTCGGCGGAGCGGACCGCGGTGCCTGGCGTGGCCACCGGCCTGGCGGTCACCGGGACCGGCGGCGACGTCCTGTTCATCGAGGCGTCGCTGGCTGACCCGGAGACCGGCACCACCGGCGTCACGCTCACCGGACAGCTCGGTGACGTGATGAAGGAGTCGGCCCAGATTGCGCTGTCCTACCTGCGCTCACACGGCGCCGAGCTGGAACTGCCCGTCGCCGACCTGAAGGACCGGGGCGTGCACGTGCACGTGCCTGCGGGTGCGGTGCCCAAGGACGGGCCCAGCGCCGGGGTCACCATGACCACCGCGCTGGCGTCCCTGCTGTCCGGGCGGCTGGTCCGCTCCGACGTGGCGATGACCGGTGAGGTCTCGCTGACCGGGCGGGTCCTGCCGATCGGCGGGGTGAAGCAGAAGCTGCTCGCCGCGCACCGGGCCGGCATCACCACGGTGCTGATCCCGAAGCGCAACGAGCCCGACCTGGAGGACGTGCCGGAGAATGTCCGGGAGCAGCTGTCGGTGCACGCCGTCAGCGACGTCCGCGAGGTGCTGGAACTGGCTCTCGAGCCAGGGAACAGCGCCCCGGCGACCTCGTCGGCGACCATGGCCGCCTAAGTACGGCACTACCGAACCGGCCGCCGCCAGCCCCCTGAGGGGGCCGGCGGCGGCCGGTTTCGTGATGCTCAGGGCCGCGCGCTACTCGTCATCATCCACCTCGATGACCTCGATGATCACCGCGTCGGGGCTGTCGTACTGGTCGTCGGGGATGACGGTCAGCACGTCCACCACGGCCGGGTCGGCGCCCGAGTCCCGCGCGGATTGAACCAGGTCATCCCGGCTGGCCGGGTAGTTGGCCCCGGCTACCGCGTCCCGGGCCATGCCGTGGAGGGCCTTGCTGATGTCCGTGGGCCGGGTGTACGGGTGGTCGGGGAGCATCTCCAGGGCGTGCGTCACCCGGGAGCACTCGCTCCGGACGTAGTTGAGCAGATCGTCCCGGCTCGCGGGATAGTGCACCCCACGCAGGAAACGCTGCAGGAGCGCCGGGCTGGGCAGGGTGTTCTGAGTCGTCTGGGCCACGGCGGCCATCCTTTCGTTATTGAGACTCGTTATTGAGACTCGTTACTGGGACTCGTTACTGGGGCGGGCCCGGCTGCCCGAACAGCCGGGACCGCCTGTCTTCCAGCTCCGCGATCAGAGCCTCCTGCTCCTCTGCGGCCTCGATCAGCTGGCTGCGGTCGACCGGGTCGGCTGGGTCGTCCCAGCGTTCCCCGATCTGCCGCCGCAGGCCCGCCGCGGTCTCCCGCAGGCGGGCTAGCTCCTCGTCGATGACCCGCAGTTCTTCTTCTGGTGAGTCCCACGGCCCATCGGTCAGCGCGCTCATCTAGTGCACTCACCCCCGTGAGCCTGCCGCGTGATCACCCTGGGCACCGCCACCGCGCTCGCCGGCCGCGACCGCCTTGACCAGGTTGTCGCGGCGATCATCCCTGCACTTCACCAGGATGAGTAGTCCTGGGGGTCAGGCCGCCGGATCAGACCGCCGGGCCCCGCGGCCGGGCCCTCCCGCCGGGTCAGGCCCGGACTTCACTAATCAGCCTCCGGGCCGCCCCGCCCGTCAGGGCCACCCAGGCCTCGTCCGGCAGATCCGGTCCCGCCAAGCCGTCCAGCAACTGGGTCACGGTCAGCCCGGTGTTGGGCGCGTCCGAGCCGAAGAGCACCTTGCCCGCCAGCGCTTTCAACCGCGCGGCGTCCGGCCGCACCGGATGGTGGAGCACCGGGGTGAGGTCGGCGTAGACGTTCTGGTGCTCGGCGACCAGCCGCAGCGCGGTGCCGGACGCCGGGTACCCGCAGTGCGCGATGATCACCCGGGCGCCGGGGTGGCGGCGGGCCACCGCCGCTACCGGCTCCAGATCGGCCCCGCCGGTCTGCCCGTCGGCCGCGTGCCCGGCGTGCAGCACGACCGGCAGCGCCACCTCCGCCGCGTACCCCCAGACCGGGTCGAGGCGCGGGTCGTCGGGGCTGAAGTCACCCACCGAGCAGTGCAGCTTCAGCACTCGCAGGCCCAGGTCCTCCACCGCGGTGCGTAGCACGGCGACCGGCTGGTCATCACCGGGATGGACGGTGCACCCGCCGATCACCTTGACCGGGCCGCCGCGCCGCGCGGCGACCAGGCTGGCCATGGCCTGGTTCAGGTCCCCCGCCGAACCGGGGCGGCGCGCGTAGGGCAGCGACCACACTTCGCTGACCCCCTCGGCGGCCAGCCGGTCGCACACCTCCCCGTGATCCGCGGGGTACGCGAACCGGCCGCTGTCGATCCCATGGGAATCGAAGAACCCGCGGATCGCGGCCTGCAGCCGGGCGGGCAGGAGATGAACATGCGCGTCAACCACATCACTAGGCACAAGCCCGTGTTTACCCGGTCCGCCACAGGCAGTTGACACGTTCACCCGGTCCGCCGAAGGCGGTTGACACTCGGGTGCGCAAATCCGGCCAGCCTCGCGCAGCGCAGCCAGCGGATCGCCCGCAAACTGGAAGGCGTTTACTCCGGTGACCGCGCCGAAAAAATCGTTAGGGAAAGGAAGTTCTTGCAGATCGCCGAGCCACAGTTCGGCGTCGGGGACGCGGTCGCGGGCGACGGTCAGCAGGCCAGGGCTGGCGTCCAGCCCAGTCACGGTGGCGCGACGCGCGGCGGCCAGCTGCAGCAGGCGCTGCCGAAGCCCGCGTCGAGCAGGCGGGTCCCGGCGGTCACCGCGGCCGCCGAGAGCACGGCCTCGAACAGCGGCCTGGTGTGCGGCTCGGCGAACCGGGCCCAGCCAGCGGGATCGCTGCCCCAGAGTTGCTGCTGCTGGCGGGCGACCTCCGTCAGCGGGCCTTCGCGCCACGTCATGTCGCGCCCCCCAGGGGCCTAGCCCGTTCTTTCTCCGTAACTCTCGAGGTGCCGTGGCGCTCCCAGGCCGCTGGTCGCCCCCCCCCCCCGGCTGACGTCAACGACGTGGCCCGCGCTACCAGGCTGGGCTCGCTCATCCGGCAGTTTTCAGCCGCTCAGGCGCCGGCACGTCAGGGCCGGAACGTCAGTGGCGGGTGCGAGGGTCAGACCTATGGACGACTTCACGGAGGTACCGGCCACTCCGCCACCAGTCCCGCTAACCGAACCCGGGCAGGCTTCCTTAGCTGATGAGGTGCTGCGCCGGCTCGCTGCCCTCCCCATCCGACCCCGGGCGCCGTGCACGCGCGGCGCGTGGCTGATCATGATTAGTCCGTGGGGAGTGAGGACCCGCGCCGCCTTACCGATCGACAACCGGCGCGACCGTCCGGAACCGGCCGTGATAGTGAGCTTGTGCGACGATATCGCCCTGCTCATCGCGCGTAGTGGCCTCGTCACCGACGATGAAACAGCCCTCGTCGTCCTAGGCCAGCCATTCGTTCGACATCGATTTTGCTTTTTATTAGGATGCGATCCAGGCTGATATTCGATATTATGTTCGAGTAGGTTAGGTCCCGCCGGCCGGGAGGTGATCAGGTGCCAGCAGCGACGCCCCACCCGGCTCCTGGCGGTTCCGGCGCGGCCCGGGGGCCATCACCCTCTCCCTCGACGGACCTGGGGCAGCAGCCCGGCCACCCTGCTGTGCTGCCAGAGGATGACCGTGCCCTCTTAGCCGTTCCCTTCCTGGGCGGGCCGGAGCAGGACGAGGTCCTGGACTGGGAATGGGCGGCGCTGCCGCATGAGGAACACCCGCCGGTGACCTATGCCGCGGAAGATGAGCCCGGGGACTACGCGGACTGGCTCGACGAGCTCTCCGCCGTTCCCCCCACCCCCGGCGTGCCCCTGGCAGCCCACCACACTGGCCACGCTGACACCGCCGCGGGTCCCGGTGCCGCCGGTCCCGGTGCCGCATCACCTGACCCTGCACCAGCCTCCCCCGCACCCCAGGACCAGCCCGCGCCCCAGGACCAGCCCGGTCCCCGGGAACTGCCCGACGGCCAGGACTTGCCTGGTCCCCAGGACCTGCCTGGTCCTGAGGGTTTCGCGGTGGGCGGCGCAGCGGACACCATGGCGCCGGGCCCGGAGCTGGCTGCGCTGGCCGGGCAGGTGTGGCAGCAAGACCTGGCCGGCCTGGATGATGATCAGCTGACCGGGGTGCTGCAGGCCGCGGACCGGCTGGCCGCCTGGTCCGCCGCGCTGCGGGCAGCGGCAGTATCCAGCCTCGCCGCACACCGTGAGGCCGATGGCCGGGCGAGTGGGGACTGGCGGGCGTTTGATCATGTTGATGATGAGGTCGCGGCGGCGCTGACGCTGACCCGGCGCAGCGCCGGGCGGCTGCTGGAACTGGCGCTGGGCCTGGACCGGCTCCCGCTGACCCGCGCCGCGCTGGCGGCGGGGCTGATCGACGAGCGGCGCGCGGAGGTCATCACCAGTGAACTGGCCGGCCTGGATGATGAGCACGCCGCCGCAGTCGAGGAACTGCTGATCGGCAGGGCGCCGGGGCTGACCACCAGCCAGCTGCGGGTCCTGGCCCGCCGGCTCGTCATCTCCGCCGACCCCGCCGCCGCCCGCCGGCGGAAAGAGCAGGCGTTGAAGGATGCGCGGGTGGAGACGTTCACCGAGCACGCCGGGACCGCGGGGCTGTCGGGGCGGGACCTGTGCCCGGCCGATGTGCTCGCCGCGGATAAGTACCTGACCGGGCTGGCGCGGGCGATGAAAACCGCCGGGATCACCGGCAGCACCGATGCCTTGCGGGCGCACGCCTACCTGCACCTGCTGTCCGGCCAGCCCGCCACCACCCTCCTTGACCCCGCCCCCCGCAGCCCATCCGGCGGCCCCGGCAACCCTGGCGGTCCTGGCGGTCCTGCCATCCCCGGCCCCGGGCTGCGCGGCACGGTGAACCTGACCATGCCGCTGACGGTGTGGCTGGGCTGGACCCAGTCCCCGGGCGAGGTTCCCGGCTTCGGCGCCCTCGACGCCGCTGACTCCCGCGCCCTGGCCGGCCTGCTCGCCCAAGATCCCGCCAGCCGGTGGTGTGTCACCCTCACCGGCCGTGCCGGGCACCCCGTCGCCCACGCCTGCGCACCCCGCGCACCCCGGACACCCCCAGACCCCGCCACACCACCCAGGCCCGGCGCACCATCCGGCCCCGGCGCGCCACCTGGCCCCGCCTCGCCACCTGGCCGTGACGGGCCCCGAGCCACCGGGCCCCCGGCCACCGGGCCCCCGGACTGGCTCCGCGCCCTGACCTTCACCACGCTGCAAACCCGCCACTGCACCCACGACCGCGAATCACCCGGCTACCAGCCTGGCCGCGCCCTGCGCCACCTCATCGAAATCCGCAACCCGGCCTGCACCGCCCCCGGCTGCCGCCGCCCCGCCGACCGCTGCGACCTCGACCACGTCACCCCCTATGACCAGGGCGGGAAAACCTGCGAATGCAACCTGGGACCCGCCTGCCGCCACGACCACCGGCGCAAGCAAACCCCCGGCTGGACCCTCACCACCCCCGCCCCCGGCACCCTGACCTGGACCACCCCCGGAAACCGCAGCTACACCACCACCCCCGCCCAATACTGGGAATGACCCTCACCGCCTCCCGAGCTCTCCACGGCGTCGGACTCTCTGCATCAGAAGCCGGCCGGCCTCAAGCCAGCGGGTCATGACGCGGCCGCAGCCTGCGGGGTGACCCATCGGATGGCCTCGTCCAGGCTCAGCACCTTGATCTGATCAGCCCATAGGAGAATCAGAGTATGAGGACACCCGATTATGTCGTGGCTGCGCTGGCCAAGGCCGAGGCCGGGGGTGTCCACGGCGCTGAGCTGGATGCCTTGGACAGACGCCTGCAGCAGCTAGGTGAGCGAGAGGCCGGATACCTGCCGGGAGCGGTCCTGGAGCCGCTTGCGGACCTGCCGCGCCTGGAGGATCTGCCCGAGCCGTCACCCGGCGAGGGCCGCGAAGTGCTCGGCCGGCTGGTGGTCGTCAAGCTCAACGGCGGGCTGGGGACCGGCATGGGCCTCTCGGGGGCGAAGTCGCTGCTGGAGGTCAAGCCCGGCGCAAGCTTCCTCGATGTTCTGGCCAGGCAGGTGCTGGCCCTGCGCGAGCGGCACGGCGTCCGGCTGCCGCTCGTGCTGATGAACACCGCGACCACCCGCGGTCCCTCGCTGGAGGTGCTGCGCCATGACGGCCTGGGCGTGCCTGGCCTGCCGATGGATTTCCTGCAGGGCCGCGAGCCCAAGCTCCGGGCCGATGACCTGCAGCCTGTGCACTGGCCGGCCGCCCCGGAGCTGGAGTATTGCCCGCCCGGGCACGGTGATATCTACACTGCGCTGGCGGCGTCCGGCACACTCGATGCTCTGCTTGACGCCGGGCTGCGTTACGCCTTCGTCTCCAACTCCGACAACCTCGGCGCTCTCACCGACCTCCGGATGGCCGCATGGCTCGCCGCACAGCAGGTGCCGTTCGCGCTGGAGACGGTGCGCGGCACACCGGCGGACCGCAAGGGCGGCCACCTGGCCAGCTACCAGGGCCGGGTGGTGCTGCGGGAAACGGCGCAGGTGCCCGACGGCGACACGTCGTTCACCGACGTCGAGCGCTGGCGCTGGTACAACACCAACAACATCTGGATTGACCTGCGAGCACTCCGGGACCTGCAAGCCGCAGACCCCGCAGCACCCGCTCTGCCACTGATCGTCAACCGGGAGACCGTCGACCCGCGCGACCCGGCGAGCACCCCGGTGATCCAGCTGGAGTGGGCGATGGGCGCGGCGATCGGCTCGGTTCCCGGCGCTCGGGCGGTCCACGTTCCCCGCTCGCGGTTCGCCCCGGTAAAGACCACGGATGACCTGCTGGTCGTGCGGTCCGACGCCTACCAGCTCACCGCCGACGGGCAGATGCGGCCCGGCTTCGACGGCCCAGGGCCCGTCGTCACCCTGGACAAGGACTTTTACAAGCTGCTGGCCGACTTCGAGCAGCGGTTTCCTGCCGGGGCGCCGTCGCTGCGCCGCTGCCGCCGGTTCGAGGTCGAAGGTGATGTCACCTTCGGCGCCGGTGTCACAGCCGTGGGCGACGTGCATGTGGCCGGACCGCGTCACATCCCGGATGGAGCGGTGCTCGGCGGCTGAAACAACAAGCACAAACGGAATATCGGTGACCAAAGTAACTCGTCACCGATGGTGCAAGCTGCGTAGGCTCATGAGCAGCGGCCGTGCTGGCCAGTAGCGGCGGGTTAGGCCTTGGCCAGCAGCCCCGGTCGGGCGATCGGGAAGGCGGACGTCATGAGCCTGGTACATACGGTGGAGGTCCCACAGCGGCCTGTATCCCAGCTGGAGCCCGTCATCGGCGCCGGGCGGCTTGCGCAACTGACTCAGGCCGGCGAGCGCGTCCGGGCCGCCCTGGCCGGGCGCACCATCTGGAATGTGAACTCGACCGCGACCGGTGGCGGAGTGGCCGAGATGCTGCAGGTCCTGGTCGGGTACGTGCAGGATCTGGGCATCTCGATCGGCTGGCTGGTGATCAGCGGCGACGCCGAATTCTTCGCGATTACCAAGCGGCTGCACAACCAGATCCACGGCAGCCTGTCCGGCGCCCCGCTGGGCCCCGAGGAGGCCAGCCACTACGCCCGGATGCTGGTCCCGAACGCGATCGAACTGGCCCTCCGGGTCAGGCCCGGCGATGTGGTGCTGCTGCACGACCCTCAGACCGCCGGGCTGGCCGCACCGCTGGCGCACGCCGGCGCCCGGGTGGTGTGGCGCTGCCACATCGGCGTGGACGGGGAAGACGACGTGACCCGGGCGGGGTGGGAGTTCCTGCGGCCGCATCTGGCCGCGGCGGAAGCCTACGTGTTCTCCCGCCGGAACTACGCGCCGGACTGGATCCCCGCGGAGAAGGTCTGGGTCATCCCGCCGTCGATCGACCCGTTCTCCCCGAAGAACCAGTCACTGGACGCTAGCACCGTGCTGGCCATCCTCACCAGGCTCGGTGTGCTGGACGGTGCGGCGCCGGCGGTCCCCCCAAGGTTCGTGCGCCGCGACGGCGAGGTGGGCATCGTCACCAGGCCCGCGGCCGTCATCGGAGAAGGCCGCCCCGGGCCCGGGGATCCGGTGCTGGTCCAGGTATCCCGCTGGGACCGGCTCAAGGACATGGCCGGGGTCATGCGCGGCTTCGCCGACCATGTCGTGCCCAGCGGCAACGGATACCTGATGCTGGTCGGCCCGTCGGTCAAGGATGTGAGCGACGACCCCGAAGGCGCAGCCGTCTACGGGGAGTGCCTGCTGCAATGGCACGGCCTGAGCCCCGCGGCCCGGGCGCGCACCTTGCTGGTGACCCTGCCGCTGGATGACATCGACGAGAACGCCACCCTGGTCAACGCGTTGCAGCGGCACGCCACCGTCATCGCCCAGAAGAGCCTGGCCGAAGGGTTCGGGCTGACTGTCTCGGAGGGAATGTGGAAGGGGCGGCCCGTCATCGGCTCGGCGGTCGGCGGGATCATCGACCAGATCGCCGAGGGCACCGGCATCTTGCTGCCCGATCCGGCCGATCTGGCGGCGTTCGGATCGGCGGCGCGCCTGCTGCTCGACGACCCGGACCAGGCGGCCCGGATAGGGAAGGCCGCACATGACCACGTCCGTGAGGAATACGTCGGCGATGTGCACCTGCTGCGCTACGCCAGGCTGCTCGCCACGCTGACCGGCCAAGGCTAGAACCCCGGCCGGTCGGACGGCTCACATCATCAGCAACCCCCCGGCCACCGGGATAAGCGTGCCGGTAAGGTAATGCGCCTCGTCGGATACCAGGTACCGGACGGCTTCCGCCACATCGTCGGGTGAACCCAGAGCATGCATGGGGATCGTATCGACCACGGCCTTGACGATGTCCTCGGGAAGCGCGGCGACCATTTCGGTCTTTATCGCGCCGGGTATCACGCAGTTGACGGTGATGCCCTTGGTGGCAGTTTCCAGCGCGAGCGTCTTGGTCAGGCCGAAGAGGCCAGCCTTGGCGGCGGAGTAATTGGCCTGGCCGATCCGGCCGGTCTGGCCGACAATCGAGCTGATGTTGACGATGCGCCCGAATCCTCGCTCAAGAAAATGGGGGAGAACTGCCTTGGACATGTAGAACGGTCCGGAGAGGTTCACCCGGATCACCTGTTCCCAGTCCACCAGGCTCATCTTCAATGCCAGGCGGTCGTGCGCGGCGGCGGCGTTGTTCACCAGGTAGTCGATCCGCCCGTACTGGCGTAGGACCTCGTTAACGACTCGCTGGCAGTCGCCCGGGTTACCCACGTTGGCCTGATGCAGTGACACCGCCAGGCCATCGTCACTCGCTCTCTTGGCGAAGGCATCCGCGGCCTCGCTGTCGCGGTTGTATACCGCGGCGATCCTGACTCCGTGCTGGGCCAGCCTGCTCGAGATGGACGCCCCGATGCCCCGGGTCCCGCCGGTAACCAGCGCGACCCGCTCTCCTATGTCGTTCATGATTCCTCCTAGTGCCTGCTGCTTACTGCGCTCGGCAGGCTGTCATTGATGGACGTACGTGCCCGGGGCTGGTTCTTTCGCCGGGAAGCGGGTGCTGCCGACGGACTGGGGTGCCGCGACCTGCTCACCGGAGCGGTCGGCCAGCCAGCCGGCCCAGTGCTCCCACCAGGAGCCTTCGTGCCGCTGCGCACCTGCCAGCCACTCTTCGGCCTCGGGTGGCGTTTCCGAATTGACGTAGTACCCGAGCCGTGGGTGCTTCGGGTCGGCCACCACGGTCTGAATGTGGCCGCTCGAGCACAAGACGAATTGCGAGCCACCGGAAACCATCTGGGTCGTCCGGTAACAGGTGTGCCACGGCGTGATGTGGTCGGTGCGCCCCGCCACCACGTAGGTGTCGGTAGCAATGCGTGATACATCGATGGGCGTACCGAGGACCGTCATGGCGTCCGGGCGCACTAGCTGGTTGCCCGCCACCATGTCGAGGATCTGATGATGGAAAGCGGATGTCAGCCTGGTCGTGTCCGCGTTCCAGGCCAGGATGTCGAAGGCTGGAGGGTCCTTGCCGAGCAGGTAGTTGTTCACCCAGTAGTTCCACACCAGATCGTTCGGGCGCAGCCAGGCGAATATCTGCGCCATCTCCCAGCCGTCAATCACCCCACTGGCGAGCGACGCCTTCTTGGCCAGCGCCAGGGACTGCGGGGTCGCGAAGAGGAACATCCGCCCATCAGACTCGCAGTCGAGCAGGGTGACGGTCATCGTCGTGGAGTGGATCCGATGGTCATGCGAAGCGGCCAGGTGCGCCTGCACGATCGCGGCGGTGATCCCGCCCAGGCAACCGCCCATCATGTTCACGTCCGGCGAACCGGACACCTCGCGGACAGCGTCGATCGCCTCGATCGTCGCCTGGGCATAGGTATCGAGATTCCAGTCCCGCTGGGCCCCGGTCGGGTTGCGCCAGCTGATGCAGAACACCTGGATGCCCTGCTTGAGCAGGTATTCGATCATGCTGCGGCCGGGGGCGAGATCCAGGGCGTAGTACTTGTTGACCTGCGGCGGCACCACGAGGATGGGCCGCTGGTAAACGGTGCCGCTTTGCGGCGTGTACTGGATCAGCTCGAAAACCTCGGTCCGGTGAATGACCGCCCCGGGCGTCGCCGCGATGTTTTCCCCGAGCTGGAACGGCCTGCGGTCGACCATCGACGGCATGCCACGGTTGTGGCGCACGTCGCCGACCCAGTTGGCGATCCCGTGGCCGATGCTGCCGCCGCGGGTGTTGACCAGGCGCTTCAGGGCCTCGGGATTGCCCAGGAGAGAGTTAGTGGGCGCCAGCGCTTCCCGGACCAAGGTCAGCGCGAAGCGCGCCCGCTCGGCGTTCACGCCCTCGACGCCGAGATTGTCAACGACGCCGTTGACGCCCGACCCGAGGTAGAGATACGTCTGCATGACCGCCCGGTAAACAGGGTTCTCTTGCCACGCTGGGTCGGCAAAGCGCTTATCCCTCCTGTCCGGCGCGATCTCCGACTTGCCGAGCCCGACCCGCAGCAGCTCCAGGCCGGCGCCAGACACGCCCCGCAGCAGCGTCTGGGCCAGTCGAGCCGTGCTCGCGGTGAGGTCTTCGTGTTCCGCCCCGGGCGCCTCCGGTATGGGTGCCTCTGGCCTGGGCGCCTGCGGCCTGGGCGCTTCCGGCCTGGGCGCCTCGGGCCTGGGCGTCTTCACCCCAGGCGTCTTCGGCTCGGGCACCTCGGGCCTGCGGGCCTCTGGCTTGGGCGCCTTCGGCTTGCGCGTCTTCGGCTTGAGCACCTCTGGCTTGGTCGCCTTCGGTTTGGGCGTCTCCGGCTTGGTCGTCTTCGGCTTGGGCGTCTTCGGCTTGGGCGTCTTCGGCCGCGAGCCGGCCGGGGAATGTCCCCTGTGACTAGTTTTGGCCTGCGAATTCTGGCCGTGCGGGGTGGTCATGACAACCGCTCCACGATCATGGCCATGCCCTGCCCGCCGCCGACGCACATCGTTTCCAGTCCCATCGTCTGATCGCGGGTGCGGAGGTCGTTCAGCAGCGTGGCCAGGATGCGGACACCGGTCATGCCGAACGGGTGGCCAAGGGCGATGGCTCCGCCGTGCGGGTTGAGCTTGTCGCTGAACGGGTTGACGCCGATCCCCCGAGCCGAGGGGATGACCTGCGCCGCGAACGCCTCGTTGATTTCCACCACGTCCACGTCATCGATGGTGAGCCCGGCCCGGCCCAGTGCCTGCTGGCTGGACTCGATCGGGCCCAGGCCCATCAGCTCGGGCTCCAGGGAGCTGACGCCGGTCGAGATGATGCGCGCCAGCGGCTCGATCCCGAGCTGGTCGGCGAGCGCCCGCGACATCACCACGGCGGCCGCTGCACCGTCGTTGAGCGGGCAGGAGTTCCCGGCCGTCACCCGGCCGTCCTTGCGGAACACCGGCCTCAGCGTGGCCAGCCTCTCCAGGGTGGTGTCCGCCCTGGGTCCATCGTCGTCAGTCATGATCATTCCGGAGGCCAGCGGCACGGGAATGATCTCCCGGGCGAATATCCCGTCCTTCCCGGCCAGGACCGCGCGCATGTGGCTCTGCAGGGCGTACTGGTCCATCTCCTCGCGCGTGACGGCGTACTTGTCGGCCACGTTCTCGGCCGTCTCGCCCATGCTCATGTAGGCCTCGGGCAGCCCCTCCCGGTTGCCCGGGAACAGCCGGGGGTTGTGCGTTTCCAGCTGGTCCGCGAATACGCCGAGGGGCGAGCGGGTGCTGGACTCGACGCCGGCACACACGAAGGCGGAGCCCTCACCGGCCTTGATGGCGTGGAACGCCATCCGGACGGCCTGCAGCGACGAGGCGCAGTAGCGGTTGACCGTGGTACCTGGAGCGCCGACCCCGGCCAGGATGCTGATGATCCGTCCCAGGTTGTGGCCCTGCTCGCCGCCCGGAAGGGCACAGCCGCAGATCACGTCGTCGATCTGCCCGTGGTCCAGCTGCGGGATCTGCTGGAGCACCTCGTCCACGACATAGGCGCCTAGGTCATCGGGCCGCTCATCGATGAGCGAGCCCTTGACGGCACGGCCGATCGGTGTCCGGCCGATCGCGGCGATAACGACTTCAGACATAACATCCTCCTCGGGTGATACGACTACGTGGCCGGGTGGGCCTTAGGTGGCTCATCGCTGATCACGACGATCAGGCTGCCTTCGGCGTGGCGGGCGCGCAGCAGCTTCTTGTCGTGCTTGCCCACGCCGGTACGCGGCACCGCGTCCACGAACGCCCACTGTTCCGGCAGCCACCACTTCACGACCAGGCCGGACAGGTGCGCCCGGAGTTCTTCCGGGGTCACTGAGTAGCCCGTCACGGTGACTATGCAGGCCAGCGGCCGCTCACCCCACCGGTCGTCGGGCGCGGCGATGACCGCAGCCTCGCGGACCGCGGGGTGGGTGAGGATGGCCGATTCCAGCTCCAGCGAGGAGATCCATTCACCGCCGGACTTGACGACATCCTTGGCCCGGTCGCTGATCGTGATGTATCCCCGGGTGTCGATCCGGCCGACGTCGCCGGTGCGCAGCCAGCCGTCGTGGAACTTCTCCGGCGCCGGGTCCTTGTAGTAACCGGCCGTCACCCACGGCCCGCGCACCTCGATCTCGCCGGTGTCGTGCCCGCCGGGGGGCACGGCCTCGCCTTTCTCGTCCACCACCCGGGCCTCGACACCGCCGAGCGGGCGGCCCGCGGTGGCCCGGTAATCGATCGCGCGTTCCGCCGGGCCATTCTTGGGCGGGTAGGACAGGGATGCGACCGGGCTCGTCTCGGTCAGGCCCCAGCCCTGGACGATCTGCACGCCGAGCCGCTGCTCGTAAGCCTCGAGCAGGCTGCGCGGCACGGCGGCCCCGCCGCACAGGATCGTCCGCAGCGAGCTCAGGTCCACGGTGTCCGGGTCCAGGCCGAGGATGTCGAACCACACGGTCGGCACGGCCGCGGCCAGGGTGGCTCGCTCCGACGCGATGAACTGCGCCAGCGGGCCGGCCTGGGTGAACCGGTTGGGCAGGAGCAAGTCGGCGCCGACCAGCCAGCCGGCATACGGCATTCCCCAGGCGTTGCCGTGGAACATGGGCACGACCGGCAGCAAGCGGTCGGACTGACTGAGCGCGAGAGCCTCGCCGGAGCTCACGCCCAGCGAGTGCAGGAACGTCGAGCGGTGGCTGTAAACGACTCCCTTGGGCCAGCCAGTGGTGCCGCTCGTATAACACATCGCGGCGGCTGCGTGCTCATCGATGTCCGGCCACCGGTACCCTGGCCGTTCCGCGGCGAGCAGTTCTTCGTAGTCGATGTGCCCGGGCAGCCCAGAGCGGTCGCCGTCGCCGTAGACGATGAGGTGCCGGACCGTCTTGAGTTCATCCCCGCCAGCGGCCAGGACCGGCCCGAGGACCGGCGCAAGGCTGGCATCGGCAATTATTACGGAATCCTCGGCGTGGCCGATGATGTAGCGGATCTGCTCCGCAGCCAGCCGGATATTGATGGTGTGCATTACCGCGCCCATGCAGGGAATGGCGAAGTACGCTTCCTGGTGCTCCTGGTTATTCCAGCCCAAGGTGGCGACCCGGTCGCCCCGCTCAACGCCCAGCCGGTGCAGGCCGGCCGCCAGCTGATCCGCGCGTTCCGCGAGGGCCCCGAACTCGATGCGGCGCGGGCCGCCGACCTCATTGGTGACGACCTCGCTGTCCGCGTACAGGGACCGGCCATGCTGGAAGATGTGCTGGATCGTGAGCGGGAAATCCATCATTGTGCTGCGCATGGCTAGCCTCCTGAGACTTTCGTTTGCTGACCTGCCCAGTGCGGTTCACGCAGGTCGCGCTTGAGGATCTTGCCCGCCGCCGACTTGGGCAGCGGCTCGGTGCGCAACTCCACGCATCTGGGTACCTTGAACCCGGCGATCCGCTCACGGCAGTGCGCGACCAGCTCGTCCGGTGCCACCGGTCTCCGGCCGAACACGACCGCGTACACGGACTCGCCCCAGCGCGGGTCGGGAACGCCGAAGACGGCGACCTCCTCGACCGCATGGTGGGTGGCCAGTGCGTCTTCCACCTCGGTGGAATAGATGTTCTCGCCGCCGCTGACGATCATGTCCTTGACCCGGTTGACCAGGTAGATGTAGGAGTCTTCGTCCCGGTACCCGAGGTCACCGGTCAGGTACCAGTCACCGCGCATGACCTCGGCCGTCGTCTCCGGCTTGCGCCAGTAGCCGGCCATCACGCTGGGGCTGCGCACGGCGATTTCGCCGACCGTGCCCGGCGGCAGGTCAGCGGTGGATCCGTCAAGGACTCGTACCTCGACGCCCACAGCGGGCTGGCCGCACGAGCGGATGAGCGGGATGTCGAGAATGCGTTCCTCATGCGGCAGCAGCGTGGTGATCGGAGTGGTCTCGGTGGTGCCGTACACGTGCAGCAGCTCGGCACCGGGGAAAGCCTGCCGGGTCCGCCTGAGCGTCTCGGCGGAAATGGGCGCGGCGCCGTGGCTCAGGTACCCCAATGAGCTGACGTTCCGCGGCCGGGCGAGCTGAGCGTCGGCGGCCGCGGCGAGCATGGTGGGGACCAGGAGCGTGTGCGTGACCTGCTCGCGCTCGATGAGGTCGATCGCCTGGTCGGGGTCGAACCTGGGCATGATGACATGGGTCCCGCCGGCCCAGACAGTGGCCAGCGTGGCGAGTATTCCGCCGGTATGGAACATCGGGGAGGCCACGAGCCACCGCGTCTGCCGGTCAAAAGGCCAGGTGGCCATGAAATGCAGCGCACTGGAGACCAGGCTCCGGTGCGTATGCATCGCGCCCTTCGCCGCCCCCGTGGTACCGGAGGTATAGAACAGGACGGCCAGGTCGTCCTCGGTTACCCCGTCCCCCAGGGGCACCTCGTCGGCCGCGGCGATCTGGTCCTCGTAGTCGCCCGGCATCGTCAGTACGTGCCCGACTCCCGCGGCACCCGGGTAGTCACGGTCGGCGAACAGCACGCTGACCCCGGCGTCCTCCAGGATGGCGTGCATCTCCGCGGGCGCCAGCCGGGAGTTGACCGGGACCAGCACGTAACCTGCAGCCGGAAGCCCTAGGTAGAGCTCGAGGTAACGGTCAGAGTTGAGCCCGATGACCCCGATACGGTCATGCGGCGCCAGGCCGAGGTTGCGCATCGCGCCGGCCAGGCGCCGGCATCGTGAGCCAAGCTCGGCGTAGGTACGGCGACGGTCCTGGCACACCACGGCAGAGGACCCGGCGGCGGTGCTAAGGGCTCGGCTGAGCGGCTGAGCGAATGTGTACATCGGGCTCCCTCCAACAAATGAGCAGAGAGTCCCTGCTTTCTCGACTGTTCTGGCTGGTCAGGAATCACGAGACTGTCTATAGACGACGTTATCGACCAGCTGGCGAGGAGTAATGGTCAAAGGTCACCCGGCCAATGGCCACAGGTCAGTGGGACCGCCTCATCCGCACCACGTGTCATACGCGCACCACGAATACCCGAGCATTCGATATTGTTGTTACTCGACGGTATGATGGTGTTGCTGGGCCTAGGCCCACCTGGTGCGAGCAGGCTGGTCGCTGAGCTCTCACCGCTAACCCCAGGAGGGTTCTGATGACAGCAGCCACGCCGGCCGCACCGGTCAGGGACGAGCAGCTGCGCATCAGGGGGCTGCGGATCCATGCTCAGGTCCGCGGAGAAGGTGAGCCCCTGCTGCTCTACTCCGGCATCTGGGGCGAGGTGGGCTTGTGGGAACAGCTGCTTCCCCATCTGGACGGGTTCCGCACGATTGCCTTCGACCCGCCGGGCATCGGCCGGTCGCAGAGGCCGACCGTCCCGCTGACCATGTGGGCGCTGGCCCACATCGGCACCGCGGTCCTGGACGAACTCGGCATACCGTCCGCTCACGTGCTCGGCGCTTCGTTCGGTGGCGCGGTCGCTCAGCAAATGGCGTTCTCCCACCCCAGCCGGGTTCGCCGGCTGGTACTGGTGTTGACATCATTCGGCGGCTTCGCCAAGCCCGGCAGTCCTGAAGCTCTCTGGCACTTCATCCACCCGCAGAGCTACCATCCGGAGCGGCTGGAGCGGGTGGCCGGCGACATGTTCGGCGGGCGGATGCGCACCGAGCCTGAGCTGGTCCGCTCGATGCACATCCGGCGTCCCACCGATACCCTCTCCGCCCTGTACCGGATGGCCCCGCTCTTCGGCTGGACGAGCCTGCCGTGGCTGTGTGCCATCCGCCAGCCCACACTGGTCATCGCCGGCGACGACGACCCCGTCACCCCGCTCTTTAATCACCGGGTCATCGCCACGCTGATGCCGCGGGCCAGGCTGCATACCGTGCGGGGCGGCGGGCACCTGGTCCTGCTGGACAGCGCTCCCCAGGTAGGGCCGTTGATCACCAGCTTCCTCCAGGGCGACCGCGCGGCGGTGGACGCGGCTGAGGCACCACTGGCCGCCAGCTGATCAAAGCCGCCGGCTTGCAGGTCATGCCCAGTGCATCAGTTACGGGGGCAGCATGAAGGTGCTCATCGTCGGCGCGGGCGTGGTCGGGACCGTTTACGGGGCCCAGCTCGCGGCCGCGGGAAGCACAGTAGAGGTGCTACGCCATGGGCCCAGGACCGATGAAGTGGCAGCCGGCGGCCTGCATGCCCGGGACGTAACCGATGGAGGGCTCGCCAGTTCGGAAGCTGCCGTAGTCCCTGAGGCCAGCGGCCGCTACGACATCGTGCTCATCGCGGTCCGGCGTGATCAGCTGGCCTCAGCCTATGCCGGTCTCACCCGCCTCGCCGGGAATCCGGCCGTCCTCTTCCTGGGCAACAATCCGGCCGGCCGGGCGGCCATCGGTGACGGCATACCCGGTGACGTCTACCTGGGGTTCCCGGGCGTAGGTGGCGTCATGACTGGCGGGACCGCCGAGTATGTCCGTATCCGGCAGCAGCCCACGGCGGTGCAGGAAACAGCTGATCCCCGGCTGGCAGCGTTCCAGTTAGCGCTGACCGCCCGCGGGTTCGCGGTCCAGCGGGTACCCGACATGGACGGATGGCTCGCCTACCACGCCGCGTTCGTCGCCTGCATTACCGCGGCCCTGTACCGGTGCGGAACCGATCCCGTCCGCCTCGCCGAGGATCGCGCCACCCTGATGCTGATGTGCCGCGCTATCACCGAGGCCTTCGCCGCCCTGCGCGCCCGCGGCACGGCCGGGCTGCCGCGTAACCTCGCCGTCCTGCATAGCCCCCTGCTCGGGGCGGTGGCCGTCCGCTACTGGGCCCGGACCATGCGCTCGCCCATGGGCGAGCTGTGCTTTGCCGCGCACGCACGCCATGCCCAGGCGGAGATGCGGGCCCTGGCGGATGATGTGGAAGCCACGACACCAGGTCCGCCCGCCCTGACCGAGCTACTGGCCCGGCCCGAAGCGGGTCACATCAGGCCGGCCTGAGTGAGGCGATGCGGTACAGGAAATGAGTGTAGCCACCATCCCGCCTGGTAGTCAGAACTGCTTCCTAGGTGCCGAATCGCAGAGAGACGTTGCTGGACGCGGCGGTCGAGGTGCTCGGCGAACGCGGGATGCGTGCGCTCACGCACCGGGCTATCGATGCCGAGGCGGGCGTGGCACCCGGCTCGACGGCTAACTACTTCCCGACCCGCGAGTCGCTGCTCGAGGCCATCGTGGACCGGGTTTCGGCGATGGAACGCGGCCACTTCGACGACATCGCGGCCGAGCTCTGCCCGGCGACTCCCGCAGAGCTCGGCCGTGCGCTCGCCGGGTTCGCCCAGGACAGCACCGGCGCGCGGCGGGCCCTGACCCTGTCGCGGTACGCCATCCTCGTGGAGGCCGGGCACAACGCCGGGATCCGGCACCAGCTCGCCAGTACGGGAAGCCGGGTCAATGCCTGGTTCGCAAACTGGCTGCGGCTGATCGGGTCCCGCGACGCCGATCGTGACGTTGACGTGCTCGGCAACTACATCACCGGGCTGATGCTTCACCAGCTGGCCGTCCCCGACCCCGGGTTCGACCCAGCGGACAAGATCACCGCGCTGCTCGAGTCCCTAGTCCAGCCCGCCAGCCCGCCGGCCCGCCGCACCGGGACTAAGCGGGCCAGGAGCAGCACCTCATGAACCGCGCCAGCCAGGGACCGGCTGCTGGCCGGGGAACAGGACAGCCGATGGAACGCAGCGATGTGTGGACCGCGATCGACGATCAGCGCCGTGCCCTGGTACGTCTGCTCGAGGACTTGTCGGACGAGGAGTGGCGGCAGCCGTCGCTCTGCGACGGCTGGACGATCCGGCAGGTGGCGGCGCACCTGGCCTTGCAGAACACGACCTGGCCGGCGATTCCCCGCACAGTGCTCAGCATCATCCGCCACGGCGGCATGAACGGCGCGATCCACGCGATGGCATGCCGCCACGCCGAGTTGCCTGTCGAGGTCATTGTCGGCGAGATCTGCGACCGGATCCGGGTATGGCGCCCGCTACCGGCCGTCACCTTCCGCGAGACGGCCATCGACTACCTCGTGCACGGCCAGGACATCGCGGTCCCGCTCGGCCGGAGGCTGCATATGCCGAGCGGCCTCACCATCGTCGCTGCGGACCGAGTCTGGTCGAGCCCCCGGATGTTCCAGGCCCGGAAGAAGCTGGCTGGCTACCGGCTCGTGGCCGACGACGCCCCGTGGGCAGCCGGGTGTGGCCATGAGATCACCGGGCCGGTGGGCGCGTTGCTCCTGCTCCTCACCGGCCGGCCAGCCGCACTCCAACAGCTATCGGGCCCGGGAGTCACGCGCCTGCGTGAGCTCCTCACGCCCTCGCCCGCAGCCAGAACGGCGCGGTGGTGGCGGGGGTCAACCTGGCCGTCCAGTCCCGTGACTGGCCGGCCGCGCGGATCACCCGCGAGCTGCGGCCGATGGCGGAAGAAACCTGCGCCGAGATCTCCCAGCTGCTCGGCTACCGGGGCCGGTAACCGCTGATGGAGCGACTCCCCCGACTGCACCCTCCTTTCGATAACGAAGACCGCCAACGCCTCTACGCCACCATCACCAGCGGGCCCCGGGGCGGCAGCCAGCAGCCATTCGCCCTGGTCGACGACGTCGGCGCCCTGGCCGGGCCGTTCAACGCGATGCTGCTCCAGCCGGGTCTGGGCGCGGCGCTGCAGGCGCTGGGCGCCGCTATCCGGTACCAGGGCACGCTCCCGGCGCGCATCCGCGAGCTGGCCATCCTGGTCGTGGCCGGGCACTGGTCGAGCGCGTTCGAGCAGCACGCGCACGAAGCGGCCGGGCGGCGGGCCGGGCTGAGCGAGGCAGACCTCGCCGCGGTCCGGGCCGGCGCCGAACCGGATCTGGCGGATCCCGCCGAGCGGGCCGCGGTTGCCGCGGCGCAGACGCTGGTCCGGGCGGGTGACCTGGACGACGAGGAGTACGCGGCGGCCGTGGCCCAGCTGGGCGAGGCCGGGGTGTTCGAGCTCACCACCCTGGTCGGCTACTACGCCACACTGGCCCTCCAGCTGCGGGTGTTCCGGGTGGGCGGGCCGGCCTCGTAGTGCCCTGGCTCCCCGGGAGTACCCGCCCCTTCTCCCTCAAGACTGGTGCTAGTAGATTTTCGCCATCTGAAACCAGTGACGTTAGAACCGGTATGGCCGCAGGCGCAGCGAAAGTCCCGCCGGCCAGGGGACGGCGGGACCGGAAGATTCGCTCAGCGGGGGTGGCGGGGGTGGGGCCCCTCAGGGCCACGGTGCACGGGCGCCCGGCCGGGGGGCTGGGACGGCCGCGGGCGGATCGGGAGGGCCGGGATGTCCCGGGTCTCCGGCTGGCCCGGCGCCACGCTCACCGGCGTGCCGTGGTGGGTGATCTGCAGCGCCGGCCCGTCACCGTCAACAAGGTAGGTGACGCTGCGGCGCCCGATCTCGACGCGCAGCTGGCGGCCGCGCAGCATGACGGTGAACGTGAGCCGGGTCAGGGCCGGGGGCAGCCGCGGCGCAAAGCCAGCCGGCTGACCGGGCCGGTGCCGCATCCCGCCAAACCCTTGCACCAGCGCGATCCACGACCCGGCCAGCGCGGCGAGGTGCAGGCCGTCGCGGGTGTTGTGCTCCAGGTCATCGAGGTCCATCAGGGCCGTTTCGGCCAGATAGTCGTAGGCCAGGTCCAGGTGACCGGTCTCGGCCGCGATGACGGCCTGGCTGCACGCGGACAAGGACGAATCCCGGACCGTGAGTGCCTCGTAGTAGGTAAAGTTCCGGACCTTCTGCTCCGCGGTGAACGCGTCCGGGAAGAGCTGCATGGCCAGCACCAGGTCGGCCTGCTTGACCACCTGCTTGCGGTACAGGTCGAAGTACGGGAAATGCGCCAGCAGCGGGTACTGATTCCGTCTGGTGGCGGCGAAATCCCAGACCTGGTGCGAGGTGAACCCTTCCGCCTGGCAGTGCACCCCGAGCTTTTCGTCGTAGGGCAGCATGATCCGGTCCGCCGCGGCGCGCCAGCCCGCCACCTCCTCGGGCGAGACCCGCAGTTCCCGGGCCCGGTCCGGGTGCCGCTGCACCGCGTCCGCCGCGGCCCGCAGGTTCTGCTGGGCCATCAGGTTCGTGAAGATGTTGTTGTCGGCGATGGCGCTGTACTCGTCCGGGCCGGTCACCCCGTCGATCCGGAAGCTGCCGTCGGAGTGGCCGAGGGAGAACCACAGCCGGGCGGTGTGCACCAGCAGGTCACATCCGGTCCGGCGGTCGAACTTGTCGTCGCCGGTGGCGTCGGTGTACCGGGCCACCGCGTGGGCGATGTCCGCGTTCACGTGGAACGCGGCTGTCCCGGCCGGCCAGTAGGCCGAGCACTCGGCGCCGGTGATCGTGCGCCACGGGAAGGCGGCCCCCCGCAGGCCGAGCTGGCCGGCCCGGTCGAGAGCCCCGGGCAGGGTGCTGTGCCGCCAGCGCAGGGCGTGCGCCGCGGCCTCAGGAATGGTGTGGGTGAGGACCGGCATCACGAACGTCTCGGCGTCCCAGAACGTGTGGCCGTCGTAGCCGTTCCCGGACAGGCCCTTGGCCGGGGTGGGCCGGCCCTCGGCCCGGGCGCCCGCCTGCAGCACGTGGAACAGGCTGAACCGGGCGGCCTGCTGGATCTCCTCGTCCCCCTCCAGCTCCACGTCGGCCCGGGCCCAGAAGTCGTCCAGATAAACCCGCTGCTCCTCGGCGAGCCCTTCCCAGCCGGTCTGCTGGGCGACCAGCAGCGCGCCCTCCACCTGGTCGCGCAGGGCGGGCCGGGACCGGGTGCCGGACCAGCCGTAGCCCACGAACTTGACCAGCTGGAGCGGCTGACCCTCGTCAAGCCGGGCCCCGATGGTCAGCCGGGCCAGATCCGGCTCGGTCTCGGTCCAGGAGTGCGTGGCCCCCTGGCAGTTCACCGCGTGCCGCATCGCGGCCGCCACCGTCAGGCCGCTGCGCCGGGTACGGTGCATCAGCCCGGCCCGGCCATCATGGCTGCCGTGCTCGATCCCCTCCAGCGGCGCTTCGAGCGCTGCCGCGACCCGGGGATCGCCGCTGACCGGGGGCAGCTCCTCGTTGGTGACCAGCTCGGACTGCACCACCACGCGGACCGGGCCGTCCAGCGACTCAACCTGGTAGCTGACGGCGGCGATCGAGCGCTGGGTCAGGGAGACCAGCCGGACCGAGCTCACCCGGACCCGGCGGCCGGCCGGGGAGACCCAGTCGGCCCGGCGGGTCAGCGTGCCCGCCCGGAAGTCGAGGACCCGCTCGTGATGCAGCAGCTCGCCGTAGCGGACGTCCAGTGGCTCATCGTTGACCAGCAGCCGGATCAGCTTGCCGTTGGTGACGTTGATCACCGTCTCGCCGGACTCCGGGAAGCCGAAGCCGGCCTCGGCGTAGGGCAGCGGCCGCCGCTCGTACACGCCATTGAGGTACGTACCAGGCAGGCCGTGCGGCTCTCCCTCGTCGAGGTTGCCCCGCCACCCGATGTGCCCGTTGGACAGCGCGAACAGCGACTCGGTCTGGGCCAGCATGTCGGCATTCAGCACGCTTTCCCGCAGGCACCACGGCTCAACGGGGAACGCCGGGTGCTGGATCACCGCTCGTCCAGCAGCTCGTCGGATGGGCAGCCACGGCTGCGGTCACAGATACCCAGCACAGCATCAGCCTACGAGCTGGCGACCCATGGGAGGGCCGCGTTAGGCCCAGCCCGTAGCGTGGTCTTCGTGACCGCAGCACCGGACGGCCAGCAGCTCCCGGCTATTCCAGCCTCAGCCGGGGCCATGATCTTCGATCCGGCTGGGCGCCTGCTCATCCTCAAGCCGGTCTACAAGTCCGGATGGACCATCCCCGGCGGCGTCATGGAGGTGGGCGAGACGCCCTGGTCGGCCTGCCAGCGTGAGGTACGCGAGGAATGCGGCCTGGCCGTGCGGCACGGCCGTCTCGCGTGCGTGGACTTCCGGCCACCGCACCGCGGCAAGCCCGGCGGGCTGCGGTTCCTGTTCGACTGCGGCGCGCTGCCCCATGAGAGCTTCGCGCAGATGGTGCTGCAGCCGGAGGAGATCTCGAAGTACCGGATCGAGCCGCTGCCCGCCGCCCTGGACCTGCTGCGCAAGCCCATCCGGCGCCGGGTGGCCGCGGCCATCGGGACCCGCGGCCTGTGCTACCTGGAGAACGGCCTGGCGCCGGGGGTCGGGGGCTAGTCTCCCGGGACAGAGACCACGGGACCGTGCGCGTGGCTCAGCACGGCATGGGTGACCGATCCGACGCCCAGGGCGCGCGGCTCACCGGGCCCGTGCCGGCCGAGCACCACCAGGTCCGCCCGGGCGGACGCGCCTGCCAGGACCCGGCCCGGGTGCGCGTGCATCACTTCCCAGCGCGCCTCCACTTCAGGGAACTTGTCCCGCCAGGCGGCGACCGCGCTTTCCAGGCGGGTGTTCTCTTCGGTGGCCACTTCCGCGTGCCTGGGAACCGGCCCGGACTTGGCGTGCACGGCGAGCAGCCGCGCGTGGCGCAGCGCCGCCTCCTGGAAGCCGAATTCCAGGACGGCCGCGGCCTGGCCCGGGTCACGGACGCCCACCACGATCTCGCAGTCCGCGGCCCTGGTTTCCTCGCGCGCCACCACGACCGGAACTGGCGCGTGGGTCGCGACATACCTGCTCACCGAGCCGAGGATCAGCGCGCTGAATCCCCCGGCGCCGCGGGATCCCAGCACCAGCATCAAGGCCTCGGGCGCGATCCCGACCAGGACGTCGGCCGGGGGCCCGGACAGCAGCTGGGTGTCGACGGACAGGTCCGGCTCGGCCTCCGCAGCCCGCTGCGCGGCCGCGGCCAGGTCATCACTCATGGTGTGCTCGATCGTGCCAGCCACCGTGTCGGGGGTCGCCGGATTGGGGGTCATCCGCGGTGGCAGCACCGGGATCGTCACGATCCGCAGCGACGTCCCGCGGAGCACCGCCTCCCGGGCGGCCCACTCCACCGCCCGCAAGGACTCCTGCGAGCCATCCGCCCCAGCGATTACTGGCTTCGTTGCCATGCTGTCCTCCCGCTGCCGTCTCTGCTGTGTTCTGTACCCAGGGATAAACCCGCCGGTGGCGGACGCGCTACTGCCCGGGTACCGAGATCACAGGACCGTGCGCGTGATTCAGCACGGCGTGGGTGACCGAGCCGACCCCGGGGGTATCCAGCTGGGCGGGCGCGTGCCGCCCCAGCACGACCAGGTCGGCGCGGGCGGACAAGCCGGCCAGGAGCCGGCCCGGGTGGGCATGTACCACTTCCCAGCGCGCCTCCACCTCGGGGAACTTTTCCCGCCAGGTGGTGACCACGCTCTCCAGGTGGCTGTTCTCCTCGGCCGGCACCTCTGTGTGACCTGGCCCCGACCAGGACCAGGCGTGCACGGCCAGCAGCCGCGCCTGGCGCAGCGCCGCCTCCTCGAAGGCGAACCCGAGCGCCGCGTCCGACTTTGCCGGGTCACGGACGCCTACCACGATCTCGCGGTGCGTAGCCATGGTCTCCTCGCGGGCCACGACGACCGGGGCGGCCGCGTGGGTCGCGACGTACCGGCTGACCGAACCGAGGATCATCGCGCTGAATCCCCCGGCCCCGCGGGAGCCTAGCACCAGCATCGACGCCTCCGCCGCTGCTCCCGCCAGGACCGGGGCGGGCGCCCCGTCCAGTAGTTGCGTCTCGATAGCCAGATCCGGCTCCAGCGTCCCGGCCCGCTGGGCCGCCGCGGCCAGGGCCCGCCTCATGGAGCGCTCGGCCAGGCCCGCCACCGCCCCGGGGGTCGCCGGACTGGGGATCATCCGCTGAGGCAGGACCGGAATGGCCACAATCCGGAGCGTGGCCTTCCGGAGCGTCGCCTCGCGAGCCGCCCATTCCACCGCTCGCATCGATTCCCGGGAACCATCCGCACCTGCGATGACTGGCTGCCGCGCCATGGCTATCCTCCTGGGCGTCCATCCTCCTGGGCCGTCCATGCCCTGCCGTCATCATTCTGGCCGCCAGAACGCGCTTAGACCCGGGACGACGGACCCTGGGTTACCGGACGAACGGCCCTGCTGCTCGTGACCGGCCGGGAGCAACCTGGGACTTGTGACACCCGCCGCGCGGGATCGAGAGCGGTGGCAGGCCCCCCGGGGGCTGACTGGATAAGGCGGTCTCGTGGGACCGCAAGACCCACCGTCGCCATGACGGAGAACCCCCCCGGTGCCACCCCGGTCCCGGTGCGGCGGGTGCCGCCGACTTGGGGCAGCGGCCGCCCGGCGGCCGCTGCCCCGGATCGGCGCAGCGGCCGTCCGGCCCGAACCGGGCTCACCGGGCTCACCGGGCTCACCGGGCTCACCGGGCGGCGACGCCTAGATGGTCCCGGTGCTGCCAGGCGAGCCGGAGCAGGGCCTGGCCGGCGGTCTGAACCGGTTCCTGGCCGCCGGTGTAGCGGGTCACGTTCGCCCGGGTGAAGCCGATCGCGGCCGACCCGTCCTCGGTGACCACCCGCCCCTCGGCGTTCTCGCCGACCAGGCCGCGGAACACGCGGTCGAACACGGCGGCCTCGAAGACCGCCACGGTCAGGATGTCGGTGGCCAGCGTCAGCGGGTCGACCCCCAGCCCGAGGCAGCTGACCCGCAGGGTACCCGCGTCCCGGGCGGCCGCCAGCTCGCGGTGGAACGGCCAGTGCCCGTAGTCCAGCTGGCCGCCACGGGTGGGGTACTCCTCGGACCCGCCCAGCAGTTCTTCGCTGAACTCCCGGGTCATGCAGCGCCACAGGCTGAAGTCGTGACGCTGCGCGGCCGGCGCCGCGGAGACCGGCTGGAAAATGCCCGCGGGCATCACCTGGAACAGGCCGCCCGCGTGGTTGACCCGCGCTGGATCCCGCCAGTGCAGCAAGAACGAGGCCGTGCCGTCACGGGCGCGGCGCAGGGTCAGGGTGGTGACGGCGGTGAGGGCGGAGCGGCGCGGCAGCGCGCACGGATCACCCACCGAGGCCCGCAACGGCAGCGCGGCGAGATCAGGCCCGGCGAGATCAGGCCCGGCGAGATCAGGCCCAGTGCCGGAGGAAGCCCAGGCCGCGGCCAGCTCGTGGCCCACGGCCGCGCCCACGTTCACCGCGTCGAAGTAGTGGGACGGGCCGAACCGCAGTCCCGGCGGGCCGGATCTGCCCCGGCCCGATCTGCCCGGGGATCTGCCCGGGCCCGATCTGCCCGGCCCGGATCTGCCCGGGCCGGATCTGCCCGCGCCGCCCAGATCCGCGTCCAGCAGCCGGTAGCAGACCCGGTTCTCGAACAGGGCCGGCCGGTCCAGGGCCTCGATCGCCGCCGAGTACGTGGGGTAGGCCTGGCCGGTCACCGGCCACGGCAGCACGTGCGCGGCGGCCGCGCCGGTGGCCGCCACGGCGGGCGGCGGCGGGTCGGCCACCCAGCTGAGTGCCACGTCCGCGAGGTCCAGCGGAGTGGCCGGCAGCCATCCCGGCCAGCACAGCAGGTCGGTGCCGGCCACCCGGGGCAGATCCGGGTACAGCCCGGCGGCCGCTGCGGCCAGCGCCATCCGGTGCTCGTTGAGCAGGCGCCTGACCCGGCGCCACTGGGCTGGCGCCTCCCCCCTAGCCTGGTTCCTACGCACGGTTCCCCCTCTACCGCTTCTGGAGTCATCAGCATGCGCCAGCCGTTGCTGCAGATCATCATCGGCAGTACCCGCCCGGGCCGGGTCGGCCCGTCTGTGGCTGAGTGGATCACCGCCAGCGCCCGGGCGCATGGTCACTTCGCGGTCGAGGTAGTGGACCTGGCCGAGGTCAACCTGCCGATGTTCAACGAGCCCCGGCATCCGCGGCTGCAGCAGTATGAGTACCAGTACACCAAGAACTGGAGCGCCACCATCCGCCGGGCGGACGCGTTCATCTTCGTGATCCCGGAATACAACTACGGGTTCAACGCGGCCACCAAGAACGCGATCGACTACCTGAACCACGAGTGGCACTACAAGCCGGTCGGGTTCGCCAGCTACGGCGGCGTGGCGGCCGGCACCCGGGCGGTGCAGATGCTCAAGCAGGTGCTGACCACGCTCAAGATGACCCCGCTCTTCGAGGCGGTGAACATCCCGTTCGTGCAGCAGTTCCTCGACGAGAACAAGAAGCTGCAGCCCAACGAGGTCATGACCGAGGCGGCGACCGCGATGCTGGATGAGCTGGCCCGGGTGGAAGCCACGCTGCGGCCGCTGCGTGAACCGGAGGCGCCGGAGCCCGCCGAGCCCGAGACCGAGGACATCGACCCGGAGGCCGAGCCGGTCCGCTAGCTGGTCGGCCCCCGCTGGGGCGGACCGTAACCCCCGCCCCCCGGGGTCTCCAGCACGAACACGTCCCCCGGCCCAAGCTCAGCGTGGTCACAGCCGGCCAGCCTGGTGACCGAGCCATCGGCTCGTTCCACCCACTGGTCCCCGAGCTGGCCCGGGGTTCCGCCCGCCATGCCGTACGGGGGGACCCGCCGGTGGCTGCTCAGCGTGCTCACCGTCATCGGGGCGAGGAACCGGAGCCGCCGCCGGCCGCCGTCGCCGCCCGGCCACCGGCCCGCGCCCGCGCTGCCCTGGCGGATCTCGAACGATTCCAGCCGGACGGGGAACCGCCATTCCAGGATCTCCGGGTCGGTGAGCCGCGAATTGGTCATATGGGTCTGGACGACCGAGGTGCCGCCGAAGCCGTCCCCCGCCCCCGAGCCGCTCGCCACCGTCTCGTAGTACTGGTATTCCCCGTTGCCGAAGGTGACGTTGTTCATGGTGCCGGACCCCTCGGCCATGACGCCCAGCGCGGCGTACAGCGCCCCGGTGACCGCCTGGGAGGTCTCCACGTTGCCGGCCGCCACCGCGGCCGGGTAGGCCGGGGCGAGCAGGCTGCCCGGCGGGATGATGACCCGGACCGGCTTGAGGCAGCCGGCGTTGAGCGGGATCTCGTCGTCCACCAGCGTGCGCAGCACGTACAGGACCGCGGCCATGGCCACCGACGAGGGCGCGTTGAAGTTGCCCGGCAGCTGGGGCGAGGTGCCGGTGAAGTCGATCTGCGCCGTCCGGGCCTGCTGGTCCACCCGGACCGCCACCTTGATCACGGCCCCGTTGTCCAGTTCGTAAGCGCACTCGCCGTCGTTCAGCCGGGCGATGACGCGGCGCACCGCCTCCTCCGCGTTGTCCTGCACGTGGCCCATGTATGCGATCACCACGTCCAGGCCGAACTCGCGCACCAGCTGCGCCAGCTCGGCCACGCCCTTCTCGTTCGCGGCGATCTGGGCCCGCAGGTCGGCCAGGTTGGCGCCGGGGTTCCGGGACGGGAACTCGGCCGAGGTGAGCAGTTCCATGGTGGCCGCCTCGCGCAGCTCGCCGCCCCCGGCCAGCCGCCAGTTGTCGATGAGCACGCCTTCCTCGTTGACGCGGGTGCTGAAGGCCGGCATGGAACCCGGGGTGATCCCGCCGATCTCGGCGTGGTGCCCGCGGGAGGCCACGAAGAACAGGAGGTTGTGGCCAGCTTCATCAAACCCTGCTTCATCAAACCTTGCTTCATCAAACACCGGGGTGACCACGGTGATGTCGGGCAGGTGCGTGCCGCCGTGGTAGGGGTCGTTGAGCATGAACACGTCTCCGGGCTTCATCTTCCCGCGGTTGCGGCCCAGGACCATCTTGATGCTCTCGCCCATGGAGCCCAGGTGCACCGGCATGTGCGGGGCGTTCGCGATGAGCTGCCCTTCCGCGTCGAAGATCGCGCAGGAGAAGTCGAGGCGTTCCTTGATGTTGACCGAGTGCGCGGTGCCCTGCAGCCGCACACCCATCTGCTCGGCCACGGACATGAACAGGTTGTTGAAGATCTCCAGCATGACCGGGTCAGCGGTGGTGCGGGCGTCAGATCGCGCCGGGCGGCCACCGGCCCGGGTCAGGCGCAGGTCACCGCGGGCGGTCACCGCGGCCTGCCAGCCTGGCTCCAGCACGGTGGTGGCGAAGTCCTCGGTGATGAGGGCCGGCCCATGGACCACGCGGCCCGGCCGCAGCCCGCTGCGCGGCAGCAGGTCGACCTCGGCCCAGTCCCCGCCGGTGAACATGGCGACCCGGCCGGCTGGCACTGACGGCAACGGTGCCTCCCCGGTGCCGGTGACCGCGGGAACGTCGCCGGCGCCGTGGGTCACCTCGACGGACACCGCTTCCACGATGACCGGCTTGTCCCGGGTCAGGAAGGAGAAACGCTGCTGGTACGCGGCCTCGAAGGCCTCCGTCATGCTGGAGAGCCCGCCCATGGGGACCGGCAGCGAGGTGTCCGTGCCCTGGTAGCGCAGGTGGGCCCGGCGCACGCTGTGCACCGGCCCGGCAGGCTCGTCCCCGCCAGGCTCGTCCCCGCCGGTCCCGCCCCCGGCGGCCAGTTCCTCCCGCGCGGCGGCTTCCAGGTCCCCGGCTATCTGGTCCAGCCGGGCCGCCACGCCGCCGGACAGCTCGGCCTCGACCGCGGTCTCCCGCATGGCGGTCACCGAGGCCAGCCCCATGCCGTAGGCGGACAGGACGCCGGCCAGGGGGTGGATGAGGACCTCGGTCATGCCCAGGGCGTCGGCGACCGCGCAGGCGTGCTGGCCGCCCGCGCCGCCGAAGGTGGCCAGCACGTACCGGGTGATGTCGTAGCCGCGCTGGACCGAGATCTTCTTGATCGCATTGGCCATGTTCGCCACGGCGATATCCAGGAACCCGGCCGCCACCTCCGCGGCGCTGCGCCGGTCCCCGGTGGCCTGCGTGATCCGCCCGGCCAGCGCGTCGAACCGGGTGGCCACCAGACCGGCGTCCAGCGGTTCGTCGCCGCCCGGCCCGAACACCCGGGGAAAGGAACCGGGCTGGACCCGGCCCAGCATGACGTTCGCGTCGGTCACGGTGAGCGGGCCGCCCCGCCGGTAGCAGGCGGGTCCCGGGTCCGCCCCCGCCGAGTCCGGGCCGACCCGGTACCGGCGGCCATCGAACACCAGGATCGAACCCCCGCCCGCCGCGACGGTGTGGATGCTTAGCATCGGCGCCCGCATCCGGACCCCGGCCACCTCGGTCTCGTACTGCCGCTCGAACTCGCCGGCGTAGTGGGATACGTCGGTCGAGGTGCCGCCCATGTCGAAGCCGATGACCCGGCGGTAGCCGGCTGCGGCCGCGGTCCGGGCCATGCCGACGATGCCGCCGGCCGGCCCGGACAGGATGGAGTCCTTGCCGCGGAACCGGTGCGCGTCGGCCAGCCCGCCGTTGGACTGCATGAACAGCACCGGCGTCCCGTTCAGCTCGGCGGTCACCCGGTCGATGTAGCGGGACAGGATCGGGGACAGGTAGGCGTCCACGACTGTGGTGTCCCCCCGGGACACCAGCTTCATCAGCGGGCTGGTCGCATGCGACTCCGAGACCTGGGTGAACCCGAGGTCCCGGGCGATCTCGCCGATCCGGGCCTCGTGCGCGGTGTAGCGGTAGCCGTGCAGGCAGACCACGGCCGCGGCCCGCAGCCCGTCGGCGTAGGCGGCCCGCAGGCCGGCGGCGGCCGCCTCCTCGTCGAGGGGCTCGATCACCTCACCGTCCGCGCTGACCCGCTCCGTCACCTCGATCACCCGCTGGTACAGCAACTCCGGGAGGACGATCTGGCGGGCGAAGATGCGCGGCCGGTTCTGGTAACCGATCCGCAGCGCGTCGCGGAAGCCCCGGGTGATGACCAGGACAGTGGGCTCGCCCCGGCGCTCCAGGAGCGCGTTGGTCGCGACGGTGGTGCCGAGCCGGACCGACCCGATCTGCCCGGCCGGGATGGGCTGCCCGGCCGGGACCCCGAGCAGCCCGCGGATGCCGGCCAGCACCGCGTCCTCGTACCGGCCAGGATCTTCCGAGAGCAGCTTCCGGACGGCGAGGAGGCCGTCCGGGCGCCGCGCGACCACGTCGGTGAACGTGCCGCCCCGGTCGATCCAGAACTCCCAGCGCCCGCTCATCACCGCATCCTAGGCAACCCGGAAGGCCCGGCCTTCGCAGGCCGGGCCTTCCGGGCGGCGCACCACTACGCGGAGTCGGCCGCGGCGTTGGCCAGGACGCCCCGTTCCGCCTCCCGGTCGAAGATCCGGTTAATCTCCTCCACCGAATGCCCCTTGGTTTCGGGCACGAACCGGTACACGAACGCAATGGCCATGAGGCACAGGCCTGCGAAGCAGACCAGGACCCAGTCCAGCCCGATGGCGCCCATCCAGACCGGGAAGACCTCGATGAGCGCGAAGTTGGCCAGCCAGTCCACGGTCGCGCCGGTGGCCGCGGCCTGCCCCCGGACCGAGGTGGGGAACACCTCGCCCTGGAGCAGCCAGCCGGTGCCGCCCACGCCGATGGCGAACGAGGCGATGAACCCGGCCAGGCCGATCATCACGACCACGATCCGCGGGGTGGCGGTGAAGTATTCCAGCCCGGCCGCGGCGAACAGCGCGAACGCGGCCATGCCGATGTAGCCGCCGATGGCCAGCTTGCGGCGGCCCACCTTGTCGATGTAGCGGAACGCGAAGTAGGTGGCCCCCACGTTGACCACGGTGAGCATGAGGGTCACCTCGACGCCGGAGATGGTCTTGTCCACGAGCGAGCTGCTGCCCTGGAACAGCGGGCCGAGCAGGTGCGGGCCGTAGTACAGCGGGACGTTGATCCCGGTGATCTGCTGGAAGATGAAGAACACGCAGACCACGATCAGCGCGCGCCAGACCCCGGGGGTCCAGTTCCGGGACTTGGTCTGCTCCCGGCGCTGGTCCTCGGCCTGGAGCTGGCGGGCGGTGTATTCCACGTCTTCGACGCTGACGTCGGCCCCGAACTCCTTCATGGCGGCCTGGACCCGCTCGTATTTGCCCTGCCGGAGCAGCCAGCGGGGCGACTCGGGCATCCGGGCCCGCAGGCCCAGGCCGATCAGGGCCGGTACCGCGCCGAGGCCCAGGATCAGCCGCCAGTCCACGGTGCCCGCCGAGCCTGGCGCGATCTTCAGGATGACCAGCGCCACGACGTAGGAGATCAGGATGCCGACCGTGATCATCCACTGCTGGAGCATGCTGAGCGCGCCGCGGCGCCCGCTGGGCGCGTACTCCGCGATGTAGGCGGTGGCGATGGCCGAGTCCGCCCCGATGGCCAGGCCGATCAGGGTCCGGGCGATGAGCAGGATGGCCGCGTTGGGGGTGACCGCGGCCAGGATCGAGCCCACGGCGTAGATCAGCGCGTCGGCGATCAGCAGGGTCTTACGGCCCAGCCGGTCCGCCGTGAAGAAGGCCAGCACCGCCCCGGCCGCCGCGCCCAGCGAGGCGCCCGCCACCAGGTAGCCGAGCCAGAAGCTGCTCAGGTGATAGGGCACGAAGTTGAGCGCCGCGCCGATGTTCGAGGTGTCGTAGCCGAACAGGAAGCCGCCCAGGCAGGCCAGGATGGTCAGCTTCCAGTAGAACGCCGTAGGCTGCCGCTGATCGAGCACGTCAAGCACGTTGGTCCCGGCGCCCTCGCCGGTCTGTGTCTGCGCCATGGCGCCACAACTCACCCGTAATGCCCGGTTCAAACCCGCAGGCCGGGCGCGGTTATCGGCTGACGTCTAGCTGGCGGGCTCCAGGATGATCACCGGGATCTGCCGGGTCGTCTGGCGCTCATAGTCCGCGAAGCCCGGGTTGGCGCTCTTCTGCGCCGTCCAGATGCGGTCCCGCTCCGCGCCCTCGGCCACCCGCGCGACGAACTGGAGCGTCTGCGTGCCGATTTCGGCGCTGACCCGCGGGTTGGCCAGCAGGTTGTAGTACCAGTCCGGGTTGGTCGGCGCGCCTGCCTTGGATGCGAACACGGCGACGCCGTCCCCGATGTCCTGGTAGGCCACCGGGTTCACCCGGGGCTGGCCGGTTTTGGCCCCCACGGTGTGCAGGAGCAGGAGGGTCCCCCCTTCGAATGGGCCGCCGACCTTGCCCCCGTTCGCCCGGAACTCGGCGATGATCTGGCTGTTCCAGTCCTGCGCTGCAGGCATTGTCACTCTCTTCCCTCGGCGACGTTCCTTCGGGGCCGGCCCGTGTACTGCACTCAACTTCCCCGGTGGCCCTTTAAGTCCCGGGTGGGACAGGAAACCCGGCCGCCCCACCCGATGCCCTCTTGTTACTTAATGTTATTGGCGTGTTACCCTTCGTGAATGCACGCTAACGGAGTGGCGTCGAGCACCGGGCCGGATCTCGCCGGG
Organism: uncultured Actinomycetes bacterium; assembly: GCA_963770545.1. Lineage (GTDB taxonomy): Bacteria > Actinomycetota > Actinomycetes > Streptosporangiales > Streptosporangiaceae > RYN-230. The sequence goes on along the minus strand of CAVYQF010000008.1, from coordinate 171,922 downwards.
TACCGGGGCGCCGTCGCCGATCTGCTGCTCGAGATCGCCAGCCACACCGGCCCGGAGGACTTGCCCAAGGCGGAAAGAGTCCTGACCGAACGGCTGGCGAGCCCGGAATTCGCCGCGATCCTGGCGGCCAGCCCGGAGGGCTGTCCCGCGGCCGTGGACCGGCTGCTCCGCGAGGTGCGCCATTATCAGCCCGACGCCCGCAATTGCGCGGCCGACCTGGTCGCCCATATCCGGATTCACCTTTTCGCCCTGATCGACGTCATGTGGTGGGGCTCGACCCGGGCTTTCGTGCAGGATTGCGATCTGGCCGACTCTGGCGATCTGGTCGATCTCGAGCCACTGCGCCGCCGCGGCGAACTCCATTTCCGCTATCGGCACCAGGCCCGGACCCTGCCGCTGCGGGCGGTGCGCGCGGTGGATCGCCGGCTGCGGCCGGACCACACCCCGCGCACCGCGGGCCTGCGCTTCCCGCTGGCGCGGCCACCGGTGGTCACCCTGCTCAACCGCCTGGCCGCCGACTTCGCCGCCGCCGCGCCCGCAGCGCCCCCGCTCTGGGTCACGAGCCTGGCCCGGAGCATCGAGCAGCAGCGCCGGCTGCGGGCCCTCGGGTACACGGCCACGCTGCCCAGCGCGCACTGCGTCGGGTACGCGGTGGACATCGAGATGTCCTGGTTCCGCCGCTTCGGCGCCGCGGCCACGCTGGAAGGGCTGCTGGCCGAACGCCAGCGGGCGGGCGAGGTCAACGCCATCGACGAGGGCCAGACGTGGCATCTGTGCCTGAGTCCCGCGGCCGTGGGCGCACTCCCGGACCCGCGGAACTGACGCCGTGTGCGGTATCGCGCTCATCCTCGGCCCGCGACCGGACCGCCAGATCTTTGGCCGGATGCTCGCCACCCTGGCCCCGCGCGGCGAGGTGGAGGAGGCCCTGGCCACCGGGCGGCTGCTGGCCGGCACCCAGCGGCTGCGGATCGTGGACGCCGACCGGGCCATCCAGCCCTTCACCTCGGCCGATGGCCGGTGGGTGCTCTGTTACAACGGCGAGGTCTTCAACTACCGTGTGCTCCAGGCCGAGCTCACCCGCCTGGGCCACCGGCTGCGGACCGACAGCGACACCGAGGTGGTGCTGGAGTCCTTCCTCGAATGGGGCAGCGGCGCGGTCACCCGGCTGCGCGGCGAGTTCGCGTTCGCCCTGGCCGACACGGCGGCGGACCGGGTGTACCTGGCCCGCGACCCGCTCGGCGTCAAGCCGCTGTACTGGTCCCGCCCGGGTGAAGACCTGCACGTGGCGTCGGAGATCAAGGCCCTCACCGGGCTGGGCGCCCCAGTCAGGGAGGTCCCACCGGGACATCACGGCTGGGCCGACGGCGGCTGGGCGCAGGCCGGCGGCCCGGACGCGGCAGCGGGACCGGTCCTGCACCCCTACGTGGACCTGCTCCGGCTCGGCGACGACCAGCCGGCGATCGAGGACCCCGACGAGGCGGCCAAGCTGGTCCGGGCGGCCCTGGAGGACAGCATCCGGGTGCGGGTCGACACCGGCCTGACCGTCGGGGTCATCCTCTCCGGCGGCCTGGACAGCACCCTGGCCCTGCTGCACGTGCGCGAAATGCACCCCGACTGCGTGGCGTTCACCATCGGCGCCCCGGCCAGCGAGGACCTGGCGTACGCACGCCGCCTGACCGCCGACCTGGGCGTGCCGCACGAGGTGATCGAGGTCCGGCCCCGGCACATCCGGCTGGCCGACATCCGGGAGGCCATCCGGCTGGGTGAGCTGACCGAGTACGGCGACATCATCAACGAGGTGGTCTCGGTCCCGTTGTTCCGGCGCATCCACGAGATGGGGGTCAAGGTGGTGCTGTCCGGTGACGGTTCCGACGAGTTGTTCGGCGGCTACCCGATGTACTTCCGGGCCCGCCCCGAGCAGGCCCGGCGGCTGTTCCAGCACAAGATCCGCAACTTGTGCCGGACCGAGTTGCAGCGCCTGGACCGGGCGAGCATGGGTCACGGCACCGAGTTGCGCGTGCCGTTCCTGGACCTGTCCCTGGTCGAGCTGGCCATGCGGCTGCCGCGGGCGTTCAAGCAGCGGGACGGCCAGGACAAGTGGATTCTCCGCGAGGCCTTCGCGGACGTGCTGCCCGACTACATCCGGCGGCGCCCGAAGGACATGATGTCCTACTCCAGCGGGCTGCATGAGCGAGCCCGGCTGTTCAAGCCGCTGTTCCCCCGGCTGTACAACTCGTTCGGCTACGGCCTGCTGGAGCCGATGCGGCGGGACTTCGACACGGTGCTGGAGCGGTGCGGGCATGACCTGGACCGGGCCATCGCCGACGGCGCGGCCCGGCCGGACTACACCCTCGCGGAGCGGGCCCGGGACCTGGCCGGGGCGGCCCGCTGGAACGCGGTGCTGGCCGTGCGGGAACGCCGGGCCCGGTAATACGGTCCTTAGGTGATCTGGGTAATAACGCCGGTCGCCGGGAGGACGCTGACGGCGACGCTCACTGACGCGGCCCGTCACGCGGGAGTGGCCGCCAGCCAGCCGGTCCAGCATCATCGCGCTGGTCGTCCCGCTGCGCAGTGACCTGTACCTGCCGGTGATGATGGAGATCGCCGTCGCGGTGACCACGACCGCCCGCCGGTTCGGCTACGACGTGCTGCTGCTCACCCAGCGACGAGGGCGCCGAGGGGATTCGCCGGGTCTCGGCGAGACCGCGGCCATATACCAGCGGCGCAGCGGGTTCGCCGAGTTGACTTTGCGCGGGCCGCGACGTGATCCTGCTCCCGCCCCGGCTGACCGTGCGGGCCAGCACCGCACCCGCGAGAACCAGGCACCGCCCCGGGTGAATTCAGCACCGTCCCGCGTGAAACCTGCCGGTCACGCACCGGGCACGATGAGGGCCCAGACGACCTTGGCGGCCCGTTCGTCCGGCGCGGTGCCGCGCGGCTGGCGGGCCGGGTAGTAGTAACCCCAGCGGCTGCTGACCGCCTCCACCATTAAAAGGCCGCGCCCGGTCTCGCCGTCGAGGCTGGTCTGGCCGGGCACCGGCGGGGCCGGGTTGCCGTCCCAGATCTCCACCAGCACCTGGCGCCGGTCGGACGCGAGCCGCAGCCCCAGGGGCAACTGCCGCCCTTCCGCGTCGTAGCCCGGCCGCCCGGCGACCGGGTTGGTGCATGCGCGCAGGGCGTTGGTCATCAGTTCCGAGACGATCAGTTCCACGCTGTCGCCGGCCTGCGCCTGCCCCCACTCGGTCAGCACCAGCCGGGCGTGCAGGCGGGCGCACGGGACAGCGCCGGGCAGCGCACCCAGATCCAGCCGGGTCTGAAGCGGCCACTGCGGAGCGCGGTCCGGATCGTCCTGGCCCGCGCCGTCCTGGCCCGTGCCGCCCCGGACTGCGCCGTCCTGAACTGAGTCGCCCGTGCTGCCCTGGACTCTGCCGTTCCCGGCCAGGGTGTTCCAGGCGGTGTCCGCCTGGGCTGCGTCCTCCTGGGCGGCATATTCCCGGGAGGCGTAATCCTGCGCGGCATCGTCACGGGCTGGCACCGCGACCGGGCCGTAGCTGCCCGGGACGGTCAGGCCGTACTGGCTGGTCCCGGCGGAGCCGTAGGACCCGTTGTAAGGGGCGGAGCTGAACTGGGTGTCCCGGGACATGAAGCCGTACTGGCCCGCGGGAATAGGGAAACTGGAACGCCGCGCTGGGAATGGGCCGGTACCGGTCCGGGGCATCTCGCGGATCACCTCGCCGGAATCGGATACCTCAGCGGTTAGTACCGGCACCCCGCCAGTACGGGCGCGTATCATGCGTCACAGCATTGTGCCCCAGCATGCATCAAGCCACGCTGTTGTGCAAGATGCCTAACCGTATTATGCGGTTTCCCATTCTATCGTGCAGAGCCCGCCTGCACCACAGACAAGCCCGGAGGCACACCGTCATGGCCGCCAGCCCCAGTCCCACGGTTCGCCGCAAGCGGCTCGGTATCGAGCTCCGGCGGCTGCGCGAACAGGCCCGCTTAACCTGCGAAGATGTCGGGCAGCGGCTTGACTGCTCGGGGACCCGGATCAGCCGGATGGAGACCGGGCGCATCAGCGTGCGGCCGGGCGATGTCCGGGAGCTGCTGGAGATCTACGGCGTGCTCGGGGATGAGGCGGATTCGCTCGTCCAGCTGGCCCGTGAGGCACGGCGCAAGGGCTGGTGGCACACGTACGGCCGGGTACTGCCCACCTGGTTCGAGCCTTACATCGGCCTGGAGTCTGAGGCGGCGACGCTGCGCGACTTCCAGTGCATGGTGGTGCCCGGCCTGCTGCAGACCAAGGAATATGCCCGGGCCGTGCTGCGCACCGCCCCCACCGCGAGACCGGCCGAGGACATCGACCGGCAGGTGGCGCTGCGGATGGACCGGCAGGTCACTCTCGACCAGCAGGAGCCGCCCGACCTGTGGGTCGTGCTCAGCGAGAACGTGCTGCGGGCCCAGGTCGGCGGCCCCGGCGTGATGCGCACCCAGCTCGGCCGGCTCATCGACGTGGCCGGGCAGGCCAACGTGACGCTTCAGGTCCTGCCATTCGGCGCGGCCGCGCAGGTGCAGCCCATCAGCCCGTTCACTATTCTGGAATTTCCCCAGACCGCCGACCCCGCCGTGGTCTATCTTGAGCACCTTACCGGCAGTCTTTTCCTGGAGAATGAGGACGAGGTCCGGCGCTATACAGTGGTGTTTGATCATCTTCGTGCCGAAGCGCTGGGCACGGGCCAATCCATCGACCTGATTGCGCAGGTGACCAAGGGATTCAGCTAGTTTTCCACAACGACTAATAAGCCTAGTAAACAGAGATCTAGTAAACAAAGATCCAGACCACCTAAAGGAGGTGCGGGATGACCCCCTCAGGCGCTGACCTGTCCCGTGCCAATTGGCACACGAGCAGCTATAGCGGCGGTAATGGCGGCCAGTGCGTCGAAGTCGCCCGGGACCTGCCAGGAGTAGTCGTGGTGCGCGACTCGAAGGCCAGGCAGGAAGGCACGCTCATCTTCAGCCGGACCGCGTGGGCCGGCTTCGTTACCGCCGTCAAGGAGTACCCGCCCGGCGGGTAAACCGGGCCATCGCGTGGGCAGCGCGGGCCCGGCGGCCAGGTGGTGCGCCTGGTCCGGGCCCGCGGTTACCCAGGGAGGTGACAGACGGCCTCAACGTTGTTGCCGTCGGGGTCACGGACAAACGCCCCGTAGTAGCTGGCGTGGTACTCGGGCCAGAGCCGCGGCTCATGCAGGACCTCGGCCCTGGTGGCGACGGCGGCCGCGAAGAACTCCCGGACAGCCTCGCGACTGGCGGCCGTGAACGCCAGGTGCGACTCGCGGAATCCGGTCCCGGTGCTCTGCGGGCCGATCCAGAACTCAGGCCGCCCGGCGTCGCCGTACCCGACGACCTCGCCGAAGTTCATGACCCGGCCGCCGCCCAACGGGGCGAGGACCGCGTCGTAGAACACGGCGCTGACCGCGACGTCAGCGCACTGGATCGCTACGTGATTAAGCATGCTGCCATCCTGGTCCGCGGGCGCGGCGCGCGCTGGATGTTCGCCCTGGTCAGTGGCCGGGATCGATGCGGGCCAGGACCCGGCCGTGCTCGGCCAGGGAGCGGCCCTGCTTGAGCTGGGCGTCATGAATGACCTGCAGCGTCGCGATGATCCCGTCCAGCGCCTGGCTGTGCTCGCCCAGACTGCGGCCCTGCCCGACCTGATCGTCGCGGAGAGCCTGCAGAAGCTGACGCTGCGTTCCGAACGCGGTGTTCAGGTCGGCCACGTCCCGGTCCACCATCGCGAACAGGTCGGCGGCGCGCCGGCCCTCGTTCTGCGCCTCGGCCAGCGCGGCGACCTGAGCCTCCAGGCATTCCAGCCGCTTACGGATCTCGTCGAATTCGTGCACCGCTCGCCTCCGGCCGCTGGCTCCTGCCCCTCGAGCTTAGGGCGTGCCGCGCAGTGAGGTGGCCGATTAGCAGCGGTCCCGGATGCGGGCCAGCACCTGCGTGGTGGGGACGCGCCGCTCGGCCTGCACGCACAGCTGATCCATGACCGCGGAGTAGTGGTCCACGTCCCGTCGCTTGTCCAGGTACAGCGCGCTGGTCAGCTGCTCCAGGTACACCACGTCCGGGAGTTCGGGCGCGGCGAAGCGCAGGATGCTGAACGAGCCGGCCGCGGCGGCATGGTAGCCGCTCTGCAGCGTCACCACGTGCAGCGAGATGTTCGGGTCCGCGGCCAGCTCGATGAGCCGGTCCAGCTGGGCTTCCATGACCCCGGGGCCACCCAGCCGGCGGCGCAGCGCGGTCTCGTCCACCACCGCCCACAGTTTCGGGCCGTCCGGCCGGGACAGCATCTGCTGGCGCTTCATCCGCAGGCTGACCCGGCGCGCGATCTCCTCGGCCGGGGCGGCCGGGTGACCACCGCGGATCACCGCCCGGGCGTACTCCGGGGTCTGCAGCAGCCCCGGCACGAACTGCATCTCGTAGGTGCGGATCCGGGACGCGGCCGCCTCCAGCCCGAGGTAGAACTCGAACCAGCCGGGCAGGATCTCCGCGAACTGATGCCACCACCCCGGCCGGGCCGCCTCGCGGGCCAGCCGGAGCACGTCGGCCCGCTCGGCTTCCCCGGTCACGCCGTACAGGGTGAGCAGGTCCGCCAGGTCACGCTGCTTCATGCTGACCCGGCCGTGTTCCACCCGGCTGATCTTCGACGCCGACGCCCGGATCGCCTGGCCCGCCGCTTCGCAGGTGATGCCGTGCGCCTCACGCAGGCGGCGCAGCTGACTGCCGAGCGCGATGCGCAGCGCGGTGGGCCCGCCGGCCACCAGGTCCGGCTGCGCCGGACCGGCAGGCCAAGAGGCCGGTGCGGGATCACGGCGCGGTACGGGGGCTGACATCAGGGCTCCGGCTGGTGTGCTGATGGCCTAGTGTCCCATTTCGGGCCCCTGAATCGCTACGTCCCGCCACGACCGGAAGCGACAGCACGGCCGGATCGCGGGCCTCGTGCCCGATCTGCAGGTCCACCGCGGCCAGCCGGGTCGCGGTGGCAGGCGGCTCGCCTGACCCGGTGTTGCGGGCGAACCGGGGATGAGCCCCACCCGACACCTGCAGACGGAGCCGGTGCCCGGCCCGGAACTGGTAGGCGGTCGCGCTCATCGGCACGGTCACCGCAGGGCCCGGGCCGGCGGCGTCCGTCGCGGCCTCGCACCGGATGATTCCGTCACACACATTGCGTGAACGCCCCCGCGGGTCCACGTCGCACAGCCGGGCGAACAGGTCGAAGTACGGGCCGGAGGCCCGGACCGGGACGCGCACACTGACCGGGCCGATCACGTCCAGCGCCCCGGTCAGCGGCGCGCTGGTGAACACCAGGACGTCGGGACGGGCCTCCAGGGCCCGGTTGTCCACCGCCCCCGCCTTGCCGGTGAGCAGCTGCCCGCCTGCCGAGGGCGTGGGATCGGCCGGGTCGTACCGGAACCGGGACACTCCCGGCTGGCCAGCATCCCAGGGCTCCGGCGGTCCGGCGGCCAGGCCGCCCCCGGCGCCCAGGTACCACGACTGCGGGGCCAGCCCTGGCGGTGGCCAGTCGGCCAGGTCGCGCCATTCCCCCGCGCCGCCGACGTGCACCCGCACCGGGAGGTTTTCGTTAGGGATCGGGGTGGGGGCCTGAGCGTCGGCGGTGTAGGCCCGTAGCCAGCTGAGCGCCTCGCCCAGGACGACCGGGAGGTCCTGGTTGAACCCGGACGAGTGGGTCCAGGGGCCGACAACCAGGCGGGCCGGGGTCCCGTTCGCCCGCAGCTGGCGGTAGCGCTCCAGCACCTCGTCCAGGCAGGCGTCCCACCAGCCGGTGAGCAGGCTGGCCGGGACCGGGGGCACCGGGCGGTCCGCGCCGATCTCCAGGGACGCCCAGTACGGGTCGTCCTGGCCCGGACTCCTGAGCCATTCGTCGAGGTGGTTCACCCGGGTCCCCAGCGCCTCCGGGTAGGCGTCGATCAGCGGGAGCTGGCGGGCCACCCGGCGCAGCCGCCGGGCCACCCGCAGCCCGGACCGGATCAGCGCGATCATTCCGCGCTCGAAGCTCAGCATGGCGGCGGTGGCGACGAGCACGTTCTCCAGGGCGAAGGTGCCGCCGGGCCAGACAAACAAGTACGGATCGCAGACCCCGTTCTGCGACACCATCGCGCGCAGCTCGGGGGGCGGGTCGACAGCCAGCGCCCACTGGACGTAGCTCAGGTAGCTCGGGCCGATCGTGGCCAGTACCCCGGTGAACCAGTCCTGCTCGCGCAGCCAGGCCACGGTGGCCAGGCCGTCGGCCTGCTCGCGGCGGAACGGCTCGAACTCCCCGCCAGACCCGCCGGTTCCCCGGCAGCTCTGGATCACCACGTGAAATCCCTGCTCAGCTATCAGGCCGCCGAACAGGTGGTCCCAGGGGAAGCCCCGGCCGTACGGGGTGCGCACCAGCACCGTGGGCCGCGGACCGCCCAGCTGGGGGAGGTAGTGATCGGTGCGGAGCACCGTGCCGTCGGCGGCCGGCACCGCCAGGCCCGCGTCGACGCGGACCGCGCATTCGGGTGGGGGCAGGTTCCGCCGGGACAGCCGCATCATCAGGCGGACGCGCCACGGCAGCGGGCCGCCCCGCCCGGGGGATCGTCCGGTCATCGTGCCTCCTTCACGTGCCTGAGTAATTCATGTGGCTACCGGCCTCACTACGTACGCTGTACGGTGTTCTTGCCTGCACAATACTACGTACGGTGCACGTGGATAAGCTGCGGGGCGGGGGTGAGACTCAGGTGGCTAGGCCAGGGCCGGGATCAGACTCTGGCGCCCGGGTCCCGCTGTCGATCTGGGACCTGCCCGAGCAGGGCGGACGCGGGCCCCGGCCGAAGCACAGCCGCGCGGCGATCGCCGCCGCCGCAGTGGGCCTGGCCGACACGGAAGGCATCGACGCGGTCACGATGCGGCGGATCGCGGCCGACCTCGTCATGGGAACCATGTCGCTGTACAACTACGTGCCCACCAAAGAGCATCTGGTCCAGTTGATGATCGATGAGGTCAGCAGCGAATACCGCTACCCCGACCCGGCTCCGCCGGATCACCGGACGTCGCTTCTGGACCTGGCCCGGCAGGGGTGGGGTATCACCCAGCGTCACCCGTGGCTGCCCCGGATCATGCAGCGGCCGCCCGTGATCGGGCCCCACGCGCTGCGCTACATCGACTACTTCCTCGGCCTGCTGCGCGGCTCGGGCCTGGACACCGGGGCCAAGATGGAGCTCCTCGGGCTGGTCAACGGGTTCGCGATTTCCTATGGGGGGGTTCAGGCGGCCCTGGCCGAGGAACGCGCCCGGACCGGGGTGACCGAGCAGGAACAGGCCGCCGCGCAGGTGGCCGGGCTGGTAGCGGCCGCGGGCAGCGGCCGCTACCCGAACCTGGCCGCGGCGCTGGCCGGCCCGGCGCCGCCCGACCGGGACGCGGAGGAGATCTTCGACCGCTGCGTGCTGCGGCTCATCGACGCCGCGCTCAGCCCACCGCGCAGAAATGGCGGACCTTGATCATTCTGGGGAAAGGCTGCTGATCGGCGGGGAACGGCCACTGGTAGGCAGGAAACGGCTGCCGGCCGGGCGGTACGCGTCTGACCCCCCAAGAGGGGTCATGACGGCTGGTTGACGAGCCGCTTAAGATCATGTCTCGTAACAAAAGTCGAGGACGGGTATCTCCTGTTACCCCTGTCACCGGGAGGGGGGGTCCGCGGTTAGGGGTGAGGGGGGAGATGCCCGTCCTCGACGGCTCGATAGTACAGGTCCAATTCGTGGGTGCCGCCCGTCCAGCTCTAGCGTACTTCTCCCGGACGCGGCCTACCTACTGCTTGGCCGTCTCTTCACTAATACACATTCTCCTGGCCACGGACTTCAGCGCCATGCCGGTCGCGTAAAGCTGAAGCGCAGGCGTTTCCTGGGTACTTAGTATGGGCCGGTCAGGGGCATCGTCCGTGGCGAAGATGTAGGCGAGGCGGGGCGACAGCCAATCCTTTCCCGTAGCTACGGCCTTAATGGCCGCCCGGACCTCGGAAGTCTCTTCGTTCTTCAGCACGTAGCCGAGCGCACCGAGATCCAGCCGGACCACATGCGCCTGCCGCCCGGGCCCGGCGAGAAGTTCGTCCACGGTGGCTGCGGTAGCGATAACCCGGATGCCGCTGTCCGGGCCGTTAACCCAGCCGGCGATGCTGTGCAGGATGATCGGGTGATCATCTAAGGCCGCTGCATCGTCTGCGGCAACGACCCACTGGCCCTGGGCGCGATCCGGGCCGTTCGCTGGCTCGGCATGTCGGTGCCCGGGGACGTCTCCGTGGTGGGCTACGACGACTCCGCGCTGATGACCTGCACGGATCCGCCGCTGACCACGGTCCGGCAACCCATCGACACGATGGGCCGGGCGGTGGTGAGCACCCTGGTCCAGCAGGTTGAGGGCGGTACGGTCGCGACGGCTGAGCTGCTCTTCGAGCCGGAGCTCGTCGTCCGGGGTTCCACGGCCCGGGCCCGGTCCTGACTCCGCGCCATTTCCGGGCGCGGTCCTGACTCTGCGCCGCTCCCATGCGCGGGGGCGGGTACCGCACCGCGGTATCCGCCCCCGGCCCCCTTTACGGCGTTCTTAATCCGTGTTAGGGCCGGAATATGACCCCGCTTGCTGCTGCGCTCCGATGAGATGGTGCAAGGTCTTTCCCGGCCAGGAAGACCAGATTCCCTGCGTGCGCACGTTCGTGTCCCAGTTGCTGGCCGACCACCCCGATCGCGCGGACATCGTCATGTGCGCGGCCGAACTCGCGGCCAACGCGGTCCGGCACACCGCCAGCGGCCGTGACGGGTTCTTCGCCACCGAGGTGACCTGGACCGGGCTGACCGTCCGGGTCGCCGTGGCCGACGGCGGCGCGGGCACCACGCCGCCACTCGGCCCGGACCTCACCGGTCCCGGGGCTGACAGCGGGCTGGGCCGCCTGGCCCAGCTGGCATCGCGCTGCGGCACCGAAGGCGACCGCCGAGGCCGCGTGGTCTGGGCCCAGTTCCTGACCAGTACCGAGCCGGCCAGTACCGACATGAAGAGCGCCGGCCGGGCGCCCGGCCCCACCTCCATTCCGCTGACCCCGGAGCAGTCCACCGCGGCCGAGGCCGCTGACCTGGCCGAGCGCTACCAGGGCTGGCACACCTGGTTCGGGCGCTGGACCCGGCAGTGGTGGGCCATCCCCAAGCAGGCCTCCAAAGCCACAGCGCTGATCGCCGAGCCCACGGCCGGCGCCCTGGCCCGGCGGCTGGATTCGCTGGGTGTTTAGCTGCTAAAGGCGGCGTCGAAGGACGCACTGGGCGGCTCGAGGTCGAAGTGCTTCAGGTAGGCCAGGGCCTCGGGAGCCCCAGCGAGCCGGTCCATCCCCGCGTCCTCCCACTCGACCGAGATCGGGCCGCGGTAGCCGATCGAGTTGAGCATCCGGAACACGTCCTCCCACCGGACCTCGCCCCGCCCCGCGGACACGAAGTCCCAGCCCCGGCGCGGATCACCCCAGGGCAGGTGGGAGCCGAGCCGCCCGTTGCGGCCGTCGAGCCGGGTGCGGGCCTCCTTGCAGTCCACGTGATAGATCCGGTCCGGGTAGGCGCCGAGGAATGCCACCGGGTCCAGGTCCTGCCAGACGAAGTGACTCGGGTCGAAGTTGAGGCCGAACGCGGGCCGGTTGCCGACCGCGTCCAGGGCCCGCCGGGTGGTCCAGAAGTCATACGCGATCTCGCTGGGATGCACCTCGTGCGCGAACCGCACCCCCTCGGCGTCGAACACGTCCAGGATGGGGTTCCACCGCGCGGCGAAGTCCGCGTAGCCCGCCTCGATCATCTCCGGTGGGACCGGCGGGAACATGGCCACCGTGTGCCAGATCGAGGAGCCGGTGAACCCGACCACGGTCGTCACCCCGAACGCGGCCGCGGCCCGCGCGGTGTCGGCCAGTTCGGCGGCGGCCCGCTGGCGAACCCCCTCGGGCTCGCCGTTACCCCAGATCCGGGCGGGCAGGATGCCCTGGTGCCGCGCGTCGATCGGGTGGTCGCAGACCGCCTGGCCGACCAGGTGGTTAGAGATGGCCCAGCAGCGCAGCTCGTACTTGGCCAGCAGGGCGTGGCGCCCGGCCAGGTAGCCGTCCTCACCCAGGGCCCGGTCCACCTCGAAGTGATCGCCCCAGCAGGCCAGTTCGAGGCCGTCGTAACCCCACTGGTGAGCCAGCCGGCAGACTGCTTCCAGGGGCAGGTCGGCCCACTGGCCGGTGAACAACGTGAACGCTCGGGACATCATCGGCTCCGGCTGGTTTTCGTTTGCGGCGATTTTTGCTGGTGAACTTCCGGGCTCAGACCGGGGTCCACCGGCCGTCCTGCGCGGCGCTGGCGGAGACGGCCGCCAGCACGTGCTGAACCTGGAGTCCGTCCGCGAAGGAGGGCAGCGGGTCGGTGCCCTTGTCGATCGCGAGGACCAGATCCCGGACCTGATGCGTGAACGTGTGCTCCCAGCCCAGCACGTGCCCCGGGGGCCACCAGGCGGACAGGTACGGGTGGCCGGGCTCGGTGACCAGGATGCGGCGGAATCCCGCAGTAATGGAGTCCTCGGTATGGTCGCAGAACTCCAGCTCGTTGAGGCGCTCCAGGTCGAACGCGAGGCTGCCGCGGGCCCCGTAGACCTCGATCCGCAGGGCGTTCTTCCGGCCGGAAGCGAACCGGGTGGCCTCGAAGGTGGCCAGCGCCCCGGTTTCGAGCCGGCCGGTGAAGGCCACCGCGTCGTCCACTGTCACCCGTCCGGTGCGGCCATCGCCGCCGGGGACCGGACGCTCGGGCACGAAGGTGGCGGCCACCCCGCAGACCCCCGAGACCAGCTGCCCGGTCAGGTACTGGGCCAGGTCCACGACATGCGCGCCCAGGTCGCCCAGGGCCCCGGAGCCCGCGTGCTCCTTCTGCAGCCGCCAGGTCAGCGGGAAGGCCGGATCGGCCAGCCAGTCCTGCAGGTAACTGGCCCGGACGTGCCGGATCTCGCCGACCCGGCCGCCGGCGATGAGCTCGCGGGCCAGGGCGAGGGCCGGGACACGGCGATAGTTGAAGCCCACCATGGAACGGACCCCGCGGGCCTGGGCCCGCGCGGCCGCCGCGGCCATGGCCTCGGCCTCGGCCACCGTGTTGGCCAGCGGCTTCTCGCACAGCACGTGCTTGCCCGCCTCCAGCGCGGCGACGGAGATCTCGGCATGCGAGTCACCGGGCGTGCACACGTCGATGAGCTGCACATCGTCGCGTTCCAGCAGGGCGCGCCAGTCGGTTTCCACCCCGCCGAACCCGTAACGTCTCGCGGCGGCCTGCGCCGCCGCCTGGTCCCGGCCGCACAACGCGGCCAGCACCGGCCGCAACGGCAGGTCGAACGCGTGGGGGGCGGTACGCCAGGCCTGGGAGTGCGCCGCACCCATGAACGCATAGCCGACCATGCCAACGCCGAGTGATTCAGTCACGCGATCCCCTGCCTGCTCAGTCGAGGGTCCAGACCCCCGGATCCCAGTCGGCCGGCAGCGCGTCCGGGATGTCGAAGGTGGTCGGGACACCCTCGAACGTACCCCCGGTGATGGAGCGCGCCACCGCTTCCATCGTGTCCAGGACGTGCAGCGCCAGTTCACCAGACGCCCGGTGCGCGGTCCCGGCCCGGATGGACCGGGCCATGTCCAGCACCCCCAGGCCCCGGCTCGCGGTGGCCCCGGCCGCCGGGATGCTCTCCCAGTCGTCGCGGCCGGCCGGGCGGATACCGGCCTCGCCGTCGAACCGGTTGGGGTCGGGCAGCGACAGCGTCGCCTCGGTCCCGGTGATCTCGACGAAGCCGTGCCGCCGGAGCGGTGAGTCGAAGCTCAGCACGAGCGTGGCGGCCGGCCCCCGTGCGTACCCGATCAGCGCCGCCACATGGGTCGGCACCTCGACCTCGAACTTGGTCCCGGCCCGCGGGCCGCTGCCGATGACCCGGTGCGGCTGACCACGCTGGCCGAGCGCCGCGACCTGCTCCGCGGGGCCGAACAGGGTGGCCAGCGTGCTGAGGTAGTACGGCCCGATATCGAACAGCGGGCCTGCGCCGGGCCGGAACAGGAACTCGGGGTCGTGGTGCCAGCGCTCGGGCCCGGGGTCCTGCATCAGGGCCAGCGCGCTCCGCGGCTCGCCGATCGCGCCGCGGGCGATCAGCCGCCGGGCCGTCTGCAGGCCCGCACCGAGCACCGTGTCCGGGGCGCAGCCGACCCGCACGCCAGCCCGGGCCGCCGCGCCGAGCAGGTCGCGGCCCGCCGCGGTGTCCAGGGTCAGGGGTTTCTCGTTCCAGAGGTTCTTTCCCGCCGCGACCGCCGCCATCCCCACCTCGGCGTGCGCGGCCGGGAGGGTCAGGTTCACCACCAGCTCCACGTCCGGATGCTCAACGGCCTGCACGGCGCTTCCGGCCCCGGGCACGCCGTAGCGGGCCGCCTGGGCCTTGGCCCGTTCCAGGACGAGATCCGCACAGAACAGCACGCGCAGGTCCGGGAACGAGGTGAGGTTGCGGAGGTACTCGTTGCTGATCGTGCCGCAGCCGACGACAGCCACGCCGACCGGATTAGCTGGCACCGGATTAGCTGGCACCGGACTAGCTGGCACCGGATTAGCTGGCACTGGATTAGCTGGCACTGGGTCACTCATGGCTCAGCGGCCTGCGGCGGGGCGCACTGGCTGAGCCAGGCCGCGCGCGGCCAGCCAGGCCAGGCTGTCCCCGACCGCGGTCATCATGTCGGTCGCGCACCGGTCCAGTTCGACCACGGGCCAGGCGTCGGGTGCGGCGGCCAGGATCTCCGCGACCGGCATCCGCCCGGCCCCGACCGCGGTCATCGGGTCGTCGCGGGTCACCGGACCGTCCTTGACGTGCAGGTAGCGGACCCGCTCGCCGAGGCGCCCGAGCAGCGCGGGCACGTCCTGCCCCGCCACCGCGGCCCAGTAGGTGTCCACTTCGAGCAGCACCGCCGGGTCGAGCGCGGCGGCCAGGGCCTCCAGGGCCGGGGTCCCGTCCGGCAGCGGGGCGAGCTCGTGGTCGTGGTTGTGATAGCCGAGGCGCAGGCCCTGGCCGGCCAGCCGGGCGGCGAGGCCGTTGAGCTCCGCAGCCACCCCCCGCACGCCGTCAGCGTCGGCGAACCGGGCGGGCGGCAGGTACGGGACGATGATGGTGTCCGCGCCGAGCGTGCGGGCCGCCGCCGCGACCGGGCCGGCCTGCTCGCCTGCCGGGCTGGCGTGCACGCTGCAGACCGCCAGGCCGGCCGCGGCCAGGTCAGCCGCCAGCCGGGCCGGGTCGTTGAGGATGCCGAACGGTTCGACCGCTCCGTAACCGAACCCGGCGATCTGGTCGAGGACGCCTTTCCGGTCCACCGCAAGCTGGTCGCGAACGGTGTAGAGCTGCAGCGCCGGGGGGTAGCTGGTCGTCACGTGCCTCAGGCTCCCGTGGTTCTGGGACGGTGATGCGGGATGGCAGTTTTCGAAACTTATTCGCTCTGTGATTCAGGCTAGATTCGGCGGGCCGGGTGGTCAATAGCCTGGTTACACCTAGCCCGGATGCCGACCCTAGCCGTAGGATAACCAGGTACCTGGGCCTGTATGCCGGGCTGTGCTAGTCAAAGTTTCGAAACATTGGACGAGGAGCTGCCGTGGCCCGCGAGACCGGGCGCAGCACCCTGGCGGGCATTGCCGCGGAGGCGGGCGTATCGGTGTCCGCCGTGTCCAAGGTGCTCAACGGCCGGACCGACGTGGCCGCCGGGACCCGGGCCAAGGTCGCCGCGCTGCTCCGGCGGGACGGATATCAGGTCGCCTCCCGGCTGGGCTTCGGCGTCGTGGACCTGCTCACCGCCAACCTGTACAGCCCGTGGGCCGAGGAGCTGCTGCACGGGACGGTGCAGGCCGCGGACGAGGCCGGGACCAGCGTCGTGGTCAGCACCGTGGACTCTCCCGGCGGCTTCACGGCCTGGCTGGACCGGGCCACGTCCCGGGGCACCGACGGCGCGCTCCTGGTCCTGCACCTGCCGGACAGCCAGGAGTTGCACCAGCTGGCCGCCGCGCGCATCCCGCTGGTGGTGATCGACCCTCCGCAGGAACCCGGCCCGGGCATCCGGTCGGTGGGCACGACGAACTGGCAGGGCTGCCTGACCGCGACCCGGCACCTGATCGAGCTGGGGCACCGCCGCGTCGCCATCATCGGCGGCCCGGAGCACCTGTGGTCCAGCCGCGCCCGGCTGGCCGGTTACCGCGCCGCCCTGGAGGCGGCCGGTCTCCCCGTGGCCACTGAGCTCATCCGCGGGGACGACTTCTGCGCGGAGGGCGGCCGGCGGCAGGCCCGCGAACTGCTCGCGCTGGCCCAGCCGCCCACCGCGATCGTGGCCGGCAATGATCCGCAGGCGTTCGGCGTGCTGCAGGCCCTCGGTGAGCGGGGGCTGCGGGCCCCTGACGATCTCAGCGTGACCGGCTTCGACGACGTCCCGGTGGCCTCATGGGCCACTCCCGCTCTCACTACTGTTCGCCAGCCCCTCGCGGCCATGGCCGCGACCGCTTTCCGGATGCTGCATTCCGGGCCCAGTGCAGGTCAACCGCATCACATCGAGCTGGCCACCACCCTGGTCATCCGGGAAAGCACCGGCCCGCCGCCTAGGGTCATATAAACGTCATCTCGGCTAATTGACCCGGTTCGGTGCGCTAGTCTGCCCCTGATTCAGCCGTGGAATCCAGGGAGTTCCCCATGCCTCGTCGTTTCCGCCTCCGGCCCTTCGCCGGGCTGGCCGCGCTCGTCGGACTGAGCGCCCTGCTCGCCGCCGGCTGCAGCGGTGGCGGTGGCAGCTCCGCGGGGCCAGGCGGGCTGGAGAAGACCAACCTGAGAGTGGCGGCCGTCCCGGCCGTCGACTCCGCCGGGCTGTACATCGCGCAGCAGCGCGGGCTGTTCGCGGCCGAAGGCCTGCGCGTCACGATCCTGCCGGCGATCAGCGGCAAGACGACCATCAACGGGCAGCTGGCCGGCCAGTTCGACGTGACCAGCGGGAACTACGTCTCCTACATCCTGGCCAACGCCGACCCCCAGGCAGCCGGGCTGAGCAAGCCCGCCGACTTCCGGGTCCTTGCGCCGGGTTCGATCATGGAGTCGAACAACCAGGAAATCATGGTCCTGCCCCACTCGAACATCAAGACGGTCAGCCAGCTGAAGAACCAGAAGATTGCCGTCAACGTGACCCACAACATCGGCCAGCTGCTGGTCAGCTCGGTTCTCGGCGACAACGCGGTGCCGGTGAACGCCAACGATTTCGTCCCCGTCCAGTTCCCGCAGATGGCGGCCGCGCTCCAGCAGCACAAGGTGGCGGCCGCCTGGATGCCCGACCCGTTCATCACCGAGGCCGAGGAGAATATCGGCGCGGTTCCGCTTGCGGACAGCAACCAGGGCACGACCGAGAACCTGCCGATCAGCGGCTACATGGTGACCGCGAGCTGGCTGAAGAAGTACCCGAACACCGCGGCCGCCTTCCGCCGGGCCCTCCTCAAGGCCCAGGCCATCGCGGCCACCGACCCGGCGGCCATCCAGCAGGGCATGGAGGCCTTCGCGAAGGTGCGCCCGATTGCCGCGGCCGTCGAGGCCAGCCCGCAGTACCCGACCCAGTCGAACGCGGCCCTGCTGACCCGGCTGGAACAGCTGATGCACAACTTCAACAT
The DNA here is from genome assembly GCA_963770545.1 of uncultured Actinomycetes bacterium. GTDB lineage: Bacteria > Actinomycetota > Actinomycetes > Streptosporangiales > Streptosporangiaceae > RYN-230. The sequence goes on along the minus strand of CAVYQF010000008.1, from coordinate 154,190 downwards.
GATCGGCCAGACTTACAACGTAAACCAGATGCTGCCGAAGTAGCGGGGACCGTACGGGCTCGCTCGTGCTGCCGCCCGGGTCCTGCTGCCCGGGTCCTGCCGCTCAGTCGGTCAGCGTGTTCACCGAGACCTGCCAGAGCAGCGCGGCGCTGTCGGGGTCCAGGGCGTAGGCCGCGACCCCGCGGCGCGAGCCCGGCTGGCTGCGGCCGGCCTCGTTGCAGTCCTCGAAATAGCGGCCGCCGATGCCATCGAGCAGCACGTTGGCCGTCTTCGACTGCCCGTACGCAGCCCACGGCTCGTAGGGCCGTTCCAGGAAGTGAATGTCCTCGAAGACCACCGGGGACCGCAGGTGCGCGGAGGAACTGACGGACACCACCCGGGCACGGCCCGCGGCAGCCAGGCCCCATGCAGCCTGGTGGCGAGGGCGAAGTGGCCCAGGTGGTTGGTGGCGAACTGCATCTCCCAGCCTTCGGGAGTGCGCATCAGCGGGGAGGCCATGATGCCCGCGTTGTTGATGAGGATGTGCAGCGGGCCGTCCCAGGCGGACGCGAACGCCGCCACGGAGGCCTGGTCGGCCAGGTCCAGCCGGGCCACGAGAACCTGCTTGTTACCAGTGGTCCCGGTGCCCGTGGTTCTGGTGATCTGGGAGGCGGTGCGCTCGCCCGCTTCGAGGTTGCGGACCGCTAGCGTCACTTCGGCGCCCGCCCCGGCCAGCGCCCGGGCGGTTTCGATGCCGATACCAGACGCGCCGCCGGTGACGATGGCCCGGCGGCCGGTGAGGTCGATGCCTGCCACGACTTCGGCGGCGGTCGATTCCGCCCCGAACGGCGTGGTGATGGGCGCGCTAACAGTCATGATGTCCCCGGTAGGATTGAAACGGAGGAGCCTCCACTACTTCGGCCAAGAGTAAGCGGAGCTTCCTCCGTTTAGCAAATCGGACCGGCCCGCGCGGACAAGCCGGGCAGCAGAAGGAGCGCCGTGGCGCAGATCGTCAACCGGCCGATGCGCGCCGATGCCCAGCGCAACCGGGCCCGCCTGCTGGAGGCCGCCGTCCGGGCCTTCTCCCAGGAGGGACCGGAGGTGACGCTCGATGCGATCGCCAGGGACGCCGGGGTCGGCATCGGCACGCTGTACCGCCACTTCCCCACCCGCGAGGCCCTGGTGGAAGCCGCCTACCGCAACGAGCTCGCCCGGCTCTGCGACGCGGTCCCGGAATTGCTCCGGGACCTGCCGCCCGCCGAGGCTACCCGCCGCTGGATGGACCGGTTCGTGGACTACATGACGACCAAGCGCGGCATGGCCGACGCGCTGCGCGCGGTCATAGCCTCGGGCCGGAACCCCTACGAGCAGAGCCGCGGCCAGCTGATCGCCGCGATCACCACGCTGCTGGATGCGGCCGGCCAGGCCGGGACGCTGCGCCGCGACATCGAGCCCGCGGACGTGCTGGCCAGTCTCGGCGGCGTGTCCCTGACGGCCGGGGAGCCAGCCCAGCGGGAGCAGGCCGGGCGCCTGCTCGACCTGCTCATGGACGGCTTGCGGTACCAGGAGCGCCCGGCTGGCCCGCCGGTCAGCTACTGAAACCGGGGATACCGGTCCCGCCCTTGGTGGTCCCCACGTGCAGGTACACCGGCCCGCTCTTGCTGCAGGCCTGGAAGGTGAAGGGGACCTTGAGCGACCTGGTCGCGCCCGGGGGGTAGACCCGCAGCGCCACCGCGGTGGTCTGGCCGCAGGACGCCGGCGGGAAGTTGGCCACGTCAGTGATCTGGAGCACCGCGTGGGCGGTAGCGCCCCGGTCCAGCGTCACCAGGCGATTGGCCGAGGCCGGGCCACGGCCTGCGGCGTGGCCGAGCTGGTGGCCGCCGGGAGCCAGGGCGGAGACACCCGGGTAGCCATACAGCGTGCACGCATGGGTGGAGGTGTTGGACAGTTCCAGCTGGTAATCCTCGCCGCCGGCGTGGCCGTTTCCCGGGATGCCGAGCCAGGCGGTGAGCGCGCCGGTGCCGCACCTCGGGAGGGTCGCCGCCGCGTCGGTCCGGGCGGCCGCGGCGGGCTTGGCCGGGCTTCCGGATGCGGCCAGAGCGGTGGTCGGGATGACGACCGCGGCGCTAGTCAGCGCCAGGGCGGCCAGGCCGCGCCGCGCCGCGCGAGTTGTCGGCTTCATGGGTGCTCTCCCTCGGGTCCGCGTCTTCCCGGGACCAGCCGCGGGAATGACCAATCTCATCAGCTAAGACGGTGGCGGGACAGGAATGGTTGGAACATGTCATCGGCCCGGCCTGCCCAGCCAAAAAATCTGCCCGGGCCGGCGTTTACCTGGCCGGGCCGGGGTTAGCTGCCACGCGTCCCGGTTCGTTTATCCCGGGCGACCGCAAACGTCCCGGGCAATGGCTCCCCCTGGCCATTGCCCGGGGCCGCGGCGCGCATGCCCATTGCCCGGTGCCCGCCGCGAGCGCGTCCGCCGCCGCACTGCGGATGCGATACTTGTCGGCTATGTCCACGTGGATCTTGAGGGATGCTGCATCCGCCCCCGGCCTGCGGGTCGCCGTCAAGGATCTGATCGACGTCGCTGGCCTCCCCACCACGGCGGGAAGCCGGGCCCTCGCCGAGCAGGCCAGGCCCGCCGCTACCGACGCACCCTGCCTGGCCGGGTTGCGGGCCGCGATGGCCCGGGGCGAGGCCTGCCTGGTCGGCAAGACCAACCTGCATGAGCTGGCCTACGGGATCAGCGGGATCAACGCGGCCTTCGGCACTCCCGTCAACCCGCTCGATCCGCTGCGGGTTCCGGGCGGGTCATCGAGTGGCTCGGCCGTGGCGGTGGCCAGCGGCGAGGCCGATGTCTCGTACGGCTCAGACACCGGGGGATCGATCCGGATCCCCGCCGCGTGCTGCGGGATAGCCGGCCTCAAGACCACCTGGGGGCGGATCCCGCTCACCGGGGTCTGGCCGCTGGCCCCGAGCCTGGACACCGTGGGGCCAATGGCCCGTGACGTGGCCGGCCTGATCGCCGGGATGCAACTCCTGGAGCCGGGGTTCTCGGTCACAGCCGAGACGCCGCGGGTGGTCGGCCGCGTCGTGATCGGCGCTGACCCCATCATCGACGCCGCGATCGACTCCGCCCTGGCCGCGACCGGATGGGAGGTGGTCCAGGTCGGCCTGGACGGGCTCGACCGGGCGACCGTCGCCGCGATGACCATACTCGATGCCGAGGCGTGGGCCTCCGATGGCGCCTACGCCGAAGCGGCCCCGGACAAGATCGGCCGGGACGTGCTGGCCCGGCTGCGTGGCGCGAGCACCATTACCCCGGCGGCACTCGGCGCGGCCCGGGAGGATGCGGTGCGCTGGCGCGCCACCCTGTCCTCGCTCTGGGGACGCGTCAACCTGCTCGCCCTCCCGACGTTGCTGGGCTTCCCGCCCACCCTGGACAAGTCGCGGGAGATGGTCCGCATCCGCGGCCTGACCTCGCCGGTCAATCTGGCGGGAGTGCCGGCTCTCGCGCTGCCCGTACCTACGGGAGGTCCGCTGCCCGCCAGCATCCAGCTGATCGGTCCCGCGGGAGGCGAGGAGAGCCTGCTCGCCGCGGGCGCCACCTTCGAGCAGGCCGTGCTGGGATCGCCGGAACTGGCCTTACCGGCCTCGGCCGGGACTGGCCTTACCTGTCTGGGCCGGGACTGGCCTTACCGGCCTGGTGGGAGGGATTACCCGGGGCTGATCGCCCAGCGGATCCCGCGGATGACCGCGTGGCCGGCCGGGCGGACCACGGTGCGCTCGGTCAGCGGCAGCTGAGGCAGGTAGAGCGGGCGGCGGGCCCAGCCGGGGAGCAGTGAGGTGGCTGCCGCGGCCAGGACCCCGTACGGCGCCCGGGCGACCAGCGGCAGCGGCGGGGTGAGCAGCAGGAACCGGGCTGCCGCACGCGCCTCGGCGGTGCCGTGCAACTCCGCCCGGTACTGGCTGATCCGGTCCGCGAGCTCGGCCTCGGTGCGGGGCGGGTCGGGCACCCCGAGTTCGGCGGCGATCCGGGCCACGTCGGCGACGTAGCCGTCCCGCCCGGCCTGGTCCAGGGGCTCGGCCCCGAACCGGGTGTGCGCCTGCAGGAAGCTGTCCGCCTCGGCGATGTGCACCCAGGTCAGCAGGTGCGGATCCGAGGCGGCGTAGGGCCGGCCGTCCGGCGCCGTCCCGGTGACCCGGCGGTGGATCGCCCTGACCCGCTCGGTCGCCGCCTTCGCGTCGCTGGCCCGGCCGAACGTGGTGACGGCGAGAAAATAACTGGTGCGCTGCAATCGTCCCCACGGGTCGCCGCGGTATCCGGAGTGCGCGTCCACGCCCGCCATGGCCAGCGGGTGCAGCGACTGCAGCAGCAGGGCTCGGATGCCACCCACGAACATCGAGGAGTCGCCGTGCACCCGCCGGATGGGACGGTCCTCGGCGAACCAGCGGTCACCCTCGGCCTGGTGGATGACCCGGCGATGGCCAGGTCCCTCGGGCCCGGCGACCCGCTCGAAGATGGACGCACCGATACGGCGCCGGACAGCATCCGCAGCCTGCACTCTCATCTTTCCAGTATCACCACGGGCATCTGTCCAGTATCACCACGGGCCCGTCTGGTCTTCGCACGGGCACCTGCGAGCCACTGTCTCGTTGTGATACGGGGTTTGTGATGTGTTCTTTTGCGAACCTCAGAGCAAACGTGCTGTCATAGTGGCACAGAGCGCTGTCCGGCACCCGGGGGCGTCGGGATCGGATAAGGAGCCTGGAAAGGGGATCCGCCGTGCCTCGGGTCGCTGCGCGTGAAATCAGCCGGATCGAGACGACCTACAGCAGCGACCTGGGGACGTTCTCCTGGTCGTGGGTCGTCCGGGCGGACGGGGAGGTCCAGTACCGGCTCAGCCATGTCGATGGCCGCCGCGAACGCAACCCGTGGCAATCCGTCTGCCGCTTAAACGCAGTCGAGCGCCGGGCGATCTACGCCGACCCGACCCGGGCGACCGATCTGCTGATCCGCCTGGCCCGTCAGCGCGGTCACTTCCCGGTGGATAACCGCAGATAACGAACACCCCTGGAGCCCGGACGCCCTGAAACGGCGGCCTACCTGACCGCGACCGCCTTGAAGAACGTGTAGCAGAACGTGCCGTCGGCACTGGCCGCACGGTGCAGGGCGCGCACCCCGGCCGTCCAGTCCGCCGCGGCCATCAGCCCCTGGCCGACGGCCTGGCTGCCCACGCCCTCGACCATGGCGGCGAACGTCTTGCGGGCGAAGCCCTCGGCCAGGGCAGGCCGGGCACCGTCCACATAGACCATCCGGGGCGACACCCCGACCTGGGGGAAGCCCGCCTGGGCTAGCAACGGATACAGCCGGCGCCCGATCAGCGCATCGCCACCGGCCCGCCGCTGCAGGTCGATCAGGCACTGGATGGCCCGCCGGGCCTGGTCACTGTCGGGGTGGAAGTAGGCCGAACCGTGATCCCCCTCGATGACGGTGAGCGTGCCGCCGGGGCGCAGCACCCGCCCTAGCTCCGCCAGGGCGGACACCGGGTCGCGCAGGTGCTCCAGCACGAAGCACACGAAGACATGATCGAAACTGCCCGGCCCGTAGGGCAGCCGGTAGAGATCAGCCTGCTGGAAGGTCACCTGCGGGCAGCCCGCCCGCCCGGCGCGGTCCCGTGCCTGCGCGAGTGAGGCGGCCGAGATGTCGATCGAGGTGAACGAGGCCTGCGGGCTGTGGGAGGCCAGGATGACCGTCTGCGCGCCCACCCCGCAGCCGGCTTCCAGGACCCGGCTGCCGGGCGGGTAACGGGTGTCGGCGTGCAGCAACCCGGTCAGCGTGGTGGCCTGGTCATACAGCCGGACTTCCTCGCTGGCCGAGTACCCGTGGACGTAGTCGATCCCCATCCGCACCTCCCCGGCGCGATCTTACGCGCCCGGGCCCGCGGGCCCGGGCGCGTAAGGACCACCGCCGGGCCTAGCTCAGATCCCGCACGCCGACGCGACAGCCTCCGCGGCCGCCTCGCGATTGCCGACCGCGGGGATGCCCGCCCGCTCGAAGTCGGTGACGTAGATCGCTGCGGCCGCGGCCGGGGAGGACGCGGCGTTCAGCGCGGGGATGTACTGGGACCAGATCTGGTTGAAGGTCAGGATCGCTGCCAGCTGGGTTTGCAGGTCTGCGGCGGGATTCCCGGTCACGTACCCGCCCGGCAGCGGTGTCCAGCCGATCAGGCCGCCCCCGCCGTCACCAACCGATTCGGGGTTGCCCCCGGACTCCTGCCAGATGTTCCCGGCGATGCCGGCCGCCGCGTTCCCGGTGTAGCCGTGCGAGGTCAGGAAGCCCACGATCGCGGCGTAGTTGGCCGGGACCATCCCGCTGGCCGACCCGGAACACGACACGCCGTGACCGGCCGGTGCGCTCGTGGCCGGCGCGCTCGCGGCCGACGCGTGGGTGGCCTGCGAACCGCTCCCCGAACTGCCCGGCGACCCGGCCGATGTGCTGCTGGCGGCTGAACTGGCCGGCGACTGGTTGTCCACCGTGCTGATGGCCGCGGTCCTGGCGTGCCGGGCCTGGTAGGTCCCGTTGCGGACCGAGGCGGGCGGGTCGGCCGGGACGCTGAACACCTGCCCGGTGTAGATCAGGTTCGGGTCACTGATCTTGGCTTGGTTGACGTGATCGAGCCACTGCCAGTCGCTGGCGTGACCATAGAACTGCTGCGCGATCCCACTCAGCGTGTCGCCGGTGCGGACCGTGTAGCGGCGCCCCGGCTGACGGCTGGGCCGCGTGGCCGCGTCCCACCGGGCCCGCGTGACCGGATGCCGCTGGATGGCCAGGCCGGCGTGCCCGGCCGGCGCCACGGATGCCGTGGTGGAGGCGAACGCGGTCTGCGGCGCTGCCGCCAGCGCGCCCAGCACCGCCACCGCCGGTGCGGCCTGCCCGGCCCGGCGGGCCACCTTCGCCGTCGGCGAGGGCGCCGTGTGCCGCCCGACCCTGCGGAACTTCCTGCTCTTGCCGTGCGAGTTTGCTGCTTTCAAGGACCCGCCTTACGCCGATGCGCGCCCGGCTACGCGGCAGCCTCCGCCTCTCACCAGGCCTGACAATTTGCTCATCGGGCAGCATGACAGCACAGGAGTCTCATTGTGTATCAATCCGGACAAAAAGTAGATATGAGCTACGACACCGCCGTTTCAGGCACGATCAGGCAGCAATCTCCCAGCCCGGTTCAGCGTCTCCGCCAGGTTGGTCTCGGTGGTGAGGTCCAGCGCCTCGGGGAGGGTCAGCCAGCGCAGCGGCGCGTCCGGCCGCTCCGCCACGATCGCGTCCGGTATCCGGGTGGCAAGGAAGAAGCGCACGTCGGCGTGCTCGTGCGCGGGGTCGTCCCCGGCCGCGGGCACGGCGACGATGACCACGTGCCGCAGTTGCCCGTCCGGCCACGGGACCAGATCGGTCAGGCCGGTCTCCTCGGCCGCCTCGCGCCGGGCGATGCCGAGCGGGTCCTGCTCGCCCGGGTCGCCGTGCCCGCCGACCTGGAGCCAGGCCTGCTGGCGCGGATGCCAGCGCAGCAGGACCCGGCCACTGTCCGGCGCGACGATCAGCGCCGACCCGGTGACGTGCATGGGCAGCGAGCGCGGGTACGGGTCCGGCGAGCGCTCGAGGAGCGCACGCACCCGCGCGACGTCCGTGGCCTCAGCCTCGCCGTCCGGCTGGTAAGTCTCGAGCAGCTCCGCGATCGTGGTCACCGGCGCAACCTACCCCAGGATGGCTGGCCCTGTTGTCGTCGTGGGGGAGGTCATGAGGCCCCGGCGCCGGAGTACGGGGATCAGGCCCTCGCCGGCCTGGTAGATCTCTTCCAGGTGCGGGTAGCCGGACAGGATGAACTCATCGATGCCGAGCGCGTAGTACTCGGCGATCCGCTCCGCCACCTCGTCGTGGCTGCCGACCAGCGCCGTGCCCGCGCCGCCGCGGACCAGGCCCACGCCCGCCCACAGGTTCGGCGACACCTCCAGGGCGTCGGCCCGCCCGCCGTGCAGCGCCGCCATCCGGCGCTGGCCCTCGGACTGCGAGGCCCGCTGGATGGCCTGCGCCCGCTCGATCGCGGCCGGGTCGAGGCCGTCGAGCAGCCGCTGGGCCTGGGCCCACGCCTCGGCCGCGCTGTCCCGCGTGATCACGTGCAGGCGGATCCCGAAGCGCAACTCCCGGCCGGCTGCCTTGGCGCGCGTCCGCACCGCATCCAGTTTTTCCGCAACGGCCCGTGGTGGCTCACCCCAGGTCAGGTACACGTCGGCGTACCTGGCCGCCACGTCGAGAGCCGGGGGTGAGGACCCGCCCAGGTAGATCTCGGGCCAGATCCGGGCCGGGATGATCTGCCCGCCGCGCACGTCGTAGTGCTGGCCGGTGAACGTCACCGGGCCGCCGGCCCACAGTTCACGGACGATGTGCAGGAACTCACCGGCCCGCTCGTACCGGGCGTCCTTGCCGAGGTGATCGCCGAACCGCTGCTGTTCCACGTCGTCGCCGCCGGTGACCACGTTGAGCAGCAGGCGGCCGCCGGAGATGCGCTGGTAGGTCGCGGCCATGTGGGCTGCGAGGGTGGGCGACATCAGCCCCGGCCGGAACGCGACCAGGAACTTGAACCTCTCGGTGACCTGGGTCAGCCCGGCGGTCATGATCCACGCGTCCTCGCACCACGAACTGGTCGGGGTCAGCGTGCCGGTAAAGCCGACCTGCTCCGCGGAGCGGGCGATCTGGCCGATGTAGCCGATGTCCGGCGCCCGCTCGCTGCCGCCCCCCGCGGCGTCTCCCGTGGCCCGGCTGCCCGCGGCGCCGACCGCGTTGCCCAGGCTCAGGTCGGTCCGCGAGTCACCGTTGGTGGGCAGGAACCAGTGCAGCACCACACCCATCTGCGACTCCTCCGGAACTGGTCGGCTGGCCCGGTACTCCCTTGGACCTGGGTTTATTTTCCTTGTTTCTCGACCTATTTTATAGGAAGTTAGGCGAGCTGGCCAGCGGGGGAGTCCGCCGTCCGCCCACTCCCCCTTCCCGCCCCACCCCTACCCCGCCTGTCCTCCTGGCGGGCCTCCAGGCTGGGCGGCTCTGGCACCGGCGGCGCCAGCGGAACTAGCTTCAGCATGCGGGCCACCCAGGCGGCCCGTCCAATACCGATCGGCGGGGGCGTGGTAAAGTTTTCCTATTAAAGCGATCGCTATCCTAGTGTTAACAGACGCCGGGTGAGAGGGGTCGTGGGCGGATCGAGCAGCTTGAATACGTGGCCACGGTGGCCCGGCTGGGCTCGTTTCGGCGCGCCGCAGACGAGCTGCACATCTCCCAGCCCGCTGAGCGGCTCGGTCCGGAGCCTGGAACGCGAGCTCGGCGTGGACCTGCTCGACCGGGGCCGCCACGGGGCGCGGATGAGCGACTCCGGCCGCGAGCTATTCCCTTACATCCTGACCTTGCTCGACTCGTTCGACCGGCTCCGGCACGCGGCCGGTGAGCAGCATCGCAGCGTGCGGCTGGTCCGGCTGGGCACGGTCAGCGCGGCCACGGCGCCGCTGCTCGCCCCGACCATGCAGCAATTCCGCCAGAGTCACCCGCAGACTCAGGTCGAGGTGATCGGGGCGCAGCAGGCCGAGATCCACCGCGGCGTCCTGGAGGGCAGCTTCGACCTGGGCCTGGTGAACTACCTCGACGGCGACGACCTGCCTCCCGAACTGGAGACCACCCGGCTGCTGCACGGCCGCCCGGTCGTGGTGCTCCGGGCGGACAGCGCGCTGGCCCAGCACGCCACCGTGCGCACGGCCGACCTGCTCGCCGAGCCGGTCATCGTGATGCGATCTGGTTATGTCATGCACCGGTATCTGCACCGCCTGCTCCAGGGGCAGCCCCCGGCCTTCTCCTACTCCACCGACGGCGCCGAGATGGGCAAGCTGATGGTGGCCGAGGGTCTCGGCCTCACCGTGCTCCCGGACTTCAGCGTGATCGGCGATCCGCTCGAGCAGCACGGGGTGATCACCTGGCGGCCGCTGGCCGACGACCACACCGGGGTGGACCTGGTCATCCAGCGAGCCCGGTCCGGCTCACCCCCGCTCGCCGCGCGGGATCTGCACAACATCTTCGTCGAGCGGGCCCGCGACTACACCGCCGCTCATCCGGACACGGCTAGCCGCCCTGACGGGGACGATGCAGGGAACCGGCCCCGCCGGGGGAAGACCCGCGTTCGGTCATGATCTCCAGCCGGCTGCCGATGGTGGCCGGGCCCGGGCCGCTAACGCACAGCGACGCGGCGGCCGTGGCCAGCCGCACCGCCTCCGGCACCGGCTGGCCCCGGAACATCTCGGTGGTCAGCGTGGCGGCGAAGCAATCGCCGGCCCCCGTCGGGTCGACCAGGGCGCGCACCGGCTCTGCGGTGTACTCCGTGGACCCGTCCCGGGTCAGGACCTCGCATCCCCGCCGCCCCCGGGTCACGACGCCCAGGCCGCCGTGGCGGGGCACTGCGGCCAGGAGTTCGCTGACGTAGGGGGCTTCGGTCTCGGACACCACCACCACGTCCAGCATCGACGCGACTTCGGCCGGGAAGTCCCGGGCGTAGTGCTCGATCCGCGCACCGAGGCCGGCCCACCTCCTGACCAGCCCCTGGGGGGTGAGCAGCACGAAACGTGACCGGGCCTCCGCGGCCAGATTTTCCAGTGTTATTTCCTGGGCCACAGGCGCGATATGCAGAATATCGCTGTCCGGCAATTCGCCCAGATCCTGGATGTCGCCGGCCCAGTCTTCAAGCCATTGTTCGCGGGCATCATCCATCGACACGTTGCGGAACATCGTGGTCAACTCAGCGGGCTGCAGGGCCAGGCCGACTTCCCCGGCGTAAGACTGCCAGTACGGCTTCAGCTGGACCGGATTCGCTCTTCCCACGATCCCGGCGCTAAGGCCTAGCCGGGCGGCCTGCAATGCGGAGTAGACTACCGAACCGCCCAGCACGTAAGAACCCCCCGCCTGGACGTCCAGGGTTGGGTTACCCAAAGCAAGGTAGTCTAGGCGCACCGTGATCCGCTCGTAGATTGGCCGATGGGACTCGATGCATAGTACATCAGTAGGTAGCGGGCAGCGTAAAGCCAGCCTCGTCACGCTGCCCGCGGAATTGCTGCCGACGACCAGCGGAAGGACCAGCCGCAGGACAGATAATGGCCTCCTGGTCGGGGTGGACGGGGGCGCCACGAAAACGGTAGCCGCCGTATTCGACCTGGATGCGGGCACGGTGACGGTGGCAGAAACGGGGCCTAGTAATCCCGAGGCGGTGGGGTACGAGGCGGCGGCATCCTCCATTAATGAGGCGGTTAGCGCGGCCCTCGGGCAGGCCAGACCGGTGGCTGCGGCGGTACTCGGTGTCGCGGGAATAGACACCGACGAGGAACGCAAACGCCTGCTGTCCGGAGTAACCGCGCTTCGCGCACCGGTCATATTGGCCGTTAATGACGTCGTGGCTGCCTGGGCGGCCGGCTCGCTCGCCGCGCCCGGTATCGCGGCCATCTCCGGCACCGGAAGTAATACGTTCGGAGTCAATGCTCAGGGTGCGGCCTGGCGCTGCGGCGGGTGGGGCCATATCGTCGGCGACGAGGGATCCGGTTACATGGTCGCCGTCGATGCGATTCGCGCCGTCCTCGCCTACCGGGATGGGAGAAGGGATTGGACGCCGCTCGTCCCGCGTCTGCTCGAATTCTACGGCCTGAAGCACATTGAGGACATCAAGCCGGTCATCTACCGGGATTTCGACAAGGCCCGTATCTCGGCTTTTGCCGTGCAGGTACAGGAGGCCGCCGACGAGGGCGACGCCGTGGCGGCCGGTATTTACCGGGAGGCCGCGGTGGCCCTGGCCGAGCAGATCAGCGCGGTCTATGCCGCCCTGGACTTCGGCGGGCCGGCCGAGGTGACGCTGATCGGCAGCAACTTCCGGGCCGGGGAGGTCTTCCTGGGCCCACTGCGGGAGCACCTGAGGCACGTGACCATCGGCCGGGACTTCGCGGCGCCCAAGCTGCCCGCGGTGGGCGGCTCGCTCTGGCTCGCGGCCCGGGCGGCGGGGGCCGAGGAGCGCCTGAAGGCCCGCGACCTGGCGCTGGCGCTGCATGACGCGGACGCTCAGGGCTTCCTGGCCACGCCGCCGTAGGTGCCGTAGGTGCCGGCGGTGCCGGCCCGGGCACCCGGGGCCGCCGCGGTCCGTTGGGGACGACCCCTGGTCGGCTGGCGGTCAGTCGAAGAACTCACCCTGATCCACGCCGGCGGCCACGTCCGCGGGCAGCAAGCCGAGCCAGCGACGGGCGATCTGCTCGCGGCGTTCCGGCGGCACCACGCCGACCAGCCGCAGCCGCGAGATACCGCCGTCGGGATAGATGTCCAGCCGCACCAGCCCGGTGCTATCCCCGCCCCGGACCCGGAACCAGTGCTCGGTGTCCGGGACCAGCCGGGTCCGCGCCAGCAGCTCCGCGCCGCTCTCCTCGTCGCTGAGCCGGGCGTGGCCCGGGGCGTTGCCGGCGAAACGGGTGGTGTCGATCACGGCGTGGTGCAGCACGCCCGGTACCGCCAGCCGCACCACCAGCCAGTCGTGCCCGTCGTCGCGGCGGCGCGCGGTCTCCCAGCCGTCCGACATCACCTGGGCACGCCCCGGCGCGAGCGCGTTGGCGGGCCGCGAGAAGAACATGTTGCTGCACGCTTCCACCCGCCCGCCCGCAGCTGTCGCGGCCAGGTCCACGCGGCCGCCGAGCCGGCGCGGGTCGGGCACCACCTCACCGAACACCCGCAGCCGGGCCACGCCGCCGTCGGGACGGATGGTCAGCCGGACGTGCGTGACCAGCCGGTCCGGAGCGGTGACCGGCACCAGGTTGGCCCGGTCACCCCCGAGTTCGGTCTGGCCCGCCAGCGGGGTCCAGGCGGCGCCCAGCACCTCGGCCGCCGAGGGGTAGCCGAGCAGCGTGGCCCCGGCCACCGAGCCAGACGGCGGGTAGTTCCCCTGGAAGTGCGCGGTGTCGATGTTGACGCCGCGCACGATCGCGGGTGCGGCCAGCCGGATGATGACGAAGTCCTCACCTGGTTCCCGGCGCCGCCGGGTCTCCCAGCCGTCGTACTCCTTGCCGCGGATCCCGAAGGCCGCCGGATCGTGACCCGCGGGCCGCGGCTCGATGAGGTTGCGCGCGTCCGCGAAGAACTCGTCGTTGGCGTACAGCACGGTCCCGCCCAGGGCCCGGCTGGCCACGTCGGGGAGCCCGGTGAAGTCCTCAGGCGTTCTGCTCACGATCTGCCTCCCGCGGCCCCACTGGTGGCCGAGACCAGCTGCCCGGCCCGCGGGCCGGCTCCGGTCGGCCGTCCGGCCAGCCAGGTCCGCCGGACCGCGCCGGTCAGGGTCCGCCCCGCGTACGGGCTGACCGGGTTGCGGTGCCGCAGCGCGGCCGGATCCACCACGAACGTCTCGCCGGGGGCGAAACAGCACAGATCGGCCCGCAGGCCGGGCGCGATCGCGCCCCGGTCGGCCAGGCCGGTGAGCGCGGCCGGGGCGGTGGCCATCCAGCCCGCCACGCGGTCCAGGCCGAGGCCGCGGCGGGCCGCCTCGGTCCACACGACGGGCAGAGAGACCTGGATCGAGGCGATACCACCCCAGGCGTCGCCGAAATCACCGGAGTCCATCCGCTTGGCCGCCACGGTGCTCGGTGAATGGTCTGACACCACGCAGTCGATCGTGCCGTCCAGCAGCCCGGCCCACAGCGCCTCACGGTTGGCGTCGTCCCGGATCGGCGGGCAGCACTTGAACTCGGTGGCGCCGTCCGGGACATCCTCAGCGCGCAGGGTCAGGTAGTGCGGGCACGTCTCGGCGCTGACGGGCAGGCCGGCTGCCTTGGCCGCGCGGACCGCGGGCAGCGCGGCCGAGCTGGCCAGGTGCACGATGTGGGTCCGGCACCCGGTCCGCCGGGTCTGCGCCAGCAGCGCCGTGATGGCCCGCTTTTCCGCCTCGGGCGGGCGGGAGGCCAGGAAGTCCGCGTACCGGCGGCCGTGGGCGGCCGGCGCGGCCGCGATCACCTCCGGGTCCTCAGCGTGCGCGATGAGCAGACCGCCGAAGCTGGCGATCTCGGCCATGGCCGCGGCGAGCTGGCCGGCGTCGAGCGGGGCGAATTCGTCCACGCCGGACGGGAGCAGGAAGCACTTGAAGCCCACTACCCCCGCCTCGTGCAGCGGGCGCAGGCTGGCGAGGTTGCCGGGCACCGCACCACCCCAGAACGCAACGTCGGTCGCCAGCTGGCCGGCCGCGGCGGCCTGCTTGGCCCGCAGCGCGGGCACGGTCACGGTCGGCGGAATGCTGTTCAGCGGCATATCCACGAGCGTGGTCACCCCGCCGGCGGCCGCTGCCGCCGTCGCCGTGGCGAACCCCTCCCACTCGGTCCGGCCCGGCTCGTTCACGTGGACGTGGCTGTCCACCAGCCCGGGCAGCAGCACCTCGTCACCGGCCAGGGTGACCGCGCCGTCCGGCCCGTCGCCAAAGCCGGCCAGGCCGGCGATGACCCCGTCGCGCAGCAGCACGGTCGCGGCCCGCTCCCCCTCCGCCGTGATGACGCGCCGCGCCCGGATCGCCGTTACCTCACCCACCGCACACTCCGGCTACCTCACCCACCGCACACTCCGGCTACCTCACCCACCGCACACTCCGGCTACCTCACCCACCGCGCACTCCGGCGTTATCGTGGTGCCTTTTGCCCCGTATACGGGGCAAAAGGCACCACGTTGAGGATGGCGAGCACGCACCCGAGTCTGGCACACGGCCATGTGGGCACTGGGGGACGCTAGGGTCGGCGGGGTGAGCGAGTCGAACCGGGTGCCCGTCGACGACCTGGACCGCGCCGACGCCGCCACCGCCGCCGGGCTGCTCCGGCCCTCGTGTGCCAGCGCGCGCTGGATCGAGCGGATGGTCAGCGGGCGGCCGCACGGCTCGCTGCCCGCGCTCATGGCCGCATCCGACGCCACCATCGCCGCGCTGGGCTGGCCGGACATCGAGCACGCCCTGGCCGCCCATCCGCGGATCGGCGACCGGCTGCCGGACCGGGGCGACCGGCACGACCGGGGCGACCGGGAAGGCCCGGAGGACCGGGAGGCGGCCTGGTCGCGGCAGGAGCAGTCCGGGACCCGGGACGCCGGCCCGGACGTCCAGGCCGGCCTGCGGGCCGGGAACGCCGCCTACGAGGAACGGTTCGGGCACGTGTTCCTGATCTGCGCGACCGGGATGTCCGCGGCCAGCATGCTGGCCGCGCTGCAGACCCGGCTCGGCCATGATCCCGCCACCGAGCGCGCGGTGGTCCGGGACGAGCTGACCAGGATCGTCCGGCTCCGGCTGGCCCGGACCTTCGAGTGACCCGGAGGTCATAACCACAAGGATGAGCATCTCCACGCACGTGCTGGACGCGACCACGGGACGGCCCGCGGCCGGGCTGGAACTCGTCCTCAGCCGGCAGGACGGCCTCCGGTGGCACGAACTGGCCCGGCGCCGGACCGGCCTGGACGGGCGGGTCGCCGATCTGGCCCCCGGCGCCACGACGGGCGTGCACCGGATCGTCTTCCTGTCCGAGGCCTACCTCAAGGCCCAGTCCCCTACGGCGGAGACGTTTTACCCGGAGATCGTGGTGATCTTCCGGATCACCGACCCGGCCGGGCACCATCACGTGCCCCTGCTGCTCAGCCCGTACGCCTATTCGACCTACCGTGGCTCCTGACCGCACCCCGACCGGAAGAGGGGCTCCGTGACCGAACCCATTGCCATGGCGGGCTGTTACGTCGCCACCGTGGACCCGGCGGGCAGCGAATACTCTTCCGGCCACGTGGTCATCGACCAGGGCCGGATCGCCGCGGCCGGTCCCGGGCCGGTCCCGGCGCAGTTCGCCACGGCCACCCGGATCGACGGCTCCGGGCGGCTGGTCACCCCCGGCCTGGTCAACACCCACTCGCACCTCAATCAGTGGATCACCCGCGGATACGCCACCGACGAGACCCTGTTCGGCTGGCTGCAGACCCTGTATCCGATCTGGGCCCGGCTGAGCCCGGAGCTGCTGAACGCGGCCGCCGCGGCCAACCTGGCCTGGCTGGCCCTGACCGGGTGCACGTCGAGCACCGACCACCTGTACGTGTTCCCGGCGGGCGCGGGCGACCTGCTGGAGGCGGAGATCCTGGCCGCCCGCCGGATCGGGATCCGCTTCCATCCGACCCGCGGCTCGATGAACCTGGGGCAGTCGGCCGGCGGCCTGCCGCCAGACTCGGTGGTCGAAGACCACGACACGATCCTGGCCGCCTCGCAGGCCGCGATCGACCGCTGGCACGACCCGTCCCCCGGCTCGATGACCCGGATCGCGATCGCCCCCTGCTCGCCATTCACGGTGACCGGGGAGCTGATGCGGGACTGCGCCGCACTGGCCCGGGCGGCCGGTGTCCGGTTGCACACCCACGTGGCCGAGACGCAGGACGAGGAGCAGTTCTGCCTGGACACGTTCGGGCGCACACCCGCCCAGTACGCCGAGGACCTGGACTGGCTGGGCCCGGACGTGTGGCTGGCCCATTGCGTGCACCTGTCGGACGAGGCGGTCGCCCGGTTCGCGGCGACCGGTACCGGCGTGGCCCACTGCCCCACCTCCAACGGCCGCCTCGGAGCGGGCATCGCCCCGGTCCGCAGGCTGCTCGACGCGGGCGTGGTGGTCGGGCTGGGCGTGGACGGGAACGCGTCCAACGAGTCGGGCCGCATGGTCGGCGAGCTGCACCAGGCCATGCTCGCCGCCCGCTACGCCGGCGGCCCGCAGGCGCTGAGCGCCCGGGACTGCCTGCGGATGGCCACCATGGGCGGCGCCCGCTGCCTGGGCCGCGACGCCGAACTGGGCTCGCTAGAGCCCGGGAAGGTGGCTGACCTTGCCGTATGGCGGGTCGACGAGCTCCCCGGGGCCGGCATCGCGGACCCGGTGACCACGCTGGTATTCGGTGCGCCCGCGCTGGAGCACCTGTTCATCGGCGGACGCCAGGTGGTAGCGGGCGGCGAGCTGCGCACCGCTGACCCGGCCGAACTCGCCGCGGCCGCGGCCAGGGCGAGCGCCGTGATCGCCGGGACCTCGTGACGCCCTGAACCCGACCCGACAGAAAGGGCCCGCCATGGTCCACCTCGGAGCGAACCGGTACGGCAAGGCTGAGGTCCGGGTGCTGCGCGTGGCCCGCGCCGCCGGCCCGGGCGGCGGCGACGTGATCCGGGACTGGAACGTGTCCACCAGCCTGTCTGGCGATCTGGCCGCCACCCACCTGAGCGGCGACAACTCCGCGGTGCTGGCCACCGACACGCAGAAGAACACCGTGTACGCGTTCGCGCAGAAGCTGGGGCCGGTGGAGCCGGAGGTGCTCGGGCTGGAACTGGCGGCCCACTTCGTGGGGACCCAGCCGCAGATCACCCGGGCCCGGGTATCGATCGAGGAGTACCGCTGGGCCCCCATCGGCGAGACCAGGCATTCCTTCGCCCGCACCGGCGAGATGACCCGCGCGACCCGGGTCATCCACGACGCCGGGAGGGGGGTGAGCGTGGTGTCCGGCCTGGAAAACCTGGTCGTGCTGAACACCACCAACTCCGAGTTCTGGGGCTTTCCGCGCGATGAGTACACAACGCTGGCGGAGACCCGGGACCGGATGCTGGCTACGGAGGTCAGCGCGTGGTGGCGGTACCGGGGCGCCGGGACATCAGGCTCCGGCACCGGCTGGGGCGCCACCTTCGAAGTCGCCCGGGAGGCCCTGCTGTCCGCGTTCAGCGAGACCTACAGCTACTCGCTGCAGCAGACGCTGTACGCCATCGGTGAGCGGATCATCGAGGCCGTGCCGGAGGTCTGCGAGGTGCGGCTGGTCCTGCCCAACAAGCACCACTACCTGGTGGACCTGGCCCCGTTCGGGCTGCCCAACGAAGACGAGGTCTATTACCCGGGAGACCGTCCCTACGGCCTGATCGAGGGCACGGTGCTGGCCGACGACGCCCCCGACCCCGGTCCCGCCTGGTCCTGACGGCCGGAAAATGAGCGGCGATCCGCGGTCACCTACTGGGATCATGCCTGGCGTGAGCGATGATCTGTGGTGGGCGATGCCCGTGCTGGCCGGGCGGATGATCCGGCTGGAGCCGCTGACCCTGGAGCACGCGCCCGGGTACCTGGCCGCCGCGGGTACCGGCGAGGCAGCCGCCCGGGTGTTCCGGTGGCTGAGCCCGCCTGGTGGCGCGCTGGCCCAGCCGGTCACGCTCGAGGACGCGGCCCGTCACATCGCCGACGCCCTGGCCGCCCGGGCCCGGGGCACCCGGCTGCCGTACGCCCAGATCGACGCGGCTACCGGGGAGTTCGCGGGCACCACCTCGTTCTATGAGGTGAACCCCGCGCTGCGGGCCCTGGGCATCGGGCACACCTGGCTGGGCCAGCGCTGGTGGCGCGCCGGGCATAACACCGAGTCCAAGCTGCTCTTGATGACGTTCGCGTTCGAGACTCTCGGGGCGGTCCGGGTCGTCTGGCACACCGACATCTTCAACACCCGATCGCAGGCCGCCATCGAGCGGCTGGGCGCGGTGCGTGAGGGCGTCCTGCGCAAGCACCGGCTGCGCTACGACGGCAGCTGGCGCGACACGGTCCAGTACGCGATGACTGATGACGACTGGCCCGCGGCCAGGGCTGCGCTGGCCGCCCGGCTCGGGCTAGCTCCCTGACTCTGCTAGCTCCCTGACTCGGTCAGCCCTTAATTCCGTCAGCTCCCTGACTGCGTCAGCTCCCTGATTCCGTCAGCTGATGGCTGTCGGCCGCGGTCAGGTCGCAGCCGTAAATCCGCTTCAGCTCCGCGATGACCTCCAGGGTGGGCACCCCGAAGGGCTGCTCCCCTTCGAACGCGTGCAGCACGATCCCTTCCAGCAGATCACCCAGGGACAGGTCCAGGTACTCG
The DNA here is from genome assembly GCA_963770545.1 of uncultured Actinomycetes bacterium. Taxonomy (GTDB): domain Bacteria; phylum Actinomycetota; class Actinomycetes; order Streptosporangiales; family Streptosporangiaceae; genus RYN-230. The sequence continues at coordinate 135,253 of CAVYQF010000008.1, read as the reverse complement.
GCCAGGCCCTTGAGCACCTTGAGCAGGCTGCGCTCCATCCGGACCCCGGTCTGGACGCGCTCTACGGTTGTCATGTTACCTTTGTACCATGGTACCCAGCTCTCCCAGGCCCACTGCTGCCCACCTGGCCCCCGTGCGCCGCGCCCGGCTCAGCGGATCCGTGCGACTGCCGCCCGGATGCCACGACGCCCTGTTTCTGTTCACCCCGCGGGGCGAGAAATTGTGGGCCGACGGCTGGGATCCGCAGTTCCCCGCCCCGGCCGATGACGACACCGAACCGGGCACGGTGTTCGAGACCGCCCATGGCCCGCAGCGCACAACCTGGATGGTGTGCGCCCGGGAACCCGGCCGGTCCGTCCGGTACGCGCGGGTCGTCCACGGCCAGAATGCGGGCACCGTGACGGTGACCCTGGACGATGCCGGCACCGCCGGCCACGCCAGCACCGCCACGGTGGAATACGACCTCACGGCGCTGTCCGACGAGGCCGCCGCCGAGCTGGCCCGGTTCGCCGCGCACTATCCCCAGTACCTGCAGCACTGGGAGCAGGCCATCGCGGCCGCCACCAGCGCCCCGGACCCGCCCCGGTCCCCGGGCGCCTGAGGACCCGGAACCAGCCGTGCCGGATACCGCTCCGGGCCTGTTCACGATCGGCCATTCCAGCCTGGCTCTCGACGATTTCCTGGGCCTGCTCGAGCAGCACGCCGTCGCGGCCGTCGCCGATGTGCGCACGGTGCCCCGGTCACGTTATGTACCGCATTTCAACGCGGGACCACTTCGTGACGCTCTGGCCCGGTGCGACGTCAGCTACCTCCCATTTGGCCGGGAACTCGGCGGCCGGCCGGAAGATGCCAGGTTCTACGACGAGCAGGGCCACGTGCTCTACGGCCGGCTCGCCGAGAGCCCGGCCTTCCGGGAGGGAATCGACCAGGTGCTGGACGGGGCCCGGACGCAGCGCACCGTCTTGCTCTGCAGCGAGGAGGATCCGGCCCGCTGCCACCGTCACTTGCTTATCGGGCGGGTCCTGGGGAAACGTGGGGTAGCGGTGTCCCACATCCGGCGCGACGGGCGCATCGAGACCGAATCGGACCTGGCGGCCCGGGAACACGGCAGCAGTCCGCAGGCCACGCTGTTTGGCGGCGGCGCCGGGGAAGGACCCTGGCGATCCCCCGGCCCGGTACCCCGCAGACGATCATCGCCTGGCTGAGCTCGCCTGGCCGGACTGAACTCCGCTGCCGAGAATCCGCATCCTGGTATATCATTCCGGATAGCGGAACACCGGCTTGGGTTCCGGGCAGGCCACCACACCAGGCGCCCGGCCGGCCATGTCCCGGTGAGGGCGACGTGGTCCCTCAGCCCCCGCTGGATGAAGGAGTGCCGGTGCCGGACAGCAATGGGTCGCCGGTCGGCAGCGTGGACCGGGCGCTTCGGATCCTCACCGAAATCAGCGGCGCGCCCCGGGGCCTGTCCCTCGATGATCTGTCCGGCCGGCTCGGTCTCCCGAAAAGCTCGCTGCATCGCCTGCTGGCCGCCCTGAAGTACCGCAGGTTCGTCACGCAGCCGGAACCGGGTGGCCCGTACCTCCTCGGGACCGAGATGCTGGCCACCTCCTTCCGGTTCTGCGACACCCTGGATCTGCGGACCCTGGTCCATCCCTACCTGGTCCAGTTGGCCGGGCAGCTGAATGAGACGGTGCACATGGCCGTGCTGGACGGCCCTGAGGTCGTCTACCAGGACAAGATCGAGTCGTCGCAATCCATCAAGTTGTCCTCGGTCATCGGCGGGCGTAATGCCGCCCACGCGACCGGGGTGGGCAAGGCCCTGCTCGCCTGGACTTACCCCACGGACGAGGCGATCCGGGCGTGGGCCGCGCAGTGGGGGCCGCTGGTAGCCCGCACGCCGCGGACCATCACGTCCCCGGGGAAGCTCGCCGACCAGCTCGCCGAGGTCCGGCGGCAGGGATACGCACTGGACGTCGAGGAGAACGAGACCGGCGTCCGCTGCGCCGCGGTGCCGGTCTTCGTCGGCCGCGGCGTCCCCGCGGCTGCGGTCAGCACGACCCTCCTGGGGACCAGGGCGAGCCTGGCCCGGCTCGCCGAGCTGGGCGGGGTCCTGCGCGCAGCACTGGCCGAATGGTCGCACGACCGCGGCGGTGCGGTCCCCAGCCAGCCGCTGTAACGCGTGAGCAGGGACGATAACGTCCCTGGCGACTGAGTGCCCGGACGGACTGCGGCCCACCCGTCCGCCTGCCACTTCGCAGTGGCGGGGGTTGCTTGACACTTTGCCGGGCTCCGTGTGATGCTCGCTGTATTATGGAATGTCATTCCGTAATACGGAATTGCCGTGTCATCCCGGCGGGTCCTACGGCCATGTCATCAAGACCACCCGTCCGCCTCGCCGCCCAGCCCGGCTGACGCCTGACCCGCCTGGGCGCTCCGCCGCTGGCGCAGGGAGGACTAGCCATGAGGGCTCTCGTCTATCGCGGTCCCTGGAACATCGCCGTCGAGGAGAGACCGACTCCGGCACCCGCGCCCGATCAGGCCCTGCTCGAGGTCGCCGCCACCGGCATCTGCGGCTCAGACATCCACGGCTATACCGGCCGCACCGGCCGCCGCCAGCCGGGGCAGATCATGGGCCACGAGACCGCGGCGCGGATCCGGGCCCTGCCGGCCAGCGCCACCCCAGCGGGCCTGCACGTCGGGCAGCTGGTCGCGGTGAACCCGGTGATCGGCTGCGGGGAGTGTGAACGCTGCCGCGCCGACGAGGCGCACGCCTGCCCCGGCCGCAAGGTGATCGGGGTGAACCCGGAGATCCCCTCCGCCTTCGCCGAGTACCTGGTCGCCCCGGTAGCCAACCTGGTGCCCCTGGCCGCCAGCGTGGGCGAGATTGGCGGCGCACTGGTCGAACCGCTCGCCGTGGGTTACCACGCCGCGATGCGCGGCGCCTGCAGCCGCTCCGACCTCGTGGCGGTGATCGGCGGCGGGCCCATCGGCCAGGCCTGCGCGATCGCGGCCCGCAGGAGGGGCGCACAGGTCATGGTCAGCGAGCCGAACCCCGGCCGCCGCGGACTGCTCGAACGCCTGGGCTTTAGCCCGGTGATCGACCCGGGCCCCGGCTCCGCCGCACTGATCGACGCGGCCGGTGGCCGGGTCACCCTGGTGCTCGACGCGGTTGGCTCGGCCGATTCGCTGCGCGCCGCGACCCAGGTCAGCGGGACACACAGCCGCATCGTGCTGGTGGGCATGCAGGCGCCGAGGCTGGAACTCGACGCCTATGCGATCAGCACCGCCGAGCGCCAGCTGATCGGCAGCTTCTCCTACTCCGCCGAGGAATTCCGGCAGACCGCCAGCTGGCTGGCCGACCAGCCCAGACTCGAGCAGCTGGTCGACGCCCAGGTCGGCTGGTCGGAGGCGGCTGAGGCCTTCCGCTCGCTGGCCGCCGGGGAAAGCGGCGCTAGCAAGATCGTTTTCATGCCGGGTCAGGACTGACCCGTACGGCAGCACCCTGACCCGCTGCACCGCGCCACCGGGGGCCGGCCGCGGCTGGCCTGCGGCGGGGTGACGCGGCGGCGCACCGAATGCATCAGCCATGATGTCGGGATCAGCGGGCGGCAGGTCGCCGTGGGACACCGCCCGCGCAGCGGGGAAGGATGAGCATGGGACAGCTGACGGGCCTGCGGGCGTTGGTCACCGGCGGGGCGTCCGGCCTGGGCGCCGCGATCGCTGCGGCGTTCACGGCCGAGGGTGCGGCGGTGGTGGTGCTGGACATGACGGCGGCGCCGCCTGCGGGACTGCCGGCGCGGACCGGGTACGTGCAGGCCGACATCACCGACGACGACGCGGTGCAGGATGCGGTCCAGTCGGCCGCCGAGCGTCTGGGCGGCCTGGACGTGCTGGTCAACAACGCGGGCATCGGCGCCCAGGGCAGCGTCGAGCAGAGCACCGACGCCGAGTGGCAGCGGGTGCTGGACGTGAACGTGATCGGGACCGCCCGGGTATCCCGCGCGGCCTGGCCGTACCTGCGGGAGTCTGGGCACGGCGCCGTGGTCAACACGGCCTCGATCGCGGCCACCGCCGGGCTGCCCGACCGGGCCGTGTACTCGGCCAGCAAGGGCGCGGTGGCCGCGCTGACCCGGGCCATGGCCGCCGACGGGATGACCGACGCCATCCGGGTCAATGCGGTGAACCCGGGCACGGCCGACACGCCCTGGGTGGCGCGGCTGCTGGACGTGGCCCCCGATCCGGCGGCCGAGCGGGCCGCGCTGGAGGCCCGGCAGCCTCACGGCCGGCTGGTGTCGGCCGAGGAAGTCGCCGCGGCCGTGGTCTACCTGGCCTCCCCGGCGGCCGGATCGACTACGGGCACCGAGTTGGCCGTGGACGGCGGGATGGGCGGCCTGCGCCTGCGGCCCCGGGGGTGACCGGCGCGGGTGCCGCAGCCCGTGCACGGGCCCCGGCCGGGGAGGTTGCCCCGACCGTGACCCGCTTCGCTACGGTGGTGCCGGACGAGGCGTGGACGGAGCCTGATGCCTGCTGACGGCCTGCTGGACATCGACCTGGCCTACGGGCGCCAGGGCCTGCGCATCTCGCTGCCCGCGGACCGCACCACGGTCGTCGCGCCGGCCTACCATCCAGCGGCGCCGGATGTCCCGGCCGCGCTTCGGGACGCGCTGCGCCAGCCGGTGGCCGGGCCGCCGCTGCGGGCGGTGATACGCCCGGGGCAGCGGGTGGCCGTGTCGGTCTGCGACGTAACCCGGCCGCAACCCCGTGAGGCCATGCTCCGTGCGCTGCTGGCCGAGCTGGAGGGGCTGGTCACGGCCGACGACCTGACCGTGCTGATCGCGACCGGCACGCACCGCGGCAATACGGCAGCCGAGCTGGGCGAGATGCTGGGCCCCGAGCTGGCCGCCCGGCTGCGGGTCATCAACCACGATGCACGCGACGAGACCATGCTGACCTGGTGCGGGGAGCACGGCCAAGGGGTGCCGGTCTGGCTGAATAAGCACTGGGCCGAGGCGGACGTGAAGATCACCACCGGGTTCGTGGAGCCGCACTTCTTCGCCGGGTTCAGCGGTGGCCCGAAGCTGGTCGCGCCGGGCCTGGCCGGCCTGGACACCACGCTGACCCTGCATGACGCGCGGCGGATCGGCAGCGAGCAGGCCACCTGGGGGGTGTGCGAGGGAAACCCGGTGCACGACGACGTGCGCGCGATTGCCGCGGCCACGGGGGTGGACTTCGCCTTCGACGTCGTGCTGAACCGGGAGCAGCAGGTCGTCGGGGCGTTCGGCGGCGAGGTGCTGGCCATGCACGCGGCGGCCCGGGCTTATGTCCGCGAGGTCTCCATGCGCCCGGTGGACGGCCTGTTCGACGTGGTGGTGACGACCAACGCGGGGTTCCCGCTGGACCAGAACCTGTACCAGGCGGTCAAGGGCATGTCCGCGGCGGCCACCGTGGTGACGCCGGGCGGGCTGATCATCTGCGCGGCGGAGTGCGCGGACGGGTTCCCCGACCACGGTTCGTTCCGCGCGGAGCTGGCCGCCGAGCCGACGCCGGAGCGGCTGCTCGCCTCGATCGCGGCGCGCACCATGACCGTGCCGGACCAGTGGCAGGTGCAGGTGCTGGCCCGGGTACTGCGCCGGGCCCGGGTGGGCGTGCACGCATCCGGCCTGACCGAGGCGGAGCTGCGCGGCGCGCACCTGTTCGCGGTGCCGGACATCGCCGCCGCAGTCGCGGCCGAGCTGGCGGCGGCCGGGCCGCGCGCGCGGGTCTGCGTGCTGCCTGAGGGCCCGCAGACGATCCCGTTCGTTGGCGCGGAGGCCGAAGGGAGCGCGGCGTGACCGAGGCGAGGGGAACCGACGGTGCCGGCCGGGGCCAGGCGGTTCCCCCGGCGCTCGCGCTCGGGTTCGCCACCGTCGACCTGGACCGGCCGCGGCGGCAGGGGCTGCCGGAGGTCATCTACGCCCCGGGCAAGCAGTCCGCTGAGATCGCGGCCATCGCGGCTGCGCTGCTGGACCGCACGTCCGGGCCGGTGCTGGTGACCCGGCTGGAGTCCGGCGCGGCTGCTGAGGTCGCGGCCGAACTGGCGGCCGCCCGAGGGCCGGAGGCGGCAGGGAACTACGATCCGCGGGCCCGGCTGCTGTGCTGGCGGCCCGCCCCGCCGGACGGGTGGCGGGTGGCGGTGGTGACCGCGGGCACCGCGGATGGGCCCGTGGCCGACGAGGCGGCCGCGGTGGCCCGCGCCACCGGCCTGCAGGTCGCCGAGTTCCGCGACGTCGGCGTGGCCGGGCTGCACCGGCTGCTCGCCGTGGCCGGGGACATCGCCGCGGCCGACGTGGTGATCGTCATCGCGGGTATGGAAGGCGCGCTGGCCAGTGCGCTAGCCGGCCTGGTCGGCGTCCCGGTCGTGGCGGTGCCCACGTTGACCGGGTACGGCGCGGCGCTGGACGGTATCACCGCACTGCTGGCCATGATGACCTCCTGCGCGGCTGGCGTCTGCGTGGTCAACATCGACTCGGGGTTCGGCGCCGCCATGGCGGCCCATCGGCTGGCCTTCAGCATGCGCCGCCGGGCCGCCGGACTCCGCCCGCGCGAAGCCGATGCGCCGCCGGGCGAGGTGCGAGGCCCGTGATCCTCTGGCTGAACCCGTTCTCCGGCATCTCCGGTGACATGCTGCTCGGCGCGCTGCTGGACCTGGGCGCGCCGCTCGACGCGGTCCGGGCCGCCGTGACCAGTACCGGGCTCACCGGCTGGGAGCTGACCGCCGCGCCGGTGCGGCGCGCCGGGCTGGCCGCCTGCCAGGCCCGGGTCCGGGTAGACGACGATGTGCCCGCGCGCCGCGCCGCGGAGCTGCTCGCGCTGGCTCAGTCCGCGGTGCCCGCGGCCGCAGCACGGCTGGCTGCCGCAGCGATCACGGCGCTGGCCGAGGCCGAGGGCCGGATCCACGGCGTGCCAGCGGCCGAGGTCCATCTGCACGAGCTGGGCGGGGTGGACACGATTGTGGACACCGTAGGCGTGGCTGCGGCGCTCGACGCGCTGAGGGTCAGCGCGGTCTGGTCGGCGCCGCTCACCCTCGGGGCCGGCGTCATCGAGATGCACCACGGCCAGTTCCCGGCCCCGGCACCGGCCACGGTGGCGCTGCTGGAGGGGGCGGCGGTGACCGGGATGCTCACCGGCCCGGCCGGGGCGGCGGAGACGGTCACCCCGACGGGCGCGGCGCTGCTGCGCGCGGCCGGCTGCCGGTACGGGCCTATGCCCGCGATGCGGGTGGCCGGCAGTGGGTACGGCGCGGGCGGGCGGGACGTGCCGGGGCGGCCCAACGTGCTGCCCGCCCTGCTGGGCGAGCCGCTGGACGAGCAGGCGCCGACGGACCTGGCCGGGGACACCGAGACCCTGATCGTGGTGGAGACCACGGTCGACGACGTGACCGGGGAATTGCTCGGCGACCTGCCCGGGCTGCTGCTGGGCGCGGGCGCCCTGGACGCCTGGATCACGGCGGTGACCGGCAAGAAGGGGCGCCCGGCCCACGTCGTCACCGCGCTGTGCCGGCCCGGGCAGGCGGGCCCGGTCCAGGCCCGGCTGCTCGCCGAGACCGGCAGCCTCGGCGCGCGGCACCATGCCGTCCAGCGCCGCGCGCTGCCCCGGCAGGAGGCCGAGGTGACCGTCCAGGGGCACCGGATCCGGATCAAGATCGGCCCGCACCGGGCCAAGCCCGAGCACGACGACGTGAGCGCCGCAGCCCTGGCCACCGGCCTGCCCCGCCGCGTCCTGGCCGAACAGGCCCTCAGGAACCTGGCCGGGCAGGCCCCGGGCGGCCCGGAGGATCCGGCGTGACAGGAGCCAGGCGTGACAGGAGCCAGGCGTAACGGGAGTCAGGCGTTCACGGCGGTCAGATAGGCCAGGACGGCCAGCACCCGGCGGTTGTCGTCTTCCGAGGCGGCCAGCCCGAGCTTGGTGAAGATGCTCGTGGTGTGCTTGCTGACCGCCTTCTCGGTGACGAACAGCCGTTGCGCGATGGCCACGTTCGACCGGCCCTCGGCCATCAGGCCCAGCACCTCGCGTTCCCGCGCGGACAGCCGGGTGATCGGCTCGTCACGGGCGCGGCGGCCCAGAAGCTTGGACACCACGTCGGGATCCATCACCGTGCCGCCCGACGCCACGGTCCGGATCGCGTCCACGAACTGGTCGTCGTTGAAGACCCGGTCTTTCAGCAGGTAGCCGACCGCGCCCGACTGGTCGGCGAGCAGTTCGCGGGCGTACAGCTGCTCGACGTACTGCGATAGGAGCAGCACCGGAAGGCCCGGCACCTGCTGACGCGCCGCCAGCGCCGCCTGCAGCCCGTCGTCGGCGAACGAGGGCGGCAGCCGGACGTCTACCACCGCCACGTCGGGACGCTGTTCCAGCAGCGCGCACAGCAGGTCGGGCGCGCTGTCCACCGCCGCGGCGATCTCGAACCCGTGCGCCCCGAGCAGCCGGGTCAGCCCGTCCCTCAGCAGGAACAGGTCTTCGGCGACGACAACGCGCACGGCACCTCCATGGCGATCATGGTCGGCCCACCCGGCGGGCTGCTCACCGCCAGGATGCCATCGAACGCGGCCAGCCGCTGTTCCACGCCACGCAGCCCGGACCCCCGGGCCGGGTCCGCCCCGCCTGCCCCGTCGTCGGCCACCTGGACCCGCAGCAGGCCTCCCGTGTGCTGCATGCGGATGTGTACCCGGCGCGCACCCGAGTGCCGCACCGCGTTGGCCAGGGCCTCTGCCACCGCGAAGTAGCAGGCCGACTCCACCGGCGTGGTCAGCCGGCCGGGCAGGTCGATGTCCAGGTCCACCGGGAAGGGGGTATCCAGGGCGAGGGCCCGCACCGCATGGCCCAGGCCCCGGTCGGCCAGGACCGGCGGGCAGATGCCTCGCACCAGGTCGCGCAGGTCACCGAGGGCGCGCAGCGACGTCTCCCTGGCCTCGGCGACCAGGGCCAGCGCGGCCTCCGGGCGGCCCGGGAGCATGCGCTCGACCGCGCGCAGGTTCATGCCCAGCGCGATCAGGCGGGCCTGGGCCCCGTCGTGCAGGTCCCGCTCGATCCGGCGCAGCTCGGTGGCGGCGTGATCCACGGCCAGGTCCCGGGTCTCAGTCAGCCGCTGTACCCGGCCCTCCAGCTCGAGGTCCCGCCCGGGAACCAGCATCGTGCGGGCGTGCGCGGCCATCGTCCGCGGCACCAGCCACGCGGCCACGACGAGGAACGCGCTCGCCTCCGCCCCGGCCAGCATGGCCGTCTCGCGGCTGCTGACCAGGATGCCGCCGTAGAGCAGGGTGCCCTGCATCAGCCGGGGAGGCAGCGGCTGCCAGCTCGCCGCGATCATGAAACCCCGGACCGCAAAGGAGGTCAGCAGTACCGGCACCAGGTCCGCGGCGATGACCGGCCACCGGGCCGCCGTGACGGCGCAGACCAGGACCAGCGCGACCGTCCACACATGCACGCCGAACACGGTCAGGCCGAGCAGCGCGACCGGGATCAGGAGAGTGCCCCAGCGATTCTCCAGCATCCGCTGCCGCAGCAAGGCCAGCAGCCCGGCACAGTGGTCCCGCAGCGCCCCCGCGCTGCGGGGCAGCAGCCACAGCCCCAGGGTCAGCAGCAGCAGCGCGAGCGGGACCAGCAGGCCACCCAGCCACAGGCCGCCGCCCGGAGTGAAGCTGTAGGCAGTGATGTGGATGGCCCCGCCCCCGCCGGGGCCCAGCGACTGCCAGTTCCCGTTCCCGGGCGGTACCAGGCCCGCGGCCTTCGGGCCCGAGAACACGGTGACGGCCTTCGGGGCCGGGAACACGGTGACGGCCTTCGGGCCCGAGAACACGGTGACGGCCTTCGGGCCCGGGGTCGCGGTGACGGCCGTCACGCCCGGGCCGCCAGGGACGCGGGTGAAGTTCAGGCGCGATGCCGCGGGCAGCGTCCCGGTCCGGGCGGGCCTGAGCTGGTTCACCACGACCCGATGCTGCTGGTCGAGGGCCTTTCTTACGATCCCGCGCAGGGCCGGGGGGCGCGGCCTGGGCCCGCGCAGCACCTGCTGCCTGATCCCGGCGAGAGCGGACGCCGTCCAGAAGCCCGACCCACCCGTCGTGGCGGCTACGACGAGGCCGCTGACTCCGGCGATCACCATGCTGACCGGCAGCAGCGCGGCCGCGATGACGGGCCGCCAGAAGACCAGGACCACGGCCAGCAGGACCAGCGCTATGGTCCACGGGCGCACTCCGAACAGCGCGGGACCCATCGCGGCCACCGGCACCAGGAAGATCCCCCGGCGCAGATAACGGAGCAGTGGGACGACGAACCGGCGCAGGGCGATGAGGAGGATCCACATGTCACCCATCGTGACCCTGTCGGCGGGTCCAGCGCTATGGGGACGCACCTAGTTACGGGGTGGGCCTGGGCCTACCGGTGGGGGACGAGGGTCAGGAACGGACCGGGCCCCGGCCGGACGGATCCCGGCCCCGGGCGAACCGGGCGGGGGTCACCGCCAGGTGCCGCTTGAAGTGCCGGGTGAAATGCGCCTGATCGTAGAAGCCCAGGTCCGCCGCCACGTCAGCGGGACGGGCCCCCTGGAGGAGGGCGCGCCGGGCGGCGTCTACCCGGCGGCCGATCAGGTAGGCATGTGGGCTCACCCCGAACTCGCGGGTGAAGCTGCGGACCAGATGCGGGACAGACCGGCCCAACTGTGCCCCGGCGGCCTCGAGCGTGACCGGCTCGGCCAGGTGCTCGTCCAGGAGATCACGCAACTGGCCGGCCAGGTCCGGCTCCGGCTCGCGGCGCGGCGGCCAGTGACCGAGGTGCGCGGCGATCCGCTCGGCGACGAAACTCAGCCGCGCCCCGACCCGGAGTTGCTCACCGCGATCGGTCAGCCAGGCGGCGGGCCGGACCTCACCGGGCGGGGCATGGCCAGGCTGGTCATCGCCAGTAAGGCAGTCATGCAGCCCTGCGAGGGCCCGGCGCAGCCCATCATCCCGGATCGCCGTGTGGTTGACCGCCGCACCGACGAGGGTGGCGGGCAGGAACGTCATGGGCAGGTACAGCTCACGCTTGCGGAAGCCGCGCTGGCCGGGGGCGGGACTTCCGTCGTGGATGACTCCGGGCGGAAGAATGGTGACGGTCTCGCCGCCCGCGGCGCAACTGCGGCGATCGAGGGTGTAGCGGATGGCACCCGCGTCCACGATGAGGACCGCCCAGGTGTCGTGGCAGTGCGGTGGGTACGCCCATCCCGTCATGCGGGCGTGGAACACCTCGACGATCCCGGGAACCGGCGGCACCCAGGCCTCGACGTGACAGCTCTCCTCCTGGCCGCCGTTCACATCAAGACCGCCGTTTCACATCAAGACCGTACAAGACAGGGGCGGCCCGGGCAGCGGATCGTGAGGGTCATGGAATCCAGCCCCGTGAACGTCGCCACCGCACTCGCCCAGTTCGACGAGATCTACGTGCCCCGGATCATCGGCCGGGTCAACGACTACGACGTCCGTATCGCGCACACCCGCGGTGACCACGTCTGGCATAGCCACGACCACACCGATGAGTTCTTCCTGGTGCTGAGCGGGCAGTTCAGTATCTCGCTCCGTGACACCGGCGGCGGTGGCGAGCGGACCGTGGAGCTGCGGGCCGGGGATATGTTCGTGGTGCCCCGGGGCATCGAGCATAAGCCCAGCTCCCCCGGGGGCTCCATCCTGATGTTCGAGCCGGCCGGGACGTCCACGACCGGCGATCGCCACGACGGTGACATTCCCGCGCACGTGACCAGCACCACCGGGGTTCTCCCGGCTTAGCCGGCGACTGGGAAGACGGCCACGAGACGGCCAGCAGGCGCCGGAGCCATTATCTGGCAAAATAGATAATTCCTGGCCCAATCGGGCGGGGCATCGTGGTGGTGATACTGGTTATTCGTGGTGGTAGCGATACCGAATTATTTTGCCTGACTGGATGTCATTATCCTGCGGAGCAGGACGTCGCGACGGCAGGAATAGCCGCCTGCGTTATCCGGGATGACCCACGACGAACGGGTCCTGGGGTGTCACCACGCGGCTGGTGCCCTCCGGCTAGGCGGTGCGCTGGGCATCAGGGCCGGTCAGTGGCACTGGACCGGCCCGCGGGCGCGCTCCGGTGGCGCCATGGGTAGGGCCGGCCGGGGTAATTGACCCAAAGCCGGGGGTGATGTCGAGACTCGCGCGGCAGCTCCGTCCTAAGACCAGGAGCGCCGCCCAGGCGCGCCAGCCAGAAGGAGTAGCGATCATGGACTGGAAGCTGGAAGTAGTCGTGGTGCCGGTCACCGACATCGACCGGGCCAAAGAGTTCTATCTCGGGAAGCTCGGGTTCCATCTCGATGCCGACACGCAGCCCACACCGGACATGCGGGTGGTGCACATGACACCGCCCGGGTCGGCCTGCTCGGTCGTGATCGGCCCCGCACTGATCGGCGCGGACGCCCCCGGCGGGGCCGCGGCGCGGCTCCAGCTGGTGGTCAGGGATATCGGCGCGGCCCGCGCCGAGCTGACCGGCCGGGGCGTCGAGGTTTCGGAGATCCAGCAGCTCGACTCCCGGGACGGCGGGAAGTTCATGTTTCTCGCCGATCTGGACGGCAACCAGTGGGCGGTGCAGGAGATCCGCGAGCGGGTCGGCGCGCCGCTCGACTGAACTGACTAGCCCGAGCCGGATACCGGACGGGGCCAGCGCCGCACCCGGGGCTGCACCCAGCGCGGCGATGCCCTCGTCCAGCGGCCGGACGCGGCTCTCCACCAGGCTGTCGGGGTACAGAGCCAGGGTCGTCCTGCGGGGGCCGGCCGGGCTGGGCCAGCAACGGCGGCTGGAGCCCGTCACCCCAGATGCTGTCCGGTCATCTCCCCGGGGCGTCCGGCCGGACAAGCGCGCGGCCGTAACCGACCATGAGGTCACCGGGCCGGCCTTGTCCATGGTGAGCACCGCGAAGCCGGCCCGCCAGCCCCACTCCGGGGGGGGGCGCCGGATCGCCCGCCCCGGCTATCTGCCTCACCACCACGTCCGCGCCAATCCTTGCCCAGCAGCACGGCCATTCCCGGACCCGGAGATCCAGTACTGTGCGATATCGTGCAAAACACGAAAGGTACCGCATTATGCCTGGCTTAATGCGGCCAATACGGAGGCGCACAGTGGCTGCTATAGGAGGCGTACGTGGCTGATACGGGAGGCGCGCGTGGCTGACGAGCCCGACTGGGTGCCGCCGGGCGTCGACACCGGGCGAGCGAACGCCGCCCGGGTCTATGACTACCTGCTGGGCGGCAGCCACAATTTCCTGGTCGACCAGGATGCGGGCCGGGCTTTCACTTCAGTGGACCCCGACGCCCGGACGTTTGCCCGGGCCAACCGGGCGTTCCTGGGCCGGGCCGTGCGGTTCCTGGCCGGGACCGGCATCCGGCAGTTCCTCGACATAGGTTCCGGCATCCCGACTCAGGGCAACGTGCACGAGGTCGCCCAGCAGGTCACCCCCGCCGCACGGGTGGTCTACGCCGACATCGACTCGGTTGCCATCGCGCACAGCAAGGTCATCCTGGATGGCAACGACAACGCCGCCGTGATCGACGCCGACCTGCGGGAGCCACAGAAGATCCTGGGTCATGAGGCCGTCGGGCGCCTGATCCGCCCGGGTGAGCCGACCGGGCTGCTGCTCGTCGCGGTGCTGCATTTCATCGCCGACGCCGACAATCCCTGGAACCTGGTCGCCCGGCTGCGGGACGCGCTCGCGCCCGGCAGCTATCTGGTGCTCAGTCACATCACGGCGACTGGCGATACCCCCGTGGTGAAGGCCTTCGAGAAGGCGTACAACCGCACCGTGTCCACCCCGATCCACACCCGGCCGCCCGCGGGCATCCTGCGCTTCTTTGACGGTTTCGAGCTGGTGGAGCCGGGGCTGGTCTACGTCCCGGTGTGGCGGCCTGATTCGCCTGCTGACGTGCCCGAGGATCCCAGCCGGTTTGGCAACCTGGTGGGTGTCGCCCGCAAAGCCTGATGCCCCGGGCGCTTGGTGCTGGTCCGGCTGCGGAGGCGGTCATGAAGATTTTCCTGTCCAGCGACATGGAAGGTACAGCGGGCGTAGTCGACTGGGCGCAGTGCGTCGGTGACGGCCCGGAAGCGGCCGCGGGCCGCCGGCTGCTGCTCGCCGAGGTGAACGCAGCCATCGAGGGTGCCCTGGCGGGCGGGGCCAGCGAGATCGTGGTCAACGACTCGCACTCGACCATGCGCAACCTGCCGCCCGACGCGCTGGCGGGCCGGGCGTCCTACATCTCCGGCAGCCACAAGCCGCTCTACATGATGCAGGGACTGGACAGCTCCTTCGACGCGGTGCTGTTCGTGTCCTACCACGGCTCAATCGGGGCGCCCGCCGGGCTGTCGCACACTTATAACCCGCGGGCGGTGATCGAAGCCCGGCTGGACGGCGTGGTGACCGGCGAAGCGGGCATCAACGCACTGGTGGCCGCGCACTACGGCGTGCCGGTGGTGCTGGTCACCGGGGACCGGTGCGCTTGTGAGGAGACCACGGCCCTCATCCCCGGTGTCCACGCGGCCGTGGTCAAGGAGCCGGTCAGCCGGGTGGCTGCGCATAGCCTGCACCCGGTGCGGGCGTGCGCGCTGATCCGGGAGAGCGCGGAGCGGGCGGTGGCCGGCGCGGCCACCGCCCAGCCACCGCCGCTGAGCCAGGCGGTGCTGGAGCTATCCGTCCGGACCACCGACATCGCTGAGGCGGCCAGCTGGGTCCGCGGAGTGGTACGCACCGGCCCGCGGGAACTGCGTTGCACCGGGAACAACCCGCTGGCCACGTACCGTTCGTTCTGCGCGGCGATCCTGCTGACCCGCGCGATCGCCGAGACGGTGTAAAGCGAGCTGGTGGTCCCGGGCAGGCCCACCGGACTGTACAGCGGACTGTGCAGCGGAGTGATGAACACCGTGCAGCCTCCGTCAGGCGCGGAGGTAGCGGATTCCCAGAGCCGGTTCCAGCAGGCCAAACGCCTGGGAGGCAGCCTCGGCCAGCACGGCACAGATCTCCGGCCGCGGCTGCCCGGCCAGGCTGCGCTCGCGCGCCTCGGTGTACAGCACCCGGTGGACCGAGGCCAGCATCGCGGCGGCGAGCCGCTGCTGGGGGCCGTCGGTGCCGGTCTCCGCGGCTATCGCGTCGCCCAGGGCACGCTCGCGCAGCAGCAGCATCTCCAGTTCCCGGGTGGTCAGCACCGGGCTGTATGCGATCATCCGGGCGAAGGCGGGGCTGGATAGCCCCAGCGTGACATCGGCGCGGGCGACCGCGGCCGCGTAGTCGAGCCGGATCGCGGTGAGCATGCTCTCCCCCGGCTCCCGGGCGGCCACGACCTCGGCCAGGTGCCCGATGACCGTCTCGGCGCGGTCGAACACCAGGTCCTCTTTGCGCGGGAAGTAGTTGGTGACCGTCATCTTGGCCACCCCGGCCGCGTCGGCCACCTGGGAGATTGTCACCTCGTCGAACCCGTGGGCCACGAACAGCCGCGTGGCGATGTCCGAGATCGCCTGCCGGGTCTCCTGCTTCCGCCGTTCGCGGAGTCCGGATGTCATGCCCGTAGCCTATCCGTAAGTTAGAACGAGCATAAAGTTATGTTTGACATAAAATTATGTCCCACCTAGATTGGCGCTCATGACACAGACCTCGTGCCCGCCGCCATCGATCGAGGTCGCAGCGCCCGCGACCCAGGCCGCCCCAGCCGAGTCAGGCCGCGCCCGTCCGGTGCATCGTGCTGACCTGCTTACGTCCCTGCGGCCACTCGCCATCGACGTCGGCGTCCCGGTGGGCTCCTTCTACCTGCTGCACGACGTGCTGGGGGTCAGCTTGTGGCTGTCGCTGGCCCTGAGCAGCATCCCGGCCGCGGTCCGCAGCGTGGCCGGGTTCGCGGCCGAGCGGAAGGCGAACCTGCTGGCCCTGCTCATGCTCACGGTCAACCTGGCCGGCATCGTGGTCAGCTTCCTGAGCGGGGACCCGCGGGCGATGATCGCCAAGGACTCACTGGTGAGCAGCGCCATCGCGATTGCCATCCTGACCTCGGTCGCGCTGCACCGCCCGCTCATGTCGGCCGGGCTCAAGCCGTTCATGACCAAGGGCAGGCCGGAGCGGACCGCGGCCTGGGACCGGCTGTCCGCCGAATCCAGCCGTTTCCGCCGGCTGGAGCTGGCGTTCAGCACGATCTGGGGTGTGACGCTGCTGGCTGACTGTGCGGCGCGGCTGGTGGGCGCGTACACCCTGCCGGTGACCACGATGGTCTGGCTGAGCACCGTCTTCACCCTCGGCGCGATCGGTCTGGCCATGATGATCGGCGGGGTCGCCGCCACCCCCATCCAGAAGATGATCGACGCGGAAACCGCCGGACCCTGACCCCCGGCCCGGGACCGCCCGGGAGGCTCGCGTTCGGGGCGCTGGCCCAGGGCCGCTGACGCAACTCAGCAGGCGGAAATCGGGGGCCGGTGCACTATTCTTGGCGTTTATCCCGGTCCCCCGCCGCGGTATCCGCTCGGCTCCGCGGTATCCGCTCGGCTAGCGAGGAGCACCCCCATGCTGCGTGAGGCGGCTGCCGTAGCTCGCGGCCAGCGGACGGCCCGCAGGCCGGCCGCCAGAAGTACTCGGCGGACGGCCTGTGGGCTGGCCGCGAGAAATAGCTAGATGCTGGCCCCCCTGGCCCGCGGCCGGTCGGCTGTGCGCGCGGCCCCGTGGCCCGCCCGCTGGCTGACGCTGTGCGCGGTGCCCGCAGTGGCCGCGCTGATCGCCCTGGCCACGAGCAGCGCCTCGGACGGCCAGCTCTTCCTGCCGCTGCTGGCGGTGCCACCGGCCCTGGCCGGCATCGGCGCGGCGACTCCGCTCCGCCCGCTGGCCTACGGCGGTGTGATGCTGCTGGCCGCGATCGCGGCGGCGCCGTTCACCACCACCGCGGAAGTGCCCGCGGTCACCACGGTGTCCATCGTGGTGGTGACCCTCATCAGCGCATTCGGGGGTGCGCGGGGCGGGCAGGAGAACCAGCGACTGGCCGACGTCACCTCGGTGGCCGAGGCGGCGCAGCGAGCCCTGCTGCGCCCGCTGCCCCGCCAGGTCGGGCCGCTGGAACTCGGGGTCGTGTACCTCGCGGCGGCGGCCGAGGCCCGGGTCGGTGGCGACCTGTACGAGGTCACCCGGACCCAGTTCGGCATCCGCCTGATCGTGGGCGACGTCCGGGGCAAGGGGCTGGATGCGGTGGAGATCGCCGCGGACGTCCTGGGGGTGTTCCGCGAGGTCGCCCACGAGGTCTACACGCTGGCCGAGGTGGCCAGGCGGATCGACGCGAGCCTGGCCCGCCGTCCCGCGGCACCGCTCGAGGAGTTCGTCACCGCGGTGCTGGCCGAGATCGACCCGGCCGCGGGCACCCTGACCATCTACAACTGCGGTCACCCGCCGCCCCTGATGCTCAATCCCGCTGAAAACGAGCCAGTGAAGACGGACGGTCAGGGTCCGGCGCGGCGGCTGCGGGTCACCCCGGTGGAGGTACCCGCACCAGCCCTGCCACTGCGGCTGATGTCCCTCGGCGACACGTCGGGCGCGGAGCGCACCGTGCCGTTGCGGCCCGGTGACGCCCTGCTGCTTTACACCGACGGCGTCACCGAGGCCCGCGATGCGCACCGGGAGTTCTACCCGCTCGAAGAGCGGGTAGAAGTGGTGGCCGCGAGGGGCAGCGGCGCGGATGGCGACCTACTGGAACGCCTGCGCGACGACCTGGTGCAGTACGTCGGCGCGCCCCTCGACGACGATGCGGCCCTGCTGCTGGCCCGGGTTTCCGGCCCGTGGGATCGCCGGGCGGTGCCGCCGGCCCTGGCGGCCATCCCGCAACCCTGAACGTCGCGTCAGGGGACGATCTGCACGCTGACCAGGCTGGGCGGCGCGACGCTGACACTGGCCGGGTCCGTGGGCACCACGCTCGGGGTGAGTGAGCCGATGGGTGTCGAGGGCACGGCCGTGGTGGGCACCGCGGTGGTGGGCACCGGAGTCGTGGGCACGGGAGTCGTGGGCACGGGAGTGGTCGGCACCGGCGTGGTGGGCACGGGTGTCGTGGGTACCGGGGTCGTGGGCACCGGCGTGGTCGGCACCGGCGTGGTCGGCGCCGGCGTCGTAGGCGTCGGCGCCGAGGACCGGTGCGGGCCGCCCGGCTGCGACGCCTGCGGGGTGGACGCCACCCGCGCCGCATCGGCACTACCGTTGGCTCCGGCGATATGCGTGGCCGCGACCGGGCTCTGCCTGGGCAGGAGGCTCGGCGTGGCGCTCTGACTGGACGCTGGCGGGACCACTGTGGGCGTGTGTGACGCAACCTGACTGGGCAACGTGGCCAGCGTCCAGCCGATGAACCCGACCGACGCCACGCCGGTCAGCAGCAGGGCCCCGCGGACTGGCAGGCTCGCGTGGTGCCGGGCCGGGCCAGGCCGCCGCGGCCGCCGGCCTCGATGCCCCAGCCGGGGCCGGGGACGGAGCGGGGCGACGCCGGCGGCCCCGGGCACGGGACCAGCCACCACCGGACCAGCCACCACCGGACCAGCCACCACCGGACCAGCCATCACCGGACCAGCCAGCGCAGCCCCAGCGGCTACCAAACCAGCCCCGCCCGGGCCAGCCCCGCCCGGGCCAGCCGCTGCTGGGCCCATCACAGCCGGAGAAGCCTGTCCTGCCCCCTCTGCCCGCGCGGTCAGAACCGTGGTCGCGTCGCGCGGGCTGGGCCCTCCCGGGCCGGACAGGATCACCCGCAGGTGCTCCGCCCGCACCGCGACATCCCAGGCCGACCCGGGGCGGCCCGCGGGATCCTTCCGGGTGAGGTCGGTGACCAGCGCGGCGACCACGGGCGGCACAAAGGGCGGCAGCGGGGGGATGCCCCGGTCCAGGTGCGCGAGGGCGACGGCCAGCGGCTCGCCCGCGAACGGGACCTGCCCGGTCAGGCACTGATGCGCGACGACACCGAGCGCGTACAGGTCGGTCGCGGGCACCGCGGGGAACCCCGAGATCCGTTCCGGGGCCAGGTAAGCCGGAGTCCCGATCAGCATCCCCGGCTGGGTCACCGGCTGCGTCACCGGATTCTCCCCGGCTGCGGTGGCGATCCCGAAATCGGTGATCTTGACCAGGCCGTCCAGCCTAATCAGCAAGTTCCCGGGCTTAATATCCCGGTGAACCAGGCCGGCCTGGTGCGCGGCGGCCAGTCCCCGGGCCACCTGAGCCACGACATCCATCACGTCCGCGGGGGGCAGCGGCCCGTCGTCCAGGATCCTGGTCAGGGACAGCCCTTCCACCAGCTCCATGACGAGGTACCCGGGTTCCGTCTCCCGGGCTTCCCCGTAGTCGAAGACCTGGGCGATGTTCGGGTGCGACAGCGAGCCCGCATGATGGGCCTCGGCACGGAACCGGGCCAGCCCGTCCTCATCATCGGCGTGCTCTGGGCGCAGCAGCTTGATCGCTACACGCCGGTCAATGGCGAGGTCGGTACCCCGCCAGACATCCCCCATACCGCCCGATGCGATGAGCGCATCCAACCGGTAGCGATCCCGCAATACGAGCCCAGCAACCCCCACGTCCCTAGAGTTACCCTTCTACGCGATAGATCACTCGTCTGACCCGATGCGTACCGGGAGAAGCGAACTCAGGCCGCTAACCCCCTTTCCGGCCTCTCGCTCCTGTTTGCCAGGATAGGCGGGGAAGCGCAGCCAGCCGCGACATCGGAGGGCGAGGCGAGGCCGGTGCTGAGCAGCCTGGCGCTGCAGTCGGTCCAGGTCATCCCGGCCCGGGCCCAGATGGGATCGAGCCTCGGCTTCCACATCATCCTGGCCTGCATGGGCATCGGCTTTCCCGCGGTGGTGATGACCGCCCACTATCTCGGCCTCCGCGGTGACCCCGACGCGCTGCTGCTCGCCCGGCGCTGGTCGAAGGTGATGGCTGTGCTGGTTGCCGTGGGGGCCGTGAGCGGGACGGTGCTGTCGTTCGACATGGGCTTGCTGTGGCCGGGACTGATGGGCAGATACGGGTCGGCCATCGGCATCCCGTTCAGCTTCGAGGGCATCTTCTTCCTGCTCGAAGCCGTGTTCACGGCGATCTATCTGTACGGCTGGGACCGGCTGCCGCGCTGGCTGCACTTCTGGGCCCTCGGGCCGATCGTGATCAGTGGGATCCTCGGCGCCCTGTCGGTGGTGGCCGCGAACTCATGGATGAATCAGCCGTCGGGCTTCACCATGGCTCACGGCCAGATCACCAGCGTCGACCCGGTCGCGGTGTTCTTCAACGGGGCCACCTACTACGAGGCCCCGCACATGATCCTGGCCGCCTACATGGTCGCGGGCGGCCTGGCCGCGACGCCGTACGCGGTGGGCCTGCTCCGCGGTCACCGGGACCGCTACACCCGGCTCGGTTTCGGCGTGCCGTTCGCCATCGCGGCGATCGTGACCCCGGTTCAGATCGTGGTGGGCGACACCGCGGCGCGCGCGATCGCCAGCCAGCAGCCAGTCAAGTTCGCGTCGATGGAATACGTCGCCCGCACCACGCGCGGCGCCACCGAGTGGATCGCGGGCATCTGGTACCACGGCCACGTGATCGCGGGCATCGGGCTGCCCGACGTCGATTCCCTGCTGGTCGGTTTCTCGCCCCACACCCGGGTAACCGGCTGGGACAGCGTGCGGGCCGCCTACCGGCCGCCGCTGCCCACTCTCATCCACCTGAGCTTCGACCTCATGGTCGGCATCGGAACCCTGCTGCTGCTCTGGGGGATCTGGCTGGCCTGGTCCTGGTGGCGCCACCGTGATCTGCCGCAGGGCCGGCCTGGCACAGTATTTCTCATCGGGGGTGCGCTGTCCGGGGTTGCGGCCACCGCGGCCATGGAGGCGGGCTGGGTCGTCACCGAGGTCGGCCGCCAGCCCTGGACCGTGTATCACGTGCTGCTCACCAGCCAGGCGGCCACCACGGCCAGTGGAGTGACGGGCACGCTGGCCGCGACCCTGGTCATCTACGGGGCGCTGACCGTGGGCACGTTCGCGGTCCTGCTCGCGATGCAGCGCCGCTGGAGCGCGGGGACCCCGGGGCAGCCGGAACCTGCCGTGCCCTACGCGCCGCCCGCCGGGCAGAGCGCGCCGGAACCGGAGCCGCCGCGATGATTGCCGGCATCGTCGCCGCCGTACTAGTCCTGGTGATCACGGCCTACGCCGCACTGGCCGGGGCCGACTTTGGCGGCGGCGTCTGGGATCTGCTGGCTGGCGGAGCGGCGGCCGGCGCGGCACCGCGGCAGCGGATCGACCGTTCCATCGGGCCGGTGTGGGAGTCCAACCACGTCTGGCTGATCATCGCCCTGGTGCTGCTCTGGACCGGTTTCCCCGTCGCCTTCGCCCGGATCTTCACCACGCTATTCGTGCCCCTGAGCGTGGCCGCGCTCGGCATCGTCCTGCGCGGGGCCGGGTTCGCGTTCCGTTCGCAGGTGCAGACGCTGCGCTGGCAGCGGGTGAGCGGCGCGGTCTTCGCCCTGTCCTCCCTGCTGACGCCGTTTTTCCTCGGCACTGCCATCGGCGCCATCGTGACCGGCCGGGTGAGTGGCGCGGATGGTGATCCGGTTTCGTCGTGGGTGAACCCGACGTCCCTGCTGACCGGCGCCCTGTTCGTGGCGACCTCCGCGTACCTGGCCGCCGTCTACCTGGCGGTGGACAGCGAGCGCGCCGGTGAACCGGAGCTGCGCAGGTACTTCACCCGGCGGGCCCTGGCCGCCGCGGTCGTGACCGGCCTGCTGGCCGCGATCACCCTGGCTGTCCTGCACACGACGGCCGCCCGGGTGTTCTCGATCCTGATCACGGGGCGGGCCCTGCCGCTGGTGCTGATCTCGGTGCTGGCCGGCGCGGCCGTGGCGGTCCTGCTGGCCCTGGACAAGATCAGGCTGATCCGGCTGCTGGCCGCCCTGGCCGTGACCGCCGTGATCTGGGGCTGGGCGCTCGCCCAGTACCCGCTCCTGCTGCCGCCGCACCTGACCATTAATGATGCGGCCGCGCCCGCCGCGGCCGGCGTCGCGGAACTGATCGTGGTCGCCATCATCGTGGTGCTGGTCGGCCCGTCGTTCGTGCTCCTGTTCACCCTGGCCCAGCGGGGCACCCTCCGTGAGCCGGACCGTCATTAGGTCACGTCGAGGCGGCGGTTGCGGCGCGGGGGTTGACGCCCATGTCCTGATAAGCGACCCTAAACGGCTATTCAGATGATTTCCCGGCAGGTCGCCTGGGGCGGATCCCGAGCGGCTCCAGGAACGAGGGGTGGGCGGATGGAAAGCCACGGTCAGCTGCCCAGAACGCATCGGCGATTCTGGCCGGAGTTGCGCGCCCGCGGGGGAAACCCGCGCGGGCGCCGTCACCCGGCCCGGCTGATCGCCATGGCAGCCGTCGTGATGCTCGCCGCGGCCGCCTGCGGTGGCAACGGGTCCGGAAGCTCGGTCAAGGACGGTGGCGTGTTCCGGCTGGGCAGCCCGTCCAGTATCGACTCGCTGAACCCGTTCGTCGCTTTCCAGGCGGACGCCTACTCGACTTTCGAGTACATCTATCCCGAGCTGGTCCAGTACAACCCGAAGCTTCAGTTCGTGCCGGACTTCGCGCGCAGCTGGACCGAAAGCTCGGGCGGGAAGGTCTGGACCTTCCATACCCAGCCGGGCGCTAAGTGGTCCGACGGCAAACCGCTGACCGCGGCTGACGCGGCCTGGACCTACCAGACCATCCTCAAGTACCAGAATGGGCCGACCGCCAACTCCGCGGGCTATGTGGCGCACATGAAGAGCGTCACAGCGCCGAACGCCACCACCCTGGTACTGACTTACAAGCAACCGGTGGCCAACGTGCTGTCGCAGGTGCAGCAGGTGCCGATCCTGCCCGAGCATGTCTGGGCCAAGTACGCGACCGGCAACGGCAAGGCGCTGACCCGGTTCACCAACAGCGCGCCGATCGTCTCCGGCGGCCCGTTCATCCTGACCAAGTACACGCCGAAGGAGATTGCGCTGTTCAAGCGCAACGCCACGTTCTACGGCCCGAAACCGCATATCGACGGCTTCGGGCTGCAGTTCTTCCAGACCAGCGATGCGATGATCACGGCGCTGAAGAGCCATCAGCTGGACGGGGTCGAGGTTCCGGTACCGCCAACTTCCGTGGCCACCCTCAAGGCTGCCCACTTTGTGGTGCCATCCACCCCGGGAGACGCGTTCGATGACTTCATCATCAACGCCAACCCGCAGCAGGAAGCCAGTCACAAGGAGCTGATGAACCCGCTGCTGCGGCAGGCGTTCGATGATGCGATCGACCGGCAGGCCATCGTGAGCACGTCGCTACTCGGCCACGGTAAGCCTGGGGCGTCCATCATCCCGCCGGTCACGGGCCACTGGTCCAACCCATCGATCAAACCGGCGCCGTTCAGCCTGACCAAGGCGAACCAGCTGCTCGACCAGGCCGGGTACAAGATGGGCCCGAACGGAGTGCGGATCGCCAACGGCCACCCGATGTCGTACACGGTGATCATGCCGACCGACATCCAGAACACCTATGGCCAGCGATCCTTCCAGATCATCCAGCCCGACTTCAAGAAGATCGGCGTCCAGCTGAACCTCAAGGTGCTCGACGACTCGGCCGCGTACAACGCGATCCTGGCCAACCACTACAAGAATTTCGAGATCTCGATGTGGGACTGGTTCCCGCTGACCGACCCGGACTTCATGCTGTCCGTGCTGACCTGCGGGTCCTGGAACGTGTGGAACGATACCGGGTACTGCAGCAAGGCGTATGACCGCCTGTACCAGGCGCAGAGTGCCGCAACCAGCCCGGCCAAACGCCAGCAGATCGTCTACCAGATGCAGCAGATGATCGCGAGCCAGCGGGTCTATCTGGTCATTGACTACCCGGACTCCATCGAGGCGCATTCGCCGGCCTGGAGCGACCTGCCGCTCATCGCCGGTTCGTCGTTCACGTCGATGTCGAAGATCCCGTTCGAGAGCGTGCACCAGGCGGGCTGAGGCGGTGCGCAGCGCGGATTACGTCATCAAGCGGGGGTTTTTCGCCCTCGTCACCGTGTTCGTGGCGATCACGATCAACTTCTTCCTGTTCCGGGTACTGCCCGGCAACGCGGTGTCCAACCTGTCCCGGGTGCCGAAGGCCAGCCCACAGCTGGTGCACGCGCTGACCGTCGAATTCGGCCTGGACAAGCCGAAGTGGCAGCAGTACGTCATCTACCTGCGCGAGCTGGCCCACGGGAACATGGGCATCTCGTTCACTTACCAGCAGCCGGTGACCCACTTGCTGCTGGCGGACCTGAAGAACACGATCCCCATGGTGACCGTGGGCACGGTGGCCGCCATCGTGGTCGGGGTGGCGACCGGCGTCTTGTCGGCCTGGCGGCGCGGGACGGTGCCGGATCACCTCAGCACCAACGGGGCGATCTTCTTTTACGCGTTCCCGACCCAGTGGCTCGGCCTGATGCTGCTGATCATCTTCGCCGGGGCCCTGCCCGCCGCCGGCATGAGCGATCCCTTCCTGTTCGGCGCGGAGCCGTTCTGGCAGCACCTGATCGATATCGGCAAGCACATGATCCTCCCCGCGGCGACCCTCATGCTGACCGCCTACGGCAGCTACACGCTGGTGGTCCGGTCCT
Organism: uncultured Actinomycetes bacterium; assembly: GCA_963770545.1. Classification (GTDB taxonomy): domain Bacteria; phylum Actinomycetota; class Actinomycetes; order Streptosporangiales; family Streptosporangiaceae; genus RYN-230. Next base: position 110,592 of record CAVYQF010000008.1, on the reverse strand, counting down.
CCATGCTGGAGACGCTCGGCGAGGACTACGTGCTCACCGCCCGGGCCAAGGGCCTGCCCGACCGCCGGATCGTCCGGCGGCACGCGTTCCGCAACGCGCTGCTCCCGATGGTCACCCTGGTCGCGCTGGACCTCGGCTACATCGTCGGCGGCGCCCTGCTGATCGAGGTGATCTTCAGCTGGCCTGGCATCGGGCTGGCCATGTACGACGCGATCGGGCAGCGCGACTACCCAATGCTGCAGGGCGGCTTCCTGATCCTGACCCTGGCCGTGATCATCCTGAACTTCGTCGCCGACCTCATCTACTTCCGCCTGGACCCGAGGATCTCGCAGTGACCCTGCCCCTACAGGACCCGCAGCTCGCCGTCGAGGCCGAAGGCCAGCCGTTGACCCGCAGTGGTTTCCTCCGCACCGTGCTCCGCGAACGCAAGTCGGCCGTCGTCGGCCTGTCGATCATCGCCTTCTTCGTCTTGCTGTCGATCGTGGCCCCGTACATCTCGCCGTACAGCATCACCCACCAGACCTGCGCGGTGTACGCGCCACCGTCCGGCGCGCACTGGCTCGGCTGCGACGATGGCGGGATCGACATGCTCAGCCTGATCATGCAGGGCGGCCGGATCTCCCTGGTGGTCGGGTTCGCAGCCACCCTGGTCGCGATGATCATCGGTGGCGGGGTCGGCATCCTGTCCGGGTACTTCAGCGGCTGGATCGACATCGGGCTGATGCGTATCACCGACTACCTGCTGGTCATCCCGGACCTGGTGCTCATGATCGTCATTGCCGACGTCTGGGGGGCCAGCCTGTTCCACGTGATCATCGTGATCGGCATCCTGGAATGGACCTCGACCGCCCGGATCATCCGGGCCCAGGTCATGAGCGTGCGTGAGCGGGTGTACGTGAAACGCACCCGGGCGATGGGGGCCAGCAACACAAGGATCATCTGGAAGCACATCCTGCCCCAGGTCGGCCCGCTGCTCATCGCCAACACGGTGCTCACCATCGCGATCGCGATCTACCTGGAGACCGCGCTCGCCTTCCTCGGCCTGGAGGACCCCACCGTCACCACCTGGGGCACGATCCTGGAGAACGCGTTCCAGCGGACCGCGATCTCCTCTGGGGCCTGGTGGGCTATCGTGCCCGCCGGGATCGTCATCGCCGCCGTCATCGTGGGCTGCTTCCTGTTCGGCCAGGCCGTCGAGGACGCGCTGAACCCGCGGCTGAAGGCGGCCAACCTGTCGGTGCGCCGGTGGCGGCTGCGCCCGCTGGTCGGAAGGGGGCCGGACGCGATTTGAGCCTGCTCGAAGTCGATGACCTGCACGTCTGGTTCGACCTGCCCCAGGGAGGCCAGGTCCACGCGACAGCCGGGGTGAGTTTTTCCCTGGACCCGGGCGAACGCTTCGGCCTGGTCGGTGAGTCCGGCTGCGGCAAGACCACCACCATCCTGGCCCTGATGGGCTTGCTGCCGCCCAACGCGTCGCTGGCCGGAGAGGTGCGGGTGGACGGCCGCAACATCCTGGCCGGCGGGGAGGACTCGGCGCGCGCACACCGCTGGACCGACATCGCCATGGTCTTCCAGGGCGCGATGAACGCGCTGAACCCGGTGAAGAAGATCGGCTGGCAGATCGCCGAGCCGATGGCCTTCCACGACGTCGCGCACGGCGCGGCCGCCCGGCGGCGGGCGGGCGAACTGCTGGAGCTGGTGGGCATCCCCGCGGCCGCGGCCGAGCGGTACCCGCACGAGTTCTCCGGCGGCATGCGGCAGCGGGCCTCGATCGCCATGGCGCTGGCCTGCGACCCGAAGATCCTGCTGGCCGACGAGCCGACCACGGCGCTGGACGTCATGGTCCAGGCTCAGATCCTGGACCTGCTGACCCGGCTGTCGGGCGAACTGGGCCTGGCTCTGGTGCTGGTCACGCACGACCTGCCGGTCGTGGCGCAGGTCTGCGAACGGGCGGCCGTCATGTACGCGGGCGAGATCGTGGAATCCGGGCCGATGGAGACGCTCTTTCACGCACCCCGCCACCCGTACACCCGGCTGCTGTTCGCCGCCACCCCCGATCTGTACGGAGAAGACGAGGTGGTCTCCATCCCCGGTGCCCCGCCGCGGCTGGACCGGGCCCTGCCCGGCTGCCCGTTCCGGCCCCGGTGCGACTCCGCGTTCGAGCCCTGCGCCGGCGAGCACCCGGTGCTCCAGGCGGTCGGCCCCGGCCACGAGGCCGCCTGCCATCTCGTCCGCCAGCCCGCCGGGCAGGCACCATGAGCGAGGCACCGTGAGCGAGGCACCGTGAGCGAGGCACCGTGAGCGAGGCACCGCTGCTGGACGTTGACAGCCTGGTCACGCAGTACCCGGTCCGGCGCGGCCTGACCGAGCGGCTCGCCCGCGAGCCCCGGCAGCAGGTGCACGCGGTGGACGGGGTCACCTTCAGCCTGTCCCGCGGCGAGATGCTGGCCCTGGTCGGCGAGTCAGGCTGCGGCAAGACCAGCACCGCGCAGACCATCTTGCGGATGGTGAACTCCACGTCCGGAACCATCCGGCTGAACGGCACCGACATCACCAGGCTGTCCCAGCAGCAGATGCGCCCGCTGCGGCGCAAGCTGCAGATGATCTACCAGGACCCGTACGAGTCCCTCGATCCCCGGTTCCGGGTCCAGGACGCCGTCGCGGAGCCGATGCTGGTCCACGGGATCGGCAGCTCCCGGGCCGAACGCCGCGACCTGGTCATCAGCGCCCTGGAGCGGGCCGGGCTGGTCCCGGCGGAGCAGTTCCTGGACCGTTACCCGCACGAGCTCTCCGGCGGCCAGCGGCAGCGGGTCACGATCGCCGCCGCGCTGGTGCTCGGCCCGGACCTGCTGCTCGCGGACGAGCCGGTGTCGATGCTGGACGTGTCGGTCCGGGCGGGTGTGCTGTCGCTGCTGGATGGGCTCCGCCGCGACGGTGACATGGGCGTCCTCATGATCACTCACGACCTGTCCACGGCCGCGCACTTCGCCGACCGGATCGCCGTCATGTACCTCGGCCGGATCGTGGAGCAGGGCCCAGCGCACGAGGTGGTCCGCAACCCGCAGCACCCCTACACCAGGGCCCTGCTATCCGTCGTGCCGAACCGGGACCCGCGGCAGCGCAGCACACCGCAGATCCTCCAGGGTGAGACGCCGAATCCGGTTGACGTGCCGTCCGGGTGCCGGTTCCACCCCCGCTGCCCCCTCGCCGAGCCCCGGTGCTCCGTCGAGGATCCGTCCCTGCGCCCGCCCAAGGCCACGGTGGCGCCCGGTCACGAGGCCGCCTGCCTCCTCGCCTGACCAGGCATCAACGTGGTGCGTTGTGCCCCGCCGGCGGGGCACAACGCACCACGATCATGGAAGAGGGCTGGGTGAGGCCGCGCCTTGCAGGGTGGCGACCGCGTAGGGGCCTAGGGAGGGGAGGTCGTAGCCGCCTTCCTGGACGAACACGGCCGGGCGGCCCAGGGCGGCGATCCGCAGCCCGGCCGCCCGGTAGGCGGCCTCGGTGACCCGCAGCGGGCTCTCCGGGTCGGCCGCCGCGGCGTCCAGGCCCAGGGACACCACCACGGCCTCCGGGGCGAACGCCGACACCTCCCCGCACAGCACGTCGAGCGCGGCCAGCCAGCCGTCGTCGCCGGTTCCGGGGGCCAGCGGCAGGTTCCTGTTGAAGCCCGCACCCGGGCCGGTGCCACGCTCGCCGGGGTAGCCGGCGTAGTGCGGGAACCAGCCCGCGCCCGGGTTGACGTGCAGCGACCCGTACCAGACGTCGGCCCGGCCGTAGAAGATCATCTGGGTGCCGTTGCCGTGGTGCGCGTCGATGTCCACGATCGCGACCCGGGCCGCCCCGACCGCCCGGAGCGCCTGCGCCGCGACCGCGGCGTTGTTCAGGTAGCAGGACCCGCCGTAGGCGCTCCGGGTGGCATGGTGCCCGGGCGGCCGGCACAACGCGTAGGCGACCGGGGTGCCCGAGCTGACCAGGTCCGCGGCGGTCTGCGCGGCGTCCACCGCGCCCCGGATCGCGGCCCAGCTGCCCGGGCCGACCAGTGTCATCGTGTCGTAGCAGTACAGCCCGGCCCGGCCAGCCACGGCGGGCGGGGTCCGCAGCGGCAGCCCGGCCAGCAGGCCCGGGGTCGGGAACACGTAGGGCACCACCCGGTCCCGCCCGTACTCGGCAGGCAGCCCGGCGGCCTCCCAGTCCGCCCAGACCGAGGCCAGATGATCCAGCAGCGCCGGGTCATGCACCCGGCGCAGGACCGTGTCGTCGTGCTCCCGGGCGGCGGTCAGCGGGGCGCCCGCCGCGGCCAGCGCGTCCCGCAGGACCAGCGCCCGGGCCGCGACCTCGGTCCCCGGCTCGCGCAGGCCGAGCCACACTTCACCCGCAGGATCGTGCGCCACGCAGTCCTCGCTCCACACCACTGGCACCGGCAGACTCACCCGCACCCTCCCCGGGAAGGCGCGGCGGGTTAGCATCGCGGGATGCCGCGCGTTCCCGATCTTGGCATCACCATCGGCCTGCTGCCACCGGGCCCCACCGGGTCGGTGCTCGACGTGCCCGGGGCCGGGCTGGGGCACGCCACCGTCTGGCGCGACGAACCGCCCCCGCCGGCCGGCCGCGGCACGGCGCGGACCGGGGTGACCGTGATCGACCCGGGCGGCGACCTGTTCCGCTTTCCGGTCCCGGCCGGCGGCGCGGTGCTCAACGGGGCGGGCGAATGCACCGGGCTGCTGACCGCGCAGGAATGGGGACTGGCCGAGACGCCGGTGTTCCTCACCTCGACGATGCAACTGGGCCGCGTCTACGACGCGGCCTGCGAGCTGCTGGCCGGCGAGCAGGCTGCGATCGGCGACGAGGATGTGATCATCCCCATCGTGGCCGAATGCGACGATAGTTTCCTCAACGAAAACCGCCGGATGCAAGTGCAGCGGGACGACGTACGGGCCGCGCTGGCCGCGGCCCGGTCGTCCGCCGGGGCGCAGGCCGCCCACGAGGGCGCGGTCGGGGCGGGCACCGGGATGAGCTGCCTGGGATACAAGGGCGGCATCGGGACCGCGTCCCGCGTGGTGCCAGACGGGGCGACCGTCGGGGTGGTCACGATGACCAACTTCGGCGACCGGGAGCGGCTCACGGTGGCCGGAGTGCCGGCCGGGCGGCTGCTGCCCGACCCCGGCGAGTCGGAGGCCCGCCCCGGGCCCGCGGGGTCGTGCATCGTGGTGGTGCTCACCGACGGGCCGCTGGACGCGGCGGCCTGCCAGCGGCTGGCCCGCCGGGCGGGGCTGGGCCTGGCCCGGACCGGCAGCACCGCGCACCACGCCAGCGGGGAGATCTTCCTGGCTCTGGCCACCGGGCTGCGCGCCCCCCGGGGGGCCGCGCCGTCCCGGTCCCCGGTGACCGGCGACGCGCTGAATGATTACTTCGCCGCCGTGGTCGAGGCCACTGAGGAGGCCGTGCTGAACAGCCTGCTGCAAGCCGTAACCGTCACCGGCCGAGACGGCCACACCTCGTACGGGCTGCCCGCCGGGCCGCTGCGCGCCTTGCTCGCGGGCCCAGCGGAGAGACGGGGGAGAACAGCGGGCCGGCCCGGGAGAACAGCGGACCGACCGGGGACAGCGCGATGACTGGGTCCGGCCCGCCCGTCGCGCCCCGTGGCCCGGGCGCCGACCCGTACGCCTGGATGCGCGACCGGGACCAGCCGCGGATGCGGGAGTACCTGGCCGCCGAGCGCGCCTACTACGACGGGCAGGCCACGCCGCTACGCGTGCTGCGCGAGGAGCTGTTCGCGGAGATGGCCGCGCGGCTCCCGCCGGCCGAGGAGTCGGTCCGCTGGCGCCAGGGCGGGTTCTGGTACTTCACTGCGACCGTGGCCGGGCAGCAGCTGGAGCGGTTCTGCCGGGCCGCTGACCTCGGCGGCCCCGGCGAGGTGCTGCTGGACAACAACCTGCTCCTCACCGATCCAGCGGCCGCCGGCCGCTACGCCGAGCTGGGGGTGCGCGAGGTCAGCCCGGACGGGCGGTACCTGGCCTACTCGGTCGACTTCGCCGGCGATGAGGTCTACCAGTTGCGCATCCGCGACCTCACCGCCGGCGCCGATCTCGCTGAGCGCGTCGAACGCACCTATTACGGCCTGGCCTGGGCGGCCGATTCCCGGTCCCTGCTCTACGTGGTCACTGACGAGGCGTACCGGCCGCATCAGGTGTGGCGGCACGAACTGGGCACCGGGCCGCAGGACGACAGGCTGGTGTACCAGGAGGACGACGAGCGGTTCGAGCTGACCGTGCGGGCCACCCGCAGCGGGGCGTGGCTGCTGATCGAAACGGCGTCCCGGGATACCACCGAGACCCTGCTGATCCCGGCGGACGACACTGGCGTGGCGCCGTTCGTTATCGAGCCGAGAAGGCCGGGCACGGAGTACTACGCCGACCATGCCGGCGGCCCGGACGGAGGCGAGCTGTACCTCATCACCAACGCCGGGGCGCCCGAGTTCCGGCTGGTCCGGGCGCCCGTGACCGCACTGCTGACCACGGGGCCGGGCCCGGGCCCGTGGTCAGAACGGCGGTGGACGGAGGTCATCGGGGCAGCCGGGGACACCCGGCTGGTGCGGTGCGACGTGTTCGGGCGCTACCTGGTGGTGGAGCAGCGGCACGCGGCCGCGACCCAGCTGCGGGTCGTGGACCGCGACACCAGAGCCGGGCGGCTGATCGAGGCGGGCGGCCCGGAGCGGGCGCTGGCCCTGGCGGTGAACGAGGAGTACACCGCGGCGGCGGTGACCGTGCGGACCGAGTCGCTGACCGAGCCGCCGGCCTGGCACGACGTGGACCTGGCCAGCGGCCGCTGGGAGCTGCGCAAGCGCCAGGACGTGCCCGGGTATGACCCGGCCCAGTACGTGAGCGAGCGGATCAGCGCCCCCGCCGCCGATGGCACCCCCATCCCGGTCACCATCGCGTACCGGCGCGGGCTGCGCCGCGACGGGTCCGCGCCGGTCCTGCTGTACGGGTACGGCGCGTACGAGGCGCCTTCCTGGCCGGAGTTCAGCGTGGTCACGCCGAGCCTGCTGGACCGGGGGTTCGTGTACGCGGTGGCGCACGTGCGCGGCGGCGGCGAGGGCGGCCGCCGGTGGTGGGCCGAGGGGCACCTGGATCGCAAGCGCACCACGTTCACCGACTTCATCGCGGCGGCCGACATGCTGGCCGGGACAGGCGCCGCTGATCCGGGATGGGCCGCCCCGGACCGGATCGTCTCACGCGGCCTGTCGGCGGGCGGGCTGCTCCAGGGCGCGGTGTTCTCCCTGGCGCCGGAGCGGTGGCGGGCGGTGGTCGCCGAGGTCCCGTTCGTCGACGTGGTGACCACGATGCTCGACCCGTCCATCCCGCTGACCATCACCGAATGGGACGAGTGGGGTGACCCGCGCGACCCGGTCATGCGGGCGTACCTGGAGTCCTACAGCCCGTATGACAACGTGCCGGACGGCCCGCGGCCGGACCTGCTGGTCACCGGGAGCCTGCACGACCCGCGGGTGCTGATCCATGAGCCGGCCAAGTGGGTGGCCCGGCTCCGGGCCACCGGCAGCGGCACCGGCGGCCGGGTCCTGTTCCGTCCCGAACTGGGCGCCGGAGCGCACGTCGGCCCGGCGGGCCGCTACGACCAGCTGCGCTACGAGGCCGAGATCCTGGCCTTCGTCCTGACCGCCGCCGGCTGAGGCTATCGAGAGGAGGAGAGCGCCATGCGCGGGCTCCCGGGTAAGAGAGTTCTGATCAGCGGAGGCAGCAGCGGAATCGGCCAGGCGACCGCCCAGCGCTTCCTTGAAGAGGGCGCCCGCGTGTTCCTCTGCGGACTCGACCCTGACGAGGTGGCCGCGGCGGTCACCGGGTTGGCGGAATTCGGCACCGCGGCGGGAATCGCGGCGGACGTCAGCCGCGAAGATGACGTGACGCGGCTGGTCGGCTCGGCCCGCGAGGCGCTGGGCGGCATCGACGTCCTGATCAACAACGCCGGGATCGCCTGGCGAGAGCCCTTTCTGGAGATCACCGCGCCTCATTGGGACCGCATCATCGCGGTGAACCTGCGCGGGATGTTCCTGGTGGCGCAGGCCGTCGCCCGGGTGCTGGTGGACCAGGGCGGCGGCGGGGTCATCGTCAACATGTCGTCGACGAACGGGCTGGGCGGCGAGGCGGACTATGCCCACTACAACGCGTCCAAGGGGGGCGTGCTGCTCCTGACCAGGACCATGGCGGTGGAGCTCGGGGAGCAGGGCATCCGGGTCAACGCCGTGTGCCCGGGCTACATCCAGACTCCGCTGAACGCCGCCATCAGCGCGGACCTCGGCGGGAAGGAGTTCGCTGACGCGTACGCCAGCGACAGCATTCCGCTGGGCCGTCCTGGCCAGGCAGCTGAGGTGGCAGCGGTGTACGCCTTCCTGGCCTCGGACGACGCGTCCTTCATCACCGGCGCCGAGATCGTCATCGACGGCGGGCAACTCGCGGTCATGTGAGGATGCCGGGCCGGGGCGGGTCCTAGAAGAAGGTGCGCACCGCGTCGGTAATGCGGTCCCCGGCATCCAGCACCGGGATCCACCGCCATTTGTCGAAGGTCGTGCACGGGTGCGAGATGCCCAGGCAGACCTCGTCGCCGGGCGCCAGCCCCGCGGCGGCGGGGACGGAGAGCACCGCGTGCTGGTCGAAGAGCCGGGTGACCACCGAGCCGCCGGTGTCGAGGGTCGTTCCGTCGGCCGCGCGTCCGTGCAGGATCACGGGGTTTCCGGCGTCGAATGAGACGTCCCGGCGCCCGATTCCCAGCACCGCGGTTTGGCGCTCGGGCCGGGAGAGAACCGGAGCCCAGGCTTCCAGCGCCGGTTCCAGGACGGGGACGCCGGGCCTTTCCCGCCCGGCGGGCGCGATGCGGCTGTACAACCCGTGGTCGTGGGTGACGTAACACCCGCTGCGCAGGACCAGGCTCCAGTCGCGGCCGCGGCCCAGCACCCCGACGACCTCATCGAAGTAGGCCGAGCCGCCGGCGGTCACCACCGGCGGCTGCGGGAATTGTCCCGACGCGGCGAGCGACAAGGTCAGCTCCCCTAGCTCCGCGCAGTACACCCGCGCCTTCTGGGCCGTCTCGGCGGGTGTGGGGGCCATCAGGGAGCCCTCGTACCCCGCCACCCCCGCAAGCTCGAGCCGCGGCGCGCGGGCCACCGCGGCGGCCACGGCCAGCGCCTCCGCGCGGGTACGGCAGCCGGTCCGGCCGTCGTCGTGGCCGAGTTCGACCAGCACCCGCAGCTGGCCCCGGAAACCGCGGGCGGCCAGGATGCCGTCCAGACGGCCAGCCCCGGTGACGCTGTTGACGTAGCAGAGGAAGGAGAACTGCCCATCCGCGGTCAGCTCACGGGCTACCCAGCTGATGGAGGCGTCATCCACGAGTTCGTTGGCGAGCAGGACGTTCCGCACGCCGAAGCGCCGGAACGTCCGGACCTGCGAGATCGACGCCGCGGTAATACCAGCCGCGCCGGCGTCCAGCTGGGCCGCGAAAATCTGCGGCGCCATCGTGGTCTTCCCGTGCGGGAACAGGATGGCGCCCTGGGCCGCGCAGTAGGCGGCCATGGCCGAGATGTTGTGCTGCAGAGCCCGCTCCCGCAACTGGACCCGCGGCACGGCGAGCAGCCCGGCGTCGGCCCGGGGGCGTTCGCGGGCCAGCTGCGCGGCGGTCAGCGGCGACTGGTGCGCGGGACCGCCGAAGCCCTTCTCCGCCGCGTCGATGGGCCAGCGACGTAGCGCGGCGACCTGCTCCTCGTCGTACCTGGCGCCGCCGGAACCGTCGTCGTGCACGGCATCGCCGGAACGGGGCCTGGCCTGCGGGCTCAGCCTCCGACTCCTTCGGTTGGCCACGGGGAGCGCACCGGCCCGTCAGCACCGTACGCGTCCGGGGCTGCGGTATCGGCGGCCGGCCGCTCAGGCTCGGAGTACCAGCGGGGCGGCTCGGCCAGGGCTCCCTGGCCGTTGCCGGCGGCGTGCACCACCTCATCGGGAAGACCCAGACGCCTGCGGTTAGCCCGGTTGACTCCGCGCAGCACCACCTCCGCCATGGCCAGCTTGGCATCCAGCGTGGCCCCGGCGACGGCACCAAGATCCAAGGTCACCCGGTTGGCGAGCGCCTGGTCCCACGGAGTGGCCACCACCGAGACTTGCGTTCCCTCGAAGCCCTCGCGGATCCGGGTCAGCCAGCGAGCCTGCTCCGGGTCGTGCTCGCTGAACTTATCCACCACGACCGTGGCCTCGTCCATCAGCAGGTTCAGGTGCGTCTTGTCCCGCTCCGTCAGCGGCCTGTCTTTTTCGCCTTCATAGTTCCGGTACCGGTTGAACACCTGATCGATGGACCAGAAACCCAGCTGTGACGCCTCGGTCACGAAGACGTACTTGTCCCCGTGCAGCAGCGTGCCCACCTGAAGCTGGGAAAACAGTCCCGTGCCGCCATCGTTGATGACGATGTTGGACATGCACTGGAGGAACTCCAGCACCGTCAGGTACTCATGCTCGCCGAAATCGATCCCCACGCACTCGTCGGCGGTGTCGCCCCGGATCACCGCCACCCCCTGCAGCCAGGCGACGGCATCGCGCAGATCGGCATAGACCTTGATGCTCGCGTCCGTGCACGCCTGGTAAAAGCCCCGGATGGACAGCGTCCGCTTGTCGGGCGGCAGCGCCTCGACCGGTACTCCGCCGAGCCTGATGTAGCCATGGGGCATATCGTCGTTGCTATCGGCCAGGATGACGCGGTCGGCAGGCCGCGCCGCCGCGTAGATCGCCGCGAGCGTCACGGCCACGTCGGTCTTGCCGGTCCCCCCGAAGCCTGAGCCCAGGGTGATCACGCCCGACTTGAGGGACGGCTTCCGGATGGCGGCGACCGTCTGGCGCCGCCACTCGGCGACCGCCTCGCGCTTGGCCCGCTCGCGCTTGCCAGCGCCAATCACCAGCCCGCGCTTGAGTGCCCGCCTCGAGACAGCGCCCCTGACCCCCTCTTGCGCCGGGGCGAGGTCACTCAGGGAGGATGACGAGGGCGCAAGCCAGGCGGCCCGGTCGCTGCCGGGGAACTCGGTCCACCATGACCCCAGTTCGTCTGGGTACTGGGACATCGCATCCCTCCAAAATCGCTGTGCAGTCTAGGCCAAACTAACCCACGCCCCGGGACAATCGCGGGTCCCGCGGCGTCCGCGGGGGCCAGCCGGTACTGGGCCCGTGCGCCCGGCGGTCCGCGGACGGCGGCGATCAGCCTGAGGACCTCAGGAGGCCGGTTGCGCCCGCGGCGGGAACGGTCACGGACGCCTCGCCAGCCAGGGCCAGAGCTGAGCGCAGGTCGGGGGCACTCCCGGTGCCGCCCGGCGCGCGGGTGGACAGGGCCCCGGTGGCGCAGCCCAGGGCCGCCGCCTCGGGCAGCGCCAGGCCCCGGAGCAGGCCGGCGATCAGCCCCGCGTTGAAGCAGTCGCCCGCGCCGGTCGCGTCCATCGGCACCAGGGGAGGCACGCTGACCCGGTGCCGCCGGGTGCCGTCCGCGCACAGCGCGCCGCGCGCGCCCAGCTTGACCACCAGCCGGGACCCGGCCGCGGTCAGCACCGGCACGGCCCCCGGCAGGTCCGGCTCGCCGCTCAGCCGGACCGCCTCGGCCTCATTGGGCAGCAGCAGGTCCGCCCGGGCCAGCGCGGCGGCGAGCTGGTCGTCGCCCCACCGGCCGGACGGATCCCAGTTGGTGTCCAGGGACACGGTCGCCCCGGCCGCCTGCGCGGTCGCCATCACGGCGGCCAGGCCGGGCCCGAGCGAGTCCTCGAGCAGGAAGTAGGAGCTGATGTGCACGTGCCGGGCCCGGGTCAGCAGCCCGGGCGGGACGTCGCCGGCGGTCAGAGAGCCCACCGCCCCGAGCGCGGTCAGGATGGCCCGGTCACCACCGTTCGACAACGCCACCGTCATCCCGGTCGGGAGGTCCTCGCGCACGGCCACCGCGCCGGCGTTGACCCCTTCGGCGGCCAGCTGGTCCCGCATGAATTGCCCGGCCGGGTCGGCGCCGACCGCGGCGACCAGCGCGACGCGGAGCCCGAGCCGGGCTGCGGCCACCGCGGTGATCGACGCGGACCCGCCGACGACCAGCGACATGCTGGGCACCAGCTTCTCCTGCTGGCCGAACTCCGGGGTCACGTCGTCACCCAGCACGAGCACGTCCGGGTTGCAGTCGCCGATCACCACCAGGTCGATGGCCCCATCCAGCCCGCCCGCCTCCAGCCCGCCCGGCGCGGCCGGCGTCTCAGGCGGTGACAACGTTGACCCCGCCGTCCTCGAGCCGGGCCGCGTCCTCGGCGGCGATCCCGGTGTCGGTGACCAGCACGTCGATCTCCTGAGCGGTGCAGATGCGGGCGAACGCGCGGCGGCCCACCTTGGAGCTGTCCGCGGCGATCACGACCTTGGCCGCCTGCCGGGCCATCAGCCGGTTGATGCTCGCCTCGCCCTCGTGGTGCGCGGTGGCGCCCGCCACCGCGTCGATCCCGTCCACGCCCAGGATGGCCACGTCCAGGGCGACCTGCTCCAGCACCCCGGTGGCCAGCGGCCCGGTCAGCTCGTAGGACTGCGGCCGGGCCACCCCGCCGGTCGTCACGATCTTGATGTGCTGGCGGACGGCCAGCTCGGTCGCGATGTTCAGCGCGTTGGTCACGACGGTGACGGCGGGCGGCGGCACCTGCGAGTTCAGGTCGGAGCGGGTGGCCAGGGCCCGGGCCACCTCGGTCGTGGTGGTGCCGCCGTTCAGCCCGGTGATCTGGCCCGGCCGCACCAGCCCGGCGGCGACCGCCGCGATGCGCTGCTTCTCAGACGGATGCCGCTCGCTCTTGTACCGCAGCGGCAGGTCGTAGGTGACGCCCTGGGCCACCGCGCCACCCCGGATCCGGGTGAGCATCTGCTGCCGGGCCAGCTCGTCCAGGTCCCGGCGGACGGTGGCCTCGGACACCCCGAGCGCCTTCGCGGCCTCCTCGACCTGGAGCTGCCCGGACACCGCGAGCAGTTCCAGCAGCTCATTCCACCGCCGATACCGGGTCACCGGCGCCTCCGATCACGTGCAGCAGGCGGGCGACCTCGGCGGCGACCGCCTCGCGCCCGGCCGCACCGTACCGCCTCGGATCCACCAGCCCCTGGTCATCATTCAGGCGGGCGCGGACGGCGGCCGTAAAGGCCTTGTTCAACTGGGTCGCGACGTTGATTTTCGTCATTCCTGCGCGGACCGCCGCGGCCAGGCCGGCGTCGGGGACCCCGGACGAGCCGTGCAGCACCAGCGGCAGGCTGACCGCGGCGTGGATCTTCGCGATGAGTTCCAGATCCAGGGCCGCGTCGCGGGTCAGCATCGCGTGCGAGCTGCCGACCGCGACCGCCAGCGCGTCCACCCCAGTCGCCGCGACGTACGCGGCCGCCTCGTCCGGCCGGGTCCGGGCGCCCGGCGAATGCACTCCGTTCTTCCCGCCCACCTCGCCCAGCTCGGCCTCCACCCAGATGCCCCGGTCCTGGCACCACCGGGCCATATCCGCGGTGGCCTGAACGTTCTGCCCGTAGGGCCGGGCCGACGCGTCGTACATGACCGACCGCAGGCCCAGCCGGGCCGCGGCGTGCACCAGGTCCCCGGCGATGGCGTGGTCCAGGTGCACTACCACCGGCACCTCGGCCGAGTCCGCGATCGACAGGCAGGCCCGGGCGATCGGTTCCAGCGCGCCGTGGTAGGCGACGCAGTTCTCGCTGATCTGCAGGACCACCGGCGAGGCGGCGGCCTGCGCCCCGGCCACGATGGCCTCCGCGTGCTCGATGCCGATCACGTTGAACGCGCCGACGCCCCGGCCTGCCGCCCGCGCGGGCCCGACGATCTCGCTCATCCCGGCGGCAGTCATCAGCTGGCCTCCTCGTGCGGGCCGGCCGTCGCGGGCCGGACCACGGTCGTGTCAAGCAGCCTGACGAAGTCCGCGGGATTGAACTCCCCGGCCACCGGGGCCAGGGCGGCCGCGGTGCCGAGCGCGACCGCGTGCCGCAGCCGTTCCTCCCACGGCCGCCCCAGGGCCAGCCCGCAGGCCAGGCCCGCGGCCGCGGCGTCGCCGGCCCCGGTCGCGTTCCCGGCCGCCACGGCCGGGGGGGCGGCCTGCCAGCAGCCGTCGGCCGTGTCGGCGTACAGTCCATCCGGGCCCAGTGAGACCACGACCGCCTGCGGGCCGGCCGCCCTGAGTTCCCGGGCCGCCGCCACCACGGCCTGGGTGCTCCGCAACGGCCGGCCGGCGAACATCTCCAGCTCGGCCAGGTTCGGCTTGGCGATGGCCGGCCTGGCCGCCGCGCCCAGCCGGAGCGCGTCGCCGTGCGCGTCCAGCAGCACCGGCACCCCGGCGGCGGCGGCCATCGCGGTCAGCTCCGCATAACTCCCGGGGGCCACGCCCGGCGGCAGGCTGCCGGACAGGACCACGGCCGCGCACCCGGCCAGGGCGGACGCGTACCGGTCCCGGAACTCCGCGTACCGGTCCGCTGCGATGAGAGGCCCAGGCTCGTTGAACGCCGCCGTGTGCCCGGTCCGCCCGTCCACGACGGTGAACGTCCGCCGCGTCTCCCCCGCCACCCTGGTGAAGGCCGCGGGCACGGCCAGGGTGGCGAGCCCGGACGTTACCGCCTCGCCGGTGGGACCTCCGGCCAGGCCCATCACCAGCACCTCGGCCCCGAGCGCGTGCAGTGTCCGGGCCACGTTCAGGCCCTTGCCCCCGGGCCGGGCCGCCACCATGTCCGGCCGGTTCACCCCCGACCAGTTAACGGCCGGCACGTGATGGGTGACGTCCAGGGCCGGGTTGAGGCAGACGACTGCGATCCTGGCTCCCCCGGTCATGGCGACTCCGGTCACGTAAGCCGCCTGCTCAGCCTGTAGTGAGGATGACCGAGCGGGCCAGGTTGCGCGGGCGGTCGGGGTCGAGCCCGCGGGCCCGGGCCAAGGCCACGGCCACCCGCTGCACCCGGACCAGTTCGGCCAGCGGGTCCTCGTCGCTGAACCAGGCCGTGCCGCCGGCCGCGGCGATCTCGGCGCCCAGACCGTCCGGCGGGGTGCCGAACAGCCACACGATGCTGCCCTCGCCGGTCACCGCGACCGGGCCGTGCCGGTACTCCATGGCCGGGTAGGCCTCGGTCCACATGCCCGCCGCCTCACGCAGCTTCAGCGCGGCCTCGTTGGCCAGCCCGTAGGTCCACCCGGTGCCGAGGAAGGTGAACTGGCGGGCGGCCAGCATCCCCGGCAGGAGGGGCTCGGCGAGTACCCGCTCCGCCGCATCGGCGGCCGGCCCGGGGTCGCGTCCCAGGTGCGCGCGCAGCAGGACCAGCTCGGTGGTGGCGAACCGGGTCTGCACCACGGATTCCTCGTCCGCGAAGGACAGGTCGATCACGGCGTCGGCGGCCTGCGCCACGGGAGTCCCGGGCACCGCGGTGATCGCGACGGTGGGCGCGCTGCCGCGCAGCCGGTCCAGCAATTGCACGATCTCCGTGGTGGTCCCGGACCGCGACAGCACCAGGACCCGGTCGTACGCCCGGCCCAGCGGCATCTCGGATGCGGCGAACGCGTCGGTCTCCCCGTGCCCGGACGCCTCGCGGGCGGCCGCGTAGGACTGGGCCATGAACCAGGATGTGCCGCAGCCCGCGACCGCGACGCGTTCACCGCGGGCGGGCAGGACGCCCGCGACGCCGGTGGCCAGCTGGCCCGCCCGGCGCCAGCAGGCGGGCTGGGACGCCACTTCCTGCTCGGTGCGGCTGCCTGCGGCCACGCCCTCACCCGTCGCTGGCTGACCTACCACCGGGGCCTCCTCGCCCATGGCTGGCTTCCTCCTTCTCTTCGGGGCTCTCGCCCAGTGGTCCCGCCCAGATACTGGTCAGGTCCCGGCCAGGCCGGTCGAGGCCACGGACCGGATGAAGTACCGCTGGGCCAGGAAGAAGATGGCCAGCATCGGCACCAGGCTCATCACGTTGGCCGCCATCAGCAGGGTCCACTCGGTCGCGTGCGCGCCCTGGAACGTGGCCAGGCCGAGCGGCAGCGTCATCTGGTTCGTGGAGGTGATCGCGATCAGCGGCCACAGGAAGTTGTTCCAGGAGTCCAGGAACGTCAGCGCGGCCAGCGTGGCCAGCGCCGGCGTGGCCAGCGGCAGCACGATCTTGACCAGCACGGTGAGGCGGCTGGCCCCGTCCACCCGGGCCGACTCCTCGTACTCCAGCGGGAGGGTCCGGAAGAACTGGCGCAGGAAGAAGATGCCGAACGCGGTGGCCGCGTTGGGCAGGATGAGCGCGCCGATGTGATTGATCCCCACCGCGGCCAGCACGTGCACGCCCAGCCACTTGGTGATGATGAACTGCGGGATCATCGTGACCTGGAACGGCACCATGAGCGTGGCCATGATCACCGCGAACAGGGCGGCGCGGCCCAGGAAGCGGAACCGGGCGAACGCGTACCCGGCCAGCGAGCACAGCACCAGGTTGAACAGCACGGTGAGCACCGCGACCACGGCGCTGTTGATGAAGAACCGGCCGAACGGCGCGCTGTTGAACGCGTCCACGTAGTTAGCCAACCGGAGCACGTGCGGGATGAGCACCGGCGGGAAGCGCAGCGCCTCGGACGAGGTCTCCACCGAGGTGACCAGCAGCCAGTAGAACGGGAAGATCAGGATCAGCGTGGCCGGGAGCAGGACCAGGTGCCAGGGACTGAACGGCAGCCTCCGCCGGCGGCGGGCGGGGGGGACGCCGCCGCCGGCGGAAGACGAGAGCCCGCCGCGGGCGGGAGCCGAGGTCGCCGTCATGACCGGTAGTGGGTGAATCGCCGGCCGACCCGGAACTGGATCGCGGTGACCACCAGGATGATGAGGAACAGGAAGTAGGCGATGGCCGAGGCGTAGCCGAAGTTGAAGTTCTGGAAGGCCTGGACATAGAGGTAATAGACGAGGACCGTGGTCGCGTTGAGCGGGCCGCCCTGGGTGCTCAGGTACACCTCGTCGAACAGCTGCAGCGCGTTGATGGTGAGCCACACGG
Source organism: uncultured Actinomycetes bacterium (assembly GCA_963770545.1). Lineage (GTDB taxonomy): Bacteria > Actinomycetota > Actinomycetes > Streptosporangiales > Streptosporangiaceae > RYN-230. The sequence goes on along the minus strand of CAVYQF010000008.1, from coordinate 93,550 downwards.
CCAGGAACAGCGACGCCGGGCTGAGCAGCGGCAGGGTCACCCGGCGGAACCGCCGCCAGGCCGTGCACCCGTCGATCGAGGCCGCCTCCAGCAGGGCCGGCGGGACCCCCTGCAACGCGGCCAGGTAGATGACGACCGAGAACCCGGTCCAGCCCCAGATCGTCATGATCACGATCACGTACAGCGCCTGGGACGGCGAGTTCAGGAACTGCTGCTGGGGCAGGCCGACCAGGCTGAAGGCGTAGTTGACGACGCCGTAGGAGGGGTCGAACAGCCAGATGAAGACGATCGCCTCACTGATCGTGGAGATGGCCATCGTCGCGTAGGCCGCGGTCCGGTAGAAGGAGATGAAACGGATCTTCCGGTTCATGGCCACGGCCAGGAACAGCCCGACGATCATCGTCCCGGGCACGAACAGCGCGGTATAGATCAGCGTGTGCGCGATGGCCTGCCCGACGATCGGGTCGTGCACCAGCTGCCGGTAGTTCTTCAGCCCCACGAACGGCGTGCTGGACGTGAGCAGGTTGTTCCGCTGGAAGGACATGATCGCCGACCAGACGATCGGCACCGCGCCGAACAGCAGGATGATCGCGACCCCGGGGGTAACGAACGTCCACCCCGCGAACTGCTCAGACGCCGTCACCCGGCGCCCGGCCGCCCGGGCCCCGCCGGGACGCCCGGACCGGCCCGGGTCCGGACGCCTCCGGCGGAGGATGATTCCAGAAGCGGCCACGTCAGCCCGCGGAGAGGATCTGGTTGACCTGCTGCTCCGCGGAGCTCAGCGCCGCCTGGGGCTGGCTCTTGCCCAGCAGCACGGACACGACCATGGTGGCGAGGACCGTGGAGATCTTCGGGTAGGTCGGGATCTGCGGCCGGGCCTGCTTGACGTTGGCCAGGTTGGCCACGAACGCGCTCACCCCGGGCAGCGTGGAGTCCATCTGCTGGCTGAAGCCGGCCGCGTTGCCCACCGACGCCCGGGTCGGCAGGTCCCCGGTGTGCAGCGAGAAGTACTTGACCTGGGCGGGCGCGGTGAGCCAGAGGATGAACTTCTCGGCCGCCGACACCCGGGCGGAGCCGTTATTGAATACCACCCAGTTGTCCGGGCCGGAGATGGTCTGGTGGCCAGCGCTCGACCCGGGGTAGGACGGCATGACCTGGACGCCGTAATGCACGTTGGGGAACACGCCCAGGTCCCACGGCCCGGTGACCAGCATGCCGATCTTGCCCGAGTTGAACAGGTTCGCGTAGGCCTGGTCGGTCGGGTCCAGGTACATGGACTTGTCGGTGACGGCCATGGTCCGCAGTGTGTTCAGCGACTGCAGCCCGGCGGCCGAGTTGAACGCGGCCTTCTTGTTATCGGCGGTCAGGATCTGGCCGCCGGCCTCCCAGAGCATCGCCTCCCAGCGCCACACCGCGTCCTCGGACGCCGGGGTCACGTACGCGGTGCCGAACTGCTTGGCGGCCGGGTCGGTCAGCTTCTTGGCGTCGGCCACGAATTGCGTCCAGGTGAAGTCCGGGCCGGGTGGTGTGAGGTGGGCCTTGGCGAACAGCGTCTTGTTGTAGACCACGGCCAGGTTGTTGACCAGGGCCGGCACGCCGATGACCTTGCCCTTGACCGTGGCCACGTCCCGCTCGCCGACCCAGAAGTCGTTCCAGTTCACGCCCGGGCGCTTGACCACGTTGGTCAGGTTCACCACCTGCGGGATCTGCGCCACGTTCGGCGCCCATGACCCGTACAGGTAGGCGATGTCCGGCGGGCTGCCGCCACGCACCGCGGTCAGCACCTTCTGCAGCGTGTTGTCGTTGTTGACGTACAGGCTGCTGACCTTCACGCCCGGATTCTGGCTCTGGTACTCGGTGACCAGGTGCGCGAACGCCTTCGCCTCAGGACCCGTCCAGCCTTCCCAGATTGAGATGGTGGCACCGCCGCCACCGCCTCCGCCGCTGTTGCTGTCGGTCCCGCACGCGGCCAGCCCGAGCGCGAGGGCCGTGAGTCCTACGAGCGGACCTGCCAGGGTGGCCCGCAGCCGGTGCCTCGCCATGCTGCTCTCGCTTTCCGGCCCGCCGGTGCTTCGGGATCCAGTGCCTCCGGACCTGGCGGACGACCAAAATTGCATGAAGTCGTGACGTTTCGCGCAATATTGATCGATCGGCGTAGTGGGTGTCAAGGCTGTGCATCAACCCGTTTCCAGGTCGTGCCGGGCCCGTGACTCCGGACGTAACGGACAAATATCGCCCGGGTAACGATACTGGTAACGACCTGGAACGCCCTGGAACCATCGCCAGAGCCCGTTCGTCTGCCCACCTGGCCGGGGCCCGCGGACCCGGCCGGTCTTCGTTGCGGCGTATTTTTGCGTGCTCTTGCGCGCAAACAGTCACAATGAAACACTACCGAGCTGTGATCAAGGTAACCTTCGTCGGCGCCGGCAGCATCGAGTTCACCCGGAACGTGGTGACCGACCTGTGCGGCTATCCCGAGTTCCGCGGTGAACTTCACCTCTCGCTCTATGACATCAGCGCCGAGCGGCTGGCCCACGCCGAACAGCTGGCCAGCCGGATCTCCGCGCAGTCCGGCGCCGGTGCGACGGTGAGCGCGACCCGGGACCGGCGTGAGGCGCTCGAGGGCGCCCGCTATGTGATCAACGAGGTGCAGGTCGGCGGGTACGACGCGACCCGGGCCGACTTCGACATCCCGGCCCGGTACGGGGTGCGCCAGACCATCGGCGACACGCTGGGCATCGGCGGGATCTTCCGCGGCCTGCGGACCATCCCGGTGACCACCGCGCTGGCCCGGGACATGCAGGACGTCTGCCCGGACGCCTACCTGCTGAGTTACAGCAACCCGATGGCCATGCTGCCCTGGTCGGTGTACGAGGGCACGCCGTTTCACCGGGTGTTCGGCCTGTGCCATTCGGTGCGGGACACCCAGGCCTTCCTGACCGACCTGGTCGGCGCCGATCCGGACCGGGTCCGGTTCCTGACCGCGGGCTTCAACCACCAGGCGTTCGTGCTCCGGTTCGAGCAGGACGGCCAGTCCCTGTACCCGCGGCTGGCCGAGGTGATCGACGGCTCCCCCGAGCTGCAGCGGCGGGTCCGGGTCGAGATCTACCGCCGGTTCGGCTACTTCCCGACCGAGTCGAGCGAGCACTCCGCGGAGTACGTGCCGTGGTTCATGCGCCACGACGACCAGATCGAGCAGTTCCGCATCTTCGTCGGCGACTACCTGGAGCGGTCCGAGGAGAACCTGCGCGAGCTCGAGTCGCTGCGCCGCGCCCTGGCCTCAGACGAGCCGCTCGACCTGGAAGCCACGCACGAGCTCGCGTCGCTGTTCATCCACTCGCTGGAGACCGGCACCGAGCGCGAGCTGCACGTGAACATCCGCAACGGGGGCCTGATCACCAGCCTGCCGGACGGGGCTTGCGTCGAGGTGCCCTGCGTGGTCGGGGCGGGGGGGCCCAAGCCGGTACCCGTCGGCGCGCTGCCCCCGCAACTGGCCGCGCTCAACCGGACCTTCCTCAACGTGGTCGAGCTGACCGTCCGGGCCGCGCTGGAGGAGTCGCGCGACCACGTGTACCAGGCCGCGCTGCTCGACCCGAATACGGCGGCCACGCTCACCACGGCGCAGACCGTGGCCATGTGCGACGAGCTGTTCGCGGCGCACCGGGACCTGCTGCCCGAAGCATTCGGAGGCTGACCCCGTGCATACCCCCCGGCTCATCACGGCCGTCCTCACCGCCGTGCCTCTGCTCATCGCCGCCCCGGCCGTGGCGGCTGGACCCGCGGCCGCGGCGGCATCAGCGGCCCCGCAGATCCCGCCCCCGGTGCACCGGGGCACGCTGCGGATCGCCGGCCAGCCCCGGGACGGCGCGCTGGTCACGGCGGCCGGCCTGGCCTGGCACGCGCCCCAGCTGCCCCGGGGCATGAAGCTGCTCAGCTTCGAGGTCGCCTACACCTGGCAGAGCTGCGCGCCCGGCGGGCGGCGCTGCGTCACGGCGGCCGGCTCAGCGGCCACGCCGTTCGCCGCCCGCCAGTACCGCGCCGGGCACGCCGACACGGGCCGGCGGCTGCGGGTCACCGAGACCGCGGCCGAGGTGGTCCAGACCAAGGCGCGGAACTTCACGTTCAAGGTCCTCCGGCGCTCCGTGAGCCGGCTGGCTGGCGTCTCCGTCCGCGCGTACCGGCGACATTCGCGCCCGGTTAGTTATTTCCGCAACGGAACCCCGGAGCGGCGCACCGCCTCGGCTGAGGAGTACTTCGGCGTCAGCTCCCCGCACTACAACGCCGGGGACGGGAAGCCCAGCCAGCGCTACCGGGTGGACCAGGGCGCCTGGCGGCCGATGCCCGCCAATCACGTGTTCTACACCGGGAAGCTGGCCGTCGGCCCGCACCAGGTCAGCGTGCGTACCGCGAACCGGGCCGGATCGACGCAGATCCGGTTCGGCTGGCGGGTCGGACCGCTGCCCGCCCCGCTGGCCTGCCAGCCGCGCGCCGGGCAGCCGTGCTGGTACCCGCCGCATCTGGCCGCCAACCACCGGCCGATGCGCTGGGACTGGCAGATCGGCCGGACCACGCCGCTGAAACGGACCGGTAAGCGCGCCGTGGACATCTACGACATCGACGGGTTCCTCACCACCCGCGCGGAGGTCCACGCGATCCAGACCCGCTGGCCGGCCAGCACCCTGGCCCACCCGAAGACCGTCTGCTATCTGGACCTGGCCTGGGAGGACTACCGCCCGGACGCCAGCTCGCCGTCCCGCGGCGGCCTCTTCCCGGCCGCCACCCTCGGCCACGTGTACTACGGCTACCCCGAAGAGCGGTGGGTCGACTTCCGGCAGCTGGACGCGCTCAAGCCCATGCTGCGCGAGCGGATCGGCATGTGCGCGCGGAAGGGGTTCTCCGCGGTCGAACTGGACGACATCGACAGCTTCGACCCGCCGTCCACCACCGGGTTCCACCTCACGCCCGGCGACGCGCAGAACTACCTGGCCTACGCGTTCAACCTGATCCACGCCGACGGGATGACCGGGCTGTGGAAGAACTCGCCCTGGCTGTCCTGGTGGGGACGGCAGTATTCGGACGGGGCCGTGCTGGAGGAGTGCTACACCTACCACCAGTGCACCGCGGCCCAGCTGCGCGGCAGCAGCCAGTACGGGATCACCTGCACCGGGCTGTCCGGCGCGACGCCGTGCGGCTGGGACGACTTCACCACGGACAAGACCGCGGCGCAGCCCAACGGCAAGTGGGTGGGCGACGCCGAGTACGGGAATGATCACTTTGTCTGCAACCCCGGCCAGACCGGGCCGAAGTGCCGCGGCCAGCACGCGTTCGCGGCGTTCTGCCGGACGCTGTACGACCCGCCCCTCGGCTTCGCGGCGGTCAAGTTCGACGTGGACCTGGACGGCCGGGTGTTCTATCCCTGTCCGAGCGGCTCCTGAGCTAGAGTCCTCCCCGGCCGTCCCAAAGATCGGCGGCCGGGGAGCAGGTCATGGCCGGGGCTGATGACGTGACCGGGGCCGCGGATACGCGGCGGCCCGGGTACGCGCTGCCGCTGATGGCAGGCGGGTTACTGCTGGCCGGCGCGGTGGTGTTGTACGCATGGACAAACACCTGGGTCGGTCCGGCGCATGGCACCTCCAGCGGGCCACACGCCGGCATCTGGATCGGTTATGCGCCACAGGCACGGGCGACCTACTTTCCCCCGCCCACGAGCTGGTTCATGACCCCGCACCAGGTCTTCCTCCCGTCCTTCTACTACCTGGGCTGGTACTGGGCGGTGGGACTGGCGGCGGGCGCCCTGCTCGCCCTCCTCTGGTTCTACCGGGACGACCGCAGCGGGCCCCGCCGCGCGTATCTGGCCACCGCGGCGGTGCTTCTCGCGCTAGCTCTCGCGCTTCCCGTACTGACCCAGGCCGCGCCCGGGCTGGCTTTCCTATGGCTGCGCGGGCCGTGGGTCAAGGGACTCCCGGCTCTCCTGATCGCCGGGTGCGGTCTGGGGATTGCGGCCCGGGTCGAGCGCAGCCGCAGGCTGGCCAGGCTCACCGTGATCTACACGGTGGTGGCGCTGGTGATCGGCGGCTGGCTCGCGTCGGTACCGGACTATGTGCTGATGTTCTGGCCGGCGCTGACGCCGCAGCCCTGGCACCTGACCCCGCTGGATGCGCTGCTCGGGCCGGCCGCCGTGCTCATCGCGGCGGGGCCGGTGTTGCGGTGGCGGGGCCGGCGGCCTGGACGTGGCCGTCTTCCAGCCTGAGCACCGAATCGGCCAGGTCGATCAAGGCCTCGTCGTGCGTGGCGACCAGGGCCGCCGTGCTCCTCCCGGAGCGGACTACGGTAAGCAGACGGCAGGGTTTTCTATCCCTGCCGTGGCGGATACTGAGCTGGAGTCCCGCTCGGCCGCCCGGTGGATCGGCGGCCAGGGAGCGGGCGATGGCGGAGGACGAGGTAGTGATCGGGCCTGCGGATGCGCGGCGGCCTGGGTACTGGCTGCCGCTGACGCTGTGTGGGCTGATGCTGGCCGGTGGAGTGGCGTTGTACGCCGCGATCACCCACTGGCCCGGACTGGGCCCGGGGATATCCGCCGGGCCTGGACATAGCGTGTCCGTTCTTATCTACGTGTCCCCGCTGAGATACTTCCCGCCGCCCACGAGCATCTTCACCCTGGGCCGCGCGCTCTACGGGCCATCGTTCTTTTACCTGGGCTGGTACTGGGCGGTGGCCCTGGCCGCCGTTTTCCTGCTCATCGTCGCGTGGTATCGCCGTCCGGACCGCCGGCCCGGGCGGCTCCAGCCCCCCGGTCGCGGCTACCTGGTGACGGCGATCGCCTTGCTGGCGCTGGCTCTGGCGCTGCCTGCGCTGAGCCAGGCTCTGCCCGCACTGGCCTGGGTCTGGTTGCAGAGCCCGTGGGTGGAGGGGATCCCGGCCCTCCTCCTCATCGCGGTCGGGCTGGGCGCGCTGGCCCGGGCCGGGCGAAGCCGCGCGCTGGTATGGCTGACCGCCGCCTACACCGTCGTCGCGCTGCTAGTGGGAGCGTGGCTCGCGGCGACCCCGGCAGGCCCGTTCCAGTGGCAGCCGGTCGTGGTCGGGGAGCCGCCCGGCCTGGACCCGGTGTACGCCCTGCTGCTGCCGGCCGCGGTCCTCGTCACGGCGGGGGTGGCCGCCCTGTGCCTCGGCCATCTGCCCGGCCTGGGGCACCGGCGGCCTGGACGTGGCCGTCTTCCAGCCTGAGCACCGAGTCGGCCAGGTCGATCAAGGCCTCGTCGTGCGTGGCGACCAGGGCCGTGATCCCCTCGGAATGGACCACGGTGAGCAGCAGGCGCATGATCTGCCGGCCGGTCTCCAGGTCCAGCTGGCTGGTCGGCTCGTCGGCGATCAGCAGTCCCGGGCGGCCGGCCAGCGCCCGGGCGATCGCGATGCGCTGCTGCTGGCCGCCGGACAGTTCATCCGGCCGGTGCGCGGCGTGCTCGGAGAGCCCCACGACGGACAGCATCGCCGCGACCCGTTCCTCGCGGGCCCGCACCGGCGCGCCGGTGATGCGCAGCGGGATGCCCACGTTTTCGGCGGCGGACAGCATCGGGATGAGCCCGAAGGACTGGAAGATGAACGCGACCGTGCGGCGGCGCAAAGCCAGCCGGTCCCGTTCCGGCATCCGGGTCACATCGTGGCCGGCCACCTCCAGGTGGCCGCTGGTCGGGGCGTCCAGGCCGCCGATGATGTTCAGCAGCGTGGTCTTGCCCGACCCGGACCGGCCGCAGACCGCGACGAGCTGGCCGCGGCGGACCGTGAACGATATCTCGCGGAGGGCCTGCACGGCGGTGTGCCCGCTGCCGAAGCTGCGTGATACCCCGCGCGCCGTGACCATCTCGCGCACGGGCTGGCCGTCTGGCCGGGCCGGTTCGCGAGCGGTCTCCCGGCCGGGCCTGGCTCATGAGCCGTTCTCCTGGTCGGGCCAGACCCCGATGTGCCCGGGCTCCTGCTGCAACCGGACCCGGTCCCGCATCCCGAGTTCCTCGGTCATCTCGCGCGGCAGCTGGACCCGGCCGGCCCGGTCCAGCACCGCGTACTCGACCGCGTGCCGGGTCGCGTTACCGTGCTCGTCGGCGCGGTCGTGGCGGAGCGTCTCGGTGCTGGTCCGGCCGTCCCGGATGGCGATGGTGCGCCGGACCTCGGCCGACACCGCCGGGTCGTGCGTCACCACGAGCACGGTCACGCCGAGCTCGGAATTGGCCGTCTGCAGCGCCGCGAACACCTCCCGGGCGGTCGCACTGTCGAGCTCCCCGGTCGGCTCGTCGGCGAGCAGCACCCGGGGCCCGTTGGCCAGCGCGGTGGCGATCGCGGTGCGCTGCTGCTCACCGCCGGACATCTGGGCCGGCGTGCGGCCCGCGCAGTACCCCACGCCCAGCATGTCCAGCAGCTCCCCCGCCCGCCGGGCCCGCAACCGCCGCCCCACCCCGGCGAACCGCATGGGCAGGATGACGTTCTGCCGCGCGGTCAGGTACGAGAGCAGGTTGCGGGCGGTCTGCTGCCACAGGAAGCCCACCACGGCGCGGCGGTAGCCGAGCCGGTCACGGGCCGTCATCGCGGCCAGGTCGTGCCCGGCCACCCGGGCCCGGCCCGCGGTCGGGCTGTCCAGCCCGGCCAGGATGTTCATCAGGGTGGACTTGCCGCTGCCCGAAGCGCCGACGATCGCGGTCAGCTCACCCTCGGCGATCAGCAGGTCCAGTCCCTGCAGCGCCTGCACCTCGATCCCTTCCGCGGCGTAGATGCGGACCAGCCGGTCGCACATGATGAGGGCGCCCTCACCGTAGGAGCTACTGGTGCCTCCGGTGCCGTAGGCGGCGCGGGCTTGATCGGCCTCGGCGCCGAGCTGGCTGAGTCCCGCCGCCGGCACGACCGGTGCGGTCTCGTTCATCTCATCCATGCCCGTCCTTCATCCACTCCCCTGTCCTCACCCGCCCGATGCCTCGCCCACGCGCAACCCCCGGAACCTCGCCACCCTCACCCGCCCCCCGTCTCGCCCACGCGCAGCGCCTGGGCCGCGCCACGGCTCCGGGCCAGCCTGCTGGAGATGGTAAGCGTGAGCCCGCCGAGCAGCAGCAGCGCCACCGCCGCGGCCACGATGGCGACCGGGTCGGCGCGCAACGGCACGCTGACCGCTATGCCGGTGAAGGCGGCCAGGTTCACCGCCGGGCCGGCCAGCGGTACCAGCAGCAGCGCGCAGGCCGTCCCGCCCACGGCCGCAGCCAGGATCGCAGGCAGGGTCTCCACCGCCACGATCCGCCGCGACTGGTCCGCCGCCAGGCCCATGGTGCTCAGCCGGGCCAGGGTCAGCTCGCGGGAACGCGCGCCGAGTACCAGCGTCAGCAGCACGACCAGCAGGCTGAACCCGGCGGCCGCGGCAGCGCCCTGGGCGAACGTGACGAACCCGCCGTGCGGCAGGGGCGCACCCGCGATCGCGGCCTGCACCTGGGACCGCAGCGTGATCTGAGCACCGGGGACTGCCCGCCGGGCCGCGCGGACCAGGGCGGCCTGGTCCAGCCGCGGGCCGGTGAGCACCAGCACCGTCGGCGCCGGAGCCTGCGCCCCGAGAGCCCACCGGGGCAGGACCGCGAACTGGGTGCCCGCCGGCCCGCCCGCGATCGTGGAGATCGTCCCGGCGACCCGGATACGCAGCTGCGGGCCCGCCACGTAGAGCTCGCTGCGCGGGCCGAGGATGGCCCGGGCGGCCGGCGAGATGAGGGCGGGCACAGTACTGGCTGACGAGGGGCTGGCTGACGAGGTGCTGGCTGGTGTGGCCCCCCGGGCCAGCACCGCAGCGGGGAACGGCGGGCCCGGGGTCGATGGCGGCCAGGGCCGCGTACTGTCCCGGCTCGACGATGACCACCGGCAGCTGCAACCCCTGGCCGGACGTCCCCTGGGCCACCGCCACCGCCGCCCACCGCCGGACGCCCGGCACCGCGGTGATCTGGCGCTGCGCCGCCGGGATGATCCCCGGGCCCACCGCGGGCGCGGTCACGACCGCATCCGCACCCGCAACCTGCCAGGACGCCGCGACGTCGGCACTGGCCACCGCGCTGCGCGCCATACCGGCGAACGCGATCACCGCGAACGCCAGGACGAGCGCGAACGCGGGCAGCACACCGGCCCGCGCAGCGGCCCGGCCGCGGGCGAAGCCGACCAGCAGCACGACCCCCCGGCGGCGCCGGGCCACCCGGGCCAGCTGGCGCAGCAGCACGGGGTAGGCCCGCATGATCACCACCGCGACCGGGATCGCGACGAGCACCGGGGCCGCGCTGGTGAACAGGTCCACCTGGCCGGGTGGAGGCAGGCCCTGCTGACGGAGCAGGATCAGGCCGCCGACCGAGCCGAGGACCAGGGCGGCGTCGGCGACCCAGCGCCGCGCGGTGGCGATCCGCCGCCGCGCTGCCGGAGCCGGTCCCGCGACCGCGCGGCGGGGGGTGCGCTGCTGCCACACCGCCAGCAGGGGCGGCCCCGCCAAGGCGGCCGCGACGATCAGGCCCGCCAGCCACCACGCCAGCGGCGAGGCAGGTCCCGGGGTCGCCGCGACGGCGGCGCCCACCCCGAGGACAGCGGCGGGCCCGACCGCAGCGGCCCCGCCGCCCAGCGCTACGGCGGCGACCTGGCGGAGTGAGGCGCCGCGGGCCCGCATCATCGTGAACTCACCGCGGCGGCGGGCCGCCACCAGCCGGGCGCCGAGCAGGACCACCACGGCCGCGATCACGGCCAGGCTGACGAACATCAGCGACAGCACCCGCTGCACCGCGTCGTCGGTGGCCACGAACGACGGCAGCGAGGTAGCCAGGCCACTGCTCAGGGTGACCTGGATGGTGGCGGCCGGGCCGGCCGAGGCGTTGAGGCTGGTGCCCACCGACGTCGCGGCGGGCAGGTAGCCGACCGCGGCCAGCGCCCGGGCCAGACCCGCCGCCTGATCGGCGGTGACTCCGGCCAGGCCGAGCGGGAAGCTCCACAGGGCCCGCAGCGGCGCACTCAGATAATCCTGCAGGGCAGGCAGTTCGGCGGCGGAGACGAACGCGCCGGAGCTCAGGTAGGGCGCGGAGTCCGGGGTGGGGTAGGTCAGCTGCGGCGCGGCCGCGACCGGGTTGACCGTCCAGAAAGAGGAGGCCGGGCGGAACGGCCGGATGATCCCCGTGACCAGCACCGCGTAGCCCGCGGCCTGCAGCCGGGAACCCGGGTGCAGGCCAAACCGGGCCGCGGTGACCTGGGTAACAGCGACCTGCAGGATCCCCCGGATGCCGGCACCGGCGCCGGTACTGGTGCCGGCGCCGGCGCCGGGCAGGGCCCCCGAGACCACTCGGGCGTTGCGGCCCAGCGCGCTGCGGTAGAGCAGTTCCAGCTGAGGCGGGGCCAAGGTCCGGTCCGGGGCGCGGCCGGTCACCGTGAACGGGGCCGAGCCGGTGACCATGCCGGACCAGGCGGCCGTGGCCGGCGCCAGCGGCAGGCCCTCGCGGCCCAGGCCGTCCGACAGCTGATGCTGGGCCGAGGCCAGCTGGGCCGCGCTCAGCGACCCGCCGGTCAGGCCGTTGATGGTCGCATCGGCCAGGACCGTGGTCGCCGACGAGGACTCGGCGTGGAAACTCCGCTGCAGGACCGCGGTGCGGTAGCCCAGGCTGGCCCGGGGCACGGCGACCGCGACGAACGCGCAGACCAGCACGAGCAGGGCCAGGGCCAGGCTGGCCGCTGCCCCGGTGCCGGTCACGGCGGTCCCGGCGGTGGCGATCCGGGCCCGGACGCTGCCCGGCGTCATCCTGTCTCCCCGGCGCGCAGCCCGGCCGCGGGATCGGGCCGGTAGGCGCCCGCGACCGCGGCCGCCGCGACTGGCACCGCCGCGATGACCAGCGCCAGCAGGGCTGTCCAGCCCAGCGGGATCACCACCCGCACCGGCGGGAAGGGGGCAGCGCCGCCCGGAGTCAGGGTGACCGCAGGCACCAGCAGGTAGGCCAGCGCCACCCCGATGACCGCACCGGCCGCCGCGCCCGGCACGCTGAGCATGAGCTGCTCCAGGCACAGCTGCCCGGCCCGCGCGGCCCGGCCCACGCCGAGCGCCGCGAGCAGGGCGTGCTGCAGGCGACGTTCGCGGATCGTGGCTACCACGCTGACCACGAACCCGACACAAGCGAGCAGCCCGGCCGCGAGCACGATCACCAGCAGCGACACCTGCGGGACGTTCGGCAGCGGGTCGCCGAGGAGCCGGGCCGCCGATCCGGCCCAGGTCACCACGCTGGACCCGGCCGGCAGCCCCCGCGGCGGGCCGCGCAGGCCAGCGAGCCACCACTGGGTCACCGGCAGCGGCGGCTGCGACTGCGCGGCGAGGGCCTGCTGCAGCCAGGACTGGTCAATGATCACGGCGGGATTGGTGCCCCCAGCGCCCGGGAAGGCCTGCACTTCGGCCACCAGCCGGACCGGAACGCTGGCGTTACCTACCGGCAGCGGCAGGATCTCGCCGAGGTGGGCGCCCGCGGCACTGACGAACGACCGGGTGGCAAGCACCGGGATCGGCGACCGGGGCGCCCCGGCGGTGAGCGCCAGCCGGCCCGCCACCGGCTGCGGCGGCACCCCGCTGACCTGGACCAGGTGCCCGGACCCGACCGTGAACGTCAGCGCGGCCGCGCCCCCGCTGGCCTGCCAGGAGATGACAGCGGGCGAGATCCCGTGGGCCTTCGGGTCGGCGAGACCCGCGGCGCTGGCCGCGGCATGCCACCGGACCAGGGCACCCGCCCTGGCGAACGGGGGCGGGAAGCCGCCGGAGATCCGCGGGGAGACCGCCAGGCCGCGGATGGACAGCGTGGCGTGGGTGGCCGCCTGGCCCTGCTCAGCCCGCCGCGCCGCGCGCCCGGCCGCCACACTGCGGTAAGGCGGCGCCGGGAACCCCGGCAGCTGATAGCTCACCGATAGGCCTAGCAGCCGCAACGGATAGCGGGCCCCGCCCGCGGCGTCGAGGACGGCGATCAGGTGGTGGTCCAGTCCATCGGCGGGCAGCATCCCGGCCGGGATCGCGTAGACGGTGCCCGAGCCGTCCTGCACGGACAGGCTGACCTGGCCCGCGCCCAGCCCGCCGGAGCTGCTCCCCGGCCGGCTGCCGCCGGACGGCAGCAGCGAGGCCGCGACGGCGAGCCGGGCGGGATGGCCGGGCAGGACCAGGCCCGGCCCCGCGGTGCGGGGAGTAATCCGCGCCCAGAGCTGGGCCGGCGGCAGGCTGGACAGGTCCGGCCGCAGCAGCACCGTGGCCGGCGCCTGCCTGGTGCCGAGAGCCAGGACGGCGAACCCGCTGTTGAAGACGCTGACCGGCATCGCGGTCCGCACGCCGCGGGCCGCCGCGAGTGCCCGGCCCCGATCGAGCGGTAGCGGCGCGGGCAGGGTGGCCCGGACGTCGGCCCCGGCCATCAGGGCCGCCTGGTCCAGCTGGGACTGCCGCCAGCTCTGGTGCTGGGCCAGCGCCAGGGTGCCGGTGGCCACGGCCAGGATGACCAGCAGCACCGGACTGCCCTCCCGCACGGCCCGCCGGCTCACCTGCCAGCTGGCCAGGGCGGCGGCGAGCCGCCGGCCGCGCTTACTCACCCGGTCCAGCAACCGCGCGGCAGCGGGCAAGGCCCGTAGCGGGAGTAGGGCGATCCCCGCCAGGGCCAGCACCGGAGCCACAGCGAGCACCGGGTCGATGCCGAGCGTGCCCCTGGCCAGCCGGGGGACCGCGGAGTAGCGGCGCAGTTCCCAGAACGCCAGGACGCCCAGGGCGATGAGTGCCGCGTCGAGGCCGGCCCGGGCCGTGGCGGCGAGTGCGGCCGGGCGGCCCCGGCGGGCCCGGGCGGTGCCCGGCGTGACCGGGCGCAGCGACGGCCACATCACCACCACGATGACGCCCACCACGATCACCACGGCCGGCCACCAGGCCACCCCGGCGGTCACGCCGTGCAGCACACCGGGCAGTCCCCCAGCCGCGTGACCGGCCGGCAGCCGGTTCGCTGACATGAGCAGGTCGGTAAGGTAACTGCCCGCGATGATCCCGGCCAGCGCGCCCGTCACGGCCAGCAGCACCGCCTCGGCCAGGGACGCCAGCAGCAACTGCCCGCGGGCCGCGCCGCGGGCCGACAGCATGGCGGTCTCCCCCTCGCGCTGGCTGGCCAGCAGCCGCGCGGCGAGCGCAGCCGCGGCGGTAGCCAGCAGCAGCAGTTGCAGCGAGCCGATGAGCAGGAGCGACCGGGACACGACCAGGCTGCTGGCCAGCGCGGCCAGAACCTGCGGCAGCCCGGTGGACACCTGGAGACCGCCCAGATCTGGCCGGCCTCGCCAGCTGGCGACCAGGGCACTCAGCCGGTGCCCCACCGGACCTACCCGGCCGGGTGGGATGGCCGCGGTGTCCACGGTGATGAGCCAGGAGGCGGCGCTCACTGGCAGCCCGCCAGGCCCGAGGGTGGACGGGTCGGCCAGCATCGGGCCGTATGTGACAAAGGTTCCCTGAACGAATTTTCCTGAAGTACCTAGCAGGCTGAGCCGCCAGTACGGCGCGGTTGGGTCCCTGGGCCGGAACAGGCCAGTCACCACGAGTCGCGCAGGCGTACCAGTCAGACTGTCCCGCAGCCCCAGGACCTGGCCGACGGAAAAATGCAGCAGGGTGGCCGTGGTCACCGGCAGCGCGACGTCGAGCGGCGCTCCGGCGCGCCGGGGGCCGGGCCAGGTTCCGGCGGTGAGCGTGACGTGAGCCCGGACGCCACTCAGCACTGCCGCCTGGATCTGTGGGGGCTGGGACGCACCGTGCGGGGTGGGCAGGGTCAGCTGGTCTGACCAGTGGCCGGTGGCCAGCGTGAACGGAACGCCGCCCAGGGCCGAACGGACCGAGGAACGGATGACGGACTCGTCGGCGCGGGCCCGGGCCACACCGAACTGCCCGCTGATCTGGATCGGGGTGGCGGCGGCGCGGGCCAGCCGGGCATGAGCGGCCGCAGGCAGCGCCCGTCCGGCGAAACCGGCCAGGCCCGTGGTCACGGTGACCGAAACCAGGATGGCCAGCCACAGGCTGGCGGGCAGCAGTGGCGCGGAACGGGTGCGGCGCAGCACGAACTGCACCCGGGATCCGCGCGCCGCGCCGCCACCGGGCCGGGTTGCGGCGCGCGCGTCCGTCTCCAGACTCCGGCCCATAAGGCGACGCTACTTACCGGCCGGCCGCCTGCCAGGTCCGGGGAAATGATGGTTACCCCTTTGGCGCGGAATCGTTAAGAACCCTGGCTGTCATGAGATCCTCAGGGGTCACGTCTATCAGGCCCGGGCTACCCGGCCGGCTCCCGGCCCGGTTCTTCAGCCCGGGGGACGGCGGGCTCCCCGGGCGGGGCCTGCGGATGAGCGCTGGCGGGGACGACCCTCTGGCCGTTGGCGGCGGTGTCCGGCGACGCCCCCACCGTCTCGCGTTCCGTCTCGCGTTCCGTCTCGCCCTCCACCGGCCGCCCGTTCTCCCACGGGCGCACCCGGTAGAGCCAATACCCCCCGCCGACCAGTGCGACCAGGCAGAGGATCCAGCCCAGCGCCGTCGTGCCGACCCCGACGTACTTCAGGCCCGATGCGAAGATCACGAACGTGATGATGGGCCTGATGAACCGATCGGGCGCTCGCGACGACAGGTACGAGCCGATCAGCACGGCGGGCACGCTGCCGACTACGAGGGAGGCCGTCACCCCGAACTGGACCGTGCCGAAGATCAAGGCCCCCAGGGCGGCCGCCGCGGTGAGCGGGACCGCCTGCGTCAGGTCGGTGCCGACCAACTGGCCCGCGCTGAGCAGTGGGTAGAGGAAAAGCAGTAGCACGATCATCAGCGACCCCGACCCGACTGAGGTCAGGCCCACGATCACGCCGCCGATTATGCCGATCAGAATGGTAGGTAGCGGGCGCACGGTGATTTTGTGCACCGTGCCGATCCGCTGATTGCCTGATCTGCGATCCAGGATGTAACGGAACACCATGGCCCCCGCCCCGACCAGCAGTGCTACGCCCAGGGCGACCTCGACGTGCTTTTGCTGTGCGGAACTGCCGCCGAGCAGATGCAGCAGGTAAGCACCGACAAACGCCATCGGTACCGAGCCGATCACCATCCAGCCAACCAGTCGCAGGTTGACCGTGCCTTTGCGCAGGTGGACCGCCGCCCCGACCGGCCGCATCAGGACGGCGGCCACCAGATCGCTGGAGATGGCCGCGGAGGGCTTCACCCCGAACAGCAGGATGAGCATGGGCGTCATCAGGGCGCCCCCGCCCGCTCCGGTCAACCCGACCAGCAGCCCCACGACCGCGCTGCCCAGGACGATATAGGGGTTCAGGGTCATCGCTGGCTCATCTTTCTCCCGGGCTGACAGGCAATTCCTACTAACGAAGTTTCCAAATATAGACATTGACGTGACCGCTGGGAAGAAGGCCCCCGCCGATGGTTACCAGCCCGGAGCGTGATGGTATTGCCTATAATTACTGGTAACTTAATAGGGATGAAGCTACTGGGCTTAGTGACTGGGCGCGGCGACCCTCGGCGGGGTCGTATTCCGGCTGGTCGAGCGGGATGAGCAGCACTGCGATGAGCTGGGTGACGAGGAACGCGACTATCACCAGGACCAGCCACTTGACCTGCTGGCGCAGCAGCCGGCCACCAGCCCGGTAGCACGGCCAGGGACACGAAGGCGGCGGCCTCGAACGCCAGGGACGCCACGAACAGCCCGTCGAGCGTGCCGATCGGGACTTCCCGCAGCACCGGCGGGAAGTGGGCCAGGCCAAACGGGTTCGGGAAGGTCAGCGAGGAGCCGTCCCGCTGGGACCAGCGGGGGCGGCTCCTGGCCGCGCAGCGCGCCTGTCAGATGTGCACGTTGAACCAGGTCGTGGTCAGCCCCTTGCCGCCGCTGACCAGCTCGTACCCGGCGTGGACCGACGTCAGCCACCACGAGGGGGACACCAGGCCGCGCCGTTCCAGGAACCGGATGAACGGCATGAGCCGCAGCTGCCGCACACCATGCACCACGCGGGGGAACCGGAACTGCAGGTAGTTCCAGCAGATCCGGGCAGGATCGCAGGCCCGCCAGTGCCGGAACCAGTACCGCTGCTTGCCGACTTGCACCAGCACGCCGCCCCGGTAACCGGGATTGGGCCGCAGCCAGATCATCAGCTCGGCCCCGTTGTCCTGGGTGCTGATCTGGTCATGATGGTCGAACCAGATGTCGTAGGAGGCGTTCCAGTTCCCCCGCGCCGGCCCGTGCCAGGAGAAGCTGGTGTTTGCCGACGGCGGCAGCCGGCGTACCTGCTTGGGCAAGTCGGTGCGGGGGGAGCACAGGTGGTAGGCGCAGCCGGCGCCGGTGAACGGGTAGGCCTGCCAGGCGCCGGTGTAGCGCAGGTTGTTGATCACCGTGAACCCTGGGCGGCTGGTGGACCCGGAGATGCACAGCCGCTGGCCGCTGGTGTCGAACGCGTTGGGCCGGCTGATCACCCACAGGTCCCGCGATACCCGCTGGGTGATGCGCTGGGCTAACCCGCACGCGGTGCTGGCGACTCTGGCGTCCTGCGCCCTCGCCATGCCGCCGCTCATGGCGATGCCCAGGACGACGACAACGAGGAGGACGGCGCGCCGGGCGGCGGTCATGGCGGCTCCCGTTCACCGAGACGAGGTGATCACAGAGCAAGCGGGCCTTACCGGTCCAAACGTGCATTTCGGCCCGGATCCGGCACAGCCCAGAGGTACCCGTCTTGGGCGGCATGAACCGCCGCGCCGCGGTCTGCCGGAAAACCTGTCCTGGGACGCGGCCGGCCGGCGGCTGGCGTTCTTCTGGTCGGGCGCCACCGCAGCGGCCGGGCTGCACGGTCGTCAGCATCGGCATGGTCCCACCTGCTAGCCCTAACCACCACACTGAGGGCGAGTGCTTGTCTGACCTCTCACCAGTGTCGAGGGGTGGAGTGCCGGGAGGCAGTCGGAGGCGGCCGTGGGAGCGGTGGGCCGCAAGGACAACACAACCCGCGGTATTTCGCGCTACCGCCTCCACAGGTCCCATGTTCCGGTGGGCGTCCCGTTGTATCAGGGAACCACGAAGGCCCTCTTTACTTGTGGGATAACCAACCGGTCCTGACAGCCGGGCAGCCCGGGCTCGGCGTGCGGATCACGAGGTTGACCCGGGTTGGGGGACCTGGTGAAACGTCTGGTCGAATTCCCGCTTGAGCATGGTGGCAACGTCCTCGTCGAGATCAACGACACACCAGGCGGCCCGGTCATGCGTGGCCTGGGAAAGGATCGCCCGACCGTCGCGGAGCAGACCGACAAGACCTTTGAACAAGCCACGGCCACGGTTGTCCCGGCTGCCCGCAGCCTGCTGTCCCGACTCCGGGCCAGCGACGATCCCGCCGCCGAGATCAGCATCGAGTTCGGAGTGCAGTTGAGCGCGCAGACCGGCGCCTTCATTGCCTCAGCCGCCGTCGAAGCGAACTTCAAGGTCTCGATGACCTGGCGGCAGGGCCCGGCAACCTGACAGAATCCCTCCTCCCTTTATATCAAACCACAACAACAAATTAAAAAAAATTTTAAAAATAATAAAATAATATTATTTTATATTATACTTTCTTTTCTTCTACATCTTTTTAATATTCCTACAAACCTTTTTTCAATCCTCCTCATTTCTTCATTTTTCTCTATTTCTCTTTCTCTTATTTCTTCTTATATTTCTCTTTCTTCTTTCGATTCTTTCATTTACTCTTATTCCTTTTCTTTCTTCTCTTTTTCGTGTCTTTCTTTTTTTTTTTTCCTTTCTTCTTCTTCCTACTTCTTTCCTTTCTCTCTTTTTTTTTCTCTTTTCCCTACTTTTTTCCTTCTTTCCTTTCCTTCTTCTTTCCTTGCTTCTCTTCTCCTCTCTCCCCTTCTCCCTCTCTCCTTTTTTTTCTCCCTTTTCTTTCTTTTTCCTATATTTCTCTCTTCCTTTCCTTCCTTTTTTTTCCTCCACCTTTCCTTTCTTTTCCTTTTCCTTCTCTTTCTTTTCTTCTTTCTTCTCTTTTTTTTTTCTCTCTTTTTTCTCTTTTTCTTCTTTTTTCCTCTCTTTCTTTCTCTTCTTCTCTCCTCTCTTCTCTTTCTTTTTCTCTTTCTCCCTTTCTTTCATTCGCGGCGGCGGGCGCGCTTGAGCGCTTCGCGGGCGGGGGCGCGGGGCGGCCTGGCGGCTCGCGCCGGGTCAGGGGCCTTGCCCTGCAGCTCCAGGGCGTCGGCTGCGTCCAGGTCGTCGTAGGCCTCCCGCGCGGCGGGGTAGTTCTCTCTCTGCTGTTGTCGCTGCCGCTGCACCTGCCGGGTTCGCTCCCTGTTCTGCGTCTTGCGCGTTCGGGCCCGCTCCCTCTCGCCTTCTGCCTCCGCGCTGTCTCCGGCCTTCGCCCGGGCTGGTGGGGGCCGCCCGGTCGGTCGCTGCGCGGCGCCGTCGCTCTTGCCCCGGCCGCCGTGCCGCTCCCGGTCCGCGGCCTGCGCGGGTCCCGCCCCGGCCCGCGCCCGCGCCGTCCTCCGGGCCGGTCTTCTCCTTTCGCGCGCTCGCTCGTGCGCGCGGCGCTCGGCGCGCTCCCTCTCTCTCTCTGCGCTCGCTTCCCCTGAGCAGGCCGATGCGCAGACTGCTGAATTTCGATCTGATCGTCGAAGCCCTCGATGACGGCTACCGGACACGGGTGATCGCCTCCCCGGAGGGGGAGGCGGAAGCCAGCTTTGTTCTCCCCTTCACCGATAAGGACCTGCGGATCCTGGTGCTTGAGGTGGTGGGATCGATCGGTCGGCTACGTCGCAACGTGCGGCGGATCGACACGCAGGAACGGCAGCTGATCGAGAACTTCGGCGGCGAGCTATATGAGGCCCTGTTCACTGGGCCAGTCGGCGACTGCCTGCAACGTAGTCGGGTGACCGCCAATAGCCGCGACGCAGGGCTCCGGATCCGGCTGCGGCTGCCTGGAGCACTGGCCAATGTGCCCTGGGAGTACCTGTACGACGCGCAGCACGGTTTTCTCGGCCTGGATCCTGACACGGCGCTGGTGCGTTACCTGGAACTGCCCGAACCAGTCCAGCCCTTGCCGATCCGGCCTCCGCTGAGGATCCTGGCGATGATTTCAGCACCCAGCGATATGGCTGAACTCGATGTTGAAAAGGAATGGGGAAAGCTGAAGGAGACGCTCGAGCCTCTCAAAAGCCAGGGGCTGGTCGAGGTGGAGCGGCTGGAGGATGGGACGCTGGCCAGGCTCACGCGGCGGCTCGGGCTGGGTGAATATCACGTGCTGCACTTCATTGGGCATGGTGGCTACGACGAAGACGACCAGGACGGTGCCCTGGCGCTGGAAGACGACAGGGGGAAAGCCCGGCTCGTAGCCGGCCGCGTTCTGAGGATGATGATCCGCCATCGCTCATTGCGGCTGGTCGTCCTTAACGCCTGCGAAGGCTCGCGGGTCGCCCCGGATGACCCGTTCAGCGGAGTGGCCCAGGCGCTTGCCCGCCAGGGCATCCCGGCGGTCGTGGCCATGCAGTTCGAGATCTCCGACCCGGCCGCCCTAGCCTTCAGCCAGAGCTTCTACCAGGCCATCGCGGACGGACTACCCGTCGACGTGGCCACGGTCGAGGCCCGGCGCACGATGTTCGCCGACAACAACGAGATCGAATGGGCCACCCCCGTGCTCTACCTGCGCTCGAAGGATGGCCGGATCTTCGCCAGGCGACGGGGCCCGCAGCCTGACCGGCTGGCCCGGGAGGAGGCTGACCGGCGCGAAGCGGAGCGGCAGGCCCGGGACGCAGACCGGCGCGAAGCCGAGCGGCAGGCCCGGGAGGCAGACCGGCGCGAAGCCGCGATGCGGGCCCGGGAGGCAGACCGGCGCGAAGCGGACCGGCTGGCGGCCGAGCGGCTGAGCCGGGGGGAGACGAGGACGCTGGGCGGTGAGCAGCTGCCGACCGGGGAACCGGCCGGGGCCGGCCCAAGTGGCCTGCGACCGGGCCGCGGCCCTGGGTGCCTATCCTGGCCTTCGGCCCGCTCATTCTGGGCCTGCCTCTGCTGATCTTGGCTGTGAAAGTCCTTGCGCCGTCCTACGTCTCCACCAAGCCTTGGGCGCTGGCCGTGCTGTGCAGTGCCATTCTTGGTGGCGTCGTGGCTGCCGTGGAGCATGAGCGCCACCGGGTCCCGGTATGGACGGCAGCGCTGGAGTTCTTCTTTGCCTGGTTCCTGATATATGCCCTGTACAAGCTGAATGTCGGGCACATTCATCGCATCGTGGCGCACGTGCCTCCCCTGGTCATCCTGGCGGGCGTGGGTGCCGTCGTCAGCGCGGTACTGTGCCAACGGGCGCTAGCCAGGTCACTCAAGAAGGGCGGTGGCGTGCATCCGCTGCTGCCTACCTTCCTAATCTGCATGGTGGTCGGGCTCGGTGCTGCCGCCGTCGGTTACGCCGGCATGCATTATCCGGCCGTGCAGATCCTGCAGCGAATCGGCCCGAGCTCGTCCCACATTGGCGGAGTATTCCTCTTCGCTGCCTTGGTGACTGATCTGCTGGCGCCACTGCTCGCGCTGATGCGGAAGCTGAATGGCCGGCAGGCAGCCAGCCCCCCGGGGCCACCAGGTGCAGTGCGGCAATCCTGATGCGCTACTGCGTACACACGGCTGTTACGGACGTCACCTCCCTGCGGCAGCCCGCACCCCCCCTTTATGACCGCCTGGCCGCGAGATCGTGGCATCACGCACGGAACGCCCTGGATCACGTCGAAATCCTCGCCGAGCCCCCCGACTTGGCCGCCGCCCTCGACGCCGCCCCTGGCGCCCGCCACTACTGGGACGCCTTTCCCCGTTCCACCCGGCGGGCCATCCTGGAGTGGATCACCAACGCCAGGACCGGCCCCACCCGCCAGGCCCGCATTCAGCGCACCGCCGACGACGCCGCCCGCAACATCCGCGCTAACCAATGGAGGCAGCCCAAAGACCACGCCAGCGACTCGACCCGGCAAGCACCTGGAGAACGCGACTGACCGATCGGTGGGCCAGCCCCACGACCGTGGTCTTCCTGCCCGACCACTCCCATCGGGCGAGCTAGTCCACCCAGCCGCCACGCCGTCCGGGCTGATGGCGGACCGGGCTACTGTGCACCTCATGAACACTCCGCCAGGGCCGCCCACGGCAGCCGGGACCGAGTCCGACCTGATGGGTGCCCTGTTCTCCCCGGCCGGGAGCGCCGACCCGCACGTGATACTGCGCGGCTCGCCGCTGCCCGGCTGCCAGTACCCGTTCGTCAGCGACGTGCTGCGCGACTCACGGTTTGCGGCACCGACCATCCCGCCCTCCCCGGACCCGGCATTCCAGCTGCTCCGGCGGTGGATGATCCGGCTGGACGGCGACCGGCACCGCCGCGTCCGGGACGCTTTCGGCGGCCTGTTCACCGCCCGCCGGGTCGAGCGTTACCGGGCCATCATCGCCGGGCGGGCCGCCGGGCTGATCGACCAGGCAGCCGACGCAGGGAGCATGGACCTGGTTACCGGCTTCGCCCGGCCGCTGCCGTTCACCGTGATCAACGATGTGCTTGGTGTCCCGCCCGAGGACCGGGACTGGCTGGGTGCGGCGCTGGCCACCCTCAACCTTGGCTTCGCCCGGCAGCGTGACAGCGACCGCACCCCGGTCCAGGGCGCCAACGACGCGGCCGAGCAGATGCTCTCTTACTTCGCCGAGCTGCTCGACCAGCGCGCCGCAGCACCGGTCAATGACCTGATGACGGCCTTGGCCGCCCGGCACGCAGAGAGAGAGGACCGCCAGGACCTCATTGCGAACTGCATCTTCTTCGTCCTCGCCGGGCACCAGACCACCACCACCCTGCTCACCCTGGGCACCCACCTGCTTTGCACCCACCCCAGCGCCGTGGCCGCGCTGCTGGAAGATCCCGGGCGCTGGCCCGCGGCCGTGGAGGAAATGCTGCGGCTGATCACCCCGACGACCTTCACCGGAGCAACCCCCCGGACCGACGCTGACATCGACGGCGTCCCCTGCCCGGCCGGGCAGCCGCGGCTCCTGTTCCTGGCCGCCGCCAACCGCGACCCCTCCACCTTCCCCGACCCCGACCGATTCGACATCAGCCGCGAACCCAATCCTCACCTGAGCTTCGCCGCCGGAGCCCACTTCTGCCTCGGCGCCCCCCTCGCCAGACTCCACGGCGAAGTCGCGCTGAGCATCTTGTTCACCTGCCTGCCCACCCTGGCCGCCCTCACCCCGCCCGACATCACTGCTAGCGTCCCCATCCGCCAGATCGACCACTTCACCGTCACCTGGCAGCAAGACTGACCAACCCCAGTCCGCGCACTTCAGGCAGCACAGGGGTAGGCGGCAAGACCGTCTACTTCGTCTACACCAAGGCCGAGCCGGTGATCTCCCGCAGCGCACTCCGGCTGGCCTGCGCACCAGACGCGCTGTGCCCCGAGCGCATCACGATGTCCGGCTTCCCCCACAGCGCTGACCGACATCTTGCTCGGGCCGGAGCCGAGCACCGCCTCGTTCAAGGCGCAGATCAGCATCGGCCTAGTCACCCGGACTGGTATTAAACTGAGTACTCAGTCAGGGCGGCATCGGCGCCGCCCGTAATCTGGGCCAAGAGTGACGAGAGCGGTGAGGCTGGTGACTGGTCGGGTCGCGGGCAAGGTCGCGCTGATAACTGGCGCGGCCCGGGGGCAGGGCCGGGCGGACGCGGTGCGCCTGGCTGAGGAGGGCGCCGACGTGATCGTGGTGGACGTATGCGCGCCGCTGCCGTCTGTCCCTTACGACTCCGCGACGCCGGAGGACCTGGCCGAAACGGTGAGGCTGATCGAGAAGACCGGCCGGCGGGTGATCTCCGGGATCGTGGACGTCCGCGACGCGGACAAGCTGCGCGGGATCGTGGACGACGCGGTCCAGCAGCTGGGCCGGCTGGACGTGATCGTGGCCAACGCCGGGATATGCGTGCCGAAGCCCTGGGATCAGGTGACCCCGCAGATCTACGAGGACACGATCAGCACTAACATCACCGGCACCTGGAACACGGTCATGGCCGCGGCCCCACACCTGGTCCGCGCGGGCGGCGGGTCCGTCATCCTGATCAGCTCAGCGGCAGGCATCAAGGTGCAGCCGTTCATGGTGCCGTACACGACGAGCAAGTTCGCTGTCCGGGGCATGGCCAAGGCCTTCGCGGCCGAACTGGGCCAGCACAATATCCGGGTGAACAGCGTCCATCCCACCGGCGTCAACACCCCGATGGGATCTGGGAACATGCAGGCCGAGATCGGCGCGGCGATCGCCGGCTACGACCGCCTGGGCGCGATGTTCATCAACATGCTGCCGGTGGAATCGACCAAGCCTGAGGATGTCGCGGACACCGTGCTGTTCCTCGCCTCAGATGAATCGAAGTTCATAACCGCACACGAAATCGCGCCGGACGCCGGCGTCACGGAGTTCTGAGATGGCGAGTACCAGAGACTGGTTCGAGACCGTCGCCGAAGCCCAGCGCCGCGCCCGGCGGCAGCTGCCGAAGGGCGTGTACCTGGCCCTGGTCGCCGGCGCGGAGGCCGGGGTGACGATGAACGATAACGTCGCCGCGTTCTCCGAGCTCCGGCTCCGGCCACACGTGGCGGACCTGCCTGCCACCCGTGAGCTAGCCACCACCGTGATGGGGCAGGAGGTCAGCCTCCCGGTGCTCGTCTCGCCGACCGGTGTGCAGGCCGTGCACCCAGACGGCGAGGTCGCGGTGGCCCGGGCCGCCGCCGCGGCCGGCACGGCGATGGGCTTGTCGTCGTTCGCGTCGAAGCCGGTCGAGGAGGTCGGGAAGGCCATCGACAAGCTGCTGTTCCAGAGCTACTGGGTGGGCGGCCGCGAAGACATCCTGGCCCGGGCCGAGCGGGCCCGCGCGGCCGGCGCCAAGGGCCTGATCGTGACGCTGGACTGGGTGTTCGACTCCCGCCGGGACTGGGGCAGCCCCTGGATCCCGGAGAAGCTGGACTTCAAGGCGATGCTTCGGTACGCACCCCAGGTGGTGATCAAGCCCGAGTACCTGGCGCGCTGGATCCGCAGCGGCGCCTTGCCCGACCTCGGCGTGCCTAACCTGGGCGCCCGCGACGCGCAGATCCCGACCTTCTTCGGCGCCTACGGCCAGTGGATGGGGTCGGCCCCGCCGACCTGGGAGGATCTGGCCTGGCTGCGTGAGCAGTGGGGCGGCCCGTTCATGATCAAGGGCATCACCCGGCCAGACGACGCGCGGCGGGCCGTCGACGTGGGCGCCACCGCGATCTCGGTGTCCAACCACGGCGGCAACAACCTCGACTCCACCCCGGCCACTATCCGCTGCCTGCCCGGGGTGGCCGACGCGGTCGGCGACCAGATCGAGGTGCTGCTGGACGGGGGCATCCGCCGGGGAAGCGATGTGGTCAAGGCCCTGGCTCTGGGCGCGCATGCGGTGATGATCGGCCGGGCCTACCTGTGGGGCCTGGCCGCCGCGGGCGAGCGTGGGGTGACCAACGTGATCGAGATCCTGCGCCAAGGGGTCAGCGAAACGCTGCTGGGCCTAGGCAAGGGTTCCATTCACGACCTGTCACCCGACGACGTGATCATGCCCGACGGCTTCGCGCTCGACCGCAAGATCTGAGCGATGACCATGCTGGATGACCTCCCCGCCCGGGGGCGCATCCTGGCCGCGGCCGAGCGTCTGTTCGCCGAGCGCGGCTTCGACCACACGTCCACGGCCCTTATTGCGGCGGAAGCACGTGTCCCGCAGGGACTGATCTTCTACCACTTCAAGACGAAGATGGAGCTACTGCTGGCCGTGATCCGGGAAGACCAGGCCAGCCTGGTGGATGGTCTGCTGGCGGCCCTGGCCGCGCCCGACGATCCTCCTGCCGCCGATCCGGATGACAGCCTGCGCCGGGCCGTCGCCAGGTTGTGGCGGCATCTGTCTGCCGTGCTCGGCGAGCCATCCCCCGTTCGCAAGATCATCATCCAGGAACTCGCCGCCCACCCCGAGATCCGCCAGCGCGCCCTGGAACTGCACGAGCAGATGGCCGCGAGCGTGGCCCGCTACCTCGCCCAGGCCAGCCAGCGCCCGGGCGAACCCGGACCTGAGCACCAAGCCGCCGCCCGGCTGCTCACCATCGCCGCGGGGATGGCTCCCCTGCTGGGCGAGCCCAGCCTCACGCTGATACCGCCCGACGCTCTGGGCGCCCTGATCGGCGACGGACTGAGCGCCGGCGCCGCCGGCTCCCCGCGGGTGATCGCACCGGTCCGGCCGGAACAGAGCCGGGAAGACACCGATGTGGGCTGGGGGGAACGGGCGGAGCCGGACGACGACGAACGCCTCTACCGTGACCGGCCGCCGCACTGGGATTCTGTCTAGCGGGCCGCGGGCAGGTCAGGTCGCGCGGCCGGGTCAGGCGACGGCAGCCTCGGAGCCGGCGATCTGCATGTCCTTGAAGAAGAACCGGCGGTGCACCCGGAGCTTCTCCTGACCTGCGGAAACCTGCTGCCACATTCCCGTTCCGGGGCCCAGCCGGGTCGAGCGCGGCAGTTCAGTCACCACGCCGCGAGCCTTCTTCATGCTCGACTTCTGACCAGGGCGAATCAGCGCAACGTCATATGATGATCATGACGTTGGGATATGCACCGCACCGTTCCTGTAATGAGCACAGGTAATGAGCACCGGGTAATGAGGACAGGCAGGAACGCAGCGGCACCGCCTGAAGCGACCCGGGGTCTAAAACATCCAGGCCTTAGGCGTGGTCTTGTGCAGCGCTACGTGGTGCGCATGACTATTCACGCGCTGATGGGTGCTGGCCTGGCTCGGGCTCCCGCTGACGTGCCCAGGCAAGGCCAGGACTGCGGCACCGATACCGCACAGGGCGAGGCCGAGAACGAGAATCCCACCGATCACCCGGCGGCGGACGATTCCCGCCGAGGGAGCACGGTGAACACCGGCGGCCTGCATGATGCTGTGCCTTAACAAGCTATGATTCTTCATAGTAGAATGTCCCCTAATCGGTGGCTTAGACATCAGGGCATCTGCGAGTGCGAAACTACACCCCAATGCGTCACCAGATATGGCATTTAGCGCAATCCGGGTGGTAATCCCAGGTAAGGCCACGTTCAGTCCGGCAGGGTCCGAGATCAGCATCTCGGCGTACTGCGCCCGGCCCGCGCAACCCGATCCGTGTACTAAGCGCGTTACCAGGTCCCGTGTACCCAGTGCGGTTACTAAGCTCCTTAAGAGACCCCCGGGCACTGGGTCACGCGAGCCCGCACTGTACCGGCCATCACTCACATTATTCCGGGTACCGTCAGCCCCACCCAACACATCCCGCTGCACTCAGGTCACGGCATTGCGACCCCAGACGGGCAATTCTGCAATATGCACTGCAAAAAGCAGTGTAGAGCCCGGGTTGGCCGGGGTCATTCCCACCTCGCTCCAATTCATCCGGGATTTGCATTGCATGAGACCGCTGGGCACGGGTATCTACGAAGCAGGCTGTTTTCAACTACAGAAGACGCAAGGCTTGATCATGGAATTTCGGGTGCTCGGGCCGATAGAACTGTGGTCGGTTGGGCAGCAATGTGATCTTGGACCGTCCAGGGTGCGATCCGTCCTGGCCATCCTCGCGCTCACGCCGCGCACATTAGTGCCGACGGACGTACTCATTGACCGGCTCTGGGATACACAGCCGCCGGCCAAGGCCCGGGAGAGCCTTTCGGTCTACATGACCCGGCTCCGGGGATCACTCCGGCAGGCCATTGGCGAGAGCGTCCGCCTTACCGGGCGCGACAGCGGCTATGAGCTTGACGTCGACCCGGAAACGATTGACCTGCACCAGTTCCGCCGCTTGCGCAGGCAAGCTGACGCATTGACCGCGAACGGCGGTGCCGATCACGCCGCCTTGCTGCTGCGCGAGGCGGACGGGCTGTGGCGCGGCCAGGCGTTCGCGGGAATCCGCGGCGACTGGATGGCCCGGATGCGGGACAGCCTCGAGGAAGAACGCCGGGCCGCCATCCTGAAGCGCATCGAGTGCGAGCTGGAGCTTGGCCGGCACGTTCAACCTGGTCGGTGAGCTTCACCACCTGCTGGCGCAGTACCCGCTGGATGAGGCGTTCATCTCGCATCAGATGACGGCCCTGTACGGCAGCGGCAGGCCTGGCGAGGCCCTCAGCCTGTACCGGGAAGTCCGCAGCCGCCTCATCGAGGAGGAAGGCACTGAGCCGGGGCCGTTGCTGGCTGAGCTTCACCAGCGCATCCTGCGCCACGACCCCCAGCTGGCGGTCCGGCTGACCGGCCCTGGCCAGGGCCGGATGCCGCGGCCGGATACGCTGCCTCCCGGGACGTCGGAGTTCGTGGGCCGCAGCGAGGAGCTCGACCTACTCACCCGCGAGGACGGTGAAACCCCGCGGGTCAGCGTCATCGAGGGCCTGGCCGGGGTGGGGAAGACCGCGCTGGCACTGCAGGCGGCCCGCACGGTGGCCGGGCAGTATCCGGACGGCACGTTCTACCTCAACCTGCACACCCACGATCCCGGGCACCCATCGCTCGACGCGACCGAGGCGCAGCATCGCCTGCTGCGGATGCTGACCGCGCCGGCCACCCAGATACCCGACACCCCTGGGGAGCGCGCCGCACTGCTGCGGGCGCAACTGGCCCGCCGTCGCGCCGTGGTCATCCTCGACGACGCCGACGCCGGCGATCAGATCCGCCCGCTACTGCCCGAGGCGGGCCAATGCCTGGTGCTCATCACCACCCGGCGCAAGCTGCCCGGCCTGGAAGGCGCCCGCGCGCTGACCCTGGACGCGCTGTCCATCGACGATGCGATCACGTTGTTCCAGCGGGTCGCGGGGCACGACACGGCCCCGGAAGACGGGGAGGCCGCCATGGCCGTAGAGCTGTGCGGCCGGCTGCCGCTTGCGATCCAGCTCGCCGCGGGCAGGCTCGCACAGGACTACCCGCCCCGGCTTGGCGACCTGGTCGAGGAGCTCTCGCACTCGGCCGCGCGTTCCGCGAGCCCAGGATCGGCCAGCCCGGAGGTGATGTCGGCTCTCGATCTGGCCTATCGCTCGCTGGAACCGGCCCACCAGCGGTTCTTCCGGCGGCTGGGGATCAGCCCCAGCGCTCACATCAGCCTGCAGGCGGCGGCCGCGCTTAGCGGGGGCACTCTGTCCGAAGCGGAGGACGGGCTCGCTGCCCTGCTCGATCACCACCTGCTGGTGCGGGCCCCGGCCGGACAGTTCCGGTTCCACGACCTCATCCGCGGCTACGCGGCCCTGCGCGCGGCGCACGAGGATTCCCGGGCGGGACAGCGGCAGGCCGTCGGCAGGCTGCTCGACTACTACCTGCGCACCGCCGACGAGGCTGACCAGGTCCTTCATCCGTTCCGGCGGCGGACGCCGGTACCGCGGCCCCGCCCGGCGGCCGCGAGCTCAGCCCTGAGCACCCAGCAGGACGCCGCGGACTGGCTGGAATCGGAATGGCACAACATCCTGCAGGCCGCCCAGTACGCGAGCCAACACGAATGGAAGAAGAAGTGCGCCGATCTCACCCACGCGCTGGCGGGCTTCATGGAGATCAGAGCGTACTGGGACGAGGCGATCGCGGCCCACACCCAGGCCTTGCAGGCCGGCCGCGACCTCGCCGACCCGGCCAGGACGGCCCGGGCCGCGCTGGAACTGTCCGAGGTGAGCCAGCAGACGGGCCGTTACGAGGTGGCCCTTCCGCTGGCCGAGGACGCCGCGGAGATCTACCGGTCGCTGGCCGACCGGCGCGGCGAGGCCGACGCCCTCGATCAGATCGGCATGGCCCACCTGCGGGCGGGACGTTCACGTGAGGCCCTCGCCTATTACCAGGAAGCCCGGATTCTGTACCTTTACATCGCCGATCAGCACGGTGTGGCTACCACGCTCAGCCATTCCGGGATCGCCTCCTGGCAGCTCGGACGATATCCCGATGCGCTGGCCCACCTGGATGAGGCGCTTTTGGTCTATCGTAACGTCGGCGACCGGCGTGGCGAGGCCAAGACGCTGAATAACCTGGGGAGAATGCAGTTGTACCTTGGTTATCATCGGGACGCGCTCGAGGGATACCAGAAGTCACTGGAAATATTCCGCCAGATAGGCGGCCCGCAGAACGAGGCAATCCTGTACCACAATATCGGCGCCGTCTACCACTATAAGGGGAGCTACGAAGACGCGCTCACCGCTTACGGGCATGGCCTCAAAATCTATCATGATATCGGTGATCTCTTTAATGAGGCAGGCGTCCTCAACGAAATCGGTGCGGTTTACCAGAGCGCGGAGCGTTTCGAGGAGGCGCTGATCTACCACCAGAAAGCACAATCGGTCGCCGAGGAGATCGGAAATCTGAACCAGCAGGCCACCGCCCTGCGCGGGATAGCCGGGGTACGCCGCGGATCTGGCCAGTACGGCGAGGCTTCCGATCTTTACCAGACCGCTCTGCGGCTGGCCCGGGAGATCGGTGATCCGTACGAGGAAGCCAAGATCCTCGAGGGCATCGCGGAAACGACGCTGGGCATGCGGCGTCCCGATGCCGCGCGGATCGCACTCAGGCAGGCGCTGGACATCTTCGAACGCCTCGGCGTGCCGGAGGCCGAGTCGGCGCGGATCCGCATCGAGGCCATGGGACCGGCCCTGAGCGGCACCCCCTGAGCGGCACCCCCTGCGGCCCTCCCTGAGGTGCCCTGCCTGAGGCGGCTCTCCCTGAGGTCCTCTGCCGGAGGCGGCCCTGCCTGAGGCGGCCCTGCCTGAGGCGGCTCTCCCTGAGGTCCTCTGCCGGAGGCGGCCCTGCCTGAGGCGGCCCTGCCTGCCCCCTGTTCCGCCCGCCTTATTCCCGCCGGGAACATCCCCCTCCATCCCCCTGACCTGGGTGTCAAGGGGAGCATCAAGGCGTCTGCAAGCTCCTCGTCCGGGGGGGCGGCGCACTGTGTGATTGGCCGCAAACATCGCTGGCGGCCAGCCTCACGAAAGGCGCCTCTCATGCGGGTGCGAGCGAGCGTCGGCCGATGAGTTACCTCTTGTCGCCGTCGGGTTGGGGAGTGCTGGCCGGGCTGGCCGGCCTCGCCGGCTACATCCCGTACCTCTGGGACGCCTGGCGGCGGACCAGCGACCCCGATCCAGCGGCCTGGCTGATCTGGACGGTGGAATACAGCGTCCTGCTCGTCGCCCAGGCCGCCCAGCATCCTCCCTGGGCCGCGCTGAGCCTCGCCGCACTGCAGTTCGCCGGCACGGCCGCGGTACTCGCGGTGCTGGCGGCCCGCGGCGGATGGCGTTTCGGGGCAGGCCGCTGGGCCCTGCTCGGGGGCGCCGTGGCCGTCATGGCCGGATGGCCATTCGCTCACGCGCCGGGGCTAGCGATGTGCCTCGTCCTCGCGGTCGAGGGGGCGGCCATGGTCCTGGTCATGATCGGTGCCTACCGGAATCCGGCCAGCGAGACCCCCCTGACCTGGCAGGCGTTCATCCTGGCCGGCCTGTTTGATCTGCCGGCCCTGGGCAGCCACGCCCCACGGCTGCTGTACGCCTATCCAGCGTTTTTCGTGATCATGGGCGCCGGGGTGCTGATCGCCGCCGCCCTCGGCGCGCGGGCGGTGCCGGTGCCGGCCGCCCTGGTTCACCGAGCACGGATCCAGCAGGCCTTGGTTGAGCAGGCACGAGCTGAGCAAGCCCGGGCGGGGCGAGGACGGGGCCACCCAACATGGAGCGGCCCGGCACGGGGCTCCCTGACCCGGGGCCAGCGCCGCCTGCTGCGCGCGGCCGAGCCTGCCCGGCCAGCTCCGCGGCCAGCCTGCCCGGCCGGTCAGTGGGCCATCTGCGGAAGTAGCCCCGGACTAGGTCAGGGTGGTCCCGGATCAGGCGGACTGGGTCAGGGTGGTCGCAGACAAGGCGGACCGGGTCAGGGTGGTCGCGCTCCGGACCAGGCTGGCGATCGCCTCCTCAGGAGCCAGCCCAGCTAGGTCAGTCAGCACGAAGAGAGCTTCCGCGCTGACCACCGCGACCAGGTCCTCTCTGAGCCGGGCAATCCCGGCTGAGTCCGCGGCCACCAAGGGGTCGCTCAGGGGCGCGAGAGCCTCGTCGATCAGCCCGAACCGGAGGCCCGGGCGGGTGGCAGCCAGCTCGGGCCGGGTGATGGTAGCCGCGATCATGGCCCGGACGGCACCCTGATAGGCGAGCACGCCGCGGAGCAGGAACTCACAGGCGACGGCGATACGTTCGACCGGATCTGCGGAGCCAGCGACGGGGCCCAGGGCCTCAGCCGGACTAAGCCACATGCCGGCCAGTGCCTCGTTCAGCAGGGTGGCCAGATCAGGAAAATAACGGTAGGCCGTCGCCTCCGAGACCAGCGCCGCCCTCGCGACCTCCGGCATCGCCACCGGGGCACCCGAACGGATGATCTCGCGGCAGGCCTCGATGATGGCCATCCGGGTGCGCTTCTTCTGGTTGGCCCGTCCGGCGTCATCCCCGGTAGTCATCCGCCCCTCCCCTGAACTAACACGATAACTCACCCTCTTCATGATAGCCGACTTGCATCATGGGTGTCAGCCTTCTATAGTGATGAGAGTTGACTCTTACGAAGGAGCACAGATGACTGGGATCTCAGTAGTCGGACCGGGGGACGGTGAGGTGATCCAGCTGGGGACGACCCAGATGCGCATCCTGGAGGACGGCCACTCCACCGGGCACCGGCTCGGTGCCGGCGAGATCACCCTCGCCCCGCATACCGAAGGACCGCCGCAACACCGGCACGCCCAGCACGATGAGGGCTTCTACGTGGTCTCGGGCCAGGTGGTTTTCACCGTCGCAGAAAAGACCTACGAGGCCGCGGCGGGGACCCTGGTGATGATCCCGCCGGGCGCTCCGCACACGTTCGCCAACCCCGGCGACGAGCCCGCCGTGCTGCTGAACACCTTCACGCCCGATCTCTACGTGCAGTACTTCAGGGACCTGCGGGACATGATCGCCAGCGGCCAGGACCTGACCCCCGCGGCGACCATCGCGGTCATGAGCCGGTACGCCACCGTTCCCGCCACTGACTTCGCCTAGCCGGCTCAAGCACCTCCTTCCCCAGCCACCTCCTCGCCCAACTACGGGAGACATCATGATCACCAGCACCTACACCGTGAACCTGGACGACGCCGGCCCCGTGGACGTGACGGTCAGCGAATACGGCGAGGGCCGCCCGTTCCTGCTCCTGCACGGGGGCGGCGGGCCCGACACGGTGGCTAGCTTCGGCGAGACGCTGGCGGCCGCCGAGCACGTCCGCGTCCTTATCCCCATCCATCCCGGTTTCGGCGGCACCCCGCGGCCCGAGGCGCTGCATACCGTCCGGGGCCTCGCCGCGCTCTACGTCGCGCTGCTGGACCAGCTCGGCCTCGAGGACGTCACGGTGGTCGGGAACTCGATCGGCGGCTGGATCGCCGCCGAGATCGCCATCCTGAACTCGCCCCGCGTCAGCCGGGCCATCCTCATCGACGCGGCCGGTCTGGAGGTCCCGGGCCACCCCGTCGCCGACTTCTTCTCCCTGACCATGGACCAGGTCTTCGAGCTCAGCTTCCACAACCCCGGCCCGTTCCGCATCGACCCGGCCACGCTGGCCCCCGCCGCGCAAGCCATCGCCGCGGGTAATCGGGCCGCTCTCGCCGCTTACGCCGGAACGGCGATGACCGATCCCACCCTCGGGGAGCGCCTCCATGACGTAGCCGTGCCGACGCTGGTGGTCTGGGGTGACAGCGACCGGATGGTCGATCCCGAATACGGCCGGGCCTTGGCGGCCGCCATCCCCCAGGCCTGGTTCGAGCTGCTCAAGGACACGGGTCACATGCCACAGGTCGAGACCCCGGGCCAGCTGCTTGAGGCGATCCGCTGATGCGGGTACGCGGAGGCGCTCAGCGCCGCTCCTCTAGCCAGAGCGCGAGCTTCGGGCAGACCCTCACCGCCTCCCGGGCGTCGGCCAGGAGGGGGTCCGGCACGTCACCCGCCCGAATGATCGGGAAGCCCCAGTCGTCCAGGGTGATCAGTTCGGGCAGGACCTCGGCGCACAGCCGCCGGCCCGCACAGGCGATCGGGTCGACCCGCAGCCGCCGGGTCATCGCGGCCGCCGCGGGGGCACGGGCAGCACCGCGCCCTGCCGGGTCGCGCAGCACCAGCCGCGCGCGTGCTGTTCCAGTTCAGGTGTGAAGACGGACAGGGCGCTGCGGATCATCCGCACGGCGCCGTCGGGGTGGTTACAGGCACCCCGGCCGTCCACCTGGCCAAGCCAGCGCTGCAGGGTAGCCAGGCTGGACGTGCGCCCGTCGGCGAGCCGCTGGACCTCCCCGGCCACCGCGTCCAGGCCGAACAGGCAGGGTCCGCACTGGCCCGCGGACTCGTCGGCGAGATACCGCACCACCCGGGCCGTCTCGGCGAGCCCGCAGGTGTCACCCGGGAGGGCCGCGATCAGGCCGGCGCCGATCCCGGCGCCCAGCGGGGCCAGCCCCGCGGCGGAGAAGGGCAGCGGCTCCGCCGCCGCGGCATCGGCCCAGCTCCCGAAATAGCCGCCGAGCAGCAGGGCCTGCAGCGGCGCGGAAGGGCCGCCGGCCAGCCTGAGCACCTCCCCGACCGGGACCCCGATCGCGATCTCGTGCACGCAGGGTTGGTTCACCGCACCCAGGACGGTGACCAGCATCGAGCCGGGTTCGGCTGCGGTGCCGACACCGCGGAACCAGGCGGCCCCGTAGCGGGCGATGAGCGCGAAGTGGGCCAGCGTCTCGACGTTCTGCACCAGGGTCGGCTGCCCGCCAAGCCCGCGCTCGGACAGCCGGGGCGGTGTCCGGGTGGGAGTCGGGACACCCTTCTCGATCCAGTGCACGACCGCGCTGGCTTCCCCGCCGACGAACCGGTCCGCGCCGGTCACGACGTCGATCCGGACGTGGTCGATCCCGGCGTGCCTGCGCTCGGCGACGGCCTCGTCGATGATCTCGCGGACGGACGGGTGCACGACGATCACCGCCTGGCGGGCCCCGGTGATCGCGGCGGCCAGCACCACGCCGTCGAGGACCAGATGCGGGGACCGGGCCAGCAGGACCTTGTCCTTGGCGCTCGCGGGCTCGCCTTCCGTGCCGTTGGCCACCACGACGGGGGCGTGCCCGGCCGCGACCGCAGCCAGCTTCCGCGCCGTGGGGAAGGCCGCCCCGCCCCGGCCGGTCAGCCCGGACCGTTCCACCTCCTCGATGAGCGCCTTCCGGCGCGGCCAGTCCAGGATGGGTGACGGGACAGGGCCGTAGCGGCGGACGTGTTCGGCCAGGGCGGCCGGGCCGGCCGCGAACCCGGTGGGCAGCAGGCGGGGCAGCAGGCCAGCCGGCCGGGTGCTCACCGGGGAAAAGCGGCTGATGGTCTCGTCGTGGCGGCGCACTACCGGAGCGCTCCTTTCCCTGGGGTGAGATGGCGGAAGCTGGCCGTTGGGCGCCCGGCGGGCGCGGGATGCCGGATGCCGGTCAGGATGCGGGCCAGGACCGCGGTGGCCACCGCGGCGGCGCAGCCCCACTCGATCAGGACGACCCACCACACCCCCAGGTCGTTGCCTGCGGTGAGCGAGTGCACGAAGGCCACCGGCCAGGCCAGGTAGGCCAGCCAGTGCACCGCCCGCCAGGCCCGGTAGCCCAGGCGGGCCCGGACCAGGCTGGTCAGCAGCACCGCGCCACCCAGGTTGACCGCGAGGGTCCCGAGGCCGATGGCGAGGGTCCGGTAGCCGGACGCGAACGGCAGCACAGTCGCGGCCCAGCCGATCGTGACGAACGGATCCAGGATCGCGGTGAGCACGTGCAGCCCCAGGAAGGCCACGGAGAACAGGGCGAGCGCGCGGTGTACCTCTGGGAAGACGAACCGCGGCCAGCGCCGGGGGGCCGAGCCCAGCCGCGCGGCCACGCCCAGCACGAAGACGGTGCTGAACAAGATCAGCACGGCCAGCCCGCTGGCCCGGGAGACGAGCCACAGGTCCTGCGAGCCGGCCACCGCGGCGGCGGCGCTCATCGCGCGCCCCCGCGCGGCCCCGCGCCGCGGTATACGTGGCTGCCCGCCGGTGGCTCCAGGGGCTCACCCTCGCCCTCGGGCCAGCCGCCGATGCAGCTCACGTCACCGTCGCGGGCCACGAGCCGGGCCGGGAGACCCGCCGCCGCCAGCCACGTGCGCGCCGCGTCCCCGGCGACGATGGCCGCCGTGGCGGCGGCATTAGCGTCCGCGCAACTCGCCGCGGCCACGCTTACCATCTGCCAGGGGCCGTCCGCGGGCAGGCCGGTCCGGGGATCCACGATGTGATGCAGCACGCGGCCGGCCCGCCGCCATTCGCGGCAGGTGACCGACGAGGTCGCCACCGCCCCGCGGGCCAGCCGGACCAGCTGAGCCGGCGCCGCCCCGGCTGGCGGGCCCGGCAGCTCAGCCACCAGGACCGGCCACCCGCCCGCGGGCGGTGTCCCGCCGGTGGCCAGGTCGCCGCCCAGGCTGACCAGCGTTCCCCCGGTGTTCCCGGTGGCGGCCTGGACGGCGCGGACCGCACGATCAGACCCCAGGCCCTTGGCCGTGGCGCCCAGGTCGAGCAGCACCCCGGCGGGCAGGCGCAGCAGCGGGCCGTCCAGCTGCACCGACTGC
Organism: uncultured Actinomycetes bacterium; assembly: GCA_963770545.1. Lineage (GTDB taxonomy): Bacteria > Actinomycetota > Actinomycetes > Streptosporangiales > Streptosporangiaceae > RYN-230. Next base: position 56,909 of record CAVYQF010000008.1, on the reverse strand, counting down.
CATCCCGGCGCCGGGACCGGCGCGGCCGGAGGGTCCGGGCGGCCGGGATCGATAGCGGCGAAATCGCGGTCGTAGCCCAGGGAGATGAGGGCGCTGCCGATCGTTGGGTCGGCCAGCCCCCCGGTCCACGCGGCCGCGGTCAGCGCCACTCGGATGGCCTCGGCGAGACCGTCGCTGAGCATGAACAGGCCGCCGTGGGCCCGGTGCAGCCAGGAGATCTCCGAGTCCGGCCGGAACCTGCTCGCCTGCCGATCCAGCGCGCTCAGGACATCATCCACCGCGGTCATGGCCGCACCAGCGTGCTCCGGCGGCCACACCGCGATCCGGGCGGTGGTACCCAGCGCATTCCGCTGGGCCACGGCCACCGTGGTATCGCCGGTGGGAACCCGCTGCCACCAGGGGTGCGGGGCGAGCGTGGCAGGACGAGTAGTCATCGTCATCCCCTCAGTTGTCGTGGTAGGCCGGAACGTGCCGGACGTGGCTGACGATGGTCTTGCCGTTCACGGTGTGCGTCGTGGTCGTCACGGTGACCCCGGACCCGCTGGTGGTCGCGACGGAGTGCGCGACCTGCGGCCCGCTGGCCCCGTGCGCGGCCGGGCCGGCCGTGGTCCCGGTGGCGGCCGCGGTCCCGGCCGCCGCCGTGGTGGTTCCGTAGGTCACCGGGACGGCGTGATGGGCCAGCGCCACGGTGGCGGCCCCGGTCCCGGCGATGAGGGCGGCGAGGGTCCAGTTGGACATCCGCCGGGTGTGCCGGATACCGTCCCGGCGGTCCGGCGCGGGCTCGTCGCCCGGAGCGGGAGCGCCGAAGCCGGGCAGCGGCACCTGCCCATCGTGCTGCTCGCGATCGGAATCCATGAGCGGGTCGTCCTTTCGGTTGTGGCGGCCGGGTTCTGCCCGGTTACCCCGATCGTGCGCGCACGTTGATGAACTGGCCGGGTGAGAATCGTGTGAGGCCTCACATCTGGGGACGAGTCGCGACTCTCATCGTCTTTACATCCGGCGGTGCGTAATCTCATGGCTGTGCGGATGCTGGTGATTGAGGACGAGGTGCGGATGGCGCGCCTGGTCAGGCGCGCGCTCGAGGAAGAGGGCCATGCCGTGGACGTCGCCGGAACCGGGCCCGACGGCCTGTGGATGGCGACCGAGAATCCCTATGCGGCCATCGTCCTCGACGTCATGCTGCCCGGCTTCGACGGTTTCGAGTTGTGCCGCCGGCTCCGGGAGGCGGGAATCTGGGTCCCGGTGCTGATGCTCACCGCCCGAGACGAGATCGGCGACCGGGTCCGGGGGCTGGATGCCGGCGCAGACGATTATCTGGTCAAGCCGTTCAGCCTGCTGGAACTCGCGGCCCGGCTGCGGGCCCTCGCGCGGCGGGACGACCGCCGCCGCCCGGCGGTGCTGGCCGAAGGAGACCTCAAGCTGGATCCCGCCACCAAACGGGCCTGGCGGGACGGCACCGAGATCGAGTTGTCCCCCAAGGAGTTCTCCCTGCTGGAGTTCTTCCTCCGCAACCCCGGCGCCGTGCTGACCAGGTCCCAAATCATCGAGGCCGTCTGGGACTTCGCCTACGACGGCACCTCGAACGTGGTCGACCAGTACGTCAAGTACCTGCGCCGTAAGGTGGACATCCCGTTCGGCCGCCACGACATCCAGACCGTCCGGGGGATGGGTTACCGGCTGCGTCATGACGAGCCGGCCTAGCCGTGTCCATCCGGCTCCGGCTCGCCGTGGTGTTCACCGCGGCCGCCGCCCTCCTCTTCGCCCTGGGCAGCTGGCTCTTCGTGGCCGAGCTATCGGCTTCGCTGCTGGGCTCGATCGATGCGCAACTGGCCAGCCAGCTCAGCCGGGCCGCCCGCTATGTCCCGGCCAGCCCAGCGCACGCCAGTCCGCCCCCCGGCGCAGGCAGCCCGGCGCCCGGGGAGTACGTGGTCCAGGTCATCGACCCGGCGGGCCGGGTCCGCGGCGCAAGCGCGGACGCGGGAACCACGCCGCTGCTCAGCCGGGCCCAGATCGGCCAGGCCCGTCAGCACAGGCTCGCGGTGACCAGGTCGGATGAGGACGAGCACGAGCGCGTGAAGGCCAGGCCGCTGGCTGGGCACCCGGGCTGGGTCGCGGTGGCCAGCGTCGACCTCGAGGCCTTCGACCGCACGCGCAGCGACGTCACCCGCGAGCTGGTCATCGCCGGCGTGGTGTTCGTGGCCGCCGCGGGACTGGGCGGCTACGGGCTGGCGCGGGCGGCACTGTCACCGGTCGAGCGGCTGCGGCGTGAGGTCGCCTCGGTCTCCGCCCGGGACCCCGCCCCCGGCCTCCGGGTACCCCGGACCCGGGACGAGATCGCCGCGCTCGCTGCGACCCTGAACGAGCTGCTGGGACGGCTGCAGGGCTCGCTGGCCCGGCAGCGGGCCCTGGTCGCGGACGCCAGCCACGAGTTGCGCACCCCCTTCGCGGTGCTGCGCGGCGAGCTCGAACTGGCCGGCCGCCCGGGGCGGAGCCGGGAAGAACTCGCGACCGCGGTGGACCGGGCCGGCGAGGAGGTCGCCCGGCTGCTCCGCATCACCGAGCAGCTGCTGTTCCTCGCGCGCAGCGATGAGGACCGGGTCCAGCCGCGCCTGGAACCGGCCAGCATCAGCGCGCTGCTCGCCCGCAGCGCGGAGCATGCGGCCGGGCGCAGCCGGGCGGCCGGCGTGACGCTGAGGGTTGACGCGCCCGCCGGGCTCATGGCCGAGATCGACCCGGACCGCATCCGCGAGGCTGTGGACACCCTGGTCGACAACGCGCTGCGGTTCGCCCCGGCGGGCACGCCGGTCGTGATCGCGGCCCGGGCGGCCGGCCCCGGCCTGGTCATCGAGGTCCGCGACGCTGGCCCCGGCTTCCCGGCGGAGTTCCTGCCGCACGCCTTCGAACGCTTCGCGCGGCCGGACTCCGGGCGCGCGCGCAGCGACGGGGGCGCCGGCCTGGGACTGGCGATCGTGAACGCCATCGCGCTCGCTCACGGAGGGCGGGCCACCGCGCGCAACCTGCCCGGCGGCGGTGCCGTGGTCGCGCTGGAGCTCCCGGGGCCCGGGGCCAGCTGATCCGGTGCTGGCCAATCCGGTGCTGGCTGGTCCGGGGCCGGCTGGTCCGGGGCCGGAGCCTCCTCACCGAGTGACAGGTAGCTCTCGTCCTCCTGGGCGGTGTGCAGCCGGAGGATGGCGTGCAGGCCGTACAGCAGGCTGCGCAGGTCGGCGAGATCCATGTCGTCGGGCTCGCCGGGGCCGATGTCGTCCAGAAGCTGGCCGAGGCGCCGGATCTGATGGGCGATCTCGGCATGCGCCCGGCTCATCGTGGCGGTCACGTCGCTGCTGCCAAACAGCCGGTCCAGGGCCGGGTACAGCTCCTGCTCCTCAGCCTGCTCGTGCGGCCCGATCTGCCCGGTCAGCACCTCGTTCACCTGGCGGACCTGCTGCATCGCGGTAATCGCAGGGGTGGATCCGAGCGCGTCCGCGGCGGTCCGCAACTGCCCGATGCTGGCCCGGATGCTCTCGTGCTCCGCCTGGAACCGCCTGGTGAGCGCGGCGTCCTCGTCGGCGAGGCGGACGCCCGCGGTGGCGGGGTGCAGCGCGCGCAGCGCGTTGAGGATCACCGCGACGTCGATGAGCTCTTGCAGCAGCGCGCCCCAGACCGCGGGCAGCAATCCGGCCGCGGCCACGCCCATCGCGCGAGCGAGAGGCCCATCCCGGCGAGCACGCTCTGCCAGGCGATCCGCTGGGTGCGGCGGGCGAGCGCGGCCACCTCGCCGAGGCGGTCGAGGTGGTCCACGGTGAGCACCGCGTCGGCAGCCTCGGCGCGGTCGCCGGTGACCATGACGATGCGGTCGATCCCCCCGCTGCGGAGCGCGCGGACGGTCCGGCCCGCGTCGGGACGGACCGGGTCTTCCATCACCAGGACGCCTGCGGGCGCACCGTCGGCCGCGACGAACACGGTCAGTGCGCCGTCGAGCCGGGCCCACCGCCGTGCCATCTTGGCCCACGCGGGCGCACCGTTCACCCCGGCCCAGGCCGCCTTGCCCACCGCCACCTGGTGCCCGCCGACCGTTCCGCGGATGCCCTGTCCAGGCACCTCGTGCACGTCGTCCGGCCGCACCAGCTCGCACCGTTCCCGTGCGGCCGCGCCCACGACCGCGCCGGCCAGGACATGCTGGGACACCTGGTCCAGGGACGCGGCCAGGCGCAGCACGTCCCGTGCGGGCAGCGGGCCCGCGGTGATGACCCCGGCCACCGACGGGTGCCCGCTGGTGAGTGTCCCGGTCTTGTCGATGAGCACCGTCGTGCACTGGGCGAGCCGCTCCAGCACCGCGCCGCCCTTGACCACCACGCCGCGGCGGGCTGCGACCGACAGGCCGGAAACCAGCGCGACTGGGGCCGCCAGGATCAGCGGGCACGGCGTGGCCACGACCAGCACCGCCACCGCCCGCGCCGGTCCGGCGAGCGCCCACGCGATCCCGGCCACGGCCAGGGTCACGCCGAGGAACCACAGCGCGTACCGGTCAGCCAGCCGGACAAAGTGGGCCTGCGACCGCTCGGCTTCGGAGACCAGGCGGACGATTCCGGCGTAGGTGCTGTCCTGCGCCGTGGCTGCGGCCCGCAGGTCGAACGGCCCGCCCGCGTTCACCACGCCGCTGCGGACAGGTTCCCCGGGGGCCCGCTCGACGGGACGCGGCTCACCGGTCAGCTCCGACTCGTCCAGGACCGCAGGCGAGGCGGCCAGGGTGCCGTCCACGGGCACCAGCTCGCCGGGCGCGACCATCAGCAGGTCGCCGGCCCCGACCGCGTCGAGCGGCACCACCACCAGCGACCCGCCGGAGTAACGCCGGGCGGTCCTCGGGGCCCGCTCCAGCAGGGCGCGCAGGTCACGGTCAGCGCGCCCGGCCGCCCAGGCCTCCAGTGCCCGTCCGCTGGCTAGCATGACGCTGATCACCGCCGCGGCCAGCAGCTCACCGACGGCCATTGCGCCCAGCAAGGCCAGCAGGGCGATGGCATCCACCCCGGCGCAGCGCATCGGCCATCGCCCACAGAGCGTAAGCCGCACCGCAGGCCCCGGCGGCCAGCCAGGCAGCATCCCCGGCACCCGCCGCGCCGGCCAGCTGCAGGATCCCGCCCGCCGCCAGGGCAGCGAAGGTCACGGCCAGCAGGATTAGCGGTACCCGACCGTCGAGCCAGGCCAGCTTCTCCCGCGGATAAGTCAGACCCACACCAATGATCATGATCCAGAGGCCGGCGGAGGAGCAGGGGTCATTGGGCGGCCGGTCCCGGGTCCTTCGGCCCGCCCCTCGGCCAGCTGCTTGAGCGACCCCACTCAACCTCGCCCAGGCTCAGTGCTCGCCCCGCGAGCGGACTTCGGCAGCAGCCAGCCGGGACCCAGGTCCGTCACGGCGATCGCGGCGACGACCACGACGCTGACGGCCGGGTTACCAGCGCCGACTGCGCCAGGCCGGGCTGCCCGAACAAGATGTGGGTGTAGGAGAACAGGACCCGGACGAGCCGTTCGGCCAGTCGCCCGCCGCCGCGACCGGGGTCAGATCGACCCGGCCCAGCCCTTCGGTCTGCATAATGTCCACCGCGGCCGCGACGATCCCCGCGCGGGTCAGGGCCGGCTTGGCGGGCCGCTCGCGACCCGTTCCACCAGGTTCTGCCAGCCGCGGGCGATCCGCTCCCCAGTCTGCGCGGCCGCCTCGGTGAGGTCGGACGCGGACAGGTAGAGCAGCAGCGGGCCGTCCAGGGCCGCGGTGAGCTGGATGGCCAGGACGTCGAGGTCCGCCGCGCCCAGGGGGATCTGGCCGAGCAGGATCCGGATGTGGGCCTGGGACAGGGGCGTCTGCGACCCGGCCGGGATGGGCTGGCTGCCGTCCAGGGCGGCCCGGGCGATCTCCCGGTGCTCGATGAGGAAGCCGATCCGGGCCTGACCGTAGGCGACCAGGCGATCCAGCGGCGGCGCCCCTGGGCCCAGCGGCGGCGGCCCGGACAGGACCTGCGCCTGGAAGGCGCGCTCGTCGTCGTCCAGCAGCGCCTGGAAGATCCCCGCGCGGGTGCCAAAGCGGCGGAACACGGTGCCCTTGCCCAGGCCGGCCCGCTGCGCCAGGGCGTCCATGGTCAGCGTGTCCGCACCCGCCTCGGCGAGCATCTCGCGGGCCGTGGCCAGCAGATGCTGCCGGTTGCGCACCGCGTCAGCGCGCTCGGCGTGCGGTGCTCCCGCGGGCAGGACGCGCCGGTACATGAGCGTCAGCCTACCGGCGGGAATCTAAAAGGGGTAAAGTCCGTTTAGGCCGTAGGCCTGCACCCCCAGGAGGATCCGCAGTGAGGCGGCCAACGTCATCTTCGTCATCGGCGCGCCCGGCAGGCGGGGACCCGGCAGGCGGGGACCCGGCAGGCGGGGACCCGGCCCGCTAGCGCGGGCCTTGGGCCAGCTCGAGCAGGGTATGCAGGTCCCTGGCCGCCAGCAGGGCCGCCACCCCGGCGAGCAGGACGATCGCGGTGCTGGCGGCCAGGAGGATGGCCTGGCGCCGCGGCGGCGCGGTGAGCAGGGCGGCCACCCGGCGGGGCACAGGGCCGGCCCAGGCGACCGACACCCGGCGGGGATGGCGTCCGGTGATGCCCAGGGCCATGCTGCCTGCCCGGCGCGGGCCAGGCCCGGCCAGCAGGGCCACCTGGCCGATGGTCTCCGCCACCAGCCTGCGGTCGCTGGTGACGGCGGCCGCGTGCTCATCCGCCCACCGCTCCACGGTGTAGTCCACCGCACGGGCCACCGGGATGAGCAGCGGGTTGGCCGCGGCGGCGAGCCGGGCCACAGTCGCGAAGAGATGATGACGGCGATCCAGGTGGGCCTGCTCGTGGGCGATCAGCGCGGTCCGCCGCCGCTCATCCAGGCAGTCGAGCAGGCGGCCCGAGACCACGATGCGGCCTGGAGAGCCAGGGAGCGCATACGCCTCGATAGCCGATCCGGGCAGCACGACGATGTCGTCGTCGGCGGGCAGCCCGGCCGCGCGGCGGTACGACTCAGCCAGGGCCCGCGCCCGGTTGCGGAACATAACCGTGACGGCCACCGCGGCTCCGGTGAGGGCCAGCGCGGCGGCCACCCCGGCGGCCGCGGAAATCGGGTCGCCGCGCCGCATGACCTCCGACGAGTAGCCCCCCAGCGCGGCCAGGAACGGTGCCCGGGCGGCAGCGAAGGCGGCGAGCAGCGCCAGTGCGGCCAGGCTGCACGCGGCCAGGGCCACGGCGGCCGTCGTGAGCAGCCAGGTCGCGTGGCGAGGTTCGAGCCGGGCGGCCAGCGGGCGGGCGGCCACTCCGGCCAGCGCGGGGATCACCAGAGGCAGGTACAGCAGCCACATAGGCCTACCCCGTCTCCCCTGGATCGCTGCCGAGCGGACTTCCGCCACCGGCCAGCAGTTCACGGAGCAGCCTCGCGTCCCGGCTGGAGAGCCCGGACACGAACCGGCTGAGCACGGCGTCGTGGTCGTTTTCGCGGCCCAGCATCTGGCTCATCCGGCTGGCCGCCAGGCTGGCCTCGTTGACCGGCGTATAGGTGAAACCGCGCCCGGCCCGCTGGCGGGCCAGCAGGCCCTTGGCCTGCAGCCGGGACACGATGGTCACCACCGTGCTGTAGGAGAGGTCCCCCTGGCCTGCCTGAGTGGCGGGTGCCAGGCGCTGGCGGACTTCACCGGGAGTGAGCGGGCCATCCGCCGCACGCAAAATCGCCAGGATCTCGGCTTCGAGTGCGCCCGCGGCCCGGCGCTCCGCGCCCGCGGCGCTGCTCACGCCGACCACCTCTCCCCCTGGGGTAGCATCTACAAATCCTGTAGATGCTCTACAGCTTCTGTAGAACACGACCGGTTGAGTATGCCACAAGGCGCCGCATCGATCCTCCAGCGAAAGGCCCGGCATGACCCACCTGACCTACCTGGAGGCCGCCGTGGTCGGCCTCGTCCAGGGCGTCTCGGAGATGTTCCCGGTCTCCAGCCTGGGCCACAGCGTGCTGATCCCGGCCATCATCGGCGGGTCCTGGGGCAAGGACCTGAACGTGGCCACAGCCGAGTCGCCGTACCTCGCGTTCATCGTCGGGCTGCACGTCGCCACCGCCATCGCCCTCCTGGTCTACTTCTGGCGGGACTGGATCAGGATCATCGGCGGCTTCTTCACTTCGATCCGGGACCGGGGGGTGCGCACGGAGGACCAGAAACTGGCCTGGATGATCATTCTGGCCACCATTCCGGTCGGCGTCGTCGGCCTGCTGTTCGAGCACGCGTTCCGGGTGATCTTCGGCAAGCCGATCATCGCGGGTATCTTTCTGGCTGTGAACGGCCTCATCCTCCTCGCCGGAGAGCGTTACCGGAGCCGGGCCTCGCTGGCCGCCGACGCGGCGATCGCCGCGGAACGGGAACCCGGGCTGGTCACTGCGGCGCGGGAGCCTGAACTCGTCGGTGCGGTCCGCGCGTCCCGCGCCAGCCCGGCCACGCTGCGCGAGCAGGAGCAGGCCGAGATGATTCAGGCCGACCGGCGGCTGGCCTCGATGGGCTACCCCCAGGCGGTCGTGGTGGGGTCCGCGCAGGTCCTGGCCCTGCTGGCCGGGATCAGCCGGGACGGGGTCACCATGGTGGCGGGCATGGCCCGCGGCCTGTCCCGCGAGGACGCGGCCCGGTTCGCCTTCCTGCTGGCCACGCCGGTCATCCTGGCGGCTGGCGCGCTGAAGATCCCCGACCTGCTCGGCCCGCTCGGCCACGGAATCGGTGGCCAGATCCTGCTCGGCAGCGTGGCGTCCGGCGTCGGAGCCTACCTGTCGGTCCGCTTCCTGCTCCGGTACCTGCGGACCCGGACCCTCATCCCGTTCGGGGTCTACTGCCTGATCGCTGGCCTGGCCAGCGTCCTCTACCTAGGCCTGGTGAAGTAATGCAGCATTTCATCGCCACCTACGGGTACGCCGCCATCTTCCTGCTCATGCTGCTGGAGTCGGCGTGCATCCCGGTTCCCTCCGAACTGATCATGACCTTCGGCGGCGCGCTGGCCGCCGGGGCCGTCCCCGGAACCCAGCTCAACCTGGCTGGGGTGATCATCGCCGGCGTGGCCGGGAACGTGGCCGGCAGCTATATCGCCTGGGCCGTGGGCCGGTACGGCGGCCAGGCCGCGCTGCGGCGGTGGGGCCGGCGGCTGCGGGTGCGCGATGACGAACTCGAGCGGGCCAACCGGTGGTTTGACCGTTACGGCCCGCGGGCCGTGCTGATCGGCCGCCTGCTTCCGGTCATCCGGACCTTCATCTCACTGCCGGCCGGCATCGCGGGCATGGACCCGGTGCGGTTCGGGATCTACACCACCCTCGGCTGCATCCCCTGGACGGCCGCGCTCGCCTACGCCGGGTACGTGGTCGGCGCCAACTGGCAAACGATCGTGAACGACTTCCGCGGACCCACCTACATCATCGCCGCCCTCGTGGTCATCGCCCTGGTCATCGCCGTCTGGCGGTACCTCCGCAAGCGCCGGGCCGAGCCCGCCCACGCTCGGCCCGCCAGTACTGATCCCGCCCGCGGGCGCGGGGACCAGCCGCCGACCCGCTAGGACTCAGCCTGGATGACCGTGACCTCGCCCAGGCCCAGGGCCTCAACCGGGCCCCGGATCTGGGACGCGTCGCCGACCAGGATCGTGACCAGGTGGTCCTCCGGGAACGCCGCCACGACCGCGGCGGTGGCCTCCGCGGCGCTGGTCTGGGCCAGGCGCACGTACAGCTGCGCCTGGTAGTCATCGGGCAGGTGCTCGCCCACCTGATTGGCCAGCGTGCCCGCGACCGACGCGGCCGTCTCGTAGCGCAGCGGCGCGACCCCCACCAGGTTCTGCACGGCCGTGTCCCGCTCCGCCTCGGTCAGCCCGCCGGACGCCAGCGTGCGCAGCACCGTGCGCAGGTCATCCAGGGCGGGGCCGGTGGACGCCGTGTCCACCCCACCGCTGATGGCGAGGACCGCCAGCCCCTGGACGCCGGCCGGGGCGGGTGGCGCCGGCGAGCGCAGCACCTGCTGAAACGCCCGGATCCCGTAGGTGTAGCCCTTCTCCTCGCGCAGCACCCGGTCCAGCCGGGACGTGAGCGTGCCCCCCAGGCAGTAGGTGCCGAGCACCAGGGCCGGCCACACCGGATCGTGGCGGTCCGGGCCGGTCCGCCCGATGAGCACCTGGGTCTGGACGGCGTCCGGCCGGTCCACGATCACCACCCGGCCGGTGTCGTCCGCGGGCGCGGGGGGCATGGGCAGCGGCTCGGCGCGGTCGCCGGTCCATGTGCCGAGCGTGCCGGCCAGCATCTCGTCCAGGTCGATACCCGCCAGGTCACCCACGACCACCGCGGTCGCCGTGGCGGGCCGCACGTGAGCGGTGTAGAAGGCCCGCACAGCCGCCGCGTCGATCCGCGCGACGGTGTCCTCGGTGCCCTTGCGGGGCCGGGACATCCGCGAGGACGCCGGGAACAGTTCCGACGCGAGCTGCCGGGCCGCCCGCTGGCCGGGGTCGGCCAGTTCGATCGGGATCCCGTCCAGCCGGTTGCGGACCAGCCGCTCGACCTCGCGGTCGGCGAACGTCGGGACGCGCAGCGCCTCGGCCAGCAGCCCCAGCGCCCGGGGCAGGCGGGAGAGGGGAACCTCCAGCGACAGGCGTGCGCCCGCGTAGTCGGCCCGCGCGTCAAGGGTCGCGCCGCTGCGCTCCAGTTCGGCGGAGAACTCTTCGGCGGTGAGCTCGCCCGCGCCCTGAGACAGCGCGTTCACCATGATGGCGGCGACGCCGTCGAGCCCGCTGGGTTCCGCGTCGAGCGGCATGTCCAGGCAGATCTCCACGGCCACCAGCTGCTGCCGGGGCCGGTGGCAGCGCAGCACGGTCAGCCCGCTGGCCAGGACGCCGCGGTCGGGCGCGGGGAACGACCAGGGCCTGGGCTGCCCGGGAGCCGGCTGCGGGTACAGGTCCATGGTCACAGCGGCATCGGTCATGCCCCGGTTCCTTCCGGCTCGTAGATGAGCACCGCACGGTTGTCGGGGCGCAGCCGGGCCGCGGCCACCGCCCGGACCTCCTCGGCGGTGATGTCGAGGAGCCGGTCCGCCGCCGTGAACGCGAGGTGCGGGTCACCGAACAACACCGCGAACCGGCACAGTTCATCGGCCCGGCTCGCGACCGTGCCGAGCCGGTCCAGCCATTCGCGTTCCAGCAGGGCCTGGGCCCGGTCCAGCTCCGGGGGCGCCGGGGGCTCGGCGCCGAGCCGGGCCAGTTCCTCATCCACGGCGGCGTCGATCTCGCCGATCCCGCTGCCGCCGGACGCCTTCACGTCCAGCCAGCCCAGCGAGGGCGCGCCCGCCAGGCGCAGCAGCCCGAAGCCGGCCGCGATGGCGGTCCGGTCGCGCCGCACCAGGCGGTTGTAGAGCCGGGACGACAAGCCGTCGCCGAGGACGGTGAGCGCCACCTCGGCCGCGTCGCATTCGCGCGTGCCGTCCTGCGGCATCCGGTAGGCGGCCATCAGCGCCCGGGCCGGGACGTTCTCCCGGATCTCCACGCGAACCTCTTTGCCGATGACGCCGGGGAGCGTGCCGTCACGGGGCGGCGTCTTGCCCTCGAAGGAGGGGATGGAGCCGAAGTACTTCTCGACCCAGGCCAGCGTCTGCTCCGGATCGATGTCGCCGACCACGGCCAGGACTGCGTTATTGGGAGCGTAATTCGTGCGGAAGAACAGGCGCGCATCGTCGAGCGTCGCCGCGTCCAGATCGGCCATCGAGCCGATCGGGATGTGGTGGTACGGGTGACCCTCCGGGTAGACCAGCGCGGCCATCCGCTCGAACGCGGTGCCGTAGGGCACGTTGTCGTAGCGCTGCCGCCGCTCGTTCTTGACCACGTCCCGCTGGTTGTCGAGCGACTCCTGGTCGAGCGCGGCGAGCAGCGAGCCCATCCGGTCCGCCTCCAGCCAGAGGGCCAGTTCCAGCTGATGCGCGGGCATGGTCTCGAAGTAGTTCGTGCGCTCGAAGCTGGTTGACCCGTTCAGGGAGCCGCCGGCCCCCTGGACCAGCTCGAAGTGGCCATTGCCCTTGACCTGCGCCGAGCCCTGGAACATGAGGTGCTCGAACAGGTGCGCCAGCCCGGTACGGCCCTCGACCTCCTGCCGCGACCCGACGTCGTACCAGAGGCAGACGGCCGCGACGGGCGTGAGGTGGTCCTCGGACAGCACGAGGCGCAGACCGTTGTCCAGGCGGTGCTCGGTCGCGGTCAGGCCGCTGGAGCCGGCCCGTCCGGTGGCCGTTCGACCCACGGGCGCACATCCCTTCGATCGCGAGCGGGAGATGTCCTGCCACTGTATGCAACACCTTCACACCATCATCACCGCGGCTGCACCTGCTATCCGCGCCACTCGGCTGTCCTGGACGTGACCGAAGCCGTCAAGCCCAGGAAGGCGCGATACCGCTGGGCATGCGCGCGTTGTACTTCCTGCTGGCCGGCGCCCAGCGGTTCATCTACCTGCAGACCGGGCTGGCGATCATCCTGGCCGGGGTCGGGGCCAAGCTGCTGCTCACCGACGTGTACAAGATCCCTACCTGGGCCTCGCTGGCCTTCATCCTCCTAGTGCTGGCCGGCACTTTCGGGCTGTCCTGGCGGGCTACCCCCCACGGCGGTACCGCCGCTGCCGAACCGGGGCACGACCACGCCGAATCCGCCCGAAAGGCCGCCGGGCCGCCCGGCCGCACGTTACTGGCCGGGCGACCAGCGGTACCCGTGCTCTGGCCGGCCACTCGCGCCGTAACGCAGCCGGATGGCGACCCGGCCCAGGTCGTGAAGGTGGGTGAGGTAACGCTGGGCGGTAGCCCGGCTCATGCCGGTACGTTCTGCAACCTCGGCGGCGGACAGATCCGCATGCGTCCCGGCGAGCAGTTCTTCGACTGTCTCAAGGGTGTAGTCCGACCGGCCCTTGCTCGCGGCGAGCTGGCCGGGAGCGCGCAGGGCCCCGTAGACCCGGTCCACGCTCCGCTGGTCAGCCGCGCGCAGACTGTCCAGGCGGGACCGCATCTGCGCGTACGAGAGCAGCTTGTCCCGCAGCGCGGGGAAGCTGAACGGCTTGAGCAGGTAGTGCAGGGCACCGTGCTGCATGGCGGCGCGCACGCTGTCCGCGTCCTTGGCCGCGGTGATGACGATGACGTCGACCGGCGGGTAGGACTCGCCGCGCAACCGGGCGACCAGGTCCAGCCCGTGCTCGTCGGGTAGGTAGAGGTCCAGCAGGAGCAGTTCGGGCATGAACTCGATCACCGCGTCCACCGCGGCGGCCGCGGTGTGCACCTGGGCAATGGCCTCGAAGCCGGGGACCTTGTTGACGTAAGCCGCGTGGATCGAGGCCACCCGGTAGTCGTCGTCCACCACGACCGTGCGGATCATGGCGTGGCCTGCCCGGCCGGCAGCGCCGCAGTATCCGCACCCACGGTGTCCGGACCCGCAGAGTCCGCACACTGCCCCGGTTCGCTCCCGGCGGCCGCGTCGAGGCAGCCGGGGAGTACCGCCGTGAACACCGCGCCGCCGTCCCGCCCGACGCTGACCATGCCGCCGCGCCGCTCCGTAATCTGGCGAACGAGGGCCAGGCCTAGCCCGCGCCGCGCGCCCGTCGGTGAGGACTTGCTGGTGAACCCGTCGGTGAAGATGGCTTCCCGCATGTCGTCGGGCACCCCAGGACCGGAATCACGGACCCGGATCAGCAGGTTCTCGCCCGCCGACACCACGGTCAGCTCCACCCACCGCGGCCCCGCCGCCTGGGCGGTGGCCTCGATCGCGTTGTCAATCAGATTCCCGGTGACCGTCAGCACCGCGGTGATATCGGTGAGATCGGCGTCCACGTGGCAGTCGGCCGCGACGCGCAACTGGACGCCGCGCTCCTCGGCCAGCGAGGACTTGGCCAGCGTGAGGGCCACCAGCTTGGGGTCGCGGATGGCCTCCTTGAGCTGCTCGGTCAGGGCATCCCGAGCCGCCGACACGTCGGTGACGAACCGGATGGCCTCGCCATAGTGCCCGAGCTCCACCAGCCCCACCAGGGTGTGCATCCGGTTGGCGAACTCGTGAGACTGGGCCCGGAGCGCCTCGGTCAGGCCGATGGCCTCGTCGAGTTCCCGTTTGAGGCTCTCCGACTCGGTCTGGTCGTGGAAAGTGACCACCCAGCCGAGGTGACGCCGGTGCTCCAGCTCGATCGGCATCCGGTTCACCACCAGCACCCGGTCGTTCGCCAGGACCAGCAGGTCGCTGCCGCTGATCTCGCCGCGCACGATGTCACCGAGCCGGCCCGGCGGGAGCAGTTCGGTGAGCGGCCGGCCGAGGAAGTCGGCCGGCAGGCGGAGCAGCCGCCGGGCCGCGTCGTTGGCCAGGATCACCCGCTCGCCGCGGTCATAGCCCAGCACGGCCTCCCGGATGCCGTGCAGCATGGCCTCGCGCTCCTGCAGCAGGCCGGCGATCTCGCCGAGTTCCAGGCCGAAGGTCTGGCGCTTGAGCCGCCGGGCCAGGCCGAGGGCGGCCAGCACCCCGACCGCGAGGACGCCCAGGAGATAGATGGCCAGCGACGGCAGCGTGCCGGTCACCTGCTGGGCGACCTGGTCCGCCGAGAACCCGACCGAGACCTCCCCGGCCAGCGTGTGCCCCTTCCACAGAGGCGCCTTGCCCGCGGCGACCAACCCGAGCGTGCCGTGCTGGATGCCCGTCCATGCTCGGCCAGTCCGGAACGACTCACTGGCGGGCGGCTCCGGGTCGTCCTGCACCGGTAGGCCAATCATCCACCGATGCGGGTGCGAATACCGGATTCCCCCGGCATTCGTGATGACCACGAACAAGGCACCCGTCCGGTGCCGCGCCGCCATGGCCAGGCTCTGGGCCTGCCCCCCGGGCTGCCCGTGGACCACGGCGTCTATGATCGAGGGCTGTGACGCCAGGGTCTGGGCCAGCATTAGCGACCGCTGCTCATACTGGCCGTAGAGTTGGCGCTTCAGATTCCACTGGAAGATGGCGAAGCCAGCCACCATCGTGATCACCAGGATGGCGACCTGCATGATCACGACCTGGGTGGACAGGCGCTGCCACGACACCCGTCGCATAGCGCTCCTCATGCTGACTGGCCAGGAGCCATTGTTAACGGAAGTTTGCGGCAGTGTAACAGCGCCCGCGCGGTCCCGGACAGTAGCCATGATGGTGAGCAGAATGCGCAAAACGCGCGGAGCCGTCATTAGGGGCTGTTCCTGCAGAATGCGCAGAGCATTCTTTATGACGTTATCAAGCGCAAGCGTGACTTCAGGGCCGACCGCTGGCTACCGTCCGCTGTGTGAAATACAACACCCTTTCTGACGGCGATTTCCGGGCCCGCCGGGCCTATTTCACCAAAGTGGCCCGCGGCCGGTCAGCCGCCGCGGGCGGGCCCCCGGCTCCGGCCGGCCAGCCCCGGGAGGACGCCGGGATCGAGCTGTCCGGGGTCACCAAGCGCTTCCTGACGCCGGCCGGCACCGCCTTCACCGCCCTGCGCGACGTCAACATGTCGGTGAGACCGGGACAGTTCTGCGCGGTGGTGGGCCCGACGGGCTGCGGCAAGTCCACCACGCTGACCTTGGTGGCGGGCCTGGACCGGCCGAGCGCCGGCCGGGTGCAGGTGCGCGACCAGCCGGTGACCGGGATCACCCCGGGCACCAGCTTCATGTTCCAGTCCGACGCCCTGCTGCCCTGGAAGACGGTGCTGGGGAACGTGGCCATGGGCCCGCTGTTCCACGGCGTGCCCAAGAGCGCCGCGCATGCCAGCGCCCGCGAGTGGCTCCGCACCGTCGGCCTGGCCGGCTTCGAGGATCACCACCCGCATCAGCTGTCCGGCGGCATGCGCAAGCGGGTCAGCCTGGCCGCCGCCCTGATCAACGAGCCATCGATCCTGCTGATGGACGAGCCGTTCGGGGCGCTGGACGTGCAGACCAAGGCGATCATGCAGAACGAGCTGCTGACGCTGTGGGACGCCACGCGGCCGTCGGTCATCTTCGTCACCCACGACCTGGAGGAGGCCATCGCCGTCGCCGACCAGGTGGTGGTCATGACGGCCGGGCCGGGCACGGTCAAGGCGGTCTACGAGATCGACCTGCCGCGGCCGCGCGGCGCGGTCCAGGAGATCCGCTTCGAGCCCCGGTTCCTGGAGCTGCATCACCAGATCTGGGAGTCGCTGCGCGAGGAAGTGGAGCGCGCCTACGCCCGCACCGCGCCGCCGACCTCGGGCAGCCCGCCCACTGCTGATAGCCCAGCCGCGCCGGGCAGCCTGCCCGCGCCCGACACGAGGGACCGGTCATGAGCCACGACCCGGCGACGGCCATGCTGGCCGGCACCAGCACCCGGACCACGCCCGCCTCGGACGAGACCGTGGTGGCCAGGGCCGCCCGGCGGGCAGCGCGCCGGCGCCGGTTGCTGGTGAACGCGGCGCGCGTCGCCACCCTGGTGCTGGTGGTCGGCGGGTGGCAGCTGCTCACCAGCATGAAGGTCATCGACCCGTTCTTCTTCGGCCAGCCCAGCGGCATCGTCTTGAAGCTGCGCGAGTGGCTCCAGCACGGCACGGCCTACGGCTCGATCTGGCTCCAGGTCTGGATCACCATGCGCGAAGCCCTGCTGGGCTTCGTCTTCGGCGTGGCCGGCGGGGTCGTGTTCGGCGTCCTGCTCGGGCAGGTGCGCTTCCTGGCCGACGTGCTCGGGCCCTACATCAAGGCGATGAACGCGCTGCCGCGCATCGTGCTGGGCTCCATCTTCGTGGTGTGGCTGGGCCTGGGCTCGTCGTCGAAAGTCATGCTGGCCGCGGTCCTGGTCTTCTTCGTGGTCTTCTTCAACGCCTTCCAGGGTGTCCGGGAAGTGGATCCCAATTTCATCGCCAACGTCCGGGTCCTGGGCGCCTCCCGGATGCAGGCCGTCCGCAACGTCGTGCTGCCGTCCGCGCTGACCTGGATCATCGCCAGCCTGCACGTGGCCTTCGGCTTCTCGATCATCGGCGCCATCGTTGGTGAGTTCCTGGGCGCCCAGAAAGGCCTGGGCCTGGTCATCGCGACGGCCCAGAACAACTTCGATCCCAATGGCGTGTTCGCGGCGATGGTCGTCATCGCCGTGCTGGCCCTCACCGCCGAGTGGCTGATCAGCCGGCTCGAGCGACGGCTGCTGTCCTGGCGTCCGCCCGCGCCTACCGAAGCGGCGGCGATCTGACCCGGCCGCCGCCGTCTCGCACCGCCTCTTCCTCATCGCCCAAGTTACGAAGGAGTACGCCCATGTTCCGGAGAAAGCCTGTCCTCGCGCTGGCCGCCGCAGCCACCGTAGCCACGCTGGCCGGTGTCACCGCCTGCAGTTCCAGCAGCGCCAGCAGCAGCGGAAGCGGGAGCATGCCGACGGTGACAATGATGGTCGGCGGCATCGACAAGCAGATCTACCTGCCCTATCAGCTCGCCCAGGGCCTCGGCTACTACAAGAAGTACGGGGTCAACATGCAGCTGTCCACCGAGCAATCTGGTGGCGTCGGCGCCGAGACCGCGATGGCCTCCGGGCAGGTGGACATGGCTGGCGCCTGGTACGTGCACACGATCGACTTCCAGCTGGCCCACAAGAACGTGATCGACGTGGCCCAGCTGTCCGGCGCCCCCGGGGAGCGGGAGATGTGCTACAAGGGCTCCGGGATCACCTCCCCCGCCCAGTGGAAGGGCAAGACCGTCGGCGTCACCGACCTCGGCTCCGGGACCGACGACCTGACCCTCTATCTGGCCGCGCGGTACCACCTGACCTCGAAGGACTTTACCCGGGTCGCCGCCGGGGACGGGGACACCATGGTCAGCGCGCTGCAGCACCACCGGATCGTCTGCGGCATGACCACCCAGCCGACGGTCACCGCCATCGAGAAGAAGGGTGTCGGCTACTCCGCGATCGACCTGGCCACCACCAGCGGGGTCCAGCACTGGTTGGGTGGCTTCCAGCCGACCGCGGGCGTACTGGCCCGGGCCGACTGGGTGAACCAGAACAAGCCCACCGTGCAGAAGGTGGTGAACGCGCTGGTCGCCACCATGCATTACATCGCCACGCACAGCGCGGCCCAGATCGCTGACCACCTGCCCGCCCAGTTCGTCTCCAACTCCCTGATCACCAGGGCGGACTACGTTCGCGCCCTGACCACGGACAAGGGCCAGTTCCTGTCCGACGGGATGATGCCGGCCAACGGTCCGCAGACCGTCTACGCGGTCGAGAAGCTGGCGGGCAAGATCACCGGCCCGGTGAACCTGGCCACTACCTACACGAACTCCTACGTCATCAAGGCCAACAAGCTCGAGGGCTTCACCAAGTAACGCATCCCGAGGCCGGGTGACGCCAGCACCGTGCTGGCGCCACCCGGTCATCGTCGGCGCCGCCGCTGCCGAACCGGGCACGACAACGCCCAATCCGCTCCCTGCGGTGCCCTGGGCAGCGGAATCACGTGGACGGGAGCAGGCCGGTCAGGATCCGGGTCATAGCCAGGTCGAACAGGGGCTCATCCTGGGCGGGACCGCCGCCCGCGGGGTCACCGCCCGCGGGGCTGCCGGCGGCGGGCTGGTCCGCCAGCGCGGCCGCCAGCTGGGGATACTGGCCAGTGCCTGAGACCCGCAGCAGATAACCGGCCAGCGTTACCTGCCACTGGGCAGGGTCCTGACCGGCCCGGCGCTGGCCGATCTCGGTCTGCGCGAACAACCGCACGACGCCGGAGAACAGGCCGACGGTCACCAGCTTCTCGGGCCCGGTCAGATCCACGTTCGCCAGCGCAGCCAGCACGAGTTCGATGAACGCCACCGCGTTCGGCCCGGGAAGGTTCCCGGTGGCCGGGACGTCGAGCAGCCAGGGATGGCGGTGGTAGACGGCCCGGCTCTGCTGGGCGAGCCGGAGCAGATCGGCGACCGGGTTCCCCGTGCCGGGTTCGTGGCAGGAGATTTCGCCGTACACCTGGTCGGCCATGAGTTCCACCAGCTCGTCGCGGGTGGCCACGTAGCGGTACAGGGACGCGGGGGCGGTCCCGATGGCCGCCGCAGCCGAGCGCATGGTCACCACGCCCAGGCCCCGGGCGTCGGCCAGGGTGATGGCCGCCGCCGCGATCTCCGCGCGGCTGTGCTCCGGGACCGGGCCGCGGGCCGACCGCTCCGGGCGGGTCCAGATGCCCGGCCCCCCGCGGTCCGGCTTCAGCTCCTCTGTCATGGCGAACCTTCCGTCATTGCGAACACTGTATTCAGTAAGTTAGGCTCCTCATATAGCGAACGATGATCGCAGTTTTTGGAAAGCCGGCCGACGGGCGGGGAATCACGATGACGGGAACAGCAGGTGCTGGCCAATGGGCCAGCACGTGGACACCGACGCAGTATGCGCGCCATGGCGTGGTCGAGATCGCTTATGACCGGCTGGCCGGGTCGGAAGGCGATCCGCTGCTGCTCGTCATGGGCCTCGCCGTGTCCAGATTCTGGTGGCCGGCCGGGCTGGCCCAGGCGTTCGCCGATCGCGGGTTCGAGGTGGCCCGCTACGACCAGCGCGACGCCGGGGAATCCACCCGGATGCCGGATACCGGGAGCAGCAACCCGTTCGCCGCGCTGGCGCGCAAGCGGGGGGCCTACTCCTCCGAGGACATGACCGACGACGCGGTCGCCGTGCTGGACGCGCTCGGCTGGGAACGGGCGCACATCTTCGGTGCGTCGCTCGGCGGGATCATCGCCCAGCGCATCGCGCTCCGCCACCCGGACCGGGTGCTCACCGTCGTGTCGGCCATGGCCATGCCCAGCGATGCGGTCGGCATCAAGGGCGGGCGCTATGTGCGCCTGGGCACGCTGGCCAAACTGTCCCGGATCAAGGTCCCCGAAGGCCGCGACGGCGACATCCAGCTGTCCCTGGCGCTGGCCCGCGAGATGGCCTCCCCCGCCTACCCTTTCGACGAACACGCGGCCCGGGAGTGGATCGAACGCGAGGCCGACAGCGGGCCGCGGGACACGAAGGCCCAGAGCCGGCAGGTCGGCGCCCCCTGGCACGGCCCGAAGCTCCGCGATCTGCACAAGCCCGTCCTCGTCCTGCACGGCGATCAGGACCCCATCCTGCGCGTCAGCGCGGCCCGGGCCACGGCGAAAGCCATCGACGGCGCCCGGCTGGTGATCCTGCCCGGCGTCGGCCACGACCTGCCTGCCCCGCTGTGGCCGGCCATCGCCGGCGAGGTCCGCCAGCTCGCTGACCAGGTCAGGCCAGCATCCCCAGGGGAGACTGCATCCGGGCCGTGAAGGCCGCGAGCCAGCGCGCCGCGAGGGCTCCGTCGATGGCGCGATGGTCCACCGAGAGGGTGCAGCGCATGACGGTGGCCACGGCCACCGCGCCGTTGACCACGACCGGCTGCGGCCGGGCCGCGCCCACGGCCAGGATGCCCGATTGCGGCGGGTTGATGATCGCGGAGAACTCCAGCGTCCCGTACATGCCGAGGTTCGAGACCGAGAAGGCGCCGCCTTCCAGCTCGTGCTGCTGCAGCCGCCGGTCGCGGGCGCGCTGCGCGAGAGACCGGGCCTCCGCGGCGATCACGGACAGGCGCCTGGTCTCGACGCCCCGCAGCACGGGCGTGACCAGGCCGCCGTCAGTCGCGACGGCGATCGACACGTTGACCGAGCCGTGCGCCACCAGCCCCTCGTCGCTCCAGGTGACGTTGGCCTCCGGCACGTCACCGAAGGCCGCGGCGACCGCCATGATGACGAAGTCGTTGACCGAGATCTTCACCGGCGCGGTCTCGTTGATCCGCTCCCGCAGCCCCAGCAACTCGTTGACCACGCACTCGGTGGTCAGGTAGAAGTGCGGCGTCGTCGCCTGGCTCTGCGTCAGCCGGCGCGCGATGGCGCGGCGGATCGGCGTGTGCGGGATAAGCGTGCCGGTGGCAGCGGCCGGGGCCGCGGACGGCTGAGGCACGGGCGGCGGGGCTGGCGCCGGTCCGGGCCGGGCGCCCGCGGCGACGAACCGCTCGAGGTCGCGGCGGACCACCCGGCCGTTCGGGCCGGTCCCGGTCAGCCCGGTGATGTCGATGCCCTGCTCACGGGCGATCTTGCGCACGATGGGGCTGACGAAGACGCGCAGACCCGCAGGATCGGCTGACCCCCGGGAGACGGCTGGCTCCGCGGGGGCGGCTGGCTCCGCGGGGGCGGCCGGCTCCGGCTGGCTCTCGTACGGCCGCCGCCCGGCCGGGGGCAGGGGCCGGCCGGGACCGGGCCGGGCGCACCGGGGGCGGCAGGCGTTTCCCCGCCGAGCGCGGCGTCGATGTCGGCGTCCGTCTCGCCGTCCTTGACCAGCACCACGATGGGCGCGCCGATCGGGCCTGAGTCGCCCGCGGCGAGCACGATCCGGCCGACCACCCCCGCCTCTTCCGCGCCGTACTCCACGACCGCCTTCTCAGTCTCGATCTCCGCGAGCGGGTCCCCGACGCGGACGCGGTCTCCCGGGCCGACCAGCCAGGTGGCGATGGCTGCCTCCGTCGCGCCCGCGAGCACGCTCGGCATCCGCACGACCGACGCCATCAGCCCGCCCTCCCGAAGCCGGCCCGCACCCGTTCGAGTCCGGCCGCGACCTCCTCGGTGCGGGCGATCGCCGCACGCTCGAGCACCTTCGAGATGCTCGGGCTCGCCTCGGAGCCCGTCACGCGCTGCACGGGCTGATCGAGCCAGTCGAAGAAGCGGCGCTGGACCTCGTCGGCGAGCCAGCCACCGTAGGACGTGCCCTGCGCGCCCTGCTCGACGATGAGCACCGCGTTGGTCTTCTCGATGCTGGCGCCGACGGTCCGCCAGTCTAGGCTGGCCCGGTCGAGGAAGCGCAGGTCGATGAGTTCGGCGTCGATACCGGTCTGCTCGATCGCCTGCCGCGCATGCTCGACCATCGAGAGATAGGTGAGCACCGTGACGTCCTGCCCCTCGCGCCGCACCGCGGCGGTGCCGAAGGGAATCTGGTAGTCCAGGTCATCCACCGGGATCTCGCCCTCGGAGCCGTAGAGGTTGACGTGCTCGATCATGACCACCGGGTCCTCGATCGCGAGCGCCGCGTTCATCAGGCCGACGTAGTCATACGGGGTGGAGGCGGCCATGATCCGCCAGCCGGGGCTGGTGGCGAAGATGCCCGCAGGGTCCATGAGGTGCTGGGAGCCGTAGCCGGATCCCATGGCGACTTTCGTCCGCAGCACGAGCGGCACCGGGTTGCGGCCGCCGAACATGTGCCGGGCCTTGCCGATCTGGTTGAACACCTGGTCGGCCGCGACCCACAGGAAGTCGGGGTACATGAACTCGACGACCGGGCGGAACCGGCCGTCGAGCGCGAGACCGCCACCCAGCCCGGCGAAGGCGTTCTCGCTGATCGGGGTGCCGAGCACCCGGCCGGGATACTTCGCGGCCAGGCCCTTGGTGGCGCCGTTGGTGCCACCGGCCAGCCGGTGCACGTCCTCGCCGAGCACGACAATGCGCGGATCCTCGCCCATCCGCCGGTCCATGACCCGGGCCACGGCGTCGATGAGCTTGCCGGGCTTGAGCTCGCCAGTGAAATCCTGGTGCTCGACGGCGCGCGCACCGGCGAGTTCGGACAAGTCGCCGCGGATGCCGACGTTGACGAAGGCGGGGTCCGGCCACCGGTCGGGACGGATCCGGCGGGATCCGGGCTGGCCGCCGGGGTCCGGCTCGACCAGCGCCTCGACGGCCAGCGTCATCGTCCGCTGGGCCTGCTCGCGCACGGACGCGATGCCCGCCTCGTCGATCAGGCCGAGCTTGGTCATCTCGGCCGCGACCCGGTCCAGCGGGTCACGGGCCCGCCACTGCGCCTCTTCCTCCTTGGTCCGGTAGCCGAACGCGCTGCCGGGGAACGGGCCGTTCTGGTGGAAGAACCGGTAGACAAGCGCCTCGACCGCCACCGGGCCCTGCCCGGCCCGCAACCGTTGCTGTGCTCGCTCCATGACCAGGTGCACGGCGAGCGGGTCCATGCCGTCGACCCGCCAGGCGGGGATGCCGAAGCCGAGCGCGCGCCCCGACAGCCGCGGCTCGCCGGTGGCCTCCGCGACGGTGGTGGAGACGGCGTAGAGGTTGTTCTCGATGAAGAAGCAGAGCGGCAGGTCCCACGCGGACGTCAGGTTGAGGCTCTCCAGCACCGAGCCGATGTTGGCCGCACCATCGCCGAAGTAGGTGACGGTCAGGTCGTCGGTGCCGGAGTGCTTCTGGGCCCAGGCGTTGCCCGCCGCCATCGGCACGCCGCCCCCGACGATGGCGTTGGTGCCGAGCGCCCCGGCCTCGAACCACTGCAGGTGCATGGAACCGCCGCGCCCGCTGCAGAACCCCTGGGCGAGCCCGAGGATCTCGGCCAGCGTGCGCTGCAGCACGGCCGCCACCTCCGGCGTCACCAGATCCGCCGGGTCGAGCACGCCCTTGGTCACGTGCGTGATGGCCTTGGCCAGGAACTGATGGTGGCCGCGATGGGAGCCGTTGACGGCGTCCGTCGACCGCAGCGAGACGATCGAGCCGACCGCGCCGCCCTCCTGGCCGATGCTGGAGTGCGCGGGGCCGTGCACGAGGCCGCCGGCGGCCAGCTCGAGGACCGTTTCCTCGAAGGCCCGGATGAGGTGCAGCTGGCCGAGCATGGTGGCCAGCAGCCCGGGGTCGGCCGCCTTCCAGTCCGCCGCCGTCGTGCTCAGCT
Organism: uncultured Actinomycetes bacterium; assembly: GCA_963770545.1. Classification (GTDB taxonomy): domain Bacteria; phylum Actinomycetota; class Actinomycetes; order Streptosporangiales; family Streptosporangiaceae; genus RYN-230. Next base: position 33,207 of record CAVYQF010000008.1, on the reverse strand, counting down.
CGGTCCACTCCGCGGCGGGGTGGAGGCGCTTCTCGCGTGGCATCCGCATCTCCCTCGATGTGCTGACCGCCTGGCTGGAGGTTATCGCGCAAATGTATCCATTTCAACGATTAATATAACGAAAACCTGGCGGGTCCGATCAAATTTCGTAATAGTGGATACATAGCGGGTGAGGAGGACCCATGGGCTCAGGCATCCCCGGACTGCGGGGCGGTGACCACATCGGCGTCACCGTGCCCGATATGGAGCAGGCCCATGCCTTCTTCACCGGTGTACTGGGCTGCGACTACGTCTACCCGCTGCCCGAGATGCGCCACGATGACGACTGGATGCTCGAGCACCTGAACGTCGATCCCCGCGCGGTCGTCCGGGAGATCCGGTTCTACCGGTGCGGCTTCGGGCTCAACTTCGAGGTCTTCGAGTACGAGCCCCGGCCAGACCAGCGCCCGCAGCCGCGCAACAGTGACCTGGGCGGCCACCATGTCGCCCTCTACGTGGACGACCTGGACGCGGCCGTCGCCTACCTGCGCGAGAAGGGGGTGCGGCTGCTCGCCGGGCCGGTCGCGAGCCGCAACGCCTCGGCCGGGCAGCGCTGGCAGTACTTCCTCAGCCCGTGGGGCATGCAGTTCGAGCTGGTGAGCTACCCGGGGGGCAAGGCCTACGAGCAGGACGCCGCCGTGAAGCTCTGGCACCCTGGGCATCCGGCCCGGTAGGGAAGCACAGTGAGCACCAGTCACGATCCCGGCTACCGCGAGAACGTCGCGAGCCACCGGATCGCGGACACCCTCCGGACCGCGATCCTGGGGGGAAACTACCTGCCCGGCGAGCGCATCAGGCAGGAGGACGTCGCGGCCAGCTCCGGCGCGAGCCGGATCCCGGTGCGCGAGGCCCTGCGGATGCTCGACTCCGAGGGGCTGGTCACCCTGGTCGCCAACTCCGGCGCCTGGGTCACCAGGCTGACCCTCAGCGAGTGCGTCGAGACCTACCTCATCCGCGAGCGGCTGGAGCCCCTCCTGCTCCGGACCAGCATGCCGGCGCTCGACCCGGCCGCGATCGGCCGTCTGGGCCAGCTGGCCGATCAGATGGAAGCCGGGGCCGGGCTCGACGCCTTCATGCGGGCGGACCGGGAGTTCCACCTGTCCAGCTACGCGGGGGCGGCGTCGACCGAGATGGGCCAGATCATCCAGCGAATGTGGAACACGACCCAGCACTACCGGCGCGAGTTCACCCGGCGCGCGGCCAAAGACGGCCTGACCGCCACGCACCTCGAGCACCGCCTGCTGCTGGACTGCATCCACCGGCAGGACGCCGATGACGCGGAGCGGGTGCTCACCATGCACATCCGCCGCACCCGGCTGGAGCTCGAGAAGCATCCGGAGATCTTCGCCTGAACGCGGCCGGTACTGTTCGATTCAGGCAGGTCGATTGAGGCCCGCGGGACCCGAAGGAGGACCGGATTGACTACTGGCGCAGGGGACTTCGTGACCCCACGAGAGCGTCCCGCGGGCGTGCGGCCCCTCGGCGCCCCCGGCCAGATGGGGGTCGACTACGAGGAGCGCGTTGACTTCGCCCGGCTGCGCGGGTACCGGATGGCCCGGGCCCGGGCGGCGCTGGAGGCGAGCGAGTGCGGCGCCTTCCTGCTCTTCGACTTCTACAACATCCGCTACACGACGCAGACCTGGATCGGCGGCGCGCTCGGCGACAAGATGATCCGCTACGCCCTCGTGTTCCGGGACCGGGACACCGTCCTGTGGGACTTCGGCTCGGCGGTCCGCCATCACAAGCTGTACTCGACGTGGCTGCCGGACGAGAACTACCGGCCCGGGTTCCTCGGCTTCCGCGGCGCGGTCGCCCCCGAGGCAGGCCTCATGCGTGACGCGGTGACCGAGATCAAGTCGCTGCTCACCGAGGCCGGGGTCGCGGACGCTCCGCTGGGCGTCGACATCGTGGAGCCCCCGTTCCTGTTCGAGCTGGAGCGCCAGGGGATCGCGGTGCGCGACGCCCAGCAGTCCATGCTGGACGCCCGCGTGATCAAGTCTCCGGACGAGATCATGCTGCTCAACCAGGCCGCCGCGATGGTCGACGGCGTCTACCAGAACATCGTCGACGTGCTGAAGCCCGGCGTTAGGGAAAATGAAATCGTCGCCCTGGCGAACCAGCGGCTGTATGAGCTCGGCAGCGACCAGGTGGAGGCGGTCAACTCGATCTCGGGCGAGCGCTGCAACCCGCATCCGCACAACTTCACCGACCGCATCATCCGGCCTGGCGACCAGGCCTTCTTCGACATCATCCACTCCTTCAACGGCTACCGGACCTGTTACTACCGCACCTTCGGCGTCGGCAGCGCGACCGCGAGCCAGCATGACGCCTACACGCAGGCGCGGGAGTGGATGGACGCGGCGATCGCCGCGATCAAGCCCGGCGTCTCCACCGACGTGGTGGCCCGCGTCCTGCCCAGGGCGGTGGACTTCGGCTTCGAGAACGAGCTCGCCGCCTTCGGCCTGCAGTTCGCGCACGGGCTCGGCCTCGGCCTGCACGAGCGGCCGATCATCTCCCGGCTCAACTCGCTGGAGCACCCGCTCGAGCTCCAGGCGGGCATGGTCTTCGCGATGGAGACCTACTGCCCGGCGTCCGATGGTTTCTCCGCCGCGCGGATCGAGGAGGAGGTCGTCGTCACCGACTACGGCACCGAGATCCTCACGAAGTTCCCGGCCCAGACCCTGTTCGTGGCCAACAAGTACTGAGGGCCCGCGGGTCCGGCTCCCGGCTCCATCAGATCTCCATCGGCTGACCGCGGGTTTTCCATGGGAGTCGCCGAACCTGGCCGGACATGGACCTGGTCTCGAAGGAGCAGCGGCCTGATCCGCCATCCGGCGACCCGGGCCGCACTCCCCGCCCGGCCGCCCCGGGGCGGGTTCCGGTGCGCACCATCCTGGCCACGATCGGGCTGGTGCTCGCCACTGCGGCGGTGCTGCTCCTCATCCGCGCGGTGGAGCGGGTCCTGGTCTGGATCGTCATCGCGGGCTTCTTCGCGGTCGCGGTCTACCCGGTGGTCAACTGGATCGAGCGGCGCCTGCCCTGGTGCCGCCGGTCGCTCGCCACCCTGCTGGTCTACCTGCTGCTGGTGGTGGTGATCGCCGGGCTGGTGACGGTGTTTGCCCTGCCGCTGGCCCGGGAGGGCGCCGCCCTGGCCCATCAGCTGCCCCAGCTCATCGACGATGCCCGCGCGGGCCGGGGCCCGGTCGGGCACCTGCTCGAGCGGACCAGGGTCCTGGGTTACCTCCAGCAGAACGAGGCCAGGATCCGCTCGTTCGTGACCGGCCTCGGAGCCCCCGCGCTCGGGTTCCTCAAGAGCGCGGCGACTGGCGTGGCGGCCACGGTAACGATCTTCGTGCTCTCGTTCCTGATGGTGGTGCAGGGACCGAGGCTGGTCGAGGGCACGCTGGCCCTGTTCCCTGGTGACCGCGCCGATCACATCCGGTCGGTGGGCGCTGACTGCGCCAAGACCATCACCGGCTACATCTCCGGCAACCTGCTCATCAGCGTGATCTGCGGCGGGCTGACCTACGCGGTCCTGTCCATCGTCGGCGTCCCGTTCAGCGGGCTGATCGCGCTGTTCGTCGGGATCACGGACCTGATCCCGCTGGTCGGGGCCACGCTCGGGGCGGTCGTCGCCGGGCTGGCCGCCTTCATCGATTCCGTGCCGGCCGGCCTCATCGTGGTGGTCTTCTTCGTGGTGTATCAGCAGCTGGAGAACCATCTGCTGCAGCCGCTGATCTTCTCCCGCACGGTGCAGCTGAACCCGCTGACGGTCCTGATCGCGGTCCTGCTCGCGGTCGAGCTGGCGGGCCTCCTCGGCGCCCTGCTCGCCATCCCCCTCGCGGCCATGATCCAGATCATCGTCCGGGATGTGTGGCGCCAGCACCGGGACCGGCTGCGGCAGCGATCTCCATCCGGTCTCCATGAGCGGCACACGCCAGATGCGGCCCCGTGACCTAGGAAAGGGTTATGGCTTCTGGGGCCCGGAGGATCATCGCGGGAGTGAGCGGCAGCCCGCGTTGCCTGCCCGCGCTGCGCCGCGCGGCCGACCTCGCGGACGCGCTCGACGCCACCTTGCTCCCCATCCACGTCTGGGCTCCGCCGGCGATGGAGCTGGCCAGCCATCAGTTTCCCTCGGAGCGCCGGTACCAGGAGTGGGAGGATGCCGCCTGGCAGCGGCTTTGGGACGCCCTGGACGCCGCCTTCGGTGGGCTACCGGCCAGCCTGCGGGTCCAGCCCGTGATCGCCCAGGGGACCCCGGGCTGGACCCTGGTCAGCGCCGCTTCCGGGGCTGACGATGTGCTGGTCATCGGGATGGGCCGCCAGGGCAGGGTCAGCCGCCTGTGGCAGGCCACGGTGAGCCGCTACTGCCTGGCTCACGCCGGCTGCCCGGTGATCGCCATCCCGCCCCCGGAGCTGGAGCCTGCCCTCCGGCCCGGGCTGGCCGGCCGGGTCCTGCGGCACACGATCCAGTAGCCCGCGGCGTACCGGGCGTGGCAGGAGCCCACCGCGCACCGTCTACCCGCGCACCGGGAGTTGGCGGTGCCCGCCGGTCACGGATACTGCCCCCCGGGCCGGCCGCCGCCTAGCCACCACGACCGCGGGCACCACCTGCACCCCCGCGGGCGGCGCACCCTTCACCTGGATTGCCACCCGTTTGTGCCCGTCCAGCGGGCCATGCCCGCCTGGAGCCCGGATGGAGACCGCGTGGAGAACGGATGGAGGAATCCCGCAGCACCGCGCGGCGGGTAACAAGTCGCCGGGATCACCCGGCGCCGGTCAGCCGCTGGGAGTCGCCTGCCTGGTCCAGGCGTGGCCGTCCCAGCGCTCCGCGACCGTGAGCACGTCGCGGACCTGGCTGACCGTCAGGTACTTGGACCCGACTGCCGTGCAGTGCCGGGTTGACGAGCACGACACCGCGGTCAGGTTGAAGCTGCGCGCCCGCAGCAGGTACCCGGCCAGGTCGCCGACGGCCGGGACGAGGTCACCGGGATGAACACCAGGTCACGGTGGTCAGCACGGGCTCACCGGCCGCCCTTGACCTGGCGTCCGCCGGCCCACACCGCGGTGATGCGGTCCGGCTGCGCAAGGAGGGAGATATCGGCCAGCGGGTCGCCGTCCACGGTGATGAGATCGGCGTCGTAGCCTTCGGCCAGCTGCCCGCTGCGCGGCGCCTGCGGGCCGAGGGTGCGCGGCGCGGTGGCGGTGGCCGCTTCGATCGCCTGCCGGGGCGTCATGCCGAGCGCCACCAGATGCTGCAGCTCCGTCCCGTTGGTGCCCCAGGCGCCCGGCAGATCCAGCCCGGTCAGTCCGAGGTCGGTGCCCATCGCGATGGTCACCCCCAACTCGATCGCCATCCGCACCATGTCGGCGTGAATGTCCGCGACGGCCGTCAGCTTGGCCGCCGCGTACGGCGGGACCTTATCCAGGTGGGCCAGGATGTTCTCGATGATGGTCCGGGTCGGGACCAGGATGGTGCCGGTCTCGCGCATCGCGTCGCACGCCTCTTCATCCAGGTACGTCCCGTGCTCGATGGTCGCGACCCCGGCCCGCAGCGCGGCCATGATTCCGGGCTTGCCGTGGCAGTGCGCGGCCACCACCCGGTCGGCCAGCCCGGCCACCTCGACGATGGCCCGGAGTTCGGCGTCAGTGAACTGCTGGTGGACGGGATGGTCCACTTCGGACAGCACACCACCCGACGCGCAGACCTTGATCACGGCCGCGCCCCGGCGCAACTGCTCCCGGACCGCGCGCATGCACTCGGAGGTACCGTCGGCCAGCCGGAACGTCCCGTCGTGGTGCCCGAAGTCCTTCATCCACGACAGCGGGTAAGAGTGCAGGTCGCCGTGACCGCCCGTGGTGGACAGGACGGCACCCGCGGCATAGATCGAGGGCCCGTCGAGCAGTCCTTCGCGGACCGCCTGGGCCAGGTAGACGCCGAGGCCGCCGACCTCGCGCACCGAGGTGATGCCGGCGTTCAGCGCGTTGGCCAGGTCCCGGGCCGACCGGGCCGCGCGCAGCGGCGTGGGCTCCTGCGGCAGCCGCGCCAGGTCGAGCGCCCGGCTGCCCATGAAGTGGCCGTGGCAGTCCCACAATCCCGGCAGCACGGTCGCGGTGGTGTGGGTGACCGCGCCCGGCGCGGCCGGCGCGCTGGCCGCCGGGCCCGCGTAGCTGATCCGCCCGCCATCGATCAGGACCGTGGCGTCGCGGACCGGCTCACCACCGCCTGGGATGAGCAGCCCGGCATTGATCCGTTCCATGACTCTCCTTGTCTCTTCCTGTGCCGCCGTCAGGCCTATGCCTGGCGGCCTAGGTCCCCGGGAAAGTGTGGCCTGGGGACAGATCCGCGCTGGTAACGGGGTCCGTAGCGTTCGGGTCATCAGCAAACCACCGGGATGAGGGCGCATCATGATCGAGATCGATGGCTTGACCAAACGGTACGGGGAGAAGGCCGCCGTGGACGGGCTGAGTTTCGTGGTGGAGCCCGGGGTGGTCACCGGGTTCCTCGGCCCGAACGGGGCAGGCAAGTCAACGACGATGCGGGTCATCGCGGGCCTGGACCGGCCGACGAGTGGCACGGTGCGGGTCAACGGGAAGCAGTACCGCGGCTGCGCCGCCCCCCTGGCGGAACTGGGCATTCTCCTGGACGCCAGGTCTGTCCACCCGGGACTGTCGGCCCGCAGTAATCTGCTGGCGCTCGCGCGGACCTCCGGCATCGGCCGACGCCGGGTGGATGAGGTGATCGAGCTGGCCGGGCTGGCTGCGGTAGCCGGCACCCGGGCCGGGGGTTTCTCGCTCGGCATGGGACAGCGTCTCGGGGTGGCGGCCGCGCTCCTGGGCCGGCCACAGACTGTGGTCCTGGACGAGCCGGTCAACGGCCTCGACCCGGACGGCGTGCGCTGGATCCGGCTGCTGCTCCGGTCGCTCGCCAACGAGGGACGGACCGTCCTCGTCTCCTCACACCTGATGAGTGAGATGGCGCAGACGGCCAGCCGGCTGGTCGTTATCGGACGCGGCAAGCTCATCGCCGAGACGAGCGTCGAGGACTTCATCGGCCATGCGGCGACCGGCGATGTGCAGGTGCGCACGCCGGAGACCGGACGCCTGGCGGAGGTGCTCGCCGGGCCGGCGGTGACGGTCACCGGGGACGGCACGGACGTCTTGCGCGTGTCCGGCCTGACCGCCGAGCAGATCGGGACGGCCGCGTGGCAGGCGCATCTGCCGGTTTTCGAGCTCATGCCCGCCCAGGCTTCACTAGAGGAGGCATTCATGCAGGTCACGCAGGACAGTCTCGAATACCACGCCGGAGCGACGCGATGAGCGCCGCCGTAGCCCCGGCCCCGGCCATCCCCACGGCGGCCCGGCCGGTCACCCAGGCGCGCGTCATCCGCTCGGAAGCGACGAAGCTGCGTGGGCTGCGCTCAACCTGGTCCTGTGCCCTGACCGCGGTCATCCTGATCGTCGGCGTGGGGGCCCTGGCCGCCGGGGGGCAGCCCTACCGGGTCTCGGCGGCCCATCCGGCCGTGACCGCGGTGTCGACCAGCCTGTTCGGTGTCCTGCTGGCCCAGCTGGTGCTCGGCGTGCTCGGGGTGCTGGTGTTCAGCGGTGAGTACGGAACCGGGATGATCCGCGCGACGCTGGCGGTGGTTCCCGCGCGGCTGCCGGTGCTGTGGGCCAAGCTGCTCGTGCTGGCCGGGCTGGTACTGCCCGTGGCCCTGCTGGCTGCGCTGGCTGAGTTCTTCGTGGCCACGGCGATCCAGTCGGCCCGGGGCGGGTCGGGGATCACGCTGACGGATCCGGGCGTGCTGCGGACCCTGGTCGGCGCGGCGCTGTACCTGACGGTCGCCGCCGTGGTGGGCCTGACCCTGGGCGCCCTGCTGCGGAAGACCGCCGCGGGTATCTCGGCGTTCGCCGCGCTGTTCTTCATCGCGCCGATTGTCGTGGTGCACCTTCCGCACGCCATCGCGGGCATCGCGCCGTACCTGCCCTCCAGCGCCGGCGGAGCCGTGTGGGGGCAGCCGCTGGTCACCCATCCGCTGGGCCCGTGGACCGGATTCGCCGTGCTCTGCGGGTATGCGGTGGTGCTGGCCGGCCTGGCCGCCTGGCAGCTCCGGCGCCGCGACGCGTGAGCCGCGTCAGGTGCGAGGATGCAAGCGTGTCCTTCTGGAAGCCGGTCGCGGACCCGGGAGCGCGGACCCTGCGTTCCTGGGCCTTCGACATCGGCTGCGCCGCTATCGCCTTCGCGGCGTCCCTGGCGCATTTCTCGTTCGGCCAGACGGCCCACGCCGCGTCGCTGCCGCTGGCGGCCAGCCTGGGCGTCGCGGCCCTGACCACCCTGGCGCTGCCGCTGCGCCGGGTCTGGCCGGGCCCGGTGTTCGCCTGGACGCTGCTGGCCTCCGCGGTCCTGGCGGTATGGCCCACGCACGGGGCCCTGTTCCCGGTCGCGCTGGCCATCGCCCTGTACACAGTGGCCGCCACGATGAGACGGAGGGAAGCGCTGGCCGCGGCGGTGCTGACGGCCGGCCTGATCGTCGCCGTGGTCGGCCACGACGGCACGCGTGACTGGGCGCTCGCGGTGTCAGACGCGGCCGGATTCGCGGCCGCGGTGCTCATCGTGGGCCTGTACGTCAATACCCGCCGGGCCTACCTCGCCGCGCTGCGCGACCGGGCCGGCCGGATGGAACGCGAACGCGACCAGAACCTGGCCCTGGCGGCGGCGCTGGAACGGGCGCGGATCGCCCGCGAGATGCACGACAGCGTGGCCCATCACCTCACGGTCATCGTGGCCCTGTCGGACGGCGCCCTGGCCGCCGTGGCCCGCGCGCCCGCCGAGGCATCCGAGGCCATCCGCGACGTGTCGCAGACCGCCCGGGAGGCGCTGACCGAGACCCGGCGCCTGTTCGCGGTGCTGCGGGCCGGTTCCGGGCCGGAGCTCTGGCAGCCGCTGCCCGGCCTCGCGGATCTCGACGATCTGCTGGGCACGGTCCGGGCGGCCGGCCTTCCCGTCCGGTACGAGCACGGCGGCAGCGCCGGGAACCTGCCCGCCGGCCTGCAGCTGGCCGTGTTCCGGCTGGTCCAGGAAGCCCTGACCAACACCATGAAGCATGGCGGCCCCGGCGCGAGCGCGACGGTCCGGCTGCAGGTCAGCCCCGCCGAGGTCTGCGTGGAAGTCGACGACGACGGCGCCGGCCACGCCGGGGAGGCCGGTGCTCCCGGCGGCGGCCTGACCGGCATGCGCGAGCGAGTCAGCGCCTTCGGCGGCGAGCTGGATTGCGGTCCCCGCCAGCCGCGGGGATGGCGGGTGACGGCCCGCCTCCGCCCCGACCGGGCGGCCGCCTCGTGATCAGCGTGCTCCTGGTCGACGACCATGCCCTGATCAGGAAGGGTTTCCGCCTGATCCTCAGCGCCGAGCCCGACATCGAGGTGGCCGGCGAGGCCGCCGACGGCCGGACCGCGGTGTCCATGTGCACCGCACTGCGGCCGGATGTGGTGCTCATGGATGTCCGGATGCCTGGCTGTGACGGCATCGAGGCGACCCGCGAGATCGTGACCGCAGGGCTGCCCACCAGGGTGCTGATCCTGACCACCTTCGACCTCGACGAGTACGTCTACGCCAGCCTGCGCGCCGGCGCCAGCGGCTTCCTGCTCAAAGACACCCAGCCGGACGCCCTGGCCGCCGCCATCCGCACGATCGCCGCTGGTGACGCGGTCCTCGCCCCGACGTCCACCCGGCGGCTCATCCACCAGTTCGCCACCGCCCAGCCGGCCGAGCCCTCCAGCGGGCCGCGCGCCGCCCGGATCCGGGGGGCCCTCACCGTCCGCGAGCAGGACGTCTTCACCCACATCGCGGCGGGCATGTCCAACGGCGAGATCGCGGCCGACCTGCACCTCTCCGAGGGCACGGTGAAGATCCACGTCGGCCGGATCCTGGCCAAGCTCGGCTTGCGTGACCGCGTCCAGGCCGTCGTGCTCGCCTATGAATCCAGGCTGATCACCCCGGGCACTGACCCGCCGGACCGCCCGGCCGGCCCGCGCTAGGAGGCTCAGCCCGGGCCCGGGCAACCGCCACGCCTCCTCCGCATACTCGACTATTCCGATAGAGATAATACAGTTTTGGTAAGGTCCCGTATCGGTGCTCGAGAGCGGCTGGAGGCACGTCCTGACTATCTCCGCGCCTGGCCACATGCATCTTTCCGTCGCGCTCGACGGCGCTGGATGGCATCCCGCCGCGTGGCGCGAGCCGGGGGCGCGCCCGGCCGAGCTGTTTACCGCCGGCTACTGGACCGACGTCATCGGCGAGGCCGAGCGCGGCCTGCTCGATTTCGTGACCATCGAGGACGGGCTCAGCCTGCAGTCCTCCCGCGGCAGCAGGCCAGACTCCCGCACGGACCAGGTACGGGGGCGGCTGGACGCCGTCCTCATCGCGGCCCGGGTGGCGCCGGTGACTCGCCATATCGGGCTGGTGCCGGTCGCCGTCGTCACCCACACCGAGCCGTTCCACATCTCCAAAGCCATCGCGACCCTCGACTACGTCAGCTCCGGGCGAGCCGGAGTCCAGGTCCGGGTATCGGCCAGCCCGCATGAGGCCGCGCACTTCGGGCGGCGGGCCGTCCCGCCCCGGACCTGCGGGACCGCGCGGATCCGGCGGCCGCGCAGCTGATCACCGGGCTGTTCGCGGAGGCTGCGGACTACGTCGGGGTGATCAGGCGGCTGTGGGACAGCTGGGAGGATGACGCCGAGATCCGGGACACCGCGACCGGGCGGTTCGTCGACCGCGGCAAGCTGGACTACATCAAATTCGCCGGGGACTACTTCAGCGTCAAGGGCCCGTCGATCACTCCGCGGCCGCCGCAGGGCCAGCCGGTGGTCGCCGCGCTGGGGCACGCGGGGGTGGCGTACCGGCTGATCGGCCAGGCTGCCGACGTCGGCTTCGTCACCCCGCACGACCCCGCCCAGGCCCGCGCCATCGTGGCGGAAATCCAGGCCGCTCACGCGGAAGCCGGCCGCGGGCCGGAACCGATCAGCGTCTTCGCCGACCTCGTGGTGTTCCTGGCCCCGGAGGCCAGCGCCGCGGCGGACCGGAAGGCCCGGTTGGATGAGCTGGCCGGGGACGAATGCCCGAGCGACGCGGCCGTCTTCACCGGCACCCCCGCCCAGCTCGCCGGCCTGCTCCAGGAGTGGCAGCAGGCCGGGCTGTCCGGCTTCCGGCTGCGCCCGGGCGGGATTCCCGCCGATCTCCAGGTGATCACCCGGGACCTGGTGCCCGAACTGCAGCGCCGCGGCGTGTTCCGCACGTCCTACGACGCTGGCACGCTGCGCGGGCGGCTCGGGCTCGGCCGGCCCGCGAGCCGCTACGCCGTCTCCGGGAGGAGCTGACCATGGCCAGGCCGCTGAAGCAGATTCACCTTGCCGCGCATTTCCCCGGCGTGAACAACACCACGGTCTGGAGCGATCCTCGTTCCGGCAGCCATATCGAGTTCGCGTCCTTCGCGCATCTGGCCCGGACCGCGGAGCGGGCCAAGTTCGGCTTCCTGTTCCTGGCCGAAGGGCTGCGGCTGCGGGAGCAGAACGGTGAGATCTACGACCTCGATGTGGTGGGGCGTCCGGACACCTTCACCGTCCTGGCCGCGCTCGCTGCGGTCACCAGCCGGCTCGGCCTGGCCGGAACCATCAACTCCACCTTCAACGAGCCTTATGAGGTGGCCCGGCAGTTCGCCAGCCTTGATCATCTGTCCAGCGGGCGGGCGGCCTGGAATGTGGTCACGTCCTGGGACGCGTTCACCGGCGAGAACTTCCGGCGCGGCGGCTTCCTGCCGCAGGAGGACCGCTACAGCCGGGCGCGGACCTTCCTGGAAACGACCTGGGAGCTGTTCGACTCCTGGCGCGGTGATGAGATCATCGCCGATCAGGCGTCCGGCACCTTCCTCGCCGACGCGGACGCGGGCCAGTTCGCCCGCGCCGATGCCCACTTCGGCATCAGCGGGCGCTTCAACGTGCCCCGCAGCCCGCAGGGACGCCCGGTCATCTTCCAGGCCGGTGACTCAGACGAGGGCCGCGAGTTCGCCGCGGCCAGCGCCGATGCCATCTTCAGCCGCCACGGCACGCTCACCGAGGGTCAGGCCTTCTACGCCGACGTCAAGGGGCGCCTGGCCCGGCATGGCCGCCGCCGGGACCAGTTGCTGATCCTCCCGGCCGCGACGTTCGTGCTCGGCGACACCGACGACGAGGCCCGGGACGTGGCCAGGGAGGTGCGTTTCCAGCAGGTCAGCGGGCAGACCGCGATCGCCTTCCTGGAGCAGTTGTGGAACCGGGACCTGTCGGGCTACGACCCGGACGGCCCGCTGCCGGATATCGATCCCGACCCGGGCGAGAACACGATTGCCCGCGGCCGGGCCAGCGTGCGGATGTACCGGGATCCGCTGGCCACCGCGGCCCAGTGGCGGGCCAGAGCGGAGGCAGGCCAGCTGTCGATCCGTGAACTGATCATCGAGGTCACCGGCAAGCAGACCTTCGTCGGCGACCCGGCCACCAGTGCTGATCGACCGCGGCGGCCAGAGCCTGGTAGCGCTCAGGGCTCTCCGGCCCGCTCACGGTGACCTCGACCCGGACGGCGGAAAGACCCGGCCGCACGCTGTCGTCGAAGCCCAGGAACCCGCGGATGTCGAGGTCGCCCTCCACCCGCACGCTCAGCGTGTCGAATCCGATGCCGAGCTGCTCAGCCCAGAACTGGTAGGTGATGGCCTGGCACGACCCCAGCGAGGCCAGCGCGTACTGCACCGGGTTCGCCGCCGCATCGGCCCCGCCCAGCGCGGGCGGCTCATCCACCTTGAAGGAATGCGCTCCCGTGGCGATATCCACTTCGGTCACGCCGACCAGCGTTCCCTGGGCGGCGAACACAGCCTGTGCGTTCGCGGGATCGTCGGCGACGGCCTTGCGCGTATCTGCGATGAGCGTGCTCAGCGACACTGCTGACCTCCCAGGCCGGGGGGCCTGCCTCCAGGTGGGGGCGGGACGCCGTCATTCTCTACAATATCACTCGACTTTGTCAAGAAACTCGGCTTGGTCAGGAAAAAGGGTTCCAGCCAGGTACCGCGCGAGGTGATCGATCACCTCGCGCGCGTCGTCCTCGATACCGCAGATGAACGTGGACTTGCGCCGCCGCAGCACGGGCAGCCCCAGGGCGTACAGGCCCGGGCGGCCGACCACACCGCCCTCGTGCTCCAGGTGGCCCTTGGCGTCGACCACCGGCACGTCGAGCCATCCGTAGTCAGGCCGGAAACCCGTCGCCCACACGATCGCGGCAATCTCGCCACTTCCCAGGTCGAGCTGCAGACGCGTCGACTCTGGCACGCGGGTCGCCTCGAAGCGCTCGATGGGTCCGACCTCGGCGTCATACCCCTCCGCCTTGGCCCACTCGTCGAACGTGCCCAGCAGGCGCTCCATCTTGAGGTCCGCGAGCGAGAAAACGTTGCGCAGCCCACCGGAGAACATCGCGCGGCCATCACGTACCGCCGCCCAGCGGCCCACCAGCTCGACACCCGCTGAGGCGAGCGCGTTGAGATCCAGCGTCATCCGCTCCCGGGTCCCGACGAGCTGGGGCGAGGGCAGCCGCCGGGCCCGGGTGAGATCCTCAACCTCGTCGTAGCGCTGATCCCACACGCCCGACGCGTCCATCCACCACAGCACATCGCGTCCGCGGTAGGTGCGCGGCAACCGCACGTGCTCCCCCACCGAGAGAGTCACCGGCCGGCCCGATCGCCTCAGCTCCGCGGCCAGCTGCAGGCCGGTGGCCGAGGCTCCCACGACGAGCACGCCGCCGTCGGGCAGCTGGCCGGGGTGGCGATAGCCGAACGTCGTCAGCTGCTCGACGGAGGCCGGGACGCCATCGCGAAGCGGCGGCACCGCTGGCTGATTGCACGCGCCGCTCGCGATGACCACCGTCCGGGCGGCGATGTCGCCGTCGCTCGTGGCCACCTGGTACCCATCACTGGCCGGCCGCACCCCGGTGACGTTCACGCCCGTCCGGACGGGAGCGCGCGAGACCTTGGCGAAGTGATCGATGAACTCGATCACTTCGCCCACCGTCATGTAGCCGTCTGGATCCGGGCCTTCGTAGCGAAGGCCCGGCAGGCGGCTCTGCCAGTTAGGAGTGAGCAGCCGCAGCGAGTCCCAGCGCTCGCGCCGCCAGGAATTCGCCACCTCCCCGCGCTCGAGAACGACGTGGTCGATCGACCGCTCGCTAAGGAAACAGCTCGCGGCGAGGCCCGCGTGCCCCCCGCCGACGACGACCGTGGTGGTGCGCTCGATGGCGTAGTCCCTCAGTGCTTCCCAGAGCGGCTGCTCACGCGACTTCGACGGTGACGTTCGTAGGATTCGTGAGCGCGTCGAACACGGCGGAGCGCTTCTGGGACTGGGCCACCAGCGCCTCGATCTCCTGCCGCGACGCGTCCGCGTCGATGGTGAACGTCACCTTGATGTCGTTGAAGCCGTTGCGGACGTCGCTGTCGGCACCGAGGATCCCGCGGATGTCGTGCCCGCCCTCGACCGTGGACTCCACCGAACGGAGCTGGATGCCGCGGTTCTCCGCGACGGACGCGATACCCCCCGTCAGGCAGCTCGCCAGGCCGACGAGGAGGTACTCGATCGGCGTGATGCCCTGGTCCTCCGCCGCGAAGACCTCGGGGTGGTCGGCTTCGAACGACCACTCGTCGTTGTGGTTGTGCTCCTCCCCGAGGCCAAAAAAACTCTGGACCTTCATCGTGCTGTGCACGCCGCCCTGCCACTTGGCAGTCGCCCGCCAGGTGAACTGGGCCGCCTCTGGCGCACCCTTCAGCACTTCGCGCGCGTCGAGCAGTGCCTGCACGTTGACACCGTTGGTGACGGTCGTCATGTCGCGATACCCCCCTTTGCTCCTACGTCCGATTATTTCCCTATGGCGATGGTTGACAATACACTGCCCAGGCCGGGCTACCATAGCCCCCATGGCGGAGCCAGCCTCGACGCTCGCGGCCGGCTCGGTCGGAACCGTCGAAACGCAGTACCTCGACCTGCCGGAGCCGGTGCGGCTCGACTGCGGTCGGGAGCTGCATCCGGTTCGCGTGGCGTACGAGACCTACGGTGCCCTCTCACCCCGGCGCGACAACGTCATCCTGGTCTGCCACGCGCTCAGCGGCGACGCCCATGCGGCGGGCTTCGCGAAGACGCCGCCCGAGGAGAGCACGCGCGACGGGTTCGGCGCCGAGGATCGCGACGACGGGGCCCGCCGGGGACTCGGCTGGTGGGACGGGATGATCGGCCCCGGCAAGGCGTTTGATACTGATCGGTTCTTCGTTGTTTCCACGAACCTGCTCGGCGGGTGCCGCGGGACGACGGGGCCGTCGTCCACCGACCCGGCGACGGGCCGGCCGTACGGGCCGGACTTCCCCGTGATCACTGTCGCGGACATGGTACGAACCGAGCGTGCATTCCTGGACACCCTCGGTATCGAGCGGCTGGCGGCGGTGGCCGGGGGTTCGCTCGGCGGGATGCAGGCGTTCGAGTGGGCGATCTTGTTTCCCGATCAGGTCGATGCTGTCGTGGCGATCGCCAGCACGCATGCCCTGCACCCGCAGGGCATGGCCTGGAACGCGATCGCGCGGGCCGCGATCATGCGGGACCCGGCCTGGCAGGGCGGCCGCTACTACGGCACGGACGCCGCGCCGGAGGCCGGCCTGGGGGTAGCCCGCATGGTCGGCCACGTCACGTACCTGTCCGCACCGGCACTGAACGATAAGTTCGGCCGCCGGCTGCAGTTCGCCGACGATATCCGGTACACGATCACCGAACCGGAGTTCGAGGTCGAGAGCTACCTGCGCCACCAGGCGGACTCGTTCGTCAGGCGCTTCGACGCCAACACTTATCTCTACACGTCGCGCGCGCTGACGTATTTCGATCTCGCCCGGCAGTACGGCGGCGGGGCGCTGACCCAGGCCCTCGAAGGCATTTCGGCGCGCACCCTGCTGGTAGCGTTCAGTTCCGACTGGCTCTACCCGCCGTCCGCGTCGACGGAAGTCGCCGACGCGCTTCGCGCTCTCGGCAAGCCGGCCGAGCTCCATGTGATCGAGGCCCCGTACGGCCACGACTGCTTCCTGCTTGAGGAAGCGCGCCAGACGCCCATAATCCGCCAGTTTCTGAGCAAGCACGGGTCGGTGAGCAAGCACGGGCTGGCCGAGGGCAGAGCCGGCGGATGACGTCGAGGAAGGGATCTTCGTGACCGACCAGCCCTCCCGGGCCGAGGCTGTGCCTGCCGAACAGGACCGCGCATTCGGCTTCGAGACACGGCAACTGCACGCCGGGCAACGGCCCGACCCGAACACGGGCGCACGTGCGGTGCCGGTCTTCCAGACCACCAGCTACGTGTTCGAGGACCCGGAATCCGCGGCGGCTTACTTCAACCTGCAGGAATACGGGAACACGTACTCGCGCATCATGAACCCCACGGTCGCGGTGTTTGAGGAGCGGGTGGCGAACCTGGAGGGCGGCGCGGGCGCGGTGGCGTTCGCCAGCGGGCTCGCCGCGCAGGCGGCGGCGCTGTTCACGCTGCTGGAGCCGGGCGACCACGTGGTCTCGTCCTCGGCGCTCTACGGCGGGACCGTGAACCAGTTCAAGCATGTGCTGCGCAAGATGAACGTGGAGCTGACCTGGGTCGATCCCGACGACCCGGAGGCGTGGCGCAAGGCGGTCCGCGCCAACACCAAGGCGTTCTTCGGCGAGACGATCGGCAACCCGGGCGGGAACGTGCTGGACATCGAGACGGTGGCGGCCATCGCGCACCAGCACGAGCTGCCGCTGATCGTGGACAGCACGTTCGCGACGCCGTACCTGTGCCGCCCGATCGAATGGGGCGCCGACATCGTGATCCACTCGGCGACCAAGTTCATCGGCGGCCACGGCACGAGCATCGGCGGTGTCGTCGTCGAGTCGGGCACGTTCAACTGGTCCAACGGCCGGTTTCCGGTGGTCGCGGATCCGTCCCCGGCCTACCACGGCCTGCAGTTCCACGAGACGTTCGGGACGTACGGCTATCTGATGAAGCTGCGCGCCGAGACCCTGCGCGACCTGGGCGGGGCGCTGGCCCCGTTCAATGCTTTCCTGTTCCTGCAGGGGCTCGAGACGCTGTCGCTGCGGATGGAACGCCACGTCGAGAACGCGCAGGCGATCGCGGCGTTCCTGCAGGCGCACGAGCTGGCGTCGAATGTGACCTATCCGGGCCTGCCGGCGAGCAGGTACCAGCCGCTGGTGGAGAAGTACCTGCCGCGCGGGGCGGGCGCGGTGTTCTCCTTCGACTGCGCCGGTGGCCGGGCGGGCGGGCAGAACCTCATCCGCGGCGTGACGCTCTGGTCCCACCTGGCGAACGTCGGTGACGCGAAGAGCCTGATCATCCACCCGGCCAGCACGACGCACCGCCAGCTGGGCGACGACGAACTGCGGGCGGCCGGCGTCGGTCCAGGGACGGTGCGGCTGTCGGTCGGGACCGAGTCCGTCGAGGATCTGATCTGGGATCTGGAGCAGGGTTTCGCGCGGGTCGCCGCGACGTTGGGGGAGAAGGTAGCGACGGCATGACCGATCTCGCGCGGTATCAGGACTCACTGACCATCCAGCGGGTGGTGCACAGCGCCAGGACGATCGCGGTCGTGGGCCTGTCCGGCAACGAGCTACGGGCCAGCAACTTTGTCGGCTACTACCTCAAGCGGCACGGCTACCAGGTGATCCCGGTGAATCCCCGCGAGAGCGAGATCCTCGGGCAGACGTGCTACGCGAGCCTGATGGACGTACCCGTGCCGGTGGACATCGTGAACGTGTTCCGCGCGCCGGATGCGCTGCCGGGCATCGCGCGGGAGGCGGTGGCGATCCACGCCGGCGCCCTCTGGTGCCAGTTCGGCGTGATCAACGAGGAGGGGGCGCGGATCGCCGAAGACGGTGGGGTGACGGTGATCATGGACCGCTGCCTCAAGGTTGAGCACGCGCGCTACGTGGGCCGCATGCACTGGCTCGGCTTCAACACGCAGCGCATCACGTCCGTGCGTTCCGGGCTCCAGTAGCGGAGGGGGGACGGGTCCCCCGGAACCGCACCGCGTATTCGTTCGTGTCGACCTCGACAGCGGTGAAACCGGCCGCCTCCATGCGTGCCGGCAGGCCGGCCGGATCGACCGGGACGTAAACGTCGTCGTGGTGCAGGCTGCGCAGTTCCGGGCTAGCGAGGCTGTCCTCCCCGGCCAGGACGCCACTGGGACGCAAAAGCCTGAAGATCTCGGCCAGCACGGCGTCCTGCGCCTGCGGGGAGGGCACATGGTGCAGCATCGTCAGGCACACAGCACCGCTGAACCGCCCGGCAGACAGCGGGGTTCGCGTGGCGTCGGCGCAGATCACCTCGACGTTCGTGTCCGCCAGCCGGGCGGCCAGCGCGTCAGCGAGGTCAGGGTGGATCTCCACCGCCGTCAGCCTGGTGACCCTGGTGCGGAGAACGTCGGTGGTCAGCCCGGGACCGGGGCCCACCTCCAGCACATCGTCACCGAGGTCGACACCGTCGAGAACCCACGGAATGATCCAGCGCTGCACGGCTTCGGCCCACTCAGCACTCGAGCACAGCGCGAGATGCTCCTGGTTCATCGCCCCCCCTTCGCGTCGAACTGTATGGCATCACCAGGTTGCCATGACGAGCTCGCGGGCGCCGGGGCGTAGCGCGCGTGGTCAGCGAGGTGAGCAGGTGCTCGCGGTCGTCCTCGGCCAGGGTGCTGATCGCCTGGGCGATGACCGCGTGGAGGGCGGGCAGCTGCTGTTCGACTATCTGCTGCGCGTCGGCGGTGAGGTGAATCAGGACCTTGCGGCGACTTCATGGGCATCCCCCCAGCCGGCCACACCATCAACGTCAGCCTCTGCGATTACTTCCGCGTGGACAACGGCGCGCTGGTCGAGCACTGGGGAGTTATGGACGCCGCCGGGATGAGGCACCAGCTCACCGGGCACTGACCAGTCGGCGACTCAGGACTAGGAGGCGGAGCCGAGGATGGCCCGGGCGCGGGCCCGGATCCGGAGAGCCCGAGCACGAAGAACGCCGCCGGGGGCCGGTGCGGCCTGGAGGCCGAGAAGATCAGCACACCGCTGAAGAAGCCGCCCTGCCCTGTCACCGACGACAGGCAGATCTGGAGGCCGCGCCGCACCTGGCAGCCGGCCCGGCACGAGCCCGGTCCCGCAGGTCGCCCACTGATGCTCGCGCTGCAGGCTCCACGAGCGCGGGGTCGCGAACCGGACGCCGTGTGAGCGGTGCCAGATCCAGCTGGGGGCACCGGCCCGGCCGGGCCTCGCCGAAGGACAACGGACAGCGGCGACCGGGTCAGTGTGGCCAGCACCCGGCGGGCCAGCGGTCCGCGGGCGCCGGCCTGCACGCCCAGTTCCGGCACCAGGTACGGCACGGACCCCGGGCCACCGGGCAGCCGGTAGACGGGAAGGCCGTGGATGACGGCCGCAGGCCTGCGGTGCCGGATTCCCGGCGGAATATGCCCGGCGGGCCGGATCCAGGCCAGGCTCGCCGTGAGGCGGCAGCCCGCCCCTTCCGGGACCGCGGGCCTGCCGCCGGCGAAGATCATGCCGCGGGACCGCGGTACGCACCAGAACTGCCCCGGGCTCTGGACCAGCCAGGATTCCGGCACCGACAGCTGCGCACGCCGGAACGGCACCGGCGACCAGCCTGCCGGGGCGCCGGATCCCCAGTCAGCAGGGCGCCACCCAGCCCGCTGCGGCCGATCCCGGGCGCCGGCGGTGCTGCGGGCGCCACGCCCGGTGACGCCAAGGCGCTGCCTGTCAACGCGAGCACGGCGGCCGCGGCGATGGCCGCAGCCGCCGCTGCGACTACTCCGGCGCGGCCGCCCCCGCGGGACCGCCCGGCCCCCTGCTCTGCTCCGGTCATCACCACTGCCTCCCGCAATCTCGCGCTGGCGGCAGAGGCCGTCCCGGCCCGGCTGGATCATCCGGCCGGGTTCCTCATCCGCTGCGTAACCTGACCACTTGGACGGGCGGGCGAGCTATCTGGCTCCCATCTGCGCACCCCGATCACGCGCCAGGGCACCTGCTCAGGCACCGGCACCCTGATCACGCACCGGCCGGCCCCCGCCATACCGTGCGGAGGGCCGGCCGGTTCGCGTGTGCTTACCTCAGTAGCCCGCGGTCCTCATCAGCTGGAAGAACTGGTCGGTCTGGGGGATCTTCCCGGCGGCCGCGACGTAGAAGCCGTCCGGGTGTATCGACTTGGCCGCGGTGGCCATCTGGGCTGCGGACCCGTTCACGGTCGAGACCTCAGAGAACACCCGGACCCCCGAGTTCGCGGCCCGCGCCTGGCCCTGGGTGGAGTTGAACTCTGACGCGTACACGCCTCCGGTGAGGGTGGTGTTCGACTCGTCCTGGAGCTGGAAGATGTCACCAGAGGCCGCGGCCGCCCCGGCGATGTTGACCCGGACGAACCACTGGTTAACCGACTCACGTGGATGCCGCGGGAGGACCGAACCGCGAACGGTCCCCAGGTCCAGGGCGGGAGCCTGGATGACCTTCAGCCCGTGAGCGTGGGCCAGCTGGCCGAACAGGGTCATGTACCTGACCGGGTTCTGCTGCTCGCTGACCGGGGTCGCGGACCAGTTCTCCGGGTCATACATGACCCACTTGTACGGGTACTGGATAGCGCGGCTCGCGATGTTGGAGCTGAACTGGGCGTAGGACGTGTAAGACAGGACCGGCGTGGTCGCGTACCTGGCCTGGACCGGGGTTTTGACCAGGCTGGCGCCGGCGCCGTAGGCGGCGGGGGTGTTGAAGAAGTAGGACGCGGTGCCGGGATCCACCCCGCTGAGCGACTGGACGTTCCCGGCGGTCATGATCCAGACCGGCTTGGTGGCGGCCCCGGCCGGGCCGGCGGCCAGGGCCAGCGCGAGGCCGGTGGCGCCAAGCGCGGCGACGGCCGCGAGGCCGGCCTTGGCCCGGGTGGTGCGCGGGCGCCACCCGCGGGTCCGGTAGTGGCCGGGACCATCTCTGGCCGTCCCACCGGGGCGATCCTGGGCTGTTCCGGACGATGAGTTCTCACGGGAATTCACGCGATGGCCCCTTACTACTGGTTTTGGCTTAATTACCAGTATTGGGAAATCGCGGTTCATGCCCCAGAGGATTGCGGCTTGCCCTGATAGAGGATTTTTACCCGGTCTGTTTGCCGCTGGATCCGCGGCTGGGGGCAATAATGCCCCGGCCGAAATACCCCGGGGTCGCCCTCAGTAGCCGGCGCCCTCTTCAATCAGTAGCCTGCGGCCTCTCAAATCAGTAGCCTGCGGCCTCTCAAATCAGTAGCCTGCGGCCTTCATCAACTGAAAGAACCGGAGCGTCTGGGCTACCTTCCCGTCGGCCGCGACATAGAAGCCATCGGGGGTGATGGACCTGGCGGCGGTGGCCATCTGCGCCGCCGTCCCGTCGGCCGTCGAGACCTCGGAGAACACCCGGACGTTCGAGTTCGCGGCCCGCGCCTGCCTCTCGGTCGTGTTGAACATCCATGCGTACTGGCCCCCCGAGGTGATGTTCAACTCGTCCTGGAGCTGGAAGATGTCACCAGAGGCCGCGGCCTTCCCGGCGATGTCGGCCCGGACGAACCACTGGTCGGCTGACTCACCCGGCCGGCGGGGCAGGACCGAACCGGGGACGGTGGCCAGGTCCAGGGCGGGAGCCTGGATGACCTTCAGCCCGTGAGCGTGGGCCAGGTGGCCGAACAGGGTCATGTACCTGACCGGGTTCCGCTGTTCGCTGACCGGGGTCGCGGACCAGTTCTCCGGGTCATACATGACCCACTCGTAGGGGTAACGGAGAGCGCCGCTCCGGACGTCGGAGCTGAACCGGGCGTAGGAGGTGAAGGCCAGCACCGGTGTGGTCGCGTACCTGGCCTGGACCGGGGTCTTCACCAGGCTGGCCCCCGCGCCGTACGACGCGGGCGTGTTGAAGAAGTGGGCCACCATGCTGGCATCCTGCCGGCTCATCGACTGGACATTCCCGGCGGTCATGATCCAGACCGGCTGGGCTGGGCTGCCGGCCAGGCCCACGACCAGGGCCAGCGCCAGGCCGGTGGCGCCAAGCGCGGCGACGGCCGCGAGGCCGGCCTTGGCCCGGGTGGTACGCGGGCGCCACCACCGGACACGGCGGCGGCCAGGGCCGTCTCTCGCCCAGCGGCCGGATCGATCCTGAGCCATTCCGGACGGCGCGTTTCTATTGATATTCACGATAGATCCCAATTTTCATGCTGGTCCGGTCTTGCGGCTTTTATTACCCAGATGAGTGCAGTGGCTCGCGACGAAGCGTAATGGCTCAGCGATCGCCGCACATGCGGAGCCGGACGCCGCCACTGGCTACTTCGTGCGCAGTACCCCCGCAGCCCGCTGCATCCCGGCCGACCACGCTGAACTCGCTTCCGGCGCACGACGACAACGACGCGGCCGGCACCATCGATCGCATGGACGACCCCGGCCGCGTGTTCCAGCGCCCCGCAACATCCGTTCCGCAGGCGCCTGCGTCGCGCCCGCGCTCTCGAGAGGATCACCATGTCTGACGTGCAGTCAGTGACCGGCACCCGCCGCGCCCCGGCCGGCACCCGCCGCGCCCCGGCGGCCGGGGCGGCGGACGCCACCTTGGCGTGGCGCTGCTGGTCATCGCCACCGCGCAGCTGATGGTCGTGCTTGATTCGACCATCGTCAACGTCGCCCTCCCGCATATCGGGCGGGCCCTCGGCTTCTCCGGTGCTGGCCTGGAATGGGTGGTTAACGCGTACGCCCTGACGTTCGGCGGGCTGCTGCTGCTCGGCGGACCCGCCTCGGCGCATACCTGCTGATGCTGGGCGTGGGCACGGCCGTCTTCGGCGTGTTCTTCTTCATCACCCTGTTCGTACAGGACGTATGGGGTTACTCGGCGCTCAGGACGGGAGCGGCCTTCCTGCCGCTCACCGTCGCGATCCTGGCCGCTTCCGCCACCGCTACCCCGCTCGTGCAGCGGATCGGCGCCTGGCCACTGCTGCTGACCGGTTCCGCCGCCTGCGCCTGCGGCCTGTACTGGCTGTCGAGGATGACGGAGCACAGCACGTACCTGGACGGGCTGCTCGGCGCGACCCTGGTCACCGGGGCCGGGCCGGGCTGCTGTTCGTCCCGCTGCCACTGGTTGCCCTGGCCCGCGTGGCCGATGCGGACTCCGGGGTGGCGTCCAGCCTGCTCAACGCCGGCCGGCAAGTGGGCGGCTCCATCGGCCTGGCGGTGCTGGGCAGCGTGGCCTGGACGGTGGTCGCTGACCACGCCCGGACCGCCGCGGGCTCCCGGGCCGCCTCCTCGCCGGCGGCGTGGCGGACGGCCTACCAGCATGCGCTGGCCGCCGGCTTCGACCGGGCCTTCCTGGTCGCCGCCGGCATCGCGATGCTCCTCCTGGTGACGGCGATCGCGACGATCCGCGTCCGCCCGGCTGACCTGGCCGGCGGCTAACCGCGGCTCAGGGCTGGCCTGAGACCACCACCCGGGCGGGGTGAAGCGGTGGTTCACCGATTCCGCCAGGATCGGGGCCATGGAAGGATCAGGGATCCGACGCTTCGTGCAGGGCATGCTGCTGGCCGCCGTCGTCGTGGTGGCCGGATGTCTCGTGACCGCAGGCGCGCAGAGCGCCCGCGGCGCCGTCACCGCTTCCTCGCCCAGCGCGGGCGCACCGGCGTCGCCCACCGCTGAGCCTTCGGTGACACCGACCGTAGCCAGCCCGACGGCGGCGCCGAGCACAGCCAGCCCGACCACCGCGCCGAGCACGGCCGCGACCACGCCGAGCCCGACGCCGAGCAGTTCGTCCGACTCGAGCAGCGGGCTGGGCGGCAACCTGGTCTGGTTGTGGGTCGTCCTCGGCGCCCTGGTCCTGCTCGGCATAATCCTGCTGGCCACCCGCTCCCCCGCGCGGGGCCGCGCCCCGGTCGCGGTGGTGGACAACTGGCATCCGAGAGCCGTCGATGTGTACGCCAAGGGCGCGGCCTTCGACGGGGCGGTGCGCGCGGCCGAGCGGCAGGTCGGGTCCACCGAGGCGGCCAGCATCCACTGGGCTGACGTCCAGCGCCGCGCGGATGACCTGACCGAGGCGTTGTACACGATGCGGGAGACCGCTCCTACTGAGCACCGCCGGGTTCAGGTGGAGAATGCCATCCTCTCGCTGCGCGCTGTCCGTGACGCGATCGACGCCCAGCGTTCCCCGGCCGACATCGGCCCGGAGCACGGCGCGGTGCTCCGTTCCCGGCTGTCGACCCTGGAGTCGTCGCTCAACACCCTCCGGGTTCCGGACGACCGCCTGGGGTAAGCACCTGTTCAGCGGTCCGGTCCCGAAAGGTTACGGATCAGCGGGTGGAGTCTGTCGATTTGCGGCCGCCTCGTCCGTCGGACTTACTGTCAGGTCCATATTCCGGCCGGCGACGCTGGCCGGCGAGCACGAGGAGAATTCGATGGCGAAGTTCGTGTATGTCTACATCGGCGGTCAGATGGCCGAGACGCCAGAGGCGCAGGAGCAGGCGATGCAGGCCTGGGGGGCCTGGTTCGGCACCCTCGGCGACTCGGTCGCCGACGTGGGGAACCCGTTCGGTAACTCCGCGACGCTAAGTTCGGGCGGTGTCGCCGACGGGGGCAAGTCTGGGGCGGGTGGCTACTCGATCGTGTCGGCTGACTCGCTGAGCGACGCGACGGCGAAGGCAAAGGGCTGCCCGGTGCTCGCAGGCGGCGGGTCCGTGGAAATCTACGAGGCCATCCCGATGTAGTGGCACTGGCCTGGTAACGCAGTTTCCGGCACCCGCACCTGCGGCGGCGAGAGAGGTCAGGATAATGGCAGGGCTGGAGACCTAAATGCGACCAGGCCCGTAGCACCTGGTAGTTCCACGGGTCTGGCGGTGAGGAGCAGAACCGTGGCTGACATTAATCCTCCGCGCCTGGACAATCCTCCGCGCCTCGACCCGGTGAGCATGGCCTGGAATACGGTGGCTAGTTACTCCTCCTATGAGGGGGCGCAGGCGGCGGTTGACCGGCTCTCGGACGACGGCTTCCCGGTGGAGAACCTCGATATCGTCGGCTCGGGTCTGCGCCTGGTCGAGCGGGTGACCGGGCGGCTCACCACTGCCCGGGCGACGGCGGCCGGCGCGGCCAGCGGGGCCTGGTTCGGCCTGTTCATCGGGCTTCTCGTCGGCCTGTTCACCAGGGGGCCGGTCTGGATCGGGCTGATTATCGGCGGCCTGCTCATCGGTGCGGTCTGGGGCGCGGTGTTCGGTTTCGCCAGCCACGCCGCCACGCGAGGCCGGCGGGACTTCTCCTCAGCGCAGTCGCTCGTCGCGTCCCGCTATGACATCATCGCCCGCGGCGGCCATGCGGAACGAGCACGTTCTGTCCTCCAGCAGGCGGGACTACTGCCCGACCACGCGGCGAGCGAGGTGCCGCCGCAGGGCGTGGCCGACACCACCCCGTGACCCGTGGCCCCGGCCCGGGCAGGTACGTCCGCGGACGCTGAGGACCGGCCGGGCCGGGCAGGTTCCGCCGGCCGTCGGCACCAGCGAGACCTGAACGCTGGCCTCTGGCCTCCTATCTACTGGAGGTATACATCCAGTGTATGCTCCGGGATATGAGCGTTCCCATGGCCCTCCTCGGGCTTCTCGATCGTGAACCGAGCCACGGCTACGACCTGAAGCGTGACTACGACGCGTACTTCGGCCGCGGCAGGCCGCTGCCGTTCGGCCAGGTGTACGCGACCCTCGCCCGGCTGGCGCGGGACGGAATGGCGATCGCTGGCGCGGTTGAACCCGGCGCCGGCCCGGACCGCAAGCGCTACGCCATCACCGAGACGGGGAAGGTCCAGGTGAAGGAGTGGCTCGCGGAGCCGATCCCGGCCGAGCCCCACCTCCAGAGCGACCTCTTCGTGAAGGTCGTGCTCTCCCTCATGCTCGGCCGGCCCGCGGAGGAATACCTTGACGTGCAGCGGGCCGCGCACCTAACCCGGATGCGCGAGCTCACCGAGCTCAAGCAGCGCGGCAACCTCGTGGATGTCCTGCTCGCCGATCACGGCCTGTTCCATCTCGAGGCCGACCTGCGCTGGATCGACCTCACCGCGGCCCGACTCACCGCGCTCGCGCAGGAGGTGGCCTCGTGAACGGTTCGAGCGGCTCCCCCGTGATCGTCGAGGCACAGGACCTCGTGCTCTCGTTCGGCGAGACTCCTGCCCTTCGCGGAGCGAGCGTGCCGGTGCAACGAGGCGAGATCCTCGCCGTGATGGGCCCCAGCGGCTCGGGGAAGTCCACCCTGCTCTTCTGCCTGGCGGGCATCCTCGTCCCGGACTCCGGCAAGGTCACCTTCGACGGCCGCCGCCTCGACACGATGCGGGAGGCCGAGCGCTCCAGGCTGCGGCGTGATCGCTTCGGCTTTGTGTTCCAGTTCGGCCAGCTCGTACCGGAGCTGACCGCCGAGGAGAACGTCGCCCTGCCGCTCCTGCTCGGTGGCACGCGCCGTAACGAGGCCCTCCGTGCGGCGCGAAACTGGTTCGGGCTCCTCGAGCTCGGCGGCATGGAGCGCCACCGCACCGGAGAGATGTCCGGCGGCCAGTCGCAGCGCGTCGCGCTGGCGCGCGGCCTGGTGGCCCATCCCGACGTGCTCTTCGCCGACGAACCCACCGGGTCGCTGGACTCGCTGAGCGGGGAACTGGTCATGGGCCTGCTGACCCGCGCCGCGCGCGAGCAGGGAACGACGGTCATCCTCGTCACCCACGAGCCCCGGGTGGCCGCCTACGCCGACCGCGAGGTGATCGTCCGCGACGGGCTCGTGACCTCCACGAAAGCGGTCCTGCGATGATCCGCCTTGGTCTTCGCCTGACGCTGCAGAGCGGTCGCGAAGCGATGCTGCGCGTCCTGGTCACCGCGGCCGCCGTCGCCCTCGGTGTCGGCCTGCTGCTGGCTGCTCTGGCCGGGGTCAACGGGCTGCACGCCCAAACTGGCCGTGGGGCGTGGCTCGACACCTCGGCGCAGGCGTCCCGACCGACCACGGCATCCGGCCGGCTGTGGTGGCTGTCCGGCGTCGACCAGTTCGGCGACCAGGCGATCGACCGGGTCGACGTGGCCGCGGCCGGGCCGGGCGCTCCGGTCCCGCCCGGGCTTGCGCACCTGCCAGGACCGGGTGAGTACTTCGCCTCGCCCGCCCTCATGGCCCTGTTCCGGTCCGAGCCGACGAACGAGCTGCGTGACCGGTATGCGGGCCGCCAGATCGGGACCATCGGCGCGGCGGCGCTGCCCTCCCCGAACTCGCTGATCATCGTCATCGGGCACACCGCGCGCCAGCTCTCGCGGGTGCCTGGTGCGGCCGAGGTCGGGGCCATCCAGCGCACGCCGGCCAACTGCTACGCCTGCCAGAACACCGTCGGGAGCGGACCCGTCCTGCAGTTCATCCTGGCCGGCGGGGCCGTCGCGCTCTTGCTGCCGGTGCTGATCCTGATCGCGACTGCGAGCCGGCTGTCGGCCGCGCGGCGCGAGGAGCGCTTCGCCGCGATGCGCCTCGTCGGCGCCACCCCGCGGCAGATTTCCGTGGTCTCCGCGGTGGAGGCCGTGGTCGCGGCGGTCGCGGGCGTCGCCGCCGGCTTCGCGCTCTTCTTCGTCTTCCGGCCGCTGCTCTCCCACGTGCCGTTCACCGGAGCACCCCTCGCGGCAGGCGACCTCTCGCTGCACCGGACCGACATCGTCCTCGCCGTGATCGGCGTCCCGGTCGCCGCGGTCGTGTCCGCACGCCTCGCGCTTCGCAGGGTCCAGATATCCCCGCTCGGCGTGCAGCGGCGAACGTCGTCCCGCCCACCGCGGATCGTGCGGATCATCCCGCTGCTCGCCGGCATCGCCGTGCTCGCGTACTTCGACGCCGCAGGCAAGCCGGGCGCCGTCGGCGGGCAGCTTCTCGAGCTGCTCGCGGGCTTCGTGCTCCTGATAGTGGGGCTGGTGCTCGCCGGACCGTGGTTCACCACCGCGGGGGCGCGGCTCATGGCCGGCCGGTCGAGCCGTCCGTCGACCCTGATCGCCGGCCGCCGGCTGCTCGACAATCCCAAGGCGGCCTTCCGGTTCATCACCGGGCTCGTGATCGCCCTCTTCGTGGCCAGCGCCGCGATCGGGGCGCTCAGCTCGATCGCCGCCGCCAGCAGTTCCGGCGGAGGAAGCACAGGGAGGGGCACCCTCGCCGATCTGTTCTGCAGCTTCTCCACGTCGAACTGTCCCGCATCCGCGCAGGTTGCCTCCGTCCCAGGCCCCGTACTGGCCGGGCTCCGCGCGACGCCCGGGGTGCGCAGTGTGACGCTGGTCCACCAGGCGTCCTCCCAGGGTCCGCTGATGAACCAGTCCGGCCGGTCGTTCGGGGTCGTCGCGTGCGGCCAGTTGGCCCGGACGCCCGCGATCGGCAAGTGCGCGCCGGGAGCGTCGGTAGCGAACGTCGGCTACTTCCTTTCGCACCTCCTAGGGCACAGCTCGCACGCGTCGTCCACGGTCTGGCCGTCCGCGAACCTGTCGGCGGCGAGCGCCGCGCGTCTGCCCGTGGACGCCGTCGTCGTCGCCACGGACGGGTCGCCTGGCTCGCTCGAACGGGCCCGGACCACCCTCGAGCGGGCGTTTCCCTTCCAGGACGCACCGGTCTCAGTCGAGGCGTTCGATCCGTTGACCGCGCGCCTCCTCACCATGATCCAGGACATGACCGGCGTGATCATCGTGGCGAGCCTCATCATCGCCGCCTGCAGTCTCGCCGTGAACATCGCCGCCGGGCTGGGCGAGCGGAAGCGCTCGTTCAGCTTGCTCAGGCTCACCGGTGTGCCCACCGCGCTGCTGCATCGCGTCGTCGCGCTGGAGGCTGCGCTGCCGCTCCTGCTCGTCGCCACGGTGTCGATCGCGGTCGGCCTGGTGTCAGCGGCCCTCTATCTCCGCTCTCAGGTCGGCATCGCCTTCAGCATGCCGGGAATCGCGTACTGGGCCACGGTTATCGGCGGGCTTGCGGCTTCGCTGGCGATCATCGCCTCGACCTTCCCGCTCCTTAATCGCATCACGGGACCCGAGGTCGCGAGGAACGAGTGACCGCTCGGCGGCCGGGTTCGGGGGCTCGGCCGCCGGAGCTCAGCCCTCGGCTAGATAGCCATACCGATCGCGGAAGGCCCCGGGCGTGAGCCCTGAGGCCTCCGCGATCGGGCGGAGCCTGTCCGGATCGGTGAGGTCCTCGCGGTCCAGCCGGATCATGTACTCGCGGGCTACCCGGTACGAGCTGGACTCGACGTCCACCAACCGGATCCGCACCCGCCCGGTTTCCGGATCGCTGAACGACCCGAAGGGCAGCGCCACCATGTGACCCCCCTGGATCGTGATCATGCCGCCGGGCTCGTCGCCCTCCAGCAGTTGCTTCAGGTAGTTGACGGCGCTGTAGCCGAGATCGCGGGTGTACTCGATGTCGAAGGGGATGGGGGGCGCGCACCGGAGCTCGTAGCCGATGTTCTTGCCCTCGACCGTGACGCTGCGCCCTCGCTCCTTGAAACGGTCCCTGAGCTGCTTGGCCAGCAGGCGGTCCAGCTCAAGCTCGGCCAGCCGGACGTGACCGTGCTCGTCCCGCTCGACCTCCGGCATGGCCTGCTGAAGTTCCTCCTGGGGGAGGCGCAGGCCGATGCCCTCGGCCAGCACCGCCACGCCGAAGGGGCGGCCGTAGGCGATCCGCTTGAGCATCGAGGTCTCGAGGACGTCCACCAGGCGCGACAGCCGGATGGGCTCGTCGCGGGGAAACTCCTCGGCGATGATCGTCAGAGTGGCCCCAGCCGACTTCCCGATACCCAGGGCCAGATGGCCGGCCGAGCGGCCCATGGCCACCACCAGGTACCACCGCTGGGTGGTGATGGCGTCGGTCATCAGGTTGTTGACGAGCTGGACCCCCACGCTCCTCGCCGTCTCGAAGCCGAAGGTCGGCGTGCCGCCCGGCAGCGGCAGGTCGTTGTCGATGGTCTTCGGCACGTGCGCCACGCGCAGGGTCCCGCCGGCCGTCTCGGCCAGCCGCGACGCCGAGAACGCGGTGTCGTCCCCGCCGATCGTCACGAGCGCGCCGATCCCCAGCTTCTGCAGCGATCCGAGACAGGCGTGCAGCCTCCAGTCCGGGTCGGCGGCGTCCTCGTCCCGCACCGTGGGGTTGGCCCGTGAGGTCCGGATGATCGACCCACCCTGAACGTGGATTCTCGACACGTCCGTGATGGACAGGGGCCGCGCCTCCTCGATCCGGCCCTCGATCAGGTGCTGGAAGCCGTCCATGATCCCCAGGACGTCCCACCCCGAGTTCCGGGCCTCGATCGTGGCGGCCGAGATCACCGAGTTCATCCCCGGGGCGGGACCGCCGCCGCACAAGATCCCCAGCCTCACGCGCCCATAGTTGCAGGAGCCGGGCGCGCCTGACAAGCGGGCCAGCCCAGGCGGGTGGTCATCGTCGGGGGCGGCTTCGCCGGGATGCACGCCGCCCGGCGGCTGGCCCGGCTGGCCGGCCGGCAGGTCGAGGTGCACCAGGCCTGCCCCCGCGGCTCCGGCTCCACAGGCCATCACCATGGTGCCGGGCCTCGTCGGGCAGCTGACCAGCCGCGAGCTGGAGGTGCTGGGCATGCTCGCCGCGGGCAGTTCGAACCAGGCCATCGCCCGGGAACTGGGCCTGATCCCCTAGCAGGCCCAGCGGGGTACGCGCCACGGCTAAGCCCCACCAGTGGATGGCACGGCCAGGGCGGCTCCGGCACGAGGAGCCGCGGCGGGCGAAGACGTCAGTTGATGTCGAACTCGTTGCCCTCGGGGTCCTTCATCCCCACCGCGTAGTGATCGAGGCCGTCGGCGCCCAGGGCACCGGTGATCGTGGCCCCGAGATGCGCCAGCCGCCTGGCCTCGGCGTCCACTCGCTGCCTGCGGGTGGCGAGCGGGTCCGAACGGCTGGGGAAGCCGCTGGCGTGGATGTCGAGGTGGAGGCGGTTCTTGACCATCTTGGCGTCCGGCAACGCGTGGAACCAGATGCGGGGACCGTCACCGCGCGGATCGATGATGCTGTCAGCGCCGATTCCCAGCTCGCTCTCGGGAAGACCGATGTCGCGCCGCCAGTCGTCCCAGGTCGCGAACCTTTCCGGGGGCGGCTCAAGCACGTATCCCAGGGCCGCCGCCCAGAAGCGGGCCAGCAGCTCAGGGTCCTGGCAGTTGACGACGAGCTGAAATCGGACCGGCATCATGCTCCCATCGGCTCCGGGAGTGAGGGTGGGGTCTCGTGCCGTTGACAGCACGAGCGCCGGATCGTGCGGCCCGGCTCGGCCGGGGCTTTGCGACGGGCGTGAGGTAAACGTACCGGATCTTGGGCCAGCGTTCCCGGAGCGCGTGGACGCAGTGCAGGATCGTGTGTTCCACGGCCGGTACGTCCAGGGTGCTGGCGAAGGGGACATCGCCGGCGACGATCAGGCTCGATGGGCCGACGACGACAGCGAACAGGTGAGTGCGCTCGCCACCGCATCCGGTGCCGTGTTTCCTGTCACCTCACTCAGGACCAGCCCGGCCACGGCCGTCGCGCCCCCGATCACGGAGCAGCCCTGGCCGACCACGACCGTGGTCGGGGCGGGATCCGCGCTCCAGCCTAGGTAGCTTCGCAGCGAGATACCGTGTCCGGCCGCCCGCTTGCGCAGTAGCCGCAACGCGATCTCCCGGGCGAACGCATCCAGCGCGATCGTCGCGGCTAGCACCAGGTAGGCGATGAGGTAGGAGTGAACGGCTGACGGATGCACCGCGGAGCGGACTGCTTCGTCGAGCCCGAGTACGCCACCTCCGAGGAAGATGCCGAGCGCCGCGAACAATGTCCAGAAGAAGCGCTCCCGCCCGTGCCCAAGCGGGTGGGTGTCATCCGGAGGCCGGACGCTCCTGAGCACGCCGATGAGCAAGAACACCAGGACCGCCACGTCCGCAGCACTGGCTGCGGTCCGGGCCCGCAGGGCGACCGAGCCGGTCACCCCCGCCGCAACCGCCAGCCTGAACGGTTTCAATGACGGATCCCGGGCATGGTGGGAGAGTGGGCGGCCGCACCCGGAGGTGTCTGACGGTGAGGAGTGGGCGATGAAGGCCAAGGTGGTCGAGGACGCGGATGTCGTCACCTACGTCGTGGTGTGCGACCCGGGCGATGAGGCGGTCGCCGCGCTGGCGCAGTTCGTGCGCGCAGAGCGGCTGGAAGCGGCGCAGGTCACTGCCATCGGCGCCTTTGAACGCGCCACCGTCGGCTGGTTCGACC
Organism: uncultured Actinomycetes bacterium; assembly: GCA_963770545.1. Classification (GTDB taxonomy): domain Bacteria; phylum Actinomycetota; class Actinomycetes; order Streptosporangiales; family Streptosporangiaceae; genus RYN-230. Next base: position 838 of record CAVYQF010000008.1, on the reverse strand, counting down.
GTGCGGCTAAGCAATACCGCCGCATCCCGGTTGACGAGCAGTGCGAAGTGCTCTCGCTGATCGGTGACGTCGCCGAGGGCGAGGACGGCCCCATCGTGCACGCGCATGTTGTCCTGGGGCTGTCAGACGGGACAACGCGCGGGGGCCACCTCCTGGAGGGACTCGTGTTCCCCACGCTGGAGGTCGTGGTGACCGAGACCCCGGCGGAGCTGCGCAAGGTGATGCGCCCAGATCTCGGGATCGCACTCATCGATCTGGACCGGTCCGAGTCGTGACCCGCTGGTCTCGATATGCCGGGGCCGTCAGTCCCAGGACCTGACGAGTTCTCCCGCGCTCAGGGATGGGGGTGGGAACCGGGCGATGGTGTGATGCCAGCCCGCCCGATCGCCGTCCTGGCAAGATGGCGGCATGGAACGTGTGCTCGGAATCGGTGGATACTTCATGCGGGCCACCGACCCGGTGACCCTGGGCGCGTGGTATCGCGACTGCCTGGGCCTGGACGCCGATGAGAACGGCCTGTGGCGTCAGGAAGCCGGGCCGACGGTGTTCGCGACGTTCGAGTCCGAGACCGGCTACTTCGGGTCCCGCGCCCAGCAGGCCATGCTCAACTTCCGGGTCCGCGACCTGGATGCGATGCTCGCGCAGTTGCGCGCCCACGGAGCGGACGTGGCTGAAGAGACGCAAGACATGGAGGGCGTCGGCCGATTCGGCTGGGTCACCGATCCGGAGGGCAATCGGGTCGAGCTGTGGCAGCCCGCCTGACCGGCTGACACCGGCACCGCTCACCCTGACTGGCCCTGTTTGAGGCGGTATCCCACGTGCTTGCGGGGGGTGCGCG
>CAVYQF010000007.1:0-85669 GCA_963770545.1 uncultured Actinomycetes bacterium | reverse complement strand
AGTGCCGTGGCCGGCTGGGTGTTCGACCTGTACGTGGGCAACCCGCCGTCCTTTCCGATACGTAACTGCACTTTGCCGCCCTCGCTGGCCTACCAGCTCGGCGGCCCCGTCTGCCTGGGCGCGACGCTGACCGGAGCCCTGACCGTGGCCGTAGTTCTCTGGCGCCAGCCAGTGGACCGGCTGCGGGCCCGGCTGGTCCGGGACGCGACCATCCTCACCGGGCTGGACAGCATGACGATCCCGCTGCTGCAGCAGTTGGCGCGCACCTACCGGCCAGGGAGCATCGTCGTGATCGAGCCGGACGCCACCCATCCCCTCCTGGACGAGGCTCGCGCGACCGGGGCCCGCGTCATGATCGGGCAGCCTGCGTCCCCGCGGGTGCTCCTGCCGGTCATCGCGGGCGGTCGCGGCTGCGCGCTGAGGCGGCTGTATGCCCTACAGGGCGAGGTGGCGGGCAATGAAGCGGTTCTCAACGCCGCAAAGAGCATCCTGCGCCGCTATAAGCCCGATCCCGACCGTCAGCCCCATCTGGTCGCCCGGATAGACGACCCCCGGCACGCTGATCACTGGCGGGGCTGGCACATGGGCCGCTCGAGCCGCTGGTTCGAAGACGCCCTCAGCGCTCACGAATCGACCGCTTCCGGACTGCTCGATCAGGTCTTCCGGACCAGGGCCAGGCAACTGCTGCTGTGCGGGGACAGCACCCTGGCCCTGGCCATCCTCCGCGAACTGGCCCGGCGGGCGTGGGAGCGGCAGGAACTCGCCGACTCCGCGAACGGCACGGCTGACCTTCACCGGCCCGCGCCGCTGCCGGTCCAGCACGTGCTGCTCCTTGACCGGCGGGCTGAAGACCTGCGCCGGGAGTTCCTCGCCACCTCCCCGCCGTCCGTGGTCCGCGCGCTGTGCGACATCCGGGCCGAGCCGCGCCACTGGATGGACGGGCTGCTCGCCATGCTGGATGCGATGCCTCCCCAGGCCGCGGACGGGACCGCCGTGGTCGTGGCGGATACGCTGAACGAACGCGGCATGCACGAGGCCGGGCGGGCGGCGCGCCTCCACCCCGTGATCCCCGTCTTCGTGCAGACCTCGGAGGGCGGTGGCACGAGCGGCGCGATCTTCGATCTGCTGCACCCTTTCCAGCGGGCGCTGCTCGTTGACGGACAGGTACCCGAGGACACCTGGACCAGGGTGGCCCGCCACTGGCACGAGTGCTACCGCCTCAGCCATCCGCCGGCGCCCGGTGACCCGAGGACCCTGGCCAGCCGGCCCTGGGAGAGCCTGGACGAGTTTCTCCGCCAGGACAACATTCTCCAGATCCGCAGCATCATGGCCCTGGTCGTGGCGCGCGGCCGATGCTGGGTGCCGGACCGCGCGGTCGCCCCGGGCAGCTTCATCGAGCTCAGCGAGCCCGACCTGGAAGCGGTGGCGCGCGCAGAGCACACCCGCTGGTACCGGCGACGGCTCGGGGCCGGGTGGTCGCCGGAGCCCAGCCCTGACGGCCGCCGTGCCCTGGCGGTCAGCCACTTCGTGGCGAACGGCCGCCATCCGGGTGAGAACCCGCTCGTGAACAGCCGTGTGGTCCCATGGGGCGAACTTCCCCCTGCCCGACGCAGCGAGGCCGTCGACTACCTCCGATCACAGCTGGCCCAGATGGAGGACGTGGGCTTCATGCCGATCGTGCCCCCGGGTGGCCCTCCGGGAGCGGCCGACTTCCGGCGCACCGGTACGGTCCGGGCCAGGCGCCTGCACGCCCGCCGACCATGGATGCGCCGGTCCGGCGACGAACTGCACGGTAACGCCGGGGACTGGCGGGTGGTCGACGACACTGGCGATGAACGCACCGTACGGGACCTGGCCTTCCGCGACAGCCACGCGCCGATGGGCGGGGAGGTCTGGCAGCGGACCGGCACGTTCCGCGCCTGGCAGGTCAGCGAGACACTGGTGCTGCGGACGATGGAGGGCCGGGCGGTGGCCCAGCCCGGGGACTGGGTAGTGGAGGGCAGCCGTGGCGAACGCTGGCCGGTAACCGACAGCCAGTTCCGGCGCACGTACACCAGCGCCGCCCCGGATTCCTGACCCGAGCACCCTAGGGTGACCAGTACCCCTAGGGTGACCGGCCACGTTCAGATGTTCAGGCCGCCGGATACCTCGATGCGGGAGCCGTTCACCCGGGAGAACCCGACGGACAAGATGGCGGCCACCGCCCCCGCTCGTCGGGCCGCCTGACCCGGCCGAGCGGGATGCTGGCGGCGATCGCGTCATTGACCGGGGCGTTGTCGCGGACCCGAGCACGCTGCTGGGGCGCCGCAGCGTGATCCCGGCCCTTACCCGGCCAGCGGTCCCCACTGGCCGCGCAGCCACGCCGGGTCGGCGATCCACACCGCGAGGGCCAGCAGCGCCCCGGACAGGATCGGGTCGATGATCAGGAGTTCCGGAAGGGTCCCCGTGGTGAAGGCCAGCGGTTCCGGTAGCAGGTGGAAGCGCTGCCGGGACCAGGGAAAGCCGAGCATGCATCCCGAGTCGGTGAGCATGTCGCCGCTGATGTGGGTCGCGCAGCCGAGCAGGACCGCAATAGGGATGAGCCGCAGACCGTACCCATACCAGATCTCCGCGGCGGCCACCGCGACCCCGGCCAGGTCGGCCAGGTGGCCGCGGGCCAGGTGCAGCGCCTCCAGGGCGGCGGACACGCTGAGCGTCATCAGCAGCGCGAGTCCGGCCTTGCCGCCCCAGTCGGCCCGGAAGTGGCAGGACACCCAGGCCAGGGCGGTGAAGACGGCGATGCCCAGGAAGGAGTGGGTGGCGTGCCGGTGCCCGCCGCTGATCCGGCCGAACACCCACGCGACCGCCTCGGACACGAAGCCGAGCGACCGGGCCGGCGACGACCCGCACTTGTCCAGGTCCGGCAGCAGCGCCATGCCCGCGGTGAAGCCGGCCAGCGCGGCGGTCTGCGGGATGGGCAGGTGCATGAAGGTCCCCGCGGCCAGGCCGGCCACCCCGCCGGACAGGGCGTGCGAATGCCCCAGCATCAGCCCGCCCGCCGGTGCCGTCCGCCTGCCCGTGCCATTCCCACCGCCCTCCGCGGGCAGATAGTAACGAAGCCGGGCGAACTCCCCGGGGAGGCGCGCAGCGCGGCCGCGCCTCTCGCTCCCCCGGACAGGCCAGGCGGATCAGGGAGTCACGCCGGACAGGTTGAGCCCGATCACGCCGACCAGGATCAGGCCGATCGATACGAGTTTGACGGCCGACACAGGGTCACCCAGGATGGCCATCCCGATCGCGGCCGTGCCCGCCGCACCGATGCCCGTCCAGACGGCGTATGCGGGCCCCACCTCCAGCCGGCGCAGGGCCAGGCTCAGCAGGCCGAAGCTGATCAGCGCGCAGGCCGCGAAGCCGATGGTGGGCCAGAGCCGGGTGAAGTGGGCGCTCTGCTTGAGCAGCACGGCGAAACCGGTCTCGAAGAGCCCGGCGGCCACGATCAGGAACCATGCCATGGCGCACCTGGTCCTGCCGGGCCGCGTCAGGCAGCCAGCGGCCGGCCGGTCTCCAGCAGCGTCTTCAGGTCGCTGAGGATCCACGCCCAGCCGCCGCCTGCTGTCGCGTGCCGCCCCTCCACCAGCGCCGCCGTCTCCGGCGCACCCGCCAGATCGTGGGTGAGCGTCAGCGTGCTCACGCCGGAGTTACGTTCCTCTATCTCCCAGCTCAGCCGGGTATCTGACTCGGCCCGGGTAGCGGCGTCGAACAGGACATGCCAGGTCTGCACCAGCCGCGACGGTGGATCGGCCTCGATGACCTCGCCGTCGAAGACCACGCCGCTGATGCCCCCCATCGTCATCGTCACGCTGGCGAAGGCCCGGTACGCGCCGCCGGGGCGCATCTCATACTGGGCCGGGGCCCGGTAGCCGTAGAGCTGAGTCCAGCCCGGCCGGGTCAGCGCATCCCAGATCTCCTCGGCGGTCGCCCGGATGAAGATCCGGTGGGTCCGCACGGTGCCAGCCTTGGCCTGCACGGGGCTGGCCTGCACGGGGCTGGCCTGCACGGGGCTGGCCTGCACGGGGCTGGCCTGCACGGGGCTGGCCTGCACGGGGCTGGCCTGCACGGGGCTGGCCTGCACGAAGACGGGTCTGCGCGGCCAGCAGGTCCTCGGTCGCGGCGGTCATGTCCTCTCCTCTGCTCGGTGCCGCGGGTCGCCAGTACTGCGGCAGGATGGGCCGCCCTGATCCGTACCTCGGGGGCGTCGGATCAGGGCGACACCACCAGGCAATCCCCGGCCCATGCAGGGGCTGTGCGGCTGATGTGGCGGTGCGGTGAAGAAACGCCGGGGTCACGCTGCAGGCAGGCTCAGGGTCATCTCGGTGCCCTGCCCGGACTGGCTGCTCGCGGTCAGCTGGCCGCCGTGGGCCCGGGCGAGTTCCGCCGCCACCGCGAGGCCGATGCCGCTGCCGGAGATCTGCATGGCCTGCCGCCCGCGCCAGAACCGCTCGAAGATGTGCGGCAGCTCGTCCGCGGGAATCCCGGCGCCCGTGTCCGTGACTCGCAGCACCGCGCCCGGGCCACCCGCCTGTGCCTCCGTCTCGACCCTCACCCGCCCGCCGGCCGGGGTGAACTTCAGCGCGTTGGTGAGCAGGTTCGTGATCACCTGGTGCAGCCAGCGCGGGTCGGCCATAACCCCGGCCGGGGCGAGCTGGCGCTCAACGCGGAGGTCGGCCGCCTCGAACCGCCCGGCCAGGCTGTCCATGGCGGCCGCGGTCACCTCGGCCAGATCGCAGCGGCGCAGCGACAGCTGAAGCGTGGCCGCGTCGGCCGCCGCGAGCGTCTGCAGGTCGTCCACCATGCGGGCCAGCCGCAGCACCTCGTCACGCAGCGAGGTCAGCTGGTCCGGGGTCGCCTCGACCACGCCGTCGAGCAGCGCCTCGTGGCCGGCCTGCAGGATCGCGACCGGGGTGCGCAGCTCATGGGCGACGTCGGCGACGAGGTCGCGCCGGAGCTGCTCCTGCCGGTCCAGGGTGTCCGCCATCTGATCGAAGGCGGTGGCCAGCTCGCGCAGCTCCCCGGGCGCCGCGACGGGGCCGACCCGCGCGGCACGGTCGCCACCCCCCATGGCCCGGGTCACGGTGATGATCCGTTCCACCGGCCGGGTGATCCGCCGGGCCACGGCCAGGCCGGTCACGAGCGCGAGCAGCGCGGCCAGCCCGGCGGCCCCGGCGATGGCCCGCAACAGTGCGATGCGCAGGGTGTGCTCCGCTCCGCCCAGGCCAGAGCCGCTGAACCGGATGACGGCCGTCCCGACCCGCTGATCATCCGCCCTGACCGCCCAGCTGAGCTGGGTACCCGAGCGCCTGTCGAACCCAGCCGAGGACGCCACCGGCCGCCCCGCGGCGTTCCGTATCTGGACGTCCGCGCCGGTACGTGCGGCCAGGTCCAGCACCGGGGCAAGATAGGCTGCGGCCCAGCTGTGCTTCCGGTCGTAGGCCGCGCCCGCCGCCACCGAGACCGCACTGGCCAGCTGGGCGCGCTCCCGCGCCGCCAGGGCCGAGACGTCCGCCCCGGAGAACACGGCCGTGAGGCCAGCCAGCAGGGCGATGGCCACCAGCGCCACGCCGAGGAACGCCAGCGCCAGGCGGAGGCCGATAGCGTCGCTGCGGGGCGGGGCCGAGGTGGCCGGCTGACGGTCAGCCGTCACAACCCGTTATCACGGCCTAGGCCGAGCCGGTAACCGCCACCCAGCACGGTCTGGACGATCTGGGGGTCGCCCGGGTCCTCCTCGATCTTGCGGCGCAGGTTCTTCACGTGCGAGTCGACCGTGCGCTCATAACCCTCGAACTCATAGCCCCTCACCCGGTTGATCAGCTCGAACCTGGAGTACACCCGGCCCGGGACGGTGGCCAGCGCCAGGAGCAGGCCCCACTCGGTCGGGGTCAGGCCGACGACGGCACCGCGCACCGTGACCTGACGCTGCGGCTCGTCGATGACCAGCACGCCACCGCCGTAGGTGGCCTCGTGCGCCGCGGCCGCGGGCCCGCTGCGGCGCAGCACCGCCTGGACACGCAATACGAGTTCGCGGGGGCTGAACGGCTTGGTCACGTAATCGTCGGCCCCGAGTTCCAGACCGCGGATCCGGTCTTCTTCGGTGCTTCTGGCGGTGAGCATCAGGATCGGCGTAGGGCCGGACGCGCGCAGCTCGCGGGCCACGGTCTCGCCCGCCACATCCGGCAGGCCCAGATCGAGGATCACCAGGTCCGGAGAGGCCGATCCGGCCAGCGTGAGAGCCTCGGCGCCGGAGTCGGTGGTCAGTACGGTGAAACCGGCCCGTTCCAGGTAGGAACGGACCAGCTCACGGAGCTTGCGTTCGTCCTCCACGACCAGCACCGTCGCAGCCATCGCTGCTCACCCGCCTCTCTATGCCAGCCCCCCCATGATCCCCCAGCGGCGGACCGGTACCCAGGACGCCGGCCCGGGAGGCGCAGGTTTTGCCCCGGCTCCACACCGCCACCACAACAGCTCCACCTGCCCGGCACCGCCGCCGGCTGCACTGATCAGATGACCAGCAACGACCTGATCGTGATCGCGCCGTGGGTCGGCTTCGGCGCGGCGCTGGCCGTCGTGCTGGTCCGGCTGCTGAGTTCCCGCCGCCGCGGAGGCCGCTGGTGATTGACCTGGCCCAGCTGGATATCGGCTCCCCGGTCTCGTATCTCATCGCGGTGCTCGTGCCCGCGCTCGACGCGCTGATCCCGGTGCTGCCGAGCGAAACCGCGGTGATCGCCCTCGGGGTCGCGACGGCGGGCAGTACCGATCCGCGGATCGCGGTGCTGGTCGGGCTGGCCGCGCTCGGGGCGTTCCTCGGCGACAATGCCGCCTACCTGGTGGGCAGGCGATTCGGCCCAGTCGTTAGTAGAAAGGTTTTCGCGGGTGAACGGGGGGAGCGCCGCCGGGACTGGGCGCAGCGGTCTTTGGCCAGGTACGGCATCCGGATCATCGTGGCCTGCCGGTTCATCCCGGGCGGCCGGACTGCGGTCACCCTGACCTGCGGCCTGATCGGGTACCCGCGGCGCAGTTTCGTGCTCGGCACCGCCCTGGCCGGGATCCTGTGGGCCAGCTACGCGTTCTTGCTCGGCCGGATCGGTGGCCAGGCTTTCGAGGGCCGTCCCTGGGCCGGCCTGCTGGTCGGCCTGGGACTCACCGTGGCCGTCAGCGGCGTGATCGAGGCGGCCCGGCGACTCCGGCGCCAGCACCGCCGGCGGCGGGCCGCGTACTCCACATCTCCTGCACATGTTCTGCAGGCCAACTCCACCGGGGTCGCTTGTCCTGGTCAGGAAGGACGGACGAGCGTGTGCACCGGCGGGAACGCCGTCCGAAGGGAATGAGCCGGGCGGTGCCCGTACTCGTGGGGATGCGGGCACCGCCTGGTCCGGTCAGCCGTGGCCTAACCGGACGGGCCAGCCGCGTCCGGGACGTCATGTCCGCGGGTGGACCCTGTTGCATCATTTGCCCGGCTGGATCCTGCCGCAGCGGTCAGCCGCAAGACCGCCTGGGCGGCCGCGATGAGCTCGCCGTCCCGGTCGGCGCCCTCAGCCTCCAGCGCCTTGGCCAAGGGCCGTACCCATCTCCTGGGGTCCTCGGAGTGCTGTCTGAGCACCATGCTGCCGTTCGGGCGGCCGCGCAGCCGGTACCTGGCCAGCGTCATCAGCTCGGCCTGCGCTTCCGGTAACGCAGCCGGAACACGGTCCCCCTGATGCGTGGCCCTGGGTCGCGCGGACAGCGCGCTCAGGATGAGCCTGATTGGGTCCATCTCTCTCCTCGGTCGGCTGGATCCAGGGCAGCCTGATCCCGGCCAGTCTGCTGCAGTCCGTCCCGATGCGCGGCAGTTTCATCCCGGGCGGGCAGCCGTACGTCGGCGGGGTCGGGCAGCGGCGCGCTGCTGACCCGGGGCAGGGTGACGATCGCCGGGTCGCACTCCACAGACGTCAGCACCGGGCCGCCGGGACCCCGGGTGACCAGCAGCAGCGCCTGGTCAGGCAGGTTCTGCAGCACGGCGGGCTCGACCGTGTACTCATATACCCGCTGGCTGGCCGCGGCGTTGCTCCAGTTGGTGTTCTCGGCCCAGGAACGGGCCGTGGACCAGTTCCGGGATACCGACCTGCTGCGGGAGTAGCGCCGGGACTCATCGTGGCCCTCGCGGCGAGGGCGGTATCGCTGAGCGGCGGCCTTCCATCCGGGGTGGCCGCCGATGTGGATGGTGTCGGTGACCGTCTGGCCCTCGGTCTGCGTCAGCGTATGCGTGTCACTGCCGCCCAGGGTGGCAGTGACCTGCGAGAGCACGAACTGGTGCTGCCTGCCGATATAGGCCGCGGCCTGCTCCGCCTCGGCGTGGTGGCCCAGTCGCATGAACGCGGCGGCGCCGCCGCCGAGCATGCCCAGGCCGGTGTCGCGCAGATGGCGGAACAGAAGCGTGAGCGGAACACCACGTCGCTCGCACGCGCTGGCCAGCCGCTCCAGGTGCGGGCGGCTGATCTCATCCGCACCCACGATGATGACGGCGGGGGCCGGATCGTTGCTGCCGGTCACCTGGACGGTCAGCCACTGGATCGCCAGAGCGGCCAGGACCTCGGCGCGCGCGCTGCGCGCGGCGGGTTCCAGGGCCAGGCAGGTGTAATAAGCCGGCGACTCGGGGGTGGCCAGGGGCTGGCCAGGCTGCCCGGTGCCAGCCAGATCTGCCTGCTGCGCGAGCGCGGTCAGGAAGGCCTCGATGCGTACTAAATTCGGCTCGATCTGGCGCCGGTATTCCGGCGGGAACAGCCCGGCCGAGATGAGCGCCTGCTCCTCCTGGCTGAGCGCGGACGGGCTGGGCCCGGACGGGCTGGGCCCGGCGGGGCGATCCACGTGGCCGAGGGCGGCCCGGACGGCCGCGGCCAGCCGGGCCGGGGTGACGTCGCCGCCGAGCGCGCCGTGCAACTGTTCCAGGACCCGGGTGTCCACGGCCCGCTCCGCCCGGGCCGCACCAGCCGTGCCATCCACGTGCACCGCTTCAGCCAGGGCGTCGGCGAACTGGGCGGCGGACAACCCGGCGAGCACGCCTGAGGAGCCTAGCTGCGCAGGCAGCAGCCACACCGCGGTCGGCACCCCCGCCGCCCGGGCGGTGTCGGTGAGTTCCTGGCAGATCACCTCACCGGTCAGGTCCACAGTCAGGACCGGCTGGCTGGCCAGCAGCGAAGTCCCGTGCGTGGTGAGCAGGGCCTGCCAGCCACGCAGGCTCCCGCCGAACACGTCCGTTCGCAGCGTCCCGGGCGGCAGCATGGCGCTGCCCCACTCGTCGACCTGCTCCAGCCGGGCCAGCTCGGCTCGTTGCCACGCTTCCGCACGCTGCTGCCACGCCGCGGTGGCCAGCTGATGGTCGTCACTGACGTGGCTCACCGCCGCCGCGGCCTGCCGCGCTTTCCGCCATCGCAGAAAAGTGAGCGTCATCCCGGGCCCGCAGATAACCAGGGCGATCAGGTCGCTGATCAGCGGGGGACCGCTGCCGTTGATATTGGCTGCACAGCCATTGGCCAGCAGCAGCACCACAAACAGCAGAGTGCTCGGGATCCCGAGGAATTTGCGGATCTTCCGGTACGCCTTATCGGCCGAATCGGCCTGCTGCGCCGCAGCCTCCCGCATCGCCTCGAGATCGGGCTGCGGCTCGGGGAACGGCGCGGCGAGCTGGCGGCGATCCCGGAACACCCAGCCCAGCCTGGGCCCGGGCGTAAACAAGCTGGCCCGCCGGTCTGCCACGTCCGCTACCGGCACTGGCGCGACCGGTGCTGGCGGCATGCTCATGCCGATCACTCCCCTGGGCCTGCGCGGTCCCGGCCGGGCTGAACGCGGAGCCGCCTATCCCTGGTAGGCAAGTCGCGATGCTACCAAACGCTCGCTGACCGCCTGTTTTCCCGGAGACGGCCGCGGTCCTCGTAACCCTCCCGCTGAGCTCCCGCCCATTGACCGGGGCTGTCCCCCGTCTTAGCGTCAGGGCTAGCTGATTGTCTGGTGTGGAAATTCCGGCCCCACGCGATCACCGGCCGCTGCCCGCTGGCACCTAGAGGGGTGGGCCATGCGCCTTGACCAGTCGGGCGCGCTGCTGACCGGCGCGCACAATGAGCTCATCCACCGCGGCGGCGTCCTGGTGGACGGCCCAGGGATCGCCGCGGCCGGGCCACTCGAAGCCCTGATGGCCGAGTATCCGATCCCAGTGGATGAGATGGCCGCCGCGGGCATAGATGAGATGGCCGCCGCGGGCATATACGTATGTCCGATCATGAACGTGCACGCACACGTTGCTCGAGCGTTTCGGCGATGCGCTGGAAAGGTGATCATGGGACTGTATCCGGGCGGCGCGCAGATCATCGCGGGCACCGATGCTGGCCTCGGCAACTGCCCGCACGACGCCTGCATCCCGGGCCTGGAAGCGCTGGCGACACCGGCCGGGCCGCGCCCCCGATGACCGCGCTGGCCGACACGCTCAACCGCATTACCGTCGCCGACCTGCGCCGCCGGGGCGGCCTGAAGTGGACCTACGCCGGCCCGGACGTGCTCGGGGCGTTCGTCGCCGAAATGGATTTCGGCACGGCTCCCGCGGTCGAGGACGCGCTGCGCGCGGCGATCGCGCGCCAGGACTACGGGTACCTGACCCCTCGCGCGGCGCGGCAGATGGCCGTGGCCTGCGCGGCGTGGCTGACCGAGGGGAGCGGGTGGGAGGTGGACCCGGACTGGGTTCGCCCCCTGCCGGACGTCATCAAGGGCCTCGAGGCGGCGATCACTCTCTTCTCCCGCCCGGATAGCCCCGTGATCCTGCCCACCCCGGCCTACATGCCGTTCCTGAGCGTCCCGCCGCTGCTGGGCCGGAAGATCATCCAGGTGCCGATGACCACCGTCGACGGCCGGGCTGGTCTCGATCTGGATGGCATCGGCGCCGCCTTCCGCGCGGGTGGCCACCTGCTCATCCTCTGCAATCCCTGCAACCCGATAGGCCGGGTGTATACCCAGCCCGAACTGGCCGGCGTGGGTGAGGTTGTCGAGCGTCACGGCGGCCGCGTGTTCGCCGACGAGATCCACGCGCCCCTGGTCTACCCGGGGCACCGCTACATCCCCTACGCCTCGCTGAGCGAGGTCACCGCCGGGCACACCCTCACCGCGACCTCCGCCTCCAAGGGCTGGAACCTGCCCGGCCTCAAGTGTGCCCAGCTCATCCTGGGCCACGAGGCAGACCGCGAGCTCTGGGCCGAGGCAGGCCGGCTCATCGAGCACGGCGCGAGCACCCCCGGCGTGCACGCCAACATCGCCGCGTTCACCGCAGGCCAGGACTGGCTCGCGGAGGTGCTGGCCTACCTCGACAGGAGCCGGATGCTGCTCGGTGACTTGCTCGCCGAGCACCTTCCCGCGGTCCGCTACCGGCCTCCGGAAGGCACGTACCTGGCCTGGCTGGATTGCCGCGAGCTGGGCCTGGGTGACAGCCCTGGCGAGTCCTTCCTGGACAAGGGGTCGGTACTGGTCAACGACGGGCCCGCGTTCGGTGAGGCGGGAAAGGGTCACGTCCGGCTCAACTTCGCCACCCCCCGGCCGATCCTCGAGGAGATCGTCCGCCAGATGGGGCAGGCTGTGGCCAACCGCTGACCGGGACTTCAGCCCGCGACCGGATGCACGCTGGGCACCATGACCAGCGGCTACCTGCCCGATCCGATCAGAGCCTGATCGGGCCCAGCCCTACCCGAGCAAGATCGGCAGGCGTAACGGCCCGGCTGACCGGTCGGCAATTCTGTGAAGCGCGATGACAATTGGTACTTAGTGACACAGGATAGGGCGCCTACGGTAGCGTCCAAGTTCGGCAGTGACAGGATTCCGGGGCACGGGATCGATCCAGGAGTGACCAGATGGGCAAATCCAGCTCGGCCGGCACCCAGCCAGAAGCCCCGCGCCGGACGATCAGGTCCACTTTTACCTCCACCGTCGCCATCCCCGCCACCTGCCTGATCCTGCTCTGGGCGCTGGCGGTGGGGGTGGTGCTGGGCAGCTCGCTGGGCGGGCACGGTTTCTGGTCGCCGGATCACCGTAAGGTCGTCGAATTAACGATTCTGGTAGGTGCGGGCCTCCTCGTCGGCCTGGTATGCGTCATTCTTGTGGGCCGCTTCTCCTACAAGCTGTCCCGGGATATCGCCGCACTGGCCACGATGGCCCAGCGCTCCGCGGATGAGCAGTTGCCGCAACTGCTGGAACGGCTGCGCAGCGGGGAGGCGCCGGCCAGCGCCGCGCAGCCGCCGCAGTCCCGGCCGCGGCCGAGGAACGCGGACATGGCCCGGGCCCTCGCGGCGGTCAGCAGCCTGGAGCAGACCGCCGTCGGGGCGGCGGCCCGCGAAGCCGGGCTGCGTGACGGCCTCCGCCAGGTGTTCGTCAGCCTGGCCCGGCGCAACCAGTCACTCCTGCAGCGCCAGCTCCGCCTGATCGACGCGCTGGAGCACAAGGCGCCCGACCCCGCGGCGCTGGCCGACCTGTTCGCGCTCGACCACCTCACCACCCGGATGCGGCGGCACGCGGAAAGCCTGGCCATCCTGGCCGGGGCGGCGCCTGGCCGGTCCTGGACCGAACCGGTGCCGATCATCGACGTCATCCGGGCCGCCATGGCGGAGGTCGAGGACTACCGCCGGGTCACGGTGCTCACCACGTCCGAGGACGCGGTGGCCGCCCCCGCCGTCGCGGACATGATCCACCTACTGGCCGAGCTCATCGAGAACGCGACCATGTTCTCCCCGTCGGGAACGCGGGTCGAGATCCGGGCGGAACGTGTAGCCAATGGGTTCGCCGTCGAGGTCGACGACCGCGGGCTTGGGATCGAGCCCGACCAGCTCACCGAGCTCAACCAGCAGCTCGCCAAGCCGCCGGATTTCGACCTCGCCAACGCGGACCGCCTCGGCCTGTTCGTGGGCGCGAAGCTGGCCGCCCGCCACGAAGTCCGGGTCTCCCTGCGGCGGTCCCCGTACGGCGGCACCACCGCGATCGTGCTCCTGCCCACCAGCATCATCGTGCTCGTATCGGCGTCGGCGCCCCCAGGCCCGAGCGCGCTGCCCGCGGCTCGCCGGGTCACTGGGCGGCCCGCTGCGCTGGACCTCGGCCGCGGTGCTGCTCTCGCGCTGACCGACCGGCGCGGGCCCCAGCAGCCGTCCGGCACCGCGCAGCCACCAGCCCGGACGCAGCCAGCTAGCGCGGCACAACCAGCTAACGGAGGGCAGGCGGCCAACGGAGGGCAGCCAGCCAACGGAGGGCAGCCCGCCAACGGAGGGCAGCCCGCCGACCTGACCCAGCGGCCGGACAGCTCTCCCGCTGACGCGCCCCGGCGTGAGCTGCCGCACCGCACCCGGCAGGCCAGCCTGTCTCCCCATCTGCGGGACAGCCTCGCGGCTGGCCGGCCGGCCGTGAGCCGGGACGCGCCGCCCGGTGACCGTAGCCCCGAGCAGGCCCGCAGCCTGGCGGCGTCCCTGCAGACGGGGTGGCGGCGCGGACGCCAGGACGACCTGCCCGAAGCGCCGGAGACGGCCGCCCCACCACTGCCACGACGTACCGGATCCCCAGCTCCCGACCGCGAGGAGCTGTGATGGAGGAGCAGGAGATCACCGGGACCGGCCAGGATCTGGGCTGGCTGCTCGACGACCTCGCGGGCCGGATGGAGCATTTCCGGAAGGCCGTGATCCTGTCCCGGGACGGGCTGGCCATCGCCTCCTCCACCGGTCTGCACCGGGACGAGGCCGAGCGGCTGTCCGCGCTCGCGGCGGGGATGCAGAGCCTGGCCAGCGGCGCGGGCCAGCACTTCGGGGTCGGCGAGGTACGCCAGACCATCATCGAGCTGGAGCAGGCCCTGCTGTTCATCACCGCCGCTGGTCACGGCAGCTGCCTGGCCGTCCTGTGCCCAGCGAACGCCGATGCAGGTCTCGTCGCCTATGAGATGGCGATGCTGGTGAAGCGGGCCGGACCCCACCTGGCCGCCCGGCCACGGTTCCCGGCCAGCCACCTCACGGTGGACTGAGTCGGCTATGGGGGTGGGCGGCAAGTGGGTTGACCGGGACTCTGACCCGGTCGTGCGGCCCTACGCGGTGACCGGCGGGCGGACCGAGCCCGCCGACGGGGAGGTGCTCGACCTGATCGCGGTCATCATGGACTCCGGCCGCCTGGGTGAGCCCGCTGACCAACTGGGGCTGGGCCCCGAATACCGGCGGCTCCTGAGCCTGTGCCGGCGCCCTGCCACCGTGGCTGACGTCGCCTCCGACATCGGGCTGCCGATCGGCGTGGTCCGGGTGCTGCTCGCCGATCTCATCCAGCAAGGCCGGATCAGGGTGCTGCCGAGCCGCCCGGCTGGCCAGAAGCCCAGCGCTCAACTGCTGCGGGAGGTGCTGCATGGGCTCCGGGCTCTCTGATCCGGGCGCGGAAGGCCCGCTCGCGACGTTCAAGATCCTTATCGCGGGTGGCTTCGGCGTAGGCAAGACCACGTTCGTCGGCGCGATCAGCGAGGTCCGGCCGCTGCGCACCGAGGAAGCCCTGACCAGTGCGGGGGTCAGCCACGACGACGTGGCGGGCGTGGAGAACAAGACCACGACCACCGTCGCCATGGACTTCGGCCGCATCACCCTCGGGGGCCGCCGGGTGCTCTACCTGTTCGGCACGCCCGGCCAGGAGCGCTTCTGGTTCATGTGGGACGACCTCTCATACGGGGCGCTCGGCGCCGTCGTGCTGGCGGACACGCGCCGCCTGGCCGACTGCTTCGCGTCCATCGATTATTTCGAGAAACGCGGGCTGGCCTTCGTCGTCGCGATCAACTGCTTCGACGGCGCGCAGCGCTACGACCCCGTCGAGGTCCGGGCCGCGCTCGACCTCGGCCCGGGGGTCCCGGTGGTGCTCTGCGACGCCCGCCAGGCGGAATCGGCCAAGAACGTCCTGATCGCTCTGGTGGAGCTGATCCTGGACAGCATGCCCGATGAGGGCCCCGAGATCCGGACGGCTCCGGCGGCCCCGCCCCTGGTGTAGGCGTTGCGGGGCCTAGTGATATCACGGATGATCGCGTTTAGCGGCCGACCAGGCCGCAGAGCAGGGGTAGCGGGTTGATCAGCCAGGTACCGGCCGAGTCGCCGGACGGCCAGGCAGTGTGGCCGGTCCGCACGGGAGTGGTGCCTCCGCTCGCGGATGGGTTCAGCACCAGGCCGGAGAGCGCACCGCGGCTCGGCGCTGCACTGGTCCCGGGCAGCGCGGCCGTGCTGGTGCCCGGCCGCGGTGGCGGCACCGGTTCGCGGAACTGGCTGGGATCGTGCGGCAAGACCCAGCTCGCCGCCTTCTTCGCCGAGTCTCTCTGGCGGTCCCGTGAAGTGGACCTTCTGGTCTGGGTGTCCGCGACCAGCCGGTCTTCCGTGCTGGCCGGGTACGAGGAGGCCGCGGAGGCCGCGCTGGGCACCGACCCCAGCGCCGACGCCGAGGCCATCGCCGAGCGCCTGGTGAGCTGGCTGGGCCAGACCCGGCGCCGCTGGCTGGTGGCGCTCGACGACCTGACCGGCGCGGCCGATCTGACCGGGCTATGGCCGGCGGGGCCAGCGGGCCAGGTCCTGATCACTACGACCAGCCCGGCGGTACTGCCCGCCGGGCACCGGGCCCTTGTCCTCCAGGTCGGGGCGTTCAGCTCCCGGGAGGCGCTGAGCTACCTGATGGGCCGCCTGACCGCCGACCCGGACCAGCGGCTCGGGGCGATCGACCTCGTCGAGGATCTCGGCTGCGAGCCCATGGCGCTCGCCCAGGCCAGCGGCGTCATCGCCACCTCCTCGCTGTCCTGCCGGGACTACCAGGGCTACTTCACGGCCAGGCGGGAGCAGCTGGCCGTGACCGCAGGCAGCAAGCCACCGGCAGCCGCCGTCAGCTGGCTGTTCTCGGTCGAGCAGGCCGACCGGCTGGCCGCCGGGGGGGCCGCCCAGCCGGTCCTGGCGCTGGCCGCCCTGCTGGACGGCGACGGGATGCCCGCCACCCTGTTCAGCACTCCGGCCGCCGCTGTCTACCTCACCCCGGATGGCGTGGCCACGCAGGCCGCCCGCGATCTGGCCTGGAATACCCTGCCCATCCTGGAGCGGACGGCGTTGCTGGCCCTCGACCCGTCTGCGTCCCCCGCAGTGGTCCGGATGAACCCGGTGATCCAGGCGGCCATCCGGGCGGTCATGCCGGACTCCATGCGTGACCGCGCGGTGCGGGCCGCGGCCGGCGCGCTGGTCGAGGCGTGGCCCGCCGAGGAACCGCCCTGGCTCGCCACGATGCTCCGGTCCTGTGCCGCCAGCCTGCAGCAACACGCCGGGAACATGCTGCTGGCCGACGGCTGCCACCCGCTGCTCCTGCGCACCGGGCAGAGCCTGGTCCAGGCCCGGCTGACCGGCTCGGCCGTCGCGTACTGGCGTGAGCTCGCCGCGGCCAGTGAGGCAATCCTCGGGCCCGGCCACCCGGATACGAAGGTGATCGACGGGCGGCTGGCCGACGCGTACCTGGCGGCCGGCCAGGCCGCGGAGGCCGTGACCTGGTTCCAGCGGGTGCTGGCCGGCCGGGTCGCGGCGCTGGGCGCGGGCCATCCCGGCACCGTCGCGGCCCGGCGGGATCTCGGGCGGGCCCTGATCGCCGCCGGGCAGCCCGGCGAGGCCGCGACCGTGCTGGAGGGCGCGGTGGGCGACTACGACCGGGTCCTGGGGCCGGATCATCCCGACACGATCAGCGCCCGTGAGGAACTCGCGGCCGCCTACCGGGCCGCGGGACGCCCGTCCGAGACGATCCGGCTCTACCGGCGCACGCTGAACGACCGGGAGCGGGTCCAGGGCGGCCGGCATCCGGACACGCTGACCACCCGCCAGAAGCTGGCCGACACCTATCTGGCCGAAGGCAAGCTCAAGGACGCGACCTCGCTCTACAAGAAGGTGCTGGCGGACCGGGAGCGGGTCCTCGGCCCCGACCACCTGGACACGATCGCCACCCAGGGCAGCCTCGGTTCCGCCTACCATTCGGCGGGCAAGATGGCGTCCGCAGTCCACCTGTACGAGCAGAGCTGTGCCAGCTATCAGCGCGTCGCCGGCCCTGATCATCCCGACACCCTGGCCCGCTGCGCCAACCTGGCCAGTGCCTACTACTCCGTGGGCCGGCTGACCGACGCGCTGAGCCTGCTCCGTGACACGCTGTCCCGGTGTGAGCGGATCCTGCCCCCGGGCGATCCGCTCACCGAGGCCGTACGAGAAAGCCTGACCAACCTGGCCGGGGCGACTCCCTAATCCGGCCGCCCCTCAATCCGGCCCGCCCTCAATCTGGCCGGCTCAGCAGGTAACGCGCCGTGCTGATCCCCGGTTCGACCGCCATCTCGGCGTCCGGATAGGTCCCCCGGCCATCCAGGCTCCCGGACCGGTCCTCGGACACATGCACGATCTGCCAGCCGTCCAGGGACAGCCGGTCAAGGCAGCCCAGGACCTCCCGGATCGGGTAGCCGAACTGGGACACCGGCAGGCCCAGATCCACCGGCATGTGCTCGGCGCCGTTGAACAGCCAGCCAACCCAGGTATGCAGCTCCACGACCTGGACGGCCTCCCGCCACTCCGCGAACTGGGCGGCGACGGTCGGCTGCGGTTTGCGGGCCCGGAATTCCTCCGTGATGTAGTCGTGCGCGTTCTGCGGATCCACCACGGTCTCGGTACCGTCGGGAAACCGGATCCGGGCCACATCCACCCGCGGGCCGCCCTCGTGCAGGCGCTCCTTGCCGACGGCCACCTCCGTGCCTGCCTGCCAGTTCGCCAGTTCGCGTTCCCAGGCGTCGCTGCCCCGGTCGAACACATCCGCGGCGACGGCCCGGACCCGCTCGTCCCACCAGCGGCGGGCCGCCTCGTCGCCGGTGTCCTTGGCCACCACAAGCGGCTCCTGGCCCGGGATCTCCACCACGTCGAAGACCGTCCGGGTAATGACCAGCATCGCGTGCCGCACCGGCATACCGCCCCGCCTCCCCGCCTGATGTTCGGCCTGCGCGGCGGGCCTCGGCACCGCCATCCGCTGGTCCCTGCTACCCAGTGCCACCGCGATAATTCCCGCTTACGGCGTGGCCGCGGGCCCATTCCCCGGTTACCCGGGGCCGGAAGCCAGGGGGGCGAGGACGATGCCGAACTCCACACTGGTCCACGGGCCGTCCAGCGGGCGCCCGTCCGGCCCTGGTCCCGCGGGGTGCTCGGCGAAGTCGGTGATGAGGCTCTCCTTGACGCCGAACACCGCGTCCCGGTCCAGGTACGGGTCACCCGCCACGAAGATGTGCGTGATGAGCGTCCGGTACCCCGGCGCCTCCACCTTGAAGTGCAGGTGCGCAGGGCGCATCGGGCCCCGGCCGGCCGCGGTGAGCAGGTCGCCGACCGGGCCGTCATCGGGAATCGGATAAGGCGCCGGTCGCACCGACCAGAACCGGTAATCCCCGTCCGGGCCGCTCCGCAGCCAGCCGCGTCCCCCGGTCCGGCCGTCGGGGTACTGCACGTCGTAGAAGCCGTCCTCGTCGGATTCCCAGATCTCGATGCGGGCCCCGGGCACGGGCTCGCCGCCGGTGCCGCAGACCGTGCCAGACACGTAACACGGCTGGCCTTTGGCCTCGCCGGTGATGTCGCCGCCCAGCGGGACCTCCGGCGCGTCGTCGGTGAAGAACGGGCCGACCACCGTCGATTCGGTGGCTCCCGCCGACGCCGGGGCGTTGATCGCCACGGTCAGCATGGACAGCCCGAGCACGTCGGAGAGCAGAATGAACTCCTGCCGCCGGTCGTCGGTGATGTGCCCGGCCCGGGTCAGGAAGTCGATGCCGTGGCGCCATTCGGATTCGGTCAGCCGTACCTCACGGGCGAACGAGTGCAGGTGGCGCACCAGGCTGTGGGTGATCTCGCGGAAGCGGGGCACGGCCGCGCCATTGAAGGTGTCCAGCACCTCCGCGGTGACCGCCTCCTCGCTCTCGGCCTGGGCGTCACCCGGCACCAGATCTCCCGCCCAGGCCTGGCGCAGCAGCGTCTGCAGCGCCGCGGCGTCGGCCGGCACCGGGTTGTCCGCGGGCACGGCCGGCTCGATGAGCCGGGCCGCCTCGGCAATCTGTTCCTCACCGAACCCGATCTCGCGCAGCCCGCGGGGCAGGCCCAGGTGCCCGGCCAGCCGTTGCAGCGCGGCAGCCGGATGATCACTCCCCTGCTGACCCCGGGCCAGGGCCTGGCCGATCTGGCGGGCCGCGTCCGGGGCTCCGGGCGCGTTGAAGGCCAGCACGTAGGGGAGCATGATCGCGTGGGTCTGCGCGTGCGGCAGGCCGTACCGGCCGCCCAGGATGTGGCAGATCTTGTGGTGCAGCCCGGAGCCGGTGACCGCGAACGCGGTGCCGGCCAGGTACGCCCCGTAGAGCAGGTCCCCGCGGGCACCGAGGTCAGCACCGTCGCGCAGCACCGCGGGCAGCGCGACGGCCAGGACCCTGATGGCCTCTGCGGCGCTCAGCGAGCTGACCGGATTGCGGCCCGGGGCCCAGAACGCCTCCACGCAGTGCGCCATCGCGTTGAGGCCGCTGGCCGCCGACACTGGCCCGGGCAGGGACACGGTCAGCTCCGGGTCGTAGATCACCAGCCTGGGCAGCACCCTGGCATCCACGCCGGTCGTCTTGCGCTCGCCCTCGGTCAGGCCCCAGACCGGGGTGACCTCGGATCCGGCGTAGGTGGTCGGCACCGCGATCACCGGCAGCCCGGTGGTCAGCGCGACCGCCTTGGCTGTGCCCGTGGCCGATCCCCCGCCCAGGCTGAGCACCGCGTCCGCGCCGACCGCGGCGGCCTGCTTGCGGGCCGCGTCGGCGACCTCTGCCGGCACGTGCGGCCGGACCCCGGTGAACGTGCCGGCGATCCGGTCCGCCAGCGGCGCGACGAGTTCCCGCGCGGCTGACCGCTCACTTCCGGAGGGGATCACCAGAATCCGGGACACCCCGAGCCGGGCCACCTCACCGGCCAGCGCGGTCCGCGCCGCGCCCGCACCGAACACCACCCGGCCGGCCAGCGCGTCGCGCGTGAATGGCTCCATCAGACCTCCGGGCCTGGACAACGTGGCCCGGGCGCATTCCCCTAGTCACGCGACGAACTTCCTGGCTCCCGGTGGCCCGGGACGACCTGGTACTGGCGTCCGGCGCACCGCCGGACGCCAGCACCAGCGCACGTTACCGGCGCGAGCGCCGCCGCCTGCCGCTGGTCAGGCGCAGGACACCGAGGACGATCAGCGCCACCAGAGCCACGAAGAACAGGAAGTGGAGGGCGGAGATCACCAGTGAGATGACCATGAACGCGACGATCACCGCGAGAACGATGAGCAGAAGTTTCCCCATACGCTCACGATATGCCAACCGGGGCAGCCTGGCGCCGCCGCCAGCCACCGGATGTCAGGAGTGTCCCGCCGGATAGGGCCCCCGCCCTCCGGCCCGCGCGTCCGTGCCCGTCCGAGCGCACCTGCCGCTGGTAGCCTTTCGGCCTCGTGAGCACCCCCGCGACCGCACCCCACGAGGATGACAGCCGCCCGGACGCTCCGGTCCGGCCCGATCTGCTCCTGTCCCTGCGCAGCTGGCAAAAGGAAGCCTACCGGGAGTATTTCCGCCTGCCCCGGCGCGACTTCCTGCTCGTCGCCACGCCCGGAGCAGGGAAAACGGCCTGGGCGCTGACCATCGCCGCCGAGCTTCTCGCCCGCCGGGAGATCGCCTCCGTCACGGTGGTCACCCCCACCGAGCACCTGAAGCACCAGTGGGCGCAAGCCGCGCACTACGTCGGCATCTCCCTGGATTCCTCCTACCGCAACGCACAGGGCCGGGCGTCCGCCGACTTCACCGGGGTGGCGGTCACCTACGCACAGGTCGCCGCGCACCCGATCCTGCACCGGCAGCGCACCGTGAACCGGCGCACCCTGGTGATCTTCGATGAGATCCACCACGCGGGCGACGCGCTCTCCTGGGGGGACGCGGTCCGCGAGGCGTTCGAGCCCGCGCGGCGGCGGCTGGGCCTCACCGGCACCCCATTCCGCAGTGACGCCAACCCGATCCCGTTCGTGACCTACGCACCGGACACCGACGGCAGCCGGCGCAGCGTATCCGACTACGTCTACGGATACGGGCCGGCCCTGGACGACGGCGTGGTCCGCCCGGTCATCTTCCTGGCCTACTCCGGCGAGATGCACTGGCGGACCCGGGCCGGGGACGAGATCACCGGCACCCTGGGCACACCCATGCTCGCCGAGCAGCTCGCCCACGCCTGGCGCACGGCACTGGACCCCCAGGGCGAATGGGTGGAGCGGGTCCTCGAGGCCGCGGACCGCCGGCTGACCGAGGTGCGCCGGGGCATGCCCGACGCGGGCGGGCTGGTCATCGCCGGTGACCACGCGGATGCCCGGGCCTATGCGGCCCTGCTCCGCCGGATCAGCGGGACCAGGCCCGTCGTCGTGCTGTCCGACGATCCGGCGGCCAGCCGCAAGATCGGCGCCTTCGCGGACTCTGCCGACCGGTGGATGGTGGCCGTCCGGATGGTGTCCGAGGGAGTGGACATCCCCCGGCTGGCCGTCGGCGTGTACGCGACCAGCGTGGGCACGGCGCTGTTCTTCGCGCAGGCCGTGGGCCGGTTCGTCCGGGCCCGGCAGCGCGGCGAGACCGCGTCGGTGTTCCTGCCCTCCATCCCGGTCCTGCTCGGCTACGCCGCGGAACTGGAGGCGGCCCGCGATCACGTGCTGGCCGCCCGCCCGGACGACGCCGAGGAACGCGAACTGGCTGAGGCCGAGCGCCTCCGGGACCACCCGGACGCGGCCGGCGACTTCCCGTTCGAGGCGCTGCACGCGTCCGCGCACTTCGACCGGGTCCTCTACGACGGCACCGAGTTCGGCACCACGGCCGCGGAAGAGGACTTCCTGGGCCTGCCCGGGCTGCTCGACCCGGAGCAGGTCGCGCTGCTGCTGCGCAAGCGGCAGGCCGAGCAGCTGAGGCAGCGGTCCGCGGGGTCCGGGGCTGGCGGCACCGGGGTCCGGGGCGCTGGCTCCCAGCCGCCCGGGCCGGGACGAGGCGTTCCGGCGTGGGCGGCTTCCGTTGCGGCGAATGAGACGGATGCGGCGGCGGACGGGGCGGCCGCCGACGGCGCGGTGGATGCGCGGCCCGGGGCGCCGGTCCGCCGGGAGGTGCTCGCCGGCCTGCGCAAGGAGCTCAACGGCCTGATCGGCGCCTGGCATCATCGCACGGGGCAGCCCCACGCGGTGGTGCACGCCGACCTGCGCCGGGCGTGCGGCGGGCCGGCCCTGCCCCAGGCCACGGCCGAGCAGATCCAGGCCCGCATCGACACGATCCGCACCTGGGCCCGGACCGGCCGCTGACCACCGGGCCGCCCGCCAGGGGCAGCCGGACTGGCGCCGGCCTTTACGCCTGGCAGGTCCGGGAGACCGACAGCAGCGGCGACGTCTCGCCCTACACCCAGGCGTGTCACTTCGTCGCAGACCATACGCCACCCCCGCAGCCGGTCGTGACTTCGGCGGTCTTCAATTCCGGCACGACGCCGGTGGCCAGGACGCCGGGCACGTTCACCTTCAGCGTGCCGGCGGGCACGGGAACCGTCGCCTTCGACTACGCCGTGGACGGGCAGCTGGGCGCCGGGGGGACGTTTCCCGGCAACGGCAACTCCTTCGTCCGGGTCGGCGCGAGCGGGACTGCGACCACCCCGACGCTCATCCCCACCCAGCCCGGGCCCAACTGGATCACGGTCGATTCGGTGGATCGCGCCGGAAACGTTTCCCAGCCGGTGACCTACGATTTCGACCTGAAGAGCCCTCCGCCCGACGTCCGGGGAGACCTCAACGGGGATGGGGTCCCCGATCTAGCCGCCGTCACCGCCGCCGGGAACCTGCAGGTGTACTTCGGCAAGGGCAACGGCCAGGTGGGACCCAAGACCGTGTTCACTAACTCGGGGACCGGCTGGAAAGGCGCGCTGATCGCGCAGAATGGCAACTTCACCACTGGCCCCTACCAGGATCTGCTAGCCATGCAGCATGGCAGCCTGGTCGCTTACGCAAACAATGGCCTGGGCGATTTCACGCCTAACACCGGCCGGGTAGAAGAGCGGCCGAACGGTGGCGACTGGTCCGACGTGACCCAGCTCATCGCCCCGGGCGACATCACCGGCGACGGCCTGGCCGACGTCATCACCCAGGAAGGTGACCTGCTGCTGCTCTGGGCCGGCTGATTCTCCGGCTTCGCGCCGGGGGTGGTCATCGGGACCGGCTGGGCCGGGCTGTCGGTGGTGGGGGCGGCCGACTTCAACGGCGACGGGGTCACCGACCTGCTGGCCCGGGACGCCACCGGCAACCTGTGGCTGTACCCGGGCGACGGCCTCGGAGACGGCAGTTTTGGTGACACCAGCACCCGGGCTCTCGTCGGGACCGGCTTCACGACTGCGAAATATCCGTTGGTGACCTCGACTGGGGATGCGAACGGCGATGGGCTGCCGGACCTGTACGCGACGACCGCAAGTGGCGGCCTGGTATTCATCCCGGGCGCCAGCGGCGGCGGCTTCGGCAGCCCGGTCACCGTCAGCGGGACCAAGACGAACTGGTCGAACGTGACCGGGCTGGCCTGACCGCCGGCCCGGGAGCGGTGTCCGCCACGTAGGTGTACGGCGGATGCCCGTCGTAGGTGGCCTGCGTCGACCCATCGGAGCGTTTGATGGTGCCCCGCTCGGAGCCCCCGTCCTCTGAGCTCCTCGTCCTCGTCGTTGACATGATCCCGCGCCGGACGGTAGGACCTGAAACACTTTCCGCCGAAAACCTGGAAGCGCTGATGCCCTCTCCCGTGGACCTGCCGCCTGGTGTCGAGTCCCAGCAGATCGAGACCTCACGCCTGCGGACGCACGTACTCACGGCGGGCTCACCAGGCGCGCCGCCGCTCGTGTTGGTGCACGGCAACGTGTCCGCGGCCCGGTTCTTCGCCGAGACCATGGCGGCGCTGGCCCCGGATTTCCGCTGCATCGCCCCCGACTTGCGGGGCTTCGGTGGATCCCAGCGGGCGCCGGTGGACGCGCGGCGCGGGGTGCGGGACTTCTCCGACGACCTCCACGCGCTGCTGACCGAGGGAGGCCTGCTGCCCCGCGACCAGCCGGTGCACCTGCTCGGCTGGTCCCTCGGCGGCGGCGTGGCGCTCCAGTACGCGACCGACCACGCGGGCGCGGTCGGGTCCCTGGTCCTGGAGAGCCCCATGTCGCCGTTCGGTTTCGGGGGCACCCGGGACATCGGCGGCACCGCCTGCTGGCCGGACTACGCCGGCTCGGGCGGGGGTACCGCCAGTCCCGAGATGGTCCGCCGGATCGAGGCCGGTGACCGCGGCGCGGACGACCAGACCTCCCCCCGCCAGGTCCTCACCCACCTGTACGGCAACCCGGTCGCGCTCCCGCCTGCTGTCGAGGACGCCCTGGTTGAGGCGATGCTGGACATGGCCATCGGCCCGGACAACTACCCGGGGGACACCACGGTCTCGGAGAACTGGCCCGGCGCTGCCCCGGGAGACCGCGGGGTCAACAACGCCATCTCCCCCAAGTTCTGCGACCTGTCCGGTTTTGCGGCGGCCGGGAGCCGGCCTGAGGTGCTGTGGATCCGCGGTGATGCGGACCTGATCGTTTCGGACACCTCGCTGGTGGACCTGGGCCACCTCGGCGCGCTCGGCGCGATACCGGGCTGGCCCGGTGCGGACGTGTTCCCGGCTCAGCCCATGGTGGGCCAGATGCGGGCGGTGCTGGACGACTACCAGGCGGCAGGCGGCCGGTTCACCGAGCACCTCCTGCCTGATTGCGGGCATTCGCCGCACCTGGAGCGCCCGGCCGAGTTCACGGCCGCTGTCACGGAGTTCCTGGCCCGCGCGGCCACGCGTTAGCCCGCTCTCCGCCAACTCCGCTTCGTGATCAACTGATTGGTGTCGCTGGAACAGCACCAGTCGGTTGATCACGAACGAAGTTTGCGGCGGGTGATCAGGGAGTGGCTCGTGGGGCAGGGGGGCCGGCGACGGCGTTCGGCCAGCCAGGAGGCGAGGGCGAACACCGGCGTGGCCAGCGCGATCAGCAGGGCGCAGCCGGTGAAGGCGCTCTCGATGAACGCGCCGCCGACCCGGGCCACGCCGTAGTAGTAGAGGATCACCACGGCCATCACCAGCAGCAAGCCGCCGATGGCGGTGCCCGCGTAGTGCCGGGCCAGCCGCAGCCAGCCAGGCGGCGGGCCGGCGGCGGCCGCACCCGGCCCCGCGGCGGCCGCGCCGTCGCCGGGCCGCCGCCGGATCAGCCACAACCCCGTCCCCAGCGCCCCCATGACCAGCAGATAACCGACCCCGACCGGCAGCAGATCCGACCGGATCAATGATGACGGCACGTCAGGCGCGAAGCAGGAAGTGCCAGCCGCGGACGAAGATGTGCCAGCCGAACCACAGCCACAACGCGAACAGCGCCCACCGGCCGAACGGGTAGCGCATGATCGCCCGGAACGCGTCGCTGAGTGTGGGCACCCCACATCGACCTCCTCGGCTGGTGACTGGCAGGCCAGATCTGACCCGGCCAGCCTGGCCGCGGGACACGTACCGCGGCCCGCCAACGGTCTATCACTGCCCCCGGGCCGGCTGAATGCTCATAGAATCGCCGCGTGCTGCCTCCCGGATCGGCCGCCGCGGTGAGCGGCGGGACGGACGGCGCCCTGGACGTCCTGCGCCGGGTGTTCGGCTACGACTCCTTCCGCGGCCCCCAGCAGGAGATCATCGAGCATCTCATCGCCGGCGGCGACGCGCTCGTGCTGATGCCGACCGGCGGCGGCAAGTCCCTCTGCTACCAGATTCCCGCGCTCGTCCGCCGGGGCACCGGCGTGGTCATCTCCCCGCTCATCGCGCTGATGCAGGACCAGGTGGACGCCATGCGGGCGCTCGGCGTCCGGGCCGGCTTCCTGAACTCCACCCAGGACCCGGCGCAGCGGCGTGAGATGGAGTCCGCGTTCGTGGCCGGCGAGCTGGACCTGCTCTACCTGGCCCCGGAGCGACTCCGCACTGAGTCCACCGTGGCGCTGCTCGACCGGGGCACGGTGTCCTTGTTCGCCATCGATGAGGCGCACTGCGTGTCCCAGTGGGGGCATGACTTCCGCCCCGACTACCTCACCCTGTCCGGGCTGCACGAGCACTGGCCGCAGGTGCCCCGCATCGCGCTGACCGCGACTGCCACCGCCGCCACCCGCACCGAGATCGCGGAGCGGCTCGGCCTGACCGGCGCGCGTCATTTCGTGGCGAGCTTCGACCGCCCCAACATCAACTACCGCATAGTGCCCAAGGCTGAGCCGAGCCGTCAGTTGCTGAACTTCATCCGCAACGAACACCCCGGCCAGGCCGGCATCGTCTACTGCCTGTCGCGGGCCTCGGTGGAGAAGACGGCGGAGTTCCTGACCGCGAACGGGATCACCGCGCTGCCCTACCACGCCGGGCTGGACGCCTTCACCCGGGCCCGGAACCAGGCCCGCTTCCTGCGTGAGGACGGCCTGGTCATGGTGGCCACGATCGCCTTCGGGATGGGGATCGACAAGCCCGACGTGCGGTTCGTGGCCCATCTGGACCTGCCCCGCTCGGTCGAGGGGTATTACCAGGAGACCGGCCGGGCCGGCCGGGACGGGCTGGCGTCCACCGCATGGCTGGCCTACGGCCTGCAGGACGTGGTCCAGCAGCGCAAGCTGATCGACACGTCAGCCGGGGACCTGGCGCACCGTCGCCGCCAGGCCGCCCATCTGGACGCGATGCTGGCCCTGTGCGAGACCATCGAATGCCGCCGGGCCCAGTTGCTCGGCTACTTCGGCGAGGACGCCGCCGCGTGCGGCAACTGCGACACCTGCCAGTCCCCACCCGAGGCCTGGGACGGGACCATCGCGGCCCAGAAGTTCCTGTCCGCGGTGTACCGGCTCAAGCATGAGCGGGGCCAGCGCTTCGGGGCCGGCCAGGTGATCGACATCCTGCTCGGCCGGGCCACCGCCAAGGTGACCGAGAACAGGCACGACTCGCTGACCGTGTTCGGCATCGGCACGGAGCTGACCGAGTCGCAGTGGCGGGGCGTCGTCCGCCAGCTGCTGGCCCAGGGCCTGCTCACCGTCCAGGGCGACTACGGCACCCTGGAACTGACCGGGGGCAGCGACGACGTGCTCGGCCGGCGGCGCGAGGTGATGCTGCGCCGCGAGCCCGAGCGGCCGGCCCGGACCCGGTCCGCCCGGGCGGCCAAGCCCGCGGCGGTCCCGGACGACATGCCCCCGGAGGCCGCGCCGCTGTTCGAGAAGCTGCGAGCCTGGCGCGCCGCCGCCGCCAAGGAGCAGGGCGTGCCCGCGTACGTGATCTTCCACGACGCCACGCTCCGGCAGATCGCCGCCCAGGCACCGTCGAGCCTGACGGCGTTGTCCACGGTGAGCGGGGTCGGGGAGGCCAAGCTGGCCCGGTACGGCCAGCAGGTCCTGGACGTCGTAGGCGGCATGGAACCCTAACCACGGGACCCTAAACACAGGAGCAGGCATGCAGATCGGTGTCGTCTTCCCGCAGACCGAGATCGGCCCGGACGCCGGTGCGGTGCGGTCCTATGGGCAGCGGGCAGAGGAACTCGGCTTCCGGCACGTCCTGGCCTACGATCACGTGGTCGGGGCGGACCCGGCCGTCCATCAGGGCTGGGATGGCCCCTACGACGTGCGCACCACGTTCCACGAGCCCCTGGTGATGTTCGGTTACCTGGCCGCCCTCACCTCGCTGGAGCTGGTGCCGGGCATCATCATTCTGCCGCAGCGGCAGACCGCGCTGGTGGCCAAGCAGGCCGCCGAGGTGGACCTGCTGTCCGGCGGCCATTTCCGCCTCGGCGTCGGACTGGGCTGGAACCAGGTGGAATACGAGGCGCTCGGGCAGGATTTCCGCACCCGGGGCCGTCGCCTCGAGGAACAGGTCACGCTGATGCGCCGCCTCTGGACCGAGGAGTCCGTGACCTACGAGGGCGACTTCGACCGGATCACCGGGGCCGGCCTGGCCCCGCTGCCCGTGCAGCGACCCATCCCGATCTGGTTCGGGGGCCAGTCCGAGCGCGCCTACCAGCGGGCCGGCCGTCTCGCCGACGGCTGGTTCCCGCAGGTCAGTCCCGGTCCCCAACTCGACCAGGCCCGGGACATCGTGCACGCCGCCGCCCTCGAAGCCGGCCGGGACCCGGCCCAGCTCGGCATGGAGGGCCGGGTCAGCTGGCGTGGTGACACCACGAGACTGGCCGAGCAGGCGGCCGCCTGGCGCGACGCGGGTGCCACCCACCTGTCCGTCAACACCATGGGCGCCGGCCTCGCCAGCCTCGGCAACCACCTCGGCGCCCTGGAACTAGCCGCCGAAGCCCTCGCCCCCCTGGCCAGCTGACCCCGGACCCCGGGCCCGGGCCGGCCCCGGACCGCTGGGGCCGGCGGGCATAATGACCTGGGGCTGGTCAATGGGCTCTTTCTGACGTGCGGCTGGATGGGACGTTGATGGCAGACTCGGCTGGATCTGGGGACTGGACTGAGCTGGGGCTGTTCACCGTGGCTCCCGGCGTGCACCGGATCCCGCTGCCGCTGCCCAACGACGGGCTGCGGGCGGTGAACGTCTACGCCATCGAGTCCGGCGATGACCTGGTGCTGATCGACGCGGGCTGGGCGCTGGCCGAGACGGGTGGCCTGCTGGACGCGGCCCTGGACCGGATCGGCCGCAACTCCGCGGAGATCACCCGCTGCCTGGTCACGCACGTCCACCGGGACCACTACACGATGGCGGTGATCCTGCGCCGCCGCTTCGGCACCCGCGTGGCGCTGGGCATCGGCGACCGGCCCTCGCTGACCGCAGCGGGTGACGCCGAGCGCGAGCATATGGCCGAGCACGTGCTGCGGATGGAACGGGCCGGGGCGGAGCCGGTGATCCGCGCGCTGCACGCCGCCTACGGGAACACGCCTCCAGCACGCGAGGACGTGTGGGAGCTGCCCGACGAGTGGATCAAGGATCAGGCCACGATCCAGCTGGGGGGCCGTGAGCTGCGGGCCGTGGCCACCCCGGGTCATACCCAGGGGCACACCGTGTTCGCTGACCTCGGGTCGGACATGCTGTTCGCCGGGGATCACGTGCTGCCGCACATCACGCCGTCGGTGGGGTTCGAGGCGGTCGTGGCGGAGCTGCCGCTGGGTGACTACCTGCGCTCGCTCAAGCTGATCCTGGACCTGCCGGACATGCGGCTGCTGCCTGCGCACGGGCTGGTGACCGAAACGACCCACGCCCGGGTGCACGCCCTGCTGGCCCACCACGAGGAACGGCTGAACGCGTCCCTGGGGCGGATCGAGGCTGGGGCGCACACCGCCTACGAGGCCGCTCAGGCGCTGGGCTGGACCCGCCGGGGCCGCCGGTTCAGCGAGCTCGACCCGTTCAACCAGATGCTCGCGGTGCTGGAGACCGGGGTACACCTGGACCTGCTGGTGGCCCAGGGGCGGCTGACCCGCACCGGCACGGACAAGCTGGTCAGCTACGAGCTCCCCGGCCCGGCGGCCCGCTGACCTGGCCGCGCCGCGAACCCTGGGGGCAGGCTCCCCGACCGTCGCCATGCCCCTTCCCGCCGCCCCGCCACCTCGGGCTCCCAGGCGTGCTACGGTAGATGCATGCGTATGTATCTAACTGGGCGCCTGGCCACGGACGTAACACGGTGACCCTGACCGAGCAGGGACGCCCGAATCCGCGCGGGGAGGCCATGGTGGCCGAGCTCAAGTGGGTCCACGACATGATCCGCCATGACCTCGGCGTGATCCGCCAGATGGCCGCGGACACCGAGTCGGGCTGGCCCGCCAGCGTGATCCGCGGCGCGATCGCGTCGCTGGCCTCGGGCAGTGTGGTCTGGCAGCTCAAGGTCAGCTGCCTGCAGCACTGCCGGTTCGTTCACTCCCATCACACGCACGAGTCGATGCTGCTGTTCCCGGCGCTGCGCGACGCGAACCCCGCACTGAATCCTGTGGTGGACAAGCTGGAAGCCGATCATGCGCACGTCTCCGATCTGCTCGACGAGGTCGAGACCGCCTCACACCAGCTCGGTGAGGGCGGCGAGCCCGCGGCTCGCGAGCGTCTCGTCACGGCCCTGCGTACGCTGAGCGAGGATCTGCTGGCTCACCTCCGGTACGAGGAGGAGCACATCTCGGACACGCTGCGCACCTGGACCCGCTGGCCCGGCTGGTAAGGCGCGGCGGACATGACGGCTCAGCGGTCAGGCCCGGGGCCGGATGAGCACGCCTGCGCCCAGGCGTGGGCGGCCCTGACCGCGGCGCACGCCCTGGTGACCGAGCAGCTGGGCGCCGCGCTGACCCGGACCTGCGGGCTGAGCATCAACGAGTTCCAGATCCTGCTGCGGGTGGACCGGGCCCCGGAAGCAGGGGTCCGGCTGGGCGAACTGTGCTCCGCGGTGCGGCTGACCCAGCCCTCACTCAGCCGCGCGGTCGCGCGGCTGGAGCGGCACGGCTGGCTGCGCCGGGCCGGAGCCCCCGGCGATGGGCGCGGAGTGCTGATCAGCGTGACCGCATCGGGCCGCGAGGTACTCGCGCAGGGCAGCGCCGTGCATACCCAGACCATCAGCGAGCTGCTGCTCGACCGCCTCACCCCGGACGAGCAGGACTTGCTCGCCCGGGCCCTGACCCGGGTGGCCGGAGGCGGCCACCCCCCGACCATGCAGGAGCACTCATGGCAAAGCCAGCCGCATTCGGCCTGAACGTCGACCCCAACGCGGGGGGCCTGGCCATCGCCGGGCGGATCGCCGCCATTGCCGACTCCGCCGGCCTGGAGTACGTGGGCATCCAGGACCACCCCTACAACGCGGACTTCCTCGACACGTTCGCGGTGATCACCTGGCTGGCCGCCCGGACCAGCCGCGTGCACCTGTTTCCCAACGTGGCCAACCTGCCGTTGCGTCCTCCGGCCATGCTGGCCAAGCAGGCCGCCAGCATCGACGTGCTCAGCGGTGGCCGGTTCGAGCTGGGGCTCGGCGCTGGCGCCTTCGCCGACGGCATCGCGGGCATGGGCGGCCCGCGGCGCAAGCCGGCCGAGGCCCTCGCGGCGCTCAGCGAGGCGATTGACATCATCCGGGCCAGCTGGGCGGCCGAGCCGTTCAGCTTCGAGGGCACCTACTACCAGGCACCCAGCGTGCGGCCCGGGCCGCCCCCAGCGCATCCGGTCGGGCTCTGGCTCGGCGTGCGGGGACCGCGCGCGGCGGCGCTGCTCGGCGCCAAGGCCGATGGCTGGTCGGTGTCGGCGCCGTACGTCCCCCCGGAGCAGCTGCCCGAGCTGAACGACATCATCACCGGGGCCGCGCTGGAGGAGAACCGCGATCCGGACAAGATCACCCGGCTCTACAACGTCATGGGGCTGATCTCCGCGGACGACCAGGGCCCGTTCCACGGCCCGGTGGAGCGGTGGACCGAAACGCTGGTCGACCTGTACACGGATAACCAGATGAACGCGTTCGTGTTCTGGCCGTCCGGGGACCGGGAACGCCAGTCGCGCATCTTCGCCGAGGAGGTTGTCCCGGCGGCCCGCGAGGCGCTGGCGGACCCGCCCGGGGAGTAAGACCGCCGCGCGGCCGCGGCGAGCGGATGGATAGGGTTCCTCCCGTGGAATACCGAACGCTGGGCAGATCAGGACTCCGGATTTCCGTGCTCACCATGGGCACGATGACCTTCGGTGGCA
This sequence comes from uncultured Actinomycetes bacterium, assembly GCA_963770545.1. Lineage (GTDB taxonomy): Bacteria > Actinomycetota > Actinomycetes > Streptosporangiales > Streptosporangiaceae > RYN-230. The sequence continues at coordinate 53,889 of CAVYQF010000007.1, read as the reverse complement.
CCGGGGGGTTTGCGAAGGTCGGCTCGACCGGCGTGGACGAGGCCCGGCGTCAGGTGGACATGTGCCTGGACGCGGGGGTCAACCTCATCGACACCGCCAACGTCTACTCGGCCGGCCTGTCGGAGGAGATCGTCGGTGAGGTTCTCGCCGGGCGCCGCGATGAGGTGCTGGTCGCCACGAAGGTCCGGATGGCGATGGGTAATGGCCCCAACGACGCCGGCCTGTCGCTGCACCACATCGTGTCCGGCTGCGAGGCCAGCCTGCGCCGCCTCCGCACCGATCACATCGACCTCTATCAGGTGCACGAGTGGGACGGCGTGACCCCGCTGGAGGAGACGCTGGAGGCGCTGGACCTGCTGATCCACGCGGGCAAGGTCCGTTACGCCGGCTGTTCCAACTACGCCGGCTGGCAGCTGATGAAGGCCCTCGGCACGGCCAGCCTGCACGGCCTGCCCCGGTTCGTCAGCCAGCAGATCTACTACTCACTGCAGGCCCGCGAAGCCGAGTACGAGCTGATCCCGGCGGCCGTGGACCAGGGACTCGGCGTCCTGATCTGGAGCCCGCTTGCGGGCGGTCTGCTATCCGGGAAGTACCGCCGGGATCAGCGGCCGGATGCTGGCTCCCGGCAGCTGACCGACTGGAACGAGCCGCCGGTCTACGACCAGGAGAAGCTGTACGACACGGTCGAGGTGCTGATCGAGATCGCCGCCGAGCACGGGGTGTCCGCGGCGCAGGTCGCCCTGGCCTACCTGCTCCGCAAGCCCGCCGTGACGTCGCTGGTCATCGGCGCGCGGACCGCCGGCCAACTGGCTGACAACCTGGCCTCGGCGGAACTGAAGCTCAGCGACTCAGACCTCGAGCGTCTCGACAAGGTCAGCCAGCCACCATTGCTCTACCCCTACTGGCATCAGGCCAAGACGGCCAGTGACCGGCTGTCGCCCGCCGACCTGACCCTGCTCGGACCTCATCTGTAACCGTCGGTACCTTGGGACACAGGTATTCCTGACGGACCGGACCTCGACACACCAGGACCGCCGATGACCCTGGATGGAGCCCCGCAACCCGCGGGCGGCCCCGAGCCGCAGGCGGTGACGCAGCCGGTCGCCGCACCGCTGACCGCGGCGGCGATCTTTCTGGTTGTGACCGTACGGCCTGGTCAGGCCAGCGCCGCGGCGGTGCGCGGGCTGTCCGGCGATCTCGGCGGCCTGCTGCGCGCGGTCGGATTCCGCGACCTGGGCGCCGCCCTGACCTGCGTGATGGGCTTCGGGTCCCAGTTGTGGGACCGGCTGGCGGGTCCGGAGCGGCCCGCGGGCCTGCACCCGTTCCGCGAAATCCGGGCCGGCGAGCGGCACGCCGTCGCCACCCAGGCGGACCTCCTGTTCCATATCCGCGCGGACCGGATGGATCTGTGCTTCGAACTGGCCACGCATATCACCAGGCGGCTCGGCGACGCGGTGGACACCGTCGACGAGGTGCACGGCTTCCGCTACTTCGACGACCGGGACCTGATCGGCTTCGTGGACGGGACGGAGAACCCGACCGGCCAGGACGCGGTCGAGTCGACGGTGATCGGCGCTGAGGACCCGGCGTACGCCGGCGGCAGCTACGTGATCGTCCAGAAGTACCTGCACGACCTGGCCAAGTGGAATGCCCTGGCCGTCGAGGAGCAGGAGAACATCGTCGGCCGGACCAAGCTCGACGACATCGAACTGGACGACGCGGTGAAGCCCACCTTTGCGCACAACGCGCTGACCACGATCGTCGATGCCGATGGCGAGGAAATCGACATTGTCCGGGACAACATGCCCTTCGGGAGCGCCGCGAACGGTGAGTACGGTACCTACTTCATCGGCTACGCCCGCTCGTCCCAGACCATCGAGCTGATGCTCACCAACATGTTCGTCGGCCGGCCGCCCGGCAACTATGACCGGCTGCTCGATGTCAGCCGCGCGATCACCGGCAGCCTGTTCTTCGTGCCGTCCGTCCCGCTGCTGGAGAGCCTGGCCGATGACCCCGCCGACGACGACCCCGGCGCGGCGGACCCAGCCCCGGCCAGCCCCGGCCAGGCCGGCCCAGGCCAGGCCAGCCCCACCGGGGGCAGCACCGACGCAGGCGGAGACCGGCCAGCCGGACCGCCCGCACCATCCGACTCAGCCGGATCACTCGGCATCGGCAGCCTACGAGGAGTGACGCAGCATGGATAACCTGCACCGGGAGCTTGCCCCGATCTCCGACGCAGCCTGGTCCCAGATCGAGGAAGAGGCCACCCGAACCCTCAAGCGCCATCTGGCCGGGCGCCGGGTGGTGGACGTGTCCGGGCCCGCGGGCACCGCCCTGTCCGCGGTCGGCACCGGGCACCTCCGTGATATCGAGACCCCGCACGACGGGGTGCTGGCCCGGCAGCGCGAGGTCCAGCCGGTGAACGAGTTCCGGGTCCCGTTCCGGGTGGACCGGAGCGGGATCGATGACGTGCTGCGCGGCGCCCAGGATTCCGACTGGCAGCCGGTGAAGGACGCCGCCCGGCAGATCGCCTTCGCCGAGGACCGGGCGGTGTTCGAGGGATACGCGGCTGGGGGGATCACGGGCATCAGGCAGGAAACAAGCAACCCGCCCATGACCCTGCCCGGCGACGTGCGCAGCTACCCCGAAGCGATCGCTGAGGCGCTCCGCTATCTGCGGATCGCCGGGGTCAACGGCCCCTACTCGGTCGTGCTCAGCGCCGACGCGTACACCGCCGTGAGCGAGACGCGTGATCACGGATACCCGATCCACGACCACATCAAGCGGCTGATCAACGGGGAGATCATCTGGGCCCCGGCGATCGAGGGCGCGTTCGTGCTTACCACCCGGGGCGGCGACTACACGCTGCAACTCGGCCAGGACATCTCGATCGGCTACCTCAGCCACGACGCGGCCACTGTGGAGTTGTACCTCCAGGAAACGTTCACCTTCCTGGTCTTCACGTCCGAGGCCTCAGTAGCCCTGGCCACCGCGCCCTGAACCACGGGACGCCCTGAATCCCAGGCCGCCCTGAACCAGGGGAGACCCCAGCCCGGCGCCCTGATTGGGCGTTCGGCCTCGTTCACAAGAACGTTGTTGCTAGCGTTGTGAACATGTCCGTGAAGACCTTCAGCATCAGTATGGGCGAGCGTGCCTACCGGCAGGCTCGCGCCGAGGCTGACCGCGCGGGGCTGTCCATGTCGGCGTGGATGACCCGGGCTGCGCGGGAGAAGATCCAGCGCGATGCGGCGAGCGCGATCGCCGAAGCGGACCGGCTCACTGGTCACGACTGGGCGGAGTGGACGGAGGGTAACGCGGGCGACTTCCCGCCCAGCGCGGACAAGGGCGCCGCGTGAATCGCGGTGATATTTTCGCGTACAAGGGAGTTGCCCGGGCCGGGTACGTGGCCATCGTCAGCAACGACGGCTTCAACGCCATCACCGGCCACCCGGTCGTGGTCAAGGTCAGCGACCGGCCAGACCTGACCGAGACTCCCTATGTCGTGGCGCTCAGCCGGAACGATCCGGTCGCGGGGCACCTGGAGTCCTATTCCGCGGTGCGGGTGCGCCGCAGCAGGTTGTCGGGTGACCGGGTCGGCCATCTCGCCGAGGAAACCATGCGCAAGCTGGATGATGCCCTGGCGCTGATCTTCGACTACGAAACCTGAGCACGGCTGGGTTCCTCGAATCGTGCCGGAACCAGATGCCACGTAACTGGGGCCACGCTCAGCCAAAGTAATGCAAGCCCGTCCAGGGGCTGGCCAGGTGCACGGTCATCGCCGCGATGAGCAGGCCGCCTGCGAGGGAGGCCGCCAGGAGCAGCCACCGCGTGGTGCGGCCGGCCAGGACACCCTGGGCCCGGTTGAAGCCGGACGGGCCACGCACGTCCGCTCCGATGAGCCGGGGCAGCCGCCAGACGTAGGCGAGGACATGGATGGTCATCGCGCCGAACCAGAGCACGAAGAACGCCTTGTGCAGGAAAAGCCAGGGCCCGGCGGCCGATCCGGTCACGGCGAGCATCACCCCGGTGCCGATCACCCCGACGGAGGTGATCACCACGAACGGCCCGAGCAGGCGGAGCAGCGGGGCGGGCGGCCCCTTGCGGCGGTACTCGGGAGCCCCGGTGTAGTACCGGGTGAAGCGGTAGACCACCGTGCCGATCTTGAGCGCGACCGGGCCGATCAGCAGCATGCCGAGAAAGAAGTGCACGGTAATCAACTGGTGGATCGACAGGATGGTGAAGCCCTCGGCCGCGAACAGCACCAGCAGGACCGCCCCGGTCGCCGCGGTGAGCCGCTCATTACCCTCGGCACCACCGCGGTCGCCGGAACCAGGGTTGTCCCTGGGAACGGCCCGCCGGGCCGGGCCGGGCCGCTCCCAGGGACGCGCAGGGGACCGCGGCCCGCCGGGCTGGGCGCCGTAGCGCTCAGCCGGATAGTCGGGGGGAGCACCGTAGCGGCCGGCGCGATGGCTGGCCGGAGCGGCGTAACGCTCACCCTGCTGATCCCGCGGAGCCCCGTGCCGGTCGGGCCGATGGGCGGGGGGAGCGTCGTAGCGGGCGTCCGCAGGATCAGGGTCGTTGACGTCGCGGGGCCCGTAAGGGCCGAGAGTCCGGCGCGGGCCTCGCGGTTCGCCGTGGTCACGGCGGGCCTCATGTCCCGGTCGGTAACCCGTCATCCGCTCGGTCCCTCCCTGATCACTGCAGGTGCCTGGCATGAAAGAGATGCGGGATCACACTGATCCCGCTTCTCTAGCCTGCGGGGCGGGCTGCGCGGAACTGGTTCAGGAATCGTTCAGGACTGGTAAGGAAAAGCCCGACCTCAGACGGACACCGGGGCCGGCAGGCGCACCCGTTCCGGCGGCTTGACCGGCAGCGTCACGGTCACGGTCAGCCCGCCGCCGGGGGTATCCGACAGGGCGGCGGAGCCGCCGTTGGAGGTCACCAGGCGGTGCACGATGGCCAGGCCCAGCCCCGCCCCGCCGGGCGTGCTGCTGACGAACCGGCGGAACGCCATCTCCTGCTGGCGGGCTGTCATGCCCGGTCCGTCGTCGGCCACCACCACCCGGGCCCCGTCCTCCCCGGCGGCCGCGCTGACCTGGACGTGACCGCCGGCCGGGACCGCGTCGAGCGCGTTGGCCAGCAGGTTGTCCAGGACCTGCTCCAGGTGCCCCTCGCCGAGCATGGCCGGCACCGGACCGTGACACGACGGGCTCAGATCGACGCCGCGTTCCTCAGCTACCGGCCGCCAGGCCGCCGCCCGGTCCCGTACCACCTGATCCACGCTGACGCTGACCGGCTCGACCAGCACGTTCTCCGCACGCGCCAGGGCCAGCAGTCCGTCCACCAGGTGCGATAGCCGGGCGATCTCGTGCTGCGCCCCGGCCAGTTCCTCCGCCGTCTCCGGGTCCGTGTCCTGGGTCAGCACGTCCAGGCGGAGGCGGAGGGCGGCCAGCGGGGTCCGCAGCTGGTGGGAGACGTCCGCCATCGTGGCCCGGTTCCCGTGCACCAGGGACTCCAGCCGCCCGGCCATGCCGTTGAAGTTACGGGCGAGGCGCCGCACCTCGGGCGGCCCGTCCCCGGCGGAGGACCGGGTGTCCAGCGCCCCGCCGCCGAGCCGCTGGGCCGCGGCGTCGAGGGCGTTCAGCGGCCGGCTGACCCACCGGGCCAGCGCGATGGCCGCCACCGCCGCCGCGGCCAGGACGGCCAGCCCGACGGCGGCTAGCCAGGTCCATAGGACGCCGACCCGCTCCTCCAGTTCCGCGGAGGACCGGGACAGCACCACGGCCCCGACCGCCGTATCGCCGCTGTCCGCCAGGACCGGGACCGTCACCCGCAGCCGGTCATCCACCCTGCTGTCCACGACGGTCCGGCCGTTCAGCGCCGAGGTCAGCGTGGCGGCCGGGATCGCGGTGTCGGCCCCGCCAGTGCCGATGACCACCTGGCGGGCCGCGTCGTACACGCGAACCTGGTCGCCGGCCCGCCGGGCCTGGGCCAGCGCCCGCGACACCGCGGCGGCGCCGACCGGGGGGTGGTCCGCCAGGCGGTCCTCCGCGAGTCCGGCTAGGGTCCGGGCCGACGCCAGCGTGTCCTCCCGGAAGGAACCGCGCTCGTGACCCGTGGTGATCAGCCCCAGGGGCACCACGGTGGTCACCAGCAGCGCCCCGATCAGGGCGAGCATCGTGAGGACGATGCGCCGGGCCATCAGACCTCGCCGAGCCGGAAGCCCCTGCCGTACGCCGTCTCGATCAGGCCGGGCACGTCCAGCTTGCGGCGCAGCGCCGCCACGTGCACGTCCAGCACCTTGGTCGGGCCATACCAGTGCGCGTCCCAGGCGCTCTCCAGAATCTCCTGGCGGGTCATCACCCGTCCCGGGTCGCTGGCCAGGCACTCCAGGATGTCGAATTCCTTGGGAGTCAGGGCCACCTCGCGGCCGTGCACGCTCACCTTCCGGGTACGCAGGTCGACCGTCAGCGGACCGTGCCGCAGTACTTCCCCGCCGGGCCGCACCCGGCGCAGCACGGCCCGGATCCGGGCCAGCAGCTCGGCCAGCCCGAACGGCTTGATCAGGTAGTCGTCGGCCCCGGCGTCCAGCGCCAGGACGCGTTCTGGCTCCTCACCCCGGGCGGTCACGATGATGATCCCGGCGTCCGAGCGCTCCCGCAGCCGGCGGCACACGTCCACGCCGTCCGCATCGGGGAGCCCCAGATCCAGCAGCACGACATCCGGGTCGCCGGACGCCAGCGCTTCCTGGCCGGTCATCACGTGGTCCACCCGGTACCCGCCCCGGCTCAGCCCCCGCACCAGCTGGGTGGCCAGGCTCGGGTCGTCTTCCACCACCAGGACACTCGGGCTGCCCTTGACCGCGGGCAGCCCGGCGCCGGCGGCACTACTCGCCACGCTCATAGGGACCACCGTAGAGCTAGCCGGGCGGCGCCACGACCATCGCCACCCAGCAGGTCCCGGGCCGGCTAGCTGGAGAGGGGCACGAGCACGATCGGCTTGGTGGTGGGCTGGCTGGTGCCGCCGGCCGGCTCCACGGTCAGCGCGACCGCGTCGCCGGGAGCCAGGCCGGAGGCCAGCAGCGGCGCGGTCCGCCCGGCCGCGGGGGCCGGGAGCAGCCCGGCCCGCCGGGCGGTCTGGCCCGCCACGAACCACAGCTCATAGACCTTTCCGTCGCTCAGGGCGGGCAGTCCGGCCGTGCTGATGATCAGCGCGTGCCGCGACTGCGAGGCGACCACGGTGGCCAGGCCGCCGTCCGTGGACCGGCGCACCGCCAGCCGGGCATCCGGGGCCGCGAGCACGGCGGCGACGGACCGGTTCTGGGCCTGGGCCTGGCTCAGCTGCCGCTGGGTGGACGACTGGACGACACCCAGGGCGACGGCGGCCGCCACGGCGGCCGCGGCCACCGCCACCGCGATCCGGGGCAGCCAGGGACTGCGGGCCGGGCGCATCCGGGCCCGGGGCATCTCGCGCACTTCGGGAGAAAGCTGCCGGGTGACCGAGGCCGCGGCGAGAACTCGCTCCCGCAGCGCAGGCGGCGGACTGGCCGCGACCGCCTGCGCCAGCCGCGTCGCCGTCTCCCGGAAGCCGCGGACCTCGTTCTCACACGGCGGGCAGCGGTGCAGGTGATACTCGAACTGGTCCAGCTCCGGGCCGGTGAGGGCGTCCAGGGCATACGCGCCGCTCAGCCCGTGCAGGTCGGGGCGGCCTGGTTTCACACGACGGCCCAGTCTCACCAGCTCACCCCCATGCAGTCACGCATCCGGATCAGGCCGTCCCGGACCCTGGTCTTGATGGTCCCCAGAGCCGTGCTGAGCAGCGAGGCAACTTCCGGATACGTGTACCCGCCGTAGTAGGCCAGGGTGATCGACTGCCGCTGCAGCTCGGTCAGCGAGTCCAGGCAGCGTCGCACCCGCTCGGCGTCCAGCCTCGACTCCACCGTCTCCGCGACGCCTTCCGGGGGCACCGCGGAGAAGGCGCTGACCTTCTGCTCCCGCTGGGTCTGCGCGCTCGCCGAGCGGACCCGGTCGACGGCCCGCCGGTGGGCGATCGTCATCACCCAGGTCATCGCGCTACCCCGGGTGGCGTCGAACCGTGACGCGGTACGCCATACCTCCAGCAGGACCTCCTGCGCGACTTCCTCAGCTTGCGCCGGGTCCCGTACCACCTTGCGGATCAGGCCGTACACCGGGCGGGCCAGCCGGTCATAGGCCGCCTCGAACGCGGTCTCATCCCCCCGGGCGACCATGGTGAGCAGCCCGCCCAGGTCTTCCTGGTGCTCCGGCAGGGGCCGGAGCCCGGGGCGGGACCCGGGCACCTCTGGTGTGCTCATGACCGGTATTCGGAGCTTCCCGCCGCGCGGATGGGTCGCAACGCAAGACGCGGGGCCGGCCCGGCGGGCCGGCCCCGCGTGCTGCGGCGGCGCGCAGCCGGCCGGCTAGCCGGCCAGATGCGCCAGTTCCGGTACGAAGAGGGCCGCGTTGACGGTGCCCACCCCGGAGGCGAGATCGTAACCGGGCCGGGCGCTGAACCCGGTCACGGTGTGCACCTTGCCGCCCTGGGGGAACGAGACGGTGTTGTTGCCCTTGGTCACGTCCACGATGCCCGCGGCCGCGCCTAGGGCGGACATCTTGTACAGCGCCGGGTTGATCAGGCCGAGCGGGTGCCCCGCGACCTGGTCAGCCAGGGCGACCACGCCGGCGAACAGCGGGGTGGACTCGCTGGTACCGCAGGTCGGGTACCAGCCTGGCTGGCCCTTGAAGCTCTGGTACATGTCCACCGCGCCGTTGCAGGCGCCGCTCATCGAGATGTCCGGTACGCCGCGCGCGGCACCGGTCACGCCCGCCACGCTGGCCTGGTACCTGGGCCGGGAGAAGATCACGGACTTCCCGCCGCCGCCCGCCAGCGGGTTGGGGCCCTTGTTGCCGAAAATGTACTGCTGCGTGGGCACGTTGTAGGTGTCGTTCCACACCACGGAATGCCATCCGCCCTTGGCCGACTCACGCAGCTGGGTGCCGCCGACCCCGGTCACCAGCGGGTCGCTGTCCGGCCACGACGTCACCGGGTGCAGGTAGTAGGTGGTCTCGTTGAACTTGACGTCCGCCGCGCCGCTGTCGCCGGAGGCGGCCAGCACGGTCACGCCCTTCGCGGCCGCGTCCTGGTACGCGCCGCGCAGGTGGAGCAGGGACTTCTTGGTCGGGAAGGTCTGCTCGGTCGCGCTGAAGCTCTGGCTGATCACCCCGCCGAGGTGATGGTTGACCACGTACGTCTCGGCCTTGACGATGGCCGGGAAGCCGGTCGTGCCCTCATTCTCCGAGGTGGGGGTCTCCACCAGGACGATGTTGGCGGCCGGGGCCATCACGTGTGACCACTCGACGTCCAGCTCGGTCTCGCCCGCCCAGCCTTCGCGGTTAGAGGTCGGCCGGTACTTCGCCACCGGGCCGGCTGGCTGGATCACCTTGAGCGACGGCGGGTTGGGCAGGCCGAACTTCTTGTCGAACACCCCGAGGTCGTGACGCACGGTAGGAGACCCGTAGGAGTTGACGATGACGATCGTCGCGCCCTTCCCGGTGATCCCCTTCTTGGCTAGGGGGCCCAGGTTGTAGGCCTGCCGGACCTGGGCGGGCTGGTAGCAGGCGATCTTGAAGTGCGCCTCGCAGAAGGCCGTGGTCGGCGGGGCGGCCTGGGCGTCCCGCATATGCACCGCAGCCGGGCTGATGGCCACCGTGGCGGTCGCGACCACGGCGGCGGCGCCCGCGGCGGCGCCGCCCGCGGCGGCTGAGGTACTGCCCGCCACCGCGGCGGCCATGGCGGCCGAGCCCATGGCAATGGACAGGGGGCGGCGCACTCGCATCCCATCTCCTGATCGCTGACTGCCGGGACAACCCCACTGCCATCCCGTGGCGCAAACGACACTAACAGTGGCAGATGCGCACCGCGAGGGGCATAGGCCAGGGCCGCTCCCGGCCGGCCCGGCCGGCCGGCCGGTAGGCTCACGGCCATGATCGTGCTCGTGGCCGGCGTCTCCGCCAGCGGCAAGACAACGGTCGGTTCCCGGCTGGCAGACCGGCTGGGCTGGCCCTTTACCGACGCGGATGCACTGCACCCAGCGGCGAACATCGCCAAGATGAAGGCGGGCCACGCGCTATCCGACGCCGACCGGCGCCCCTGGCTGGCCACGGTCGGAACCCGGATGGACGCCTACGCGGCCAGCGGCCAGTCCGCCATCCTGGCCTGCTCCGCGCTGAAACGGTCCTACCGCGAGGAGCTGCTGGCCGGGCGGCCCGAGGCCCGGATGGTTTTCCTGCACGTCACCCGGGAGGTGCTGGAGGCCCGGCTGCGCGCCAGGCATGGGCATTTCTTCCCCGCCGCGCTGCTAGACAGCCAGCTCGCCATCCTGCAGCCCCCGGAGCCAGATGAGGACGTTCTGGTGGTGGAGGACACCGCCTCGCCAGAGCAGGTCGTGGACGTCATCATCGCCCGCCTTCACCTGAGCCCTTCGCCGGAGAAGATGGATCCATGAAGCTCACACTCGACTTGCACGACATTTACAACCGGGGCCAGGACATCGACCGGGCCCTCCGGGCGATCATCGACGAGGCCGTGGCCAAGAAGGCGCCCTTGGTGGAGATCATTCCAGGCAAGGGTTCAGGTCAGTTGAAAAAACGTGTTCTGAGGTTCCTTGAGCAGAAAGAAATCAAGCAGCTGTACAGCCGGGTCGAGAAAGACTCAAAGAACTTCGGCCGGATCTTCGTGCATTTCCGGTGGAAATAGGCGAGTCCTCAGCCGGCCCGCTGCGGGAGCGGCGGCCCGGGCCATCCTGACCCATCGCGGGGGCTTGCGGTGGCGGGGCGCGAACCGCTGATGCACCCGCGGGTCAGCGAACCGCCCGTCGGGAGGATAAGTTGATTGCCAAACACAGCCCACAGGTACTCCCCCCTCGCCACGGTGTGCGGGCCGGGATCCCTGGCCATTGCGAACTTGCGGCCACCATCCGGCCCGTTTCCCGCGTTCTACTCCCCGGGAAGAAGGCACCGAGGCCCTCATCCCCCCCATACGCAGACAGGAAGGGGACAACTACTCGTAGTCTCCCGCATCCGTCTGCGCGTTTGTCATGCTGGCATGAACCGTCTTGGATGTCCAGTGAAACGCAAATTGAAGCACCATTATTGAATTACTAATTTCCTTAGCTGATGTGGATTTATAGACCTATACCCCGCTCTGGCCCGGGCGGCGCGTCCGGCGGCGTGGGCCGGGCGGGCTCGCGGCATCCGGGCCGGGCGGGCGCAGCGGCTCCGGGCCGGGCGAGCCCGCGGCGCGCAGCGGCTCCGGGCCGGGCGAGCCCGCGGCGCGCAGCGGCTGAGGCCGGGCGGCCGGCGGCGCGCGGAGGTCTGCCGATACCCCTCATCGTGGAATGATTGCCGCATGCGTCTCCTGATCCGGGCGGTGCTCACGGCAGCGGCGCTCGCCGTGGCCACGGCCCTGGTGCCCGGCATCGAGCTAGGCCCCGGGAGCACCTCGTCGAAGGTGCTTACCCTCCTGGCTGTCGCGGTCATCTTCGGGCTGGTGAACGCCATCATCAAGCCCGTGGTCAAGGCGGTCGGCTGCCTGTTCTACGTGCTGACCCTGGGACTCATCGGGCTGGTGGTCAACGGGCTGCTGCTCTGGCTGACCAGCTGGGTGGCGGGCCAGCTCAGCCTCCCGTTCCATATCACCGGGTTCTGGGCCGCGTTCTGGGGCGCGATCATCGTCGGGGTGGTCGGGTGGCTGCTCGGCGTGCTTATCCCGGAGCCGGCCGACCGAGAGTAGCAGGGCCCTCGGGCGCCAAGAACTCCAGCCGGTTGCCCAGCGGATCCTCGCTGTAAAACCGGCGCAGGCCCGGGAAATCCCCGTCCGGGCGGACCGGGTACCCGGCCTCGCGGAGCCGGGCCGCCCAGGCGTCCAGGTCCTGGACCAGCAGGCCGGGGTGGGCCTTCCGGGCCGGGCGGAAGTCTTCCTCCACCCCGAGGTGGAGTTCGATGCCGAAGCCGCGGAACCAGCAGCCGCCCCGGGCGGCCAGGGCAAGCGGCTTGGGGATCTCCGCCAGGCCCAGCACCCCGTGATAGAAGGCACGCAGCGTTGCTTCGCTTCCCGCGGGGCAGGCCAGCTGGACATGATGGATCATGTGCACCTCCAGGGACACCGCCGGCCCAGCCACGGCCCGGCGGTCAGCTGTACGGTCCACTTTATCTTGACGTCAAGGCAGTATGGCAGGCGGGAGCCCCCAGTGCCGGAGAACAGAGTGCGCGACACCATCACGGCGAGGTTCGAGGTCCTGGACGAGCGGTTCCAGCGCGTCCACGGCGACCGGCGGCTAGAGATCCTGCATACCGGATGCCGCTGGACCGAGGGGCCGGCGTACTTCCCGGCCGGGCGTTACCTCGTGTTCAGCGATATCCCCAATGACCGGCTGCTGCGCTGGGACGAGACCACCGGGGTGGTAGGTGTGTTCCGCCAGCCCTCCCGCTTCGCGAACGGTCATACCGTGGACCGGCAGGGCCGCCTGGTGAGCTGTGAGCACGGCGCCCGGCAGGTTACCCGCACCGAACCGGACGGGTCGATCACGGTCCTGGCCGACCGCTACCACGGCCAGCGCTTCAACAGCCCGAACGACGTCGTCGAGCGCGCCGACGGCTCGATCTGGTTCACCGACCCCGCCTACGGCATCGACAGCGACTACGAAGGACACCAGGCGGAGAGCGAGATCGGCGCCTGTCACGTGTACCGGATCGATCCGGTATCCGGCAGCCTCCGCATCGTGGCCGGCGACTTCAACCGCCCTAACGGGCTCGCCTTCGCCCGGGACGAGCAGAACCTCTACATAAGCGACAGTGAGGAACGGCATATCCGGTTGTTCGCCGTGACCGACGACGGGACCGGGCTGACCGGCGGGGACGTGTTCGCGCACTGCGAGGTGGGGACCTTCGACGGCATCCGGCTGGACAGCGACGGCCGGATCTGGGCGGCCGCCGGCGACGGGCTGCACTGCTTCGACCCGGACGGCACCTTGCTGGGCAAGCTGCACGTGCCCGAGATCGTGGCCAACCTGACCTTCGGCGGGCCGCAGCGCAACCATCTCTTCATGTGCGCCACGAGTTCGGTCTACTCCATCCGCGTCACGGCCCGCGGGGCCCGCTACCCCGCCTGAGCCGGGTGCCTGGCCAGTGCCCGGCAGGCCCGGTCGAAGGCGGCACTGGACCCGTACCGCAGGGTCACGGCGGCGGTCCCCGCATCGGCGGTGGAGGTGATCGTGCGGATCGCCCCGCGCGGGGTGAAGGCCTCGGTGAAGGAGTTGTCGTGGTCGGCGAGGACCAAGGCGGGCCCATGCCACCGGCCGGAAAAGGCGACGACCCACCCGTCACCCAGATGCCGCGGTGTGCCGCCGGTCAGGTTCACTGAGGTCCGGGCGCCATCTGTGCTCCACCACGAGTGCACCGTCCCGCGGAGCTGGAAGGTGTCGGTACTCCCGTCGCGGCCGCACAGCCGGGCACTGCCTTGCAGAGTGTCGCAGCCGCCCAGGTTGTCGCACGCGACACCCCGCCCCTGGGTGACCAGGCCGCCCTGCAGATGGGTGAACAGGAGGTAGCGTCCCCCGTTCGACGCCTGGACCGTCCCGTAGCCATCCCAGGTCAGAGTGGGTGTGAAGCGGCCGCCGATGTGCAGGTCCCAGGGAGTCAGCCCCACCTCGACCACGAACAGGCACCCGGCCACGATGACGATGAGCAGCAGCCAGGGGTGACGCCGGAGCCAGCGGCGACGGCGCCGCGGTGGCGCCGCCTGCTGCGGCGAGCCAATGTCCACGTCCGGCCACCATCCACGCGCCCGGCGCCTCGCGCCCGCCCGCCAGCCGGTGCGGACAAGTTCAGTGCCGATAGGTTCAGTGCGGATCAGTGCGGATCAGTACAGCGCAAAGCCAGCCGCCGCGCATCAGTAGCGGCTACGTATCAGTAGGAGTTGACGCGGCTTGGTACAGGTCGGCGCGGCGGTCGGCCAAGAGGTCGTTGCGGGAGTTGATCCGCTTGTCCCGGGCCCGGGGCAGGTCACATTCGGCGGTGAGCAGCGCGGGCCGGTCGGCGCTGACCGGCCCGGCCAGCGGGTAGCCCTCCGGGCCGGCGATCAGGCTGCCACCCACCCAGGCCACCCCGCGCTCGGTGGCACAGCGGTCCGCCACCACGATGAAGACGCCGTTCACCGCGGCGCCGGCCTGCACCTTCACCACTTCTGACGGGCGCTCAGCCGGCGGATGGGGGGCGGCTGGCCAGTTCACCGGGGCCGCGATGAGATCGGCGCAGGCCAGCGCGGCCAGCCGCACCCACTCGGGGAACTCCAGGTCGTAGCAGATCATCACGCTCACCCGGCCGGCCGGCAGCGTCACCACCGGCGGGGCCTGCGCGCCCGGGGTGAAGACCAGCTTCTCGGCGTCCCACAGATGCGCCTTCCGGTACACCACGCGGGTGCCGGACGCATCCACCAGGGCGGCGCTGTTGAACAGCCGACCGTCCGGGCCGAGTTCGCAGAAGCCGCCCACGATCACGGTGTGATACTCGGCGGCCAGCGCCTGCCAGTGCCGCAGCGCCCGGCAGTCATCGGCCGGGCTGGCCAGGGCGCGGGCTTCCGCGGCACCGGAGAACACGTACCCGCTGTCGCACAGCTCCGGGAGGACCACGAGCCCGGCGCCGGCGCCGGCCGCCGCCTCAACGGCCCCGGCCGCCGCGGCCAGGTTGCCGCCGGTGTCACCGACGGCCAGGCCGAGCTGGCAGGCCGCGACGATGGTCACGCTTGCGCCTTCACGCCGCGACCCCACCCGGCAGCAACAGCAGCTTCCCGGTCGTCCCCCGAGAAGCGAGATCTGCCTGGGCCTGGGCGGCCTGCTCCAGCGGGTACCGGCCGCCGACGCGGACGGCGAGGCGCCCCTCGGTGATCCACCGGAACACGTCACCCGACCGCCACAGCAACTCCTCCCGGCTGGCCAGGTAATGCCCCAGCGTCGGCCGGGTGACGAACAGGCTGCCCGCCGGGTTGAGGCGCTGCAGGTCGAAGGGGGGCACCGGGCCGCTGGCCGCGCCGTACAAGACCATGTAGCCCCGGACCCGCAACGCCGACAGGCTCGCCTCGAACGTCGCCTGGCCGACGCCGTCGTAGACCGCGGCCACCCCGGCGCCGTCGGTGACCCCCCGGGCCACCGCGGCGAAGTCGTCGTAGTCCGTGACGTAGTCTGCGCCAGCCTGCTCGGCCAGCACCGCCTTGGCCGGGGTGGAGGTGGTGGCGATGCTGACGCCGCCGCGCATCGCGATCATCTGGGTCAGCAGCAGCCCGACCCCGCCCGCGGCCGCGTGCACCACCACGGGGTCACCCTCGGCCACCGGGTACGTGCTGTGGCAGAGGTAGTGCGCGGTCATGCCCTGCAGCATGACGGCCCCGGCGACGCTCAGGCTCACGCCTTCCGGGACCGGGACCGCCAGCGCGGCGGGCACCGCGACCTGCTCCGCGTAGCTGCCCGGCCCCTGGGTCCAGGCGACCGGCTCCCCCACGGCGAAGTCGCTCACCCCTGGCCCCACGCCCGCCACCGTGCCGGCACCCTCGGCCCCGGGAACGTACGGCAGGGCCGCGGAGGCGTAGGGAGGCCGCCCCTCCCGCTGGTAGATGTCCATGTAGTTGACCCCGGCCGCGGCCACGTCGACCAGCAGTTGTCCCGGCCCGGGTTCGGGCGGGGCCACCTCCCCGATCTGGAGGACTTCAGGACCGCCGTGCCGGCTCCCGATCACTGCGCGCATGAGCCCATCCTCTCCATCGAGTCGCCGACAGTAGCCTAGGCGGCAAAGGGGAGGTTCCAGTGGGGATCGGCGGGCGGGTGCGGGCCGTGCATCTCAGCCAGTACTGCGCGGGCGGCCTCGGTTTTCCGGCCGGAGCACCAGGCTCTGGGCTGGCGGGCACTGATTCAGCGGGCCTCGGTCCTGGTCAGCGGACCGGCCATGAGGCGCAGGCGGTGGGCCAGAGCTGCGCGCGCTGCGGGCGCGAGATCAGGGCCGGGCAGCCCGCCCGCCGCCGGGCTGATCGGGACTGGGTTCACGGCGACTGCCGCTAAGTGCGCCGATCGCACTACCGGTGAGCCGGTCGAGCAGTGCAGCGGGATCCTTGAACGTCTCGGCCGCCCCCGCATCCCGCAGTTCAGCCTCACTGATCCCGCCGGACAGCAGCCCGATGCAGCGCAGGCCCGCCCGCTCCGCGGCCAGCACATCCCAGACCGTGTCGCCGACCATCACGGCCCGGGCCGGGTCGGTCCGGGATTCCGCGAGCGCCTTCTGCACGATCTCCGGGTCCGGCTTGGCCTGCTTGACGTCGCCGGAGCTGACCACGGTGTCCACCACGTCGCGTGCCCCCAGCGCGTCCAGCATGAGCTCCAGCTCGTCATCTTTGGCGCTGGTCGCGAGGACCACGTTCAGGCCCAGCCGCCCGGTGGCCCGGAGCAGCTCGGCCGCCCCCGCCAGCGGGCGCATCCGGCCCAGGTAGGGCCCGACATACCGGCTGTGCGCTGCGCTGACTGACGGGTCCGGCTCGCCGAGTACCCGGCTGATCAAGTCATCGGACGACAGCCCGAGGGCGCGATGGATGTCGGCGCACGCCACGTCGTGGCCGCGCTCACGGAACGCGTCCCACCAGGCCGTCACGTGCAGATAGTTGGTGTCCAGCAAAGTGCCGTCCACATCGTAGATAACGCCACCCCGGCGGCGGCCTTCATCCACGGCCAGCACCCGCCGCGTCGATGACCTGCCCGGCGGCCCGGACCCGCGATCCCTCCAGGAAATCAGCCTGCTTGCGGGCGCGGGAGATGAGCTCATCCAGCTGGCCGGCTTCCAGCCGGCTGTCCCGGTCCGCGAGCGTCCGGAGGGTGCGCCAGCCGGCCGCCTTGCCCTCGACGCCGAGGCGCAGCAGCTCCAGTTCCTCGAGGTTGCTGAGCGGGGATCGCGTCGTCAGGTGGCCGTTGAGCTTGAGCCGGCCGGCTTTCTCGCCGGCCCAGGCGGCCCACACCTTGTAGTTGCGGACGGGGAGGCCCAGCGCGGCCATGATGCGCAGCAACATGTCCCGGTCCTCGGCCACCTCCTGGGCGAACTTCCGCAACTCTGCCGGAGGCGCCGGCACCTGACCGGTGCCGGCCACCCGGCGGGCCAGCTCCAGCCCCGCGGTCGCTCCCGCCAGGTGATCGTTCAGGTAGATGCCCAGTGGGTCTTGCGCGGAGCGCCTGATGTTCGCCGCGGCGGCCTTCAGCGCCCGGCCGCCCTGGGCCACGCTGGCGGATGCGCTGTTTTCCGAGGCGTTGCTCTGCGGTGCACTGCTCTGAGGTGCATTGCTGTTAACGCTCATAGTTGGTCCCTTCCCGGTTCCCGGTGGCGGCCTCAGGAAGCAGGCCGATCACCGGACGGCTGCGCCACCTGGTTGACCGGCGCCTGGTTGAATTGCCGGGCCGCGGTCCGGCCGAGCGCGGTGAGCCGGTTGAACACCTGCTGGTTGAGGGCGGGGCGCAGGGCGTGGCCGGGTTCGGCAGGGCCACGCTGACCGGTGGCGGCCGGCAGCACCTGACGGGTGACATGCAGCAACGCGCTCGTGAGCCCGGGCATGACCGGGGCACCCCGGGCCACGAGCTGGCCGAGCGGGGTAAGAATCACTTCCGCGCGGCGCTGGCGCATGGCCTCGATGATCTGATGGGCCGCGGCGCCAGCGTCCATCGACAGCACCGGCAGGCTGGCCGCGAGGGAGAACCAGGTGAACTCCTGCTCCGCCCGTCCGGCAAACCGGCTGTTCACGTGCGAGCCGGTCCGGACCAGCCCGGGGACGACCGTCGTCACGGCGACTGGTCCCGGGCCGAGCTCGGCCCGCAGGCCCTCCGAGAACCCCACCGCCGCGAACTTGGCCACGCTGTAGGGCAGCAGATGGGGGACGCTGACCTTGCCACCGATCGAGGTGATGTTGACGATCCGCCCGTGGGCCTGGCCGCGCATCACCGGGAGCGCCGCGAGGGTCAGCCGGATCGGGGCCAGGGCCATGGTGCTAACGGCCGCTTCGAAGTCCCCGAAGTCGTTGCTCTCCATCGGGCCGACCTGGATGATCCCGGCGTTGTTGACCAGGATGTCCAGCCGTCCGTACAGCTCCAGCGCCGTGCCGACCAGCAGTTCCGCGCTGGCCTCGTCATTCAGGTCGCACGGCACGGCCGTGACCTCGGCGCCCAGCGACCGCAGTTCGTCCGCGGCCCGCTCAAGCTGCTCTGGCCCGCGGGCGCAGATGATCAGCCCGGTGCCATGCCGGGCTAGTTCGCGGGCCAGGGCCAGGCCGAGCCCGCGGGAGGCACCGGTGACGATCGCGACCTCTCCGGTGATGTCATCCGCGGTCCGCCGGGTACCCGCGCGGGCCGCGGCCACGCCGGCCGCCACAGCCGCGGAGAGCAGGATGGGCGTCTTCAAGACCGTTGCCTTCCCTCAGGATGCCTTTCGTCAGGCCGCACTGGGCTGCTTTTCGGCCCGGGCGGGCTGCTCCGCATCGTCCCCGGGCCAGGTGCCAGTCAGCCGCCGGGTCCCGGCCGCGGTCCCGCGGTCCACGGTCGCCCTGACCATAGCGGATACCGCACCCTGCAGGGCCGCGGCGACCAGCACTTCGGTCCAGCCGCGCTCCGCGTCGGTCGGCCTCGGGGCCTCATCCTCACCCGCGGCCAGCTGCCAGACCTTCCTGAAGATCGCCCCGGCCAGCACGCCGCCCAGCACGCTGGCGCCCAGAGTGATCGGCTTGTAGAGGTGCTTGTTCACAGGCCCCGGCCCCTCCGGATTCATGGCGGGCCTCGCGCCCGCCGGTTTTCGTTTGCTGCTGTGATTCGTGGCTCTTGACCATCTGCCGTGGTTCGCGGCGGGTGCACTGCTACCCGGGCGGACGCGGGCTAACCAGGCCGGCGCATGCCGCCCGCCGTTGCGGGTAGCGGGGACGCCCACACGGAGCTGACCAGGAACCGGGAGAAAGATCATGATCGCCAGAGGGCCCGCCGCGGTGGCTGACCCGCTGGCCCTGGTGCGCAGCGAGCTCAGCGGTCCGGGCATCCTGCGCAAGCGGCACGGCCGGGGGTTCCGCTACCTCGGCCCAGACGGCACGCCGGTCCGCGACCCGGAGGTGCTCGGACGGATCAAGGCACTGGTGATCCCCCCGGCCTGGGAAGACGTGTGGATCTCCGAGCACCCGGCCGGCCACATCCAGGCCGTCGGCACCGACGTGGCGGGCCGGCGCCAGTACCGCTACCACGATCTGTGGCGCGAGCGGCGCGACCGGGAGAAACACGACCGGGTGCTGGAGTTCGGGGCCGCGCTCCCCCGGGTCCGGAAGGTGGTCCTGCGCCACCTGGAAGGCACCGGGCTGTCCCGGGACCGGGTCCTGGCCGCCGCTATCCGCCTGGTCGACCTCGGCTTCTTCCGGCCGGGCGGGGATGAGTACGCGGTGGAGAACGGCAGCTACGGGCTGGCCACCATCCTCCGTGAGCATGTGACCTGCCGCCGGGGCGGTGAGCTGGTGTTCGACTACATCGGCAAGTCCGCGAAGCACCGCGAGCAGGCGGTCGCGGACGTGAGGGTCTGTGCGGTGGTCCGCAGCCTGAAGCGGCGCCGGGACGGCGGGGACGGCCTGCTCGCTTACCGCAGCGGGCCGCGCTGGCACGATGTGACCGCCGCCGATATCAATGACTACCTGCGCGAGGTGGCCGGCGACGACTTTACCGCCAAGGACTTCCGGACCTGGCATGCCACCGTGCTCGCCGCGGTGGGGCTCGCGGTCTCCGAACGGGCCGCGGGTTCCGAAAGCACCCGCAAGCGCGCGATCGCCCGCATGGTCCGGGAGGTGTCGGAGTACCTGGGTAACACCCCGGCGGTTGCGCGGGCGTCCTACATCGATCCGCGGGTGATCGAGCTGTACGAGAAAGGCACGACGATCGCGCCCGCGCTGGGCCGGCTGGGCCAGCAGAGCGAGTTCGGGGAGCTGGCGACCCAGGGAGCGGCCGAGGCCGCGGTCCTGCGGTTGCTGTCCGGCGGCACCGCCTAGCCAGCACCGCCTAGCCAGCACCGCCTAGCCAGCACCGCTTAGCCAGCACCGCTTAGCCAGCACGGCTTAGCCAGCACGGCTTAGCCAGCACGGCTTAGCCAGCACGGCTTAGCCAGCACTGGCTAGCCAGCGATCTCCAACCCGGGGGCCGTATCCCAGCCGACGATGCTCAGGATGGCCCGCAGGTGAGGCGGCACCTCATGGAGCACCACGCCCCGGCGGCCGGCGTCCGCCAGCCCGACGATGAGCCGCAACCCGGCCAGGTCGGTGTAGTCCAGATTGGCCAGGTTCAGGTGAACCTCGTCGAGGTCCGCGGCGATCTCGCCCAGCCTCCTGGCCAGCGCGGAATAGGCGGCCTCGTCGATCTCGCCGGCGAGTGCGTAGCCCGAACCCGGGCCGGGCAGCTGGGTTATCCGCAACGCCCCATCGTCGTAAAGCGGGGGCCCGTCGCCGAGCTGCGGGGGTTGCGGGCCGTGAGGCGAGATCACCCGGCGGCCACAGACGGCCAGTTCGCTTCGGGGGAGCTCGCTTCGGGCCAGTTCAGTGAGGCGCGGTTCAGTAGGGTCCGGCTCGGTAGGGTTCGGCTCAGCGGGGCTTGGGTTAGCGGGGCTTGGGTTAGCGGGGCTTGGGTTAGCGGGGTACGGCTCAATGGGGCGCGGCTCAGTCCGGAACACACGATGCCTCCTGCCAGCGGTGACGGGAACTGACCTCGCCGACTGCTGCCAGGGGGGGCCGCGGACCAGGTCCAGGCGGCGCGATGACGAACGTCGAGGTTACGGACGACCGCGGGGGTCTCGGCGGTGTCGTGACGACAACTACGAGTATGCCGGAATCCGGTCGCCAGGCAAATCCCCACCCTCTGCGTCCCCAGAATGACAACTGGTAGTTGACAACGACAACCCCCGGTTGTCAGGCTGGGGCCATGAATCGGTCAGAACGAACCCCCGCCCAGCGGGACACCATCCGGCGCCTCAAACAAGTCCGCGCCGAAGCCCTCAAGCACTTCCGCATCGCCCAGGATCTGGCCCGGGAGCGCCGCGACCTGATCCGCGGCCTGACCGATGAGGGCATCTCGCAGGCCGAGATCGCCCGGGAGCTCGGGGTATCCCGCCAGGCCGTGCAGAAGATGCTCGCCGTCTGACCGCAAAGGCTCGCCAGCCCAGTCAGGAGTCCGGCGTCTTCCGCGGGACGCTGACGATCACGTTGTTCGCGGTCGCCGGGATCAACGTGGCCCCGGTGGCGACGACGACCGGGATCACCGCCGTGCGGGTGTGGCCGTCCCCGACCTGCCTCACGTGAGCGACACCCCAGGCGTAGACCTTGCCGGTGGTCGAGACCGCCTAGGAGGTCGCCGGCCCGGTGGCCAGGCTCCGGTATACGACACCGGCCGCGGCGTGGAAACGCACCGGCCGCGGCTCCACGGCGGTGGTCCCGTCGCCCAGCTGGGCGGCCCGGTCATTGCCCCAGGCCGCAGGGAGGCCGCCACGCACGGGCCAACTCGCACAGACAGGAGTTTGGCTAGGCAAAGCATGAAGGATCGCCAGGTCCTGAGCGGCCATCCGGGCCGGGCGGTCAGCTCAGGGTGAGTTGATGGATCTTCTCGCGTGGGATGTCGAGGTCCTCGCTGCGCAGCGCGCGTGGCGTGGGCACCTCGGCGGTAACCGAGACCGAGGTGATCCGGTCGGTGCGGAAGGCGCGCACCGTGTCGCGCAACCGGCACCAGGCCATCAGATACCAGTGCGCCGGGGTACCGACGTAGCCGAGCGGCTCGATCTCGCGCGTCGTCGTGGCACCCTGGCGGTCGATATAGCCGATGCGCAGGACGCGGTGGGTGTACAGCGCGTCGGCTACCATGCGCGGCATCGACGGCGTGGTGCCCGCGTCGCCGAGCAGGTGGATACGTCCGGCCAGGTCGCGGGCTGCGGCAGCGTCGTCGCCCTGCATCGCCGCAACCAGCTTGCGCAGCGCAGAGCCCGCGGTCGCCCGGAACGGTGTGCCCTCCAGCCGCCGCAGCGCCAGTGCCATCGCGACGGCCTCGCCGGGTGTGAGGTTGACCGGCGGCAGCGTGCGCGCCTTGTCCAGGCAATAACCGCCCGTGCGGCCGGGCTCGGCGTAGATCGGCACCCCCGACTGCTGGAGCGCGCTGATGTCCCGTTCTACCGTGCGCACGCTGACCTCGAACCGGCCGGCCAGCCAGCGCGCACTGCGCGGGCGCGGCGCGATGGCCCGCATCTCCTCCACCAGGGCGTAGAGCCGATCGGTACGGTTCACGTACGCCAACCTAGAGGCCGGGTACGACAGGAGAAGGTCTACGTGGCTAAAGCCGCTGAGAGCCTGGCGGCCCCGGACGTGCCGGTTCACTGCCGCGGCCTGCTGGCCTCACAATCTGGTGTGGTGTCTCGTCGACCTGGTAACACAGCCACGCGACCAAGGGAGGCCGGCACCATGACCAGCCAATCTGGGCCGGGAGACGGCCTGGCCGATGCGGGCGGGCCTGATCCGGGCCTGACCGATCCGGGCCTGACAGATCCGGGCCTGGCCGCGATCATGGGCGAGCGGCGTCAGCTGATCAACGTCGCCTACCGGCTGCTGGGTTCCCTGGCCGAGGCCGAGGACGCGGTGCAGGAAACCTACGCCCGCTGGTACGCCATGTCCGCACAGCAGCAGCAAGCCATCGAATCGCCGGGTGCCTGGCTGACCACGGTCACCAGCCGCATCTGCCTGGACCTGCTCGGCTCAGCCCGGGCCCGCCGGGAACGCTACGTGGGCGAATGGGTCCCCGAGCCGCTACCCGGACCTGCCGAATGGTCCAGCGGCCGCACTACCGGGATCACAGCCGACCCGGCCGACCGGGTAACCCTCGATGAGTCCGTCACCATGGCGTTCCTCGTGGTGCTGGAATCACTGACCCCGGCCGGACGCGTCGCGCTCATCCTGCACGACGTCTTCGGTTACCCCTTCACCGACGTAGCCCAGATCACCGGGCGCACGCCGGCGGCCTGCCGCCAGCTGGCCTCCTCAGCCCGCCGCCGCATCCGCGCCGCGCAACCTCCCCCGGCCCCGCCAGCCCAGCAGGCCAGCCTGGTCCGGGACTTCAAGATCGCCTGGGAAGCCAAAGACATCAGCGCCCTCATCGCCCTGCTCGACCCGGGCGCCACGGTGATCGCCGACGGCGGCGGCCTGGCCAGCGCCGCACTTTCACCGATCGAAGGCGCCGGACAGATCGCCCGCTACATCGCCGACCTCGCCAGCCGGGCAGCCGGCAACCTGACGTTCCTCGAACGCACGGTCAACGGCCAGCCCGGCCTGATCGCCCAGCAAGACGGTGTCACCGTGACCGTGTTCGCCTTTGACGTGGCCGGCGACCGGATCAAGCACATCTGGGCCATACGCAACCCGCAGAAACTCCGGCCCTGGATGACGGGCTGACACCTTCGCCGGTGACAAGCTGGCTGAGCAGGCTGGCCACAGTTTCACGTGAAGCACGGATTCGGTCGGGTCCCTACTCCTCGCCCGAAGACCGCTCATCGAGGCCGACCGCACGCCTGGGACTGACTCAGGCGGTCAGGCCGGGACGGCGCCCAGTTGCTGCATCAAGGCGACGCCGTCGAACTGCGTCCAGATGTCGGTCACACGGCCGTCCTTAAGGCGGTAGAAGTTCATGCCCTCGACCCTGATCTTCTGGCCGGAAGCGGGAATCCCCATGAAGTCCTGCTGCTGGGACCCGGCCACGACCCACCGGGTGGCGACGGTGTCTCCGCTGGCGATGATGTCCTGCAGGTCCTCCACCAGGTCGGGGAAGATTGCCTTGAAGCCTGCGACCTTCTGCTTGAATCCCGCCAGCGTCGGCTCTTCGCCGGGCGCTGGATTGTGGTTGACCAGGCCCGGGTCGCAGAGTTCGTCGATCGTCGCCTGGTCGGCCGCGCGGAACGCGTGCTCGAAGCGCGTGATGATCTCAGTGTTGGCCGTTACCTGAGCCATGATCACTCCGTTTCCCGGGCTTGTGCCTGGCGGCGGCCCAGCCTGAGTCGCTACCTGCATGTAGCAACTTACTGGTTGCTATAATATGGCAACCGAGAAGTTGCGTCAAGGAACGGGGTCTCAAGGTCGTGACCGGATGCGTCCATGGCGGCGGGCCGGCCCCAGCGGCGGTCGCTGGCCATCGCTAACCAGCTCACGTCAGGTTCGGGCCGCACTCGTCCTGGCGCACTCCCGCCGGGCGGTGATGCCAGCCCGACTGCCCGGTCTCGTGCGAGCACCCTGGGCGGCCGGGCCGCGTCGGCAGCACAATGGCCCCAGTCGGGGGGCAACGGGCACCTCGGGTACCCGTCGAGCGGAGCCTAGGCATGGCGATCGCGCTGGTGTGCTGGCGGTCGATGTTGCGCGCCTCCTGGCGCCAAGCGGTCGTCGTCACGCTGCTCGGCGGCGTGCTCGGCGCGGTGGCCCTCGCCGCCCTGGCCGGGGCGAGGTCGACGGCAGGGGCCTACGGCCGGTACCTGAAGGCCATCAACGCGAGCGACGTGCAGGTGAACGTGCCGGGCGTACTGCCGGGCCTCCCGCTCATGGAACCGATCAAGAGGCTGTGGTCGCTGCCCGGCGTCGTCTCCCACGCCACGTATGCCGGCCTGAACGCGCTGCCGGTGGTCCGGGGCAAGATCGACGACTCGTTCATCACGGCCAGTATCGACGGCAGTGTGGACGGCGCGGGCTTCAGCCAGGACGCGATGACGCTGGTGTCCGGGAAGCTGCCGCCACAGGCGTCCACCACCGACATCGTGCTGTCCCCGCAGATCTCGGCCTTGTTCGGAGTCGGTGTCGGCGGGCGGGTGACCTACGTGTTCCTGAGCGGCAGCCAGCAGCACCCCGCGACGGACTACCGCACTTTCCGGGTCGCCGCGATCGCCTACAACCCGCCGGCGCTGGTCGACCAGGCCGACAACCCGGAGGGCGCCACGCTTCCCCCCGGCGCCACCGCGCAACTCATCGGTAGATACTTCGGCTACGCCTGGGTCGGCCTGCGCCTGACGGCCGGCGACGCCGGAGTCAGCGACCTGCGGCACCGGCTGCCCGCGCTGGTCTCCAGCCTGGAGACACAGTCGGACCACGTAACCCACACGCAGGACGCGGGCCTGACGTTCAGCATCAAGCGGACCAGGGCCGTCCAGGACGAGGTTCAGCAGGCCATCGAGCCGGAGGTGATCGCGCTGACCGTCTTCGCCGCGATCACGGCCGCGGCCGCGCTGGTTCTGACCAGCCTGGCGATGGCCCAGCTTCTGAGCAGGACCGCGCCAGACGCCCTCAGGCTACGGGCGCTCGGCGCGAGCCGCAGGCAGGCTGCCCTGGTGGCGGCGGTGCCGGGTGTGATCCCCGTGGTAGGCATCATCGTGATCACCGCCGCGGGTGCGGTGGCACTGTCCCCGCTGGCACCGGTAGGACCAGTCCGCTTCTTCGCCCCCGGCAAGGGCCTTTACGCGGACCCCCTCGTCCTCGGCGCGGGCCTGCCTGCACTGTTCGTCTTGGTTTCGGCGCTGCTCGGGGTGCTGGCACTGCGCGCGGTCCGCCCGGCCAGTCCGGCCCAGGGCACCGAAAGGTCTGCTATCACACGCGCGGCCATGGCGGCCGGACTGCCGCCTGCCGCGGTCGTGGGCACCAGGAACGCGCTCAGCGGCGGCGTCACCGCAGGCGCCATGCGGCAGGCCAGCACACTGGGTGGTTCGGTCGTGGCCGTCGCCGCGATGGTCGCCGCCGTGGTGTTCGGTGCGAGCCTGACCGGGCTGGTCAGGCACCCGGTGCGGTACGGCTGGAACTGGGACGTGCTCGTCCAGGCCGAGGGAAGCTATGGCAGTTTTCTCGACCAGAACCTCGCCAAAGACCCTGTGATTGACCTGCGCCAGGACGCCATGGCCGGCCTGCTGGCGGGCCGGGCCGTGGCCGGCTGGTCGGAGTTCGGCTTCGGGCAGATTCCGGTCGACGGACGGCTCACCCTCCCGGTGCTCGGCCTGGAGCGGCACCTCGGCGCGGTCGAGCCTCCGACTACCAGCGGCCAGCCGCTGTCCGGGAACGACCAGATCGAACTGGGCGCGGTGACCCTCCGGCAACTGGGGAAGAAGGTCGGTGACACGATCACCGTCGGCGGGGCCAAGTTCGCGCGGCGGCTCACCATCGTGGGGACGGTGACGCTGCCCTCGTTCGGCGTGGCCCTGGCCGATCATGTCTCGCTCGGCCAGGGTGCCATGCTGTCTGAGAACACGCTGCTCGTCATTACCGGCGCGGCTTCCGGGCCGGCGGCCGACGTGTCGCAGCCGGTGTTCCCCTCGGTCGCGGCCATCGACTTGCGGCCCGGGACCACGCCGGCTCAGCGGGCCGCACTGGTGCACCGCATCGTCTCGGCCAACCCGGACGGGACGGACGGCGGGACCTACGAACTGCCACCGCAGCTGGCGTCGTCGGTGCTCAACGCGCAGCAGCTCGGCGGTCAGCCGCTCGCTCTTGCGGTGGGCCTCGCCATCGCGGCAGGCCTCTCGCTCACGATGACGGTGCTGGTCGGCGTCCGCCAGCGCCGGCACGAGTTCGCCGTGCTGAAGGCGCTGGGCATGACCCGCCGCCAGGTCTGGGCCGCCGTTGCCTGGCAGACCACGCTCACGCTGCTGATCGCGGTCCTCGTCGGGGCCCCGCTGGGAGTCGCCGCGGGCCGCATGGGCTGGCGCGGATTCGCTGATTCCCTGGGCGTCGTGCCATTCACCGAGATTCCGCTGCTCACGCTGATCACAGGACTGCTGGCGCTAGTCGTCGTGGGCAACCTCCTCGCGTCCGTCCCCGCCACGATCGCGGCCCGGACCCGCGCGGCCGTGTTCCTGCGGGCTGACTGAACCGCCCGGGGTTCTTCCGGGCCGACAGCCGCTCGGCCGGGCGGTACCGGCGGGCCACAGTGAGACTCAGGCGCCGAGCGCTTCGGCCAGGGCGTTCGGGTCGGCGTAGTCGCGGAAGAGCACGATCTTGCCGTCGCGGATCCGGAAGACCTGGATCGAGCGGGCCGCGAACGCATGGCCGGTCGTCGTGACGGTCGCCCTCGCGACAAGTTCGACGATCAGGATCTCAGGGTCGTCGGTGTGATGAACGGCGACCGTGTCGAGGTCGTCGATCTGCAGGGCTGAGGCCGCGATGCGGCGGGAGTAGTCGCGGATGGCCTGCTGGCCATCGAGCCGGGCGGGCAGATCCGGGCCCGCGAACGGTATCTCAATCACGCCGCCCGGTGCGAACAAGTTGACGAAGCCCTCGGTGTCCTGATCCAGCAGCACTTCCCGCCGTCGCTCGAGGACCTGTGCCGGAGTCAAGTGAGTCATTGCGCCTCCCGTTCAACGCTTGTTGATTGAACGAGTGTAGAACGAACCCGCCAGCCCGGTCAACGCTCGTAGAATAATTCCGTGCAGGAAACTGACGCCGCCTCGTCGCGGGCCGAGCAGCGCCGCAGGACCGAGGCCAGGATCCTGCTCGCGGCATCCCGCCTATTCGTTGAGCGCGGCTACGAGCGAACCACCATCCGGGCCATCGCCGGGGCGGCCGGGGTGGATGGCGGGCTGGTCATGCACTACTTCGGTTCCAAGCAGGAACTCTTCCAGCGCGTGACGCGCGCCCGCCCGGTGCCGGAACTGAGCGGGTCAGCGGAGCAGGTCACCGAGCAGATCCTGGCCCGGCTCGCCGAGTCGCTCGCCAGCGAGCCCGTGCACTCGCTGGCGTTGCTGCGGTCCATGCTCACGCATCCGGAAGCGGCCCAGACGCTGCGAGAAGGCGCGGCGCGCCTTCAGGCCGAGATCAGCCGCCCGATCCCTGCCGATGACGCGGACCTGCGGGCCGCACTGGTCGGCGCCGTGATGCTCGGCGTGATCGTCTCCCGGCACCTGCTCAACTCTGACGAACTCACCGCCGCGAGCCCGCAGCAGGTCATCGACCTGCTGCGCCCGTGCCTGCGCTCCCTGACCCGCGCAGACCTCAACCCGGGAGGCTGACTCACCGGCCTGGCGGCTACCCGGACAGGCCGTCGTAGGCGGCGATCACGATGCCGAGGGCCCGGCCGTCGCCCGTGCCGCCCTGGCCGAGCATCTGGTTCATCACGTAGGACACGGTCATCCTGGCGTCCAGGTCGACGACGGCCATCGAGCCGCCCCAGCCGCCCCAGAAGCAGGTTCGCGGGTTGGGCAGCCAGCCGCTGTTCAGGCCGTAGCCGTTCCCGTAGCGCATTGACACGCCGAGGATGCCGTCCCGCCCGCGGTACTGCTCCGCCAGGGCGCGCTCGCAGCCCTCCGGGGACAGCAGCCGGACACCGCGCGCCGTCCCGCCGCAGGCCAGCACCGACTGCACGGCGCCGGCTGAGCGGGCGTTGCCGTGCCCGCCGGCGGCCGGGATCTCGGCCCGCCGCCACGCCACGGTGCTGGCGTCCGCGGGGTCAACCGGCGGGTTGCCGCGTCCGCGCGGGGCGGCCTCGCCCCCGCCCGGCCCGGCACCGGGCGCCGCCGGCCCCTGGCCTGCGGCCGACGGCGGGGGCGGCGCGATGACGGGGATCACCCGGCCGTCGTGCCCGGCGGGCAGCCCGATGTGGAAGTCAGCGCCCAGCGGCCCGGCCACCTCACGGGCGAAGAACGTGCCCAGGCTGACGCCGGTGACCCGGCGGACCACCTCGCCGACCAGGTAGCCCTGGGTCACTGCGTGGTAGCCAGCTTGCGTCCCCGGCTCCCAGCGGGGCGCCTGCGCGGCCAGCCCCGCCGTCGCCTTCGGCCAGTCGTACAGGTCGGGGACCGTCATCGGCTCGTCCCAGGCCGGCAGCCCGCCCGTGTGCGACAGCAGGTGCCAGACCTCGACGTCCCGCTTGCCCGCGGCGGCGAACTCGGGCCAGTACGTGGCCACCGGCGCGGTGAGGTCGAGGTCGCCGCGGTCAGCCAGGATCAGCGCGCACAGCGCCGTCATCGTCTTGGTCGTGGACCAGGTGCTGAGGATGGAGTCGCGCTGCCAGGACGTGGTGCGCGCCACGTCGGCGTACCCACCCCACAGATCCACCACCGGCTCGCCGTCCACGTACACCGCCACCGAGGCGCCGACGTCCTGCACCTCCAGCGACTCCTCCAGCGACTCCCGCACCCCGCTGAACCGGCCGGAGCACGTGCCGTAACTCGGGGCCATGGACGGACCGTAACCCGCAGCCCGCCCGCCGAGCCACCGGTTAAGCCTTGGGCCGCGGATCGTAGCGCTGCCCGGATAGCCCGTGAGCAACCTCCTCGCCGTGCACGATCGTCTAGGTGGCCGTCCTCAGAAGCCGATGGCTTCGCGGAGCAGCAGGACGGTGCCACGCCCGGGGTGGAGTTCTGCGTTGAGGATGAGCAGGCGGTTGACGGCGCTGGGGGACCCGTAGGCGGCCTGGGTGCGGGCGCTTTCCAGCGGGAGGCAGTGGTCTTCGACGCGCCGCAGCGCGGCGGGCAGGTCGGGTACCAGCTTCTGTGCCCCCACGATCCAGATCGCGCGGGCGGCGCCCCCGGCGTAGGCGGGCAGCTGGCTCCCGGTGCCCGAGGCGGCCACGAGAGAGCCGGTTTCGGTGACCGCGTGGACGCTGCCCACGACAACGTCGGGGACGGCCCGCAGCCGCCGGATGTCGCCGGCAGCGGTGCTGCGGTCCATGGCCAGGGTCAGCGGCTTGATGGCCTGGTAGCGCCCGCTGGTGTTGATATCGGCATCGATGCCGGACAGGCGGAGGGTCTCGCTGGCCCCGGTAAGCACGCTGGCACCTTCGGGTATCAGGTCTTTGACGCGGATACGGGCGGCGGCGGCGCTGTCGAGGATCTCGGCGGTGAAGCCGTGCGACCTCAGTGCAGCGGCCGCCTGCTCCAGGCGTTCGGCGGGCGCCGGGTCGGCGAACCGTGTGGCCGGGATCGAGGTGGTCATGGTGCCTCCTGGACTGGTCATGATGGGCCGGATGACGTGTTCGTCTGACTAGTTCGACAATGCAACCCGCCGGAATGTGAAGCGGCGCGGGATCCTCACATTCCGGTGCGCTGTCTTGTCGAACCGGTGAGGGCAGAATGCGACCGAGGAGCCGCCGACACCATGACCACCCCATCGAGGCGAGGAGACGGCCGGCCCGGCCCGGGCCCGAACGTGGCCATGAGCGAGCGGCGTCGGCTGATCAACATCGCCTACCGGCTGCTGGGCTCTCTGGCCGAGGCCGAGGATGCCGTGCAAGAGACCTATGCCCGGTGGTACACGCTGTCCCGGCAGCAGCAGCAAGCCATCGAGAACCCGGCTGCCTGGCTGACCACGGTCGCCAGCCGCATCTGCCTCAACCTGCTCGGCTCCGCGCGGGTCCGGCGGGAGCGCTACATAGGTGAATGGATCCCCGAACCGCTGCCCGAAGGCGCGGAGTGGATCACCGGACGGCCCAGCGGCACCCCCACCGACCCAGCCGACCGGGTCACCCTCGACGAGTCAGTCAGCATGGCCTTCCTCGTCGTGCTGGAATCGCTGACCCCAGCCGAGCGCGTCGCGTTCGTCCTCCACGATGTCTTCGGCTATCCCTTCACCGAGGTGGCCGAGGTCACCGGCCGGACGCCAGGCACATGCCGCCAGCTAGCCTCCTCAGCCCGCCGCCGCATCCGCGGCTCGCAGGCTCCCGCGGGCCCAGCAGCCGAGCAGGCCGGCGTGGTCAGGGCCTTCAGGCACGCATGGGAAGCCAAGGACATCGACGCCCTCATCGGCCTGCTCGACCCCGATGCCACGGCCATCGGCGACGGCGGCGGCCTCGCCACTACCTTCCTGCGCCCCATCGAAGGTGGCGAGCAGATCGCGCGCGCCTGGATCGAAATCGCCAACCGGAGACCCAGCAACATGACCTTCACAGAACGCGCGGTCAACGGCCAGCCCGGGCTGGTGGCTCAGCAAGACGGCGTCACCGTGACGGTGTTCGCGTTCGACATCGCAGATGGCCGGATCAGGCATATCTGGGTGGTGCGCAACCCCGAGAAACTCCGGCCCTGGAGGAGTGGCTGACGCGCGCCTGCAGGCCATCGCTCCGCTGAGAGCGCCACCCAAGCCCTCTCCTGGCGGCGTTAGAGGTTGGGCAGGCACGACGCCGGTCAGATTTTTTCCAGCTTTACCCGCAGTGGTGTCCTCTCCGGACGGGCTCGTCCGTCCTTCCCACGGGTGGCGCTCGTCACCACGCGGAGAGAGACGAGGAGAGCGATGACCAGCAAGACCATCACAGCAGGGTCCGACACCGACCGGCAGGCCATTCTCGGCGTGTTCGCGCGCTTGTACAAGGCGTGGGAAGCCAATGACGCCGAGACGTTCGTGGCCGACTACACCGAGGACGCCACTGTGGTCCAGCCTGGCGTCTACAAGAAGGACCGCGAGGAGATCCGCACCACGATGGCCGCAGGGTTCGCGGGCCCGCTCAGCGGGTCGCGGGCGATCGACCATCCGGCAGACGTCCGTTTTCTCACCGACGACACGGCCGTCGTGGTCAGCGAGGGCGGGATCATCTTCCCTGGGCAGGACGGGGTCGCGAGCGGGGGGCTGGTGCGCGCGACCTGGGTGCTGGTCAGGCGCGACGGCGACTGGCGCATCGCCGGCTACCACAACAGCCCGGCCAGCTAGGGCGTTGTCTTCCGGGTGCAGGGCGTCGTATTCCGGGTGCGGGGCGTTCCCTTCCGGGGAGCCGCCCCGCACCCGGATTCGAACCGGCCCGGGGCCACGACAGCGTTGGCGCCGTCGTGATCGCCAAAGTAAAACGGTGTGGACCTGGTCCGCCGAACGGAAGGAACCTTGACCATGACGCTGTACGTGGCCTTGTGCTACTACGACCGGAACCAGTATTGGGATACACCACCGGAGAGGGAGTTCTCCCCCGAGTACATGGAGTTCGCCCGGCGGGCCACCGAGGCCGGGGTCATGCGCGGCGGCGAAGCTCTGCACCCGGTGACCATGTCGACCACCCTCACCGTCTCGGGCGGCCAGGGCGGCGACGTCCTGCTGGTCGACGGCCCTTACGCCGAGGCGAAGGAGGTCTTGGGCGGATACTTTCTGCTGGAAGCGGCCGACCTCGACGAGGCCGTTGCGTGGGCGGCGCAGATCCCCGCCGCCTGGCGGGGGAAGATCGAGCTTCGGCCGATAGCGCCGCTCCACGCCTAGGTATACCGGGCATGGACGCCACCGACACTCTGGTCGAGGTGCTGAAGGGCGAAGGTCCCAGGGTGCTGGCCACGCTGGCCAGGACCGTTGGCGATCTGGCCGTCGCCGAGGACGCACTCTCCGAGGCCACGATCACCGCCCTGAACACCTGGCCCAAGATGGGGATCCCCGACCATCCCCGGGCCTGGCTGGCGGTGGTCGCCCGGCGCAAGGCGCTTGACCTGCTACGACGCGAGTCAGCCCGGTCGGCCAAGGAGACCGCCGCGTTCCGGTGGGGAACCGAGGCTGCGCCGGACCAGATCGAGGAGGCGATCGAGGCGATGGAGCCAGAGACCTCCCTGCGTGACGACATGCTGCGCCTGATCTTCACCTGCTGCCACCCGGCGCTTGGCCGTGAGGCTCAGGTGGCCCTCTCGCTGCGAACACTGGCCCGGCTCGAGGTGCCGGCCATCGCCCGCGCCTTCCTGGTGCCTGAGACCACCATGGCGAAGCGCCTGGTACGGGCCCGCTCCAAGATCGCCACGGCCCGCATCCCCTACGTGATTCCCTCCGATACGGAGCTTCCCGGCCGGCTGGCCGCAGTGCTGGCCGTGGTGTACCTGATCGCCACCGAGGCCCACGCCCCGACCGGCGGGGACGCGGTGGCCCGGGTTGATCTCGAGGCCGAGGCGATCCGGCTGGCCCGTTTGCTGGCCGGCCTGATGCCCGATGAGCCCGAGACAATCTCCCTGCTTGCCTTGCTACTGCTGACCTCGGCCCGCACCTCCGCCCGCACCTCCGCCGACGGTGACCCGGTGACCCTGGCGGACCAGGACCGCAGCCGCTGGAACCGCGCCGCGATCGCGGAGGGTTCGGCGTGGCTGTCCGAGGCGGTGGACCGTTCTGGCGGGGTCGCCGGGTCCTATCAGATCCAGGCTCACCTCGCCGCGGCCCACTCCACCGCGGCCAGTTGGCAGGAGACAGACTGGGACCGGATCGTCGGCCTCTACGACTTGCTCGGGTCGATCACGGCCAACCCGGTGGTGGCGCTCAACCGGGCGATTGCGGTGACCGAGCGCGACGGTCCCAAGGCGGGATTGGCGGTCCTGAAGACCATTGCCGGCCTGGAATATTCACATCTATGGCACGCCGCTCTGGCGGACAACCTGCGCCGGCTTGGCCACACGAGAGAGGCTGCCGGAGAACTTCACACCGCAGTGACCCTGGCGCCCAGCCAAGCCGAACAGCGCCTCCTGCGGGACCGGCTCCGCGCGGTCCGATCCGAGCTCCGCTGACTGCCCGACGCTTGTCCAGGGTCGGCCAGCGTGGTCAGGAATCGCTGATCATGAGCCCGGGTTCCTGATCCCAGCCCAGAATCTCCATTACAGTGCGCAGCCGCTTAGGGACACCATGCAGTATCACAGGCATGGTGTCTGCTAGCCGGACTATGGCCCGCAGCCCGGCGAGATCACAGAATGTCACGGCAGACAGATCAATGTGGAGACCGACGTGGTCGCGGGGAAGACGCTTGAGTGCCTCTATCAGGTCGGGATAGGTGTCCTCCTCAATGTCGCCCCCTAGGACGAGCCTGTTACTGGCCTGGCCTTCCTTGGCATCGGCTGTGCCGGTCAGCGTGGCTGCCATCACCGGCTCCGGCCGGGGCCCTGCTGGCGTCGTGATGTCTGGGTGGCGTGCGGCGGGCCCTCTCTCCGGGGCCGGAGCGGAAGGTTCCCGCTGAGAGGTGGTAGTCACGGCCATCCCCCTTCCTGGGTGACCTGGTACTGCCAGGATCAGGCTTGGATGAAGACCTGTCAATTTCATCGGGAGAAAAACTTCAGGTGAATGATCTCGTGAGAACACTCTCGCGAGGTTAGAATCGCGGACATGGAGCCCCCTGATGAACGGAGCGGCGGCTGGACCCTGCTGACCGGCCACGGGCACGTACTTGTGGCGATCGCCGGGAACCCCGAAGCCCGGATCCGCGACATCAGCTCCGTCGCCGGGCTCACTGAGCGCACCGTGCAGGCCATCGTGGCCGACCTGGAAGCCGCGGGCTATCTCACCCGCACCCGGGTCGGGCGGCGCACCCGCTACACCGTGAACCCAGATAGCCAGTTCCGGCACAGCGCCCAGAAGGGATTCCGGGTCGGCCCGCTCCTCGATCTGCTGACCGCGATGGACGATGCCGACACACCCAAACCGGCAGACTCCGGCACCAAACCCGGACCTGGCAGCCCCGGATCACCAGCAGCCCCGCGTTCACTGGGTTGAGCTGGGCGCCGCCGAGGAGCCGACGTTCCCGGCCGGCTGTTCTGGTCCGTTTCCTCACAGGCGCCGATCCCGTGGCGCGGACTCGGCGTCAATTGCCGGGCGCAGTCCAGCAATCCGGCTTCACCTCGGTCTGCAACCACAACACCCCGGCCCTGTGGGTTTGATCCCCAGCCTGCAGGTCGGGTCAAGACGGCCGGAGTACCGCTTCGACGGCCAGGCAGGTCTGCTCGACCGTGAGCTGCTGGCAGTCAATAACTGCGTACGGCTGCCTGTCAGCGGAGAATTGAGCGACCTGTGCATGGAGCATCCGCACGAAGTCCCGGCCGCCTCTCTCGTCGATCACTTTGCTGACGACATTCTGCGGATTTCCGGCCTTCGCCCGCTCCATGCAGCGTTCGACGGAGGACCCGACATCCGCAGTCAGCAGGATCTGGAGGTACTCGGCTTTGACCGCTACCGCGACAGCCTCGAAGTCTGCCAGCTCGGCGGCGTTCAGGTGCGTCATCATTTGCGGCATGATCACGTCGTGGCCGCTGGCGAGGTGGACCCGGGCCATCGCTGCCGCCAGAAGCCTCCCGGCCTCGAATGAGTCGCTGAAGCTGTCATCGCAGCCGCCGATCATGGCGGCTACCCGGTCGATATCGAGGTTGAGGACCCCGGGATGCCGGTCAGTGAACGCCCTCGCGATCGTCGATTTCCCGATGCCGGGCGGCCCGTTCAGGTGGATGAGTCGCACCACCCGGGAGAGGCTACCTTCGGCAGCTCTCCGGACGCAGAGAAGTCAGCGTCTTGACCTGCGGAGAGTGTGGCGCACTCGGAGGGACTCGAACGAATATCGGTTTTCAAGATCGCTAGCAGCGTGAACGGTGGCCGCGTGACTCACTGTCGGTCTACCGTGGCAGCTATGGACGATGAGTCCGTGCGTATCTCAGACGCTGAACGCGACCAGGCTGTCATCACGCTTCGGGAGCACCTTCTCGCGGGCCGCTTGACGCTCGAAGAATTCTCTGAACGCGTTGACGCCACCTTGCGGGCGAAGGTCGCCGGTGATCTGGCGTGGGTGCAGGAAGACCTGCCCGAGGTATTCGTGCAGACAGCCGACGCGCGACGCAAGCCGCCCCGCTTCACTGCGGCACTGCTTGGCCACGTCAACCGGCGTGGACGGCTCAGGCTGCGCGGACGAGCCATCGCCGCCAGTGCCTTCGGCGATCTCGACTTCGACCTGCGCGATGCCACTATCGAGCAGCAGCAGGCAACAGTGACGGTGATGGCAGCCTTCGGGAACGTCGATATCTACGTGCCGGAAGGTGTCAATGTCGACGTCGGCGGCCTCACCGTTTTCGGCCACCGCCGGGACTGGGGACGCGACGTCGGTCGCCCGGACGCCCCGACCGTTCATGTGCGTGCCCTCGGCTTTGCCGGGACGATCGACGTCTGGCGCGTGCCGCACGATATGCGCCGCAGCAGCTACAGCGACATCTTCCATGCGCTTGAAGACCGCCAAGGCCCGCCTGCCGTGGGCGGTGGTCAGGATGAAAGCTGACCTTAGACTCACAGCCCCGCACCGCTGACCTGGCGCGTATCAGACGGCGATCAGCCACGCTCTCAACCGGCATCATCTCTCAAGTCGCCTGGCCGCCACATGGTATTGACAACGGGTGCACCCTCCGGCAGGCCCAAGGCGCCGGTGACCTGGAAGCCGAAGTGCTGGTAGAGCGGCACGTTATCCAGATTCGAGGATTCGAGGTAGGCGGCCAGCCCTTCCTTATCGCACCGCCGAAGCCGCGAGCGCAGCAGGGCTGCGCCGACCCCGTACCTTTGCCGGACGGGATCGACCCCGATGATGGCCAGATACCAATGCGGCTCTTTGCGCGGATGGGCGTGGACCGCCACGGACTGATACTGCGAGACGATGACGAAACGACGGCCAAAGGCCCGCAGATAGCCGGGGATGGCGGACGCTTCGGTCCCTGACCAGGTGCCGGGCGGGAACCACACGGCGGCTCCGGCTACGCGCCCCTCGGCACAGGCCACTTCCACTGCGCCGTGGCGAAGCGACTCATGATGCAGTTCGGTCACGAAATAACGTCGCAGTCGCCGATGCCGCGAGCGCTCAGCTGGCAACAGCCAACCGAACACCGGATCGTCGTGGAAGGCGCGGGCGAGCATCTGAGCGGTCTCCGCCGCATCTCCAGGCCCGGCCGCCCGTATCTCAAGACCAGCCACGCACGCCAGCGTAGGCCGCAACCGGATTCCACGGGCTCGCCTGCGAACCAAGGACCGACTCCCGGGCTCACGCTGTCTCGGGCTGTTGTGCGGACTCACTGCGGACCGTCCCGGCCGGGCGGGACCGGGTTGCCGGTGCCGATCCCCGCCACGGACGGCCGGCACTTCGCCGACGGTCTCGTGGTGATGACCTACGTGGAGGGCAAGGCGCCGGCAGTGACCGAACTGGCCAGCTCACGCGGCGACAGGCTGACCAGCCTCCCCGCCCAGTGGCGGCGGGCCGGCATCCAGCGCGCACAACCACGCCGTGAACACCCCGCGGATCAGCTTCGTCCGCGAGGCGAACCGGGCCAGCCAGTCCCGCACCGTCGAGTCCGGCCTGCCCAGCAGCCGCGCGAGTGGCCGGTACCCAGCCCGCCGGCCTCGCCCGCCAGCGCGGCCCAGATCACTGCCACCGCGTCGGCCCGCCGCAGCAGGCAGCCGACCGGCACCAGCACATGCATCACCCCGCAGTCCGGGCATCGCCACCGCCGCGGGCGCAACCGCCAGCCGATCCCGTTCTCACCCCGGATCACCCGGGGGCGGGCGTGCCCCATTCGGCCAGCCAACTACCAGCGGGCCGCCTGGCACGACTGGCCGCCGCTGCCTGGGCCACCGAGCCCGCTGCGACCTGCTCATCGCTGCCGGGGACCTGGACGGCGCGCTGGCGCTGACCATCTCGGCAGCCCCGCAAGCGACATCGTGCCGCCGTGTTCCGTCCCACCGCCCGCGCCAGGAGAATATCCTCCGGACGCGCTGAACCCGGGGGTCGCCGGGCACGGCGGAAGCCCGGTGATTAGCTCGGCACCCGGCTGCCGGCGAACTGCTCGACGATCGCCGGGCAGAAGGCGGGCAGGTCCGCCGGGGAGCGGCTGGTGGTGAACTGGCCGTCGATGACGACTTGCTCGTTGACCGGCTCCGCGCCGGCATTGCGCAGGTCATCGCGCAGGCTGGGCCAGGAGGTGAGTCGGCGGCCGTGGACGACGCCCGCAGTGATAAGCGTCCACGGGCCGTGGCAGATCGCCGCGATGGGCTTGCCTGTCTCGGCGAAGGCCCTGACGAACGCCACCGCGTCCGGGTTGATCCTCAACTGGTCGGGGTTGACGGTGCCTCCCGGCAGCAGCAGGGCGTCGTAGTCATCCGGGGAGGCGTCGGTGACGAGCTTGTTGACCGAGAACGTGCCGGCAGATACCAGGTCGAACTGCCGGGCTTGGATCTCGCCAGGATGGATGGACAACAGCTCGGTGTCGGCGCCCGCGCCGTACAGGGCACCGCGCGGCTGCTCGAGTTCAACCCGCTCGACGCCGTCGGTGGCCAGGATGGCGACACGCTTGCCGCTGAGGTCACGAGCCATGGTTTCTCCTCGACCGTTTTGATTTCTTGGGATCTACGGGCGGAACGCCGCCGTCTGGCACCCGGAGACGCCAGGCGGTTTCCAGGCACCGGGCGGTGGCCGGACACCCGGACGGCCTTGCGCGCTGTCGCGCCGCGCCCGGTCCCTCCATGCTTCCGCGGCTGCTGGTCGGCCACATCCCCAGATCAGGTGGCTTCGTCGTCGGCGGCCGGTCAGGCTCGGGAGCGAGCCCGGGCGAATTGATTCACGATCGCGGAGCAGAGGCGTTGGCAATCGGAGATGGGCGTGGACCGCCACGGACTGATACTGCGAGACGATGACGAAACGACGGCCAAAGGCCCGCAGATAGCCGGGGATGGCGGACGCTTCGGTCCCTGACCAGGTGCCGGGCGGGAACCACACGGCGGCTCCGGCTACGCGCCCCTCGGCACTGGCCACTTCCACTGCGCCGTGGCGAAGCGACTCATGATGCAGTTCGGTCACGAAATAACGTCGCAGTCGCCGATGCCGCGAGCGCTCAGCTGGCAACAGCCAACCGAACACCGGATCGTCGTGGAAGGCGCGGGCGAGCATCTGAGCGGTCTCCGCCGCATCTCCAGGCCCGGCCGCCCGTATCTCAAGACCAGCCACGCACGCCAGCGTAGGCCGCAACCGGATTCCACGGGCTCGCCTGCGAACCAAGGACCGACTCCCGGGCTCACGCTGTCTCGGGCTGTTGTGCGGACTCAGTGCGGACCGTCCCGGCCCGTGAGACCGGGTTGGGAGAGGCCTTGAACACGGGTTCGTAATTTCGTCGAGCGCTGCATGATCCTCTGCGAAGATGTGGCCGGTGGGATGGGAGGCACTCGAGCAGTGGGGTGACGACGTCGTTCGCATCGAACCGCTCACCGGCGGAGCTGGCGTCAACGAGGTGTGGACCGTGCGCGTCAACGGGTACCTCGCTGTCGGTCGTCTCGGCCAGCGCAGCGACGCTGATCTCGCGTGGGAGACCGGCCTGTTGCGACACCTCGACCGTGAAGGGATGCCGGTGCCGGTGCCGATCCCCACCATGGACGGCAGGCACTTCGCCGACGGTCTGGTGGTGATGACCTACGTGGAGGGCGGATCGCCCGAGACCGAAGCCGACTGGCGCCGCGTCGCCGGCGCACTCCGCCAGTTGCATCGGTTCACGCACGGCTGGCCCCAGCGCCCGGGCTGGCGCTCGTTGACCGACCTCCTGCACGCCGAGACCGGGACGAAGATCGACCTCGGCGCGATGCCGCCTGAGGGTGTCGTCCGGTGCCGGGCAGCGTGGGCGCGACTCAGCGGTCGCGCGACGTGCGTCGTCCACGGCGACCCCAACCCGGGCAACATCCGCATGACCGAGGATCGCGTCGTGATGATCGACTGGGACGAGTCGCACGTTGACGTCCCCGACCTCGACCTGGCACTGCCGCACAACGCCGCCGGTCTCGACGACGACGCGTATGACATCGCCGCGCAAGCGTGGGCCGCATGGGGGGCCGCGGTCTGCTGGGACCCCAGCGGGACCGACCAGTTCGCCGTCAAGCGGCTCGCCGAAGTCCGGGCGGTCTGAGCAGCAGCGAATCGACAGAGCGCACGTAACGCGGCACGATCGCGCACGTCCATGCAACGACCGAGCAACCATGTAAGTAATGATCCTGAGCGCGCTCGGAGGGACTCGAACTCCCAACCTTCTGATCCGTAGAGAGCTACGGGCATGCACCTTGCCAGTTACTAAATCATTTGACCTGCGGGAATGTCACTCAGCGTTTGGCAACAGGTGGCAGCATTGAGCGCTCTTGTCCGGCCAAGGTCCGGCCATCAAGTCACCGACTCGGGCTGAAACCCTTGCTCGCAAAGCCCAGCCGTGGTGTCGAGCACGTCTTTGATGTGGAGCGTCGTGCTCCGAGCGTCTGGCTTTGTACAGCAGTACACAAGCCCGTTGGTGTCGGTTGCTGGTGTCATGCTTGGCCAGCGGCCGGAGCCGCCTGGAGGTCGGCTCCCGCCAGGGCGACGAAGCGGTCGGCGGCCTCCTTGGCGATACCTGTTCTCGAATTGCCTAGAACGAGGACGGGGCAGGCCCCAAGACCAGCCCCAGCGCGGGGAACTCCGGGCCCCGGCCGCGCTCGCCGACCTCGGATGCGAGGTCGGCGTCACCGCGCACCGCCGGCGTGTCTTTGTCTCGTAACGCCTGACCTTGCTGAGTGCGGCAGCCCGGGGCGTGGCCGCGGGCTGCCGGAGGTAGGAGGTCGTTCGCTAGGACTTGGCTAGTGGCCAGATGGGCAGCACCTCCCGCTTGTATGAGACCTGGCACAGCTCGGCACAGGACAGGTATGCCGCCAGCGCGGCCGCCACCAGGCCGAGGTATCCGCCGACGTGCACCAGTGCGGTGTTCGCGCCGTACTGGCCTGCTCCCAGCACGAACAAGGTGGCTGCCAGGACTGCCAGCGCGGCGACGATCACCGCGTTGCTGCGGAACGAGGCCACGAAGACCCACAGGGTGAAGAGGCCGAACGCGAAAAGCAACAGCCCGAGGGCGTGGCCGACTTGGGCGAGCGGCACCTCCTTGGCGAAGAACTCGGCGAAGGCGAACAGGGACAGCCAGAGTGCGCCGTACATGCTGAACAGCACACCGGCGAACGTGTTGCCGGTGCGGAGCTGGATGATCCCGGCGATCAGCTGGACCAGCCCGCCGGACATGAACGCCACGGCGAAGATCATCGGCTCGACGCCGGCGTTCACCCAGCCGACGTTGACCGCGCTGAGCATGAACGTGGGCACGGCGAACGCGGCCAGCGCGAGCGGCGCCGAGTTCCCCCACCCCGCCGCTGTGGAGGCTGCAGGTGGCGGCCCCGGCCCGGCAGGCACGACTTCCGGCTGCGTACGTCCATTAACGGTGGTAGACATTGTTCCTCCTTGGGGGGATTAGACCTGTTACTGCCAACTGTGCTCTTCAGGCTCCGGCTGCCCAGATGCCGAAGGTCCCCCATGGCCCGTTCGAGGTCCCGGCCGCCTCAGGGCCTTCCCAAGGCCATGGGAGGGAGGCCAGGCACAGGCATTCGGCCAGGGCGTGCCCCCGGCAGAGGCAGACAGCCCGCTTCACCGCCCAGCCCTGGGGCATCATCATGCCCACCCGCGCACGGGACCACCCCGCCCTCGACGGGCGCTTAGCGAGGCATTCGGAGCCAGCAAACACGAAACTGGCCACAAAGAACGCGCCCATCTCAGAACTTTCGCCGTCGCCACATAGCGGCAGATGACGGTCCTCGTGCAGCTTTCCGACCGGGGCGTGGAGTCACGGGCCGGCCCGGCGGACACCCTAGCCAGGCCGCTGCCCTCGCGGCGGGTCGGCAGTCCCCGCGGCACCGGGTTCACGCTCACGTCACTGCGGGCCAGCCGGAAACCATAGAGTCCGGACACACTCGACAGCCGCCGGGCACGCCAGCATCACCACCACCCTCGACCTGTTCGGCCACCACTGTCTGGGCGACATGGACCGCTACGCGGACCGCCTCGACAGCGCTACTGAGACCACAGATCCGGCCAGAATCCGGCCAGGCGAGGACGAGGGGTGAGCGGGACAGCTCGTGATTATGCTGCTGAACTGGGGTTTCGCTTGCGCGCTCGGAGGGACTCGAACCCCCAACCTTCTGATCCGTAGTCAGATGCTCTACGGGCGTCCAGCGAGTGCTGCGCAATCCGTATCGGCAGGTCAGGGTCTGTCGGCCGTACGGTAGAGGCGACTGCGTCCGGTTCCGTCCAGTCAGTCTGTGAGACGGTTGTGAGAGGTTCCGGCTTGGCGACCGCACGAACCAGACGTCTCGTGACTTGCGCCTGTCCCGTCCTGCTCCTAATCGGCCGCCCCGTTGGAGCGATAATTGCCGCATGGTGGAGGATCGTGTGGATTTCTTCGTCAGCCACGCGGGTGCGGACCGGGCGTGGGCGGAGTGGGTGGCCTGGCAGTTGACCGAAGCCGGGTACACAGTTGAGCTGGATGTGTGGGACTGGGCAGCCGGGCGGAACTTCATCACCGCGATGAGCGATGCGTTGGATGGCTGCGACCGGGTGGTGGCGCTGTTCTCGGCACCCTATTTCAAGCGCGAGCGGTACACCACGGATGAGTGGACGGCGGCCGCGCTGCACGTGCCGGGCACCGGGGAGGGCCGCTTGGTACCGTTGCGAGTGGAGGAGGTGCCGACCGCGCTCATGCCGGGGGTCCTTCGGCCGCTAGTGTTCAAGGACCTGTTCGGAATCGATGAGCAACAGGCCCGGCAGGTCCTGTTGGATGCCGTGGTCGGCCCCCGGCGCCCGGATCATCAGCCGACGTTCCCGGGGCATGGAGCAACCGGGACCGCGAGTCGGCTAGGGGGCACGGGCCCGCGGCTTCCGGGCAGCGTGCCGCGGGTGTGGAACATCCCGGCCCGCAACCCTGGATTCACCGGCCGGGACGGCCTGCTGATGGCGGTGCGGGAACGGCTGCTGGACGGGAACCGGGCGGTGGTTCAAGCCTTCCATGGCATGGGCGGGGTGGGAAAGACCCAGCTGGCGATCGAATACGCACACCGTTTCGCCGGAAGCTACGGACTCTCGTGGTGGATCAACTCCGAGCAACCTGGCCTGATCAGTGACCAATTCGCTGCCCTCGGCGACATGCTGGGCTGCCTCCAACCCGGAGCAAGCGCCGAAGCCGTACAGGCCACGGTACTGGGTGAGCTCCGGGATCGGGGCCGGTGGCTGCTGATCTTCGACAACGCGGAGAGCCCTGTAGATATTCGGGCCTGGCTGCCCGGCGGCAACGGCCATGTACTGATCACGTCCCGGGAGCACAACTGGGCCGAGATTGCTGCACCGGTTGAAGTGGATGTCCTGGCCCGCGCTGAATCGGCCGCGATCTTGCAAAGCCGGATACCTGGGCTCAGCGCGGCCGACGCGAACCAACTCGCAGATCAGCTCGGGGACCTGGCTCTGGCAGTGGCGCAGGCCAGTGGGTTCATGGCCGAGACCGGCATGCCCGCGGCGGAATGTCTGGAACTCCTGCGGGCTCGGGCCGGGCAACTGCTGGCCCAGATTCCTGCAGGCGCCGACTACCCGCGATCACTGGCCGCTACGACTCAACTGATCGCCGACCGGCTAGCGGCGGAGGATCCAGCCGCCGCAGAGCTGGCCAGTCTGTGCGCTTTCTTCGCTCCCGAGCCCATTCCCGAGCACCTGTTCACAAGCGTCCTCGACGAGTTGCCTGGCGAGTTGGCGGTCCGGGCCGCTGATCCGCTGACCTGGCGACAGACCCTCAGCCACCTGGCCCGCCAATCGCTGGTCCGGATCGACCAGCGCGGGCTGACCATGCACCGGCTCACCCAGGCCATCCTCCGCGACCGCCTTACCACCGGCCAGGCGGCCGCCACCCGCAGGCGTAGCGAGGCGATCCTGGCCGCCAGCTACCCTGGCGATCCGCAGGACGCCTCAAGCTGGGGAAAGTGGGCTCGCCTGATGCCGCACCTCCTTGAGGCAGACCTCGGCGCGACCACCAATTCCGCCCTGCGGGCGCTTGCTGAGAGCGCGTCCTGGTATCTGCGAGCACGAGGCGATGACCGAAGCAGCCACGACCTGACGAGTCG
The DNA here is from genome assembly GCA_963770545.1 of uncultured Actinomycetes bacterium. Taxonomy (GTDB): domain Bacteria; phylum Actinomycetota; class Actinomycetes; order Streptosporangiales; family Streptosporangiaceae; genus RYN-230. Next base: position 10,125 of record CAVYQF010000007.1, on the reverse strand, counting down.
CTTGTTTCAGCTTTGGGGTGACTCGCTTGGCCCCGATGACCCCGACACAATGTCGATGGGGGCGAGTTTCGCCCTAACTTTGCGCAGTATGGGTGAGGTAGAGGCGGCCCGCCACCTGAACGAAGACATCCTGGACCGCCGCCGCCGAGTCCTTGGCGACGATGACCACGACACGCTGATGTCGGCCAACCATCTCGCTAACGACCTATACGGGCTGGGCGAATTTCAGGCAGCCTATGACTTGTATAGAGAGACCCTGTCCCATTGCCGCCGTGTCTTGGGTGAAAATCATAAGAGCACCTTGGGAACTGCTAGCAATGTCGCCGATGCACTGTACGAGCTGGGCGAGGTGCAGGCCGCCCGTAGCCTTGGGGAAGACATCCTGGACCGCCGTCGGCGCTTCCTAGGTGTAGATCACCCCCACAGCCTGGATTCAGCTAGTCATCTTGCCATGTACCTGCGGGCACTGGGGGAACTACTGGCCGCCCGCGATCTGGACGAAGACACCCTGGAGCAACGCCGCCGGGTCCTCGGGGACGACCATCCCGACACCCTGGGCTCCGCCGATGATCTCGCTGCCGACCTGCGCGCGCTGAGGGAGGCCGATGACGACTCCTGAAAGCCCAGCGAACCTCGGCGAGCAGCAATCACATTGACCTGCGAATTGCTGCGCTCAGAGTGGCTCGAAGGCGAACCGAACCAACCTCGGCATTCGCGCTGTGAATCGCGATGCCTTCATCTGCCACTGCGGACCCCGCCTGGCTCGCGCCCGGCCTCGTCCACCGTTCCCGGCGTAGCTGCCCGCCGTGGGCCGAGGCCGGCCGTACTCCAGGGCCGGGGAAACGACAGTGCAGCGGCGTGGCCCGGCCTCAGAAGCCTCGGCCGAGATAATCGTGCGGTCAGGAAGAACGGATAGTCCTGGTCCTTCATGAGAGTCCGCCTCACACGAGCTGACTGTTAAGAGGGCCATACCCGACCAACCGTGATCAGCCCGAAGAGCCGACAAACACCCGCAGGAGGTGCGGTCAACTGTAGGCTGCTCTAGCGCACGTCCCGCGATCGATCGCCCGCGGTCATAGCGCCATCATCATAGAAGCCACTACGCTCCCCTATGCGAGACGTGCACCAATCAGGAGCCACAGATGCCATCGCCCTCCAGCCAACCCAAGAGAAACGATGCCGAGGAATCCAGAACCGAGCCCACGCGAAACAGCAATGACACTGTCAACTCAGGTGTCGGGCATCATTTTGTCGGAGCGCCGGGATCTGTCGCTCTGCTAATCATCATCTTGGCAGCGATGTCACTTACCGTATACGCCCTAATAATTCTATGGCCACCACCCCCGGGAGCACAAACCTCAGCAGCTAGCCTGTTCGGAATTCGCCTGTCACCCAACCGCGATCAACAACTCTTTATAGTCGTCGGACTATCAGGTGCTCTCGGTGGATTCATTCACTCGACTCGCTCTCTGTATTGGTACATAGGCAACAGAGTTCTCCGCCGCAGCTGGATAGCGATGTACTTCACCCTGCCCCTTATAGGCAGCGCCCTCGCCATTGTATTCTGCCTAATCCTTCGAGGCGGCCTACTAACGGGCGAGACTACGGGCCAACAAGTGAACTTTTTTGGCTTCTCAGCGATAGCAGCCCTAGTGGGCCTTTTCTCTCCAGAAGCGGCAGAGAAACTAAAGCAGGTCTTCAGTACGGTGCTCGCGCCAGCCGAATCAGGCAAGGACCAATCCCCCCAGCCAAACGAAGCGACCGTTTACGGCATACAACCACAAGATGGACGTACCGGAGACATAGTTACCATCTATGGGATTAACCTCGGACAGACAAGCGCTGTACTCTTCCATGGCGCCCGAACAACCCCTGCATCAATATCCGATATTGCAGTAACCGCTAAGGTACCCGAAGGTGCTTCTACAGGACCTGTAAGCCTTGCAATAGGCGCCGAAGTGCTCGCAGCGCCACATCTCTTCCACGTGCACTCTTAGACTTTATCTAAGGGCAGTAGTTCTTATATAGCCCGCGGACCCGCAAGAAAGTTAATCAGGACGCCGCTACTCTCACGTTCCTCATTAGGGAAGCATTGAAGATACGGAGGGTCTTACCATCTCCCACTTACCTGCTCCCAGAGCAGATTATAGAAATCAGTGGCTGTAAGAGTGACGACCCTATTGTTTAGCGTGTAACCGTAAGATTGCCGATCCCACCTTGGCTGCCTGAATTCGCGTATAAATTTTGCCACGCTACGATCGACGAATGGGGCTACCCAGTGCTCCACCATAACATCAGCAAAGTTCGCTGATTGCCAATGGGCCAACAAGTCGAGGTCCCGCATGCTATAACCAACGAACCACCAAGGGTGGACTGGTTGCTCGCCCACGATGTTTAGTAGCTCTTCCAACGCCCGAAGTCGAGCCGCAGTCAAGCCGCCCGCCGTCTCCTCAATGTTCGCGACCAGGCTTTCCCTTTGCCCAATGTCCCCGTGCAGTTTTATTAGCGGAATAGGGCCGCCATCTTTGCGGTAATTTCGCAAATCCTCCGGGAGTCGGGCAAGCTCGCTTTCACTCACGTATGACTCGACTACGCCTTTAGCCTTAATCTCCAATACCTGATCAAAATTAACTGTCACGACAACTAGCCGCCGACGCAAATTGAGCAGCTTGGTCAGAGAATCGTTCTCAAATTTACCAGCATCCCGGGCTTCACCCAAGGCCTTACCCATCGCTTCATGCTCGTCGGCGAAACCTCGCAGTGTCGCGCAATCCAACCTATGCTCCTGTGATTGCTCTTCGAGCAATACACGCTCGAGGGTCAGATTAGCCACAAATGCTGCTTTACCTGCCGCCTCCTCGCCGGCGCGCAGCCGATCACCTGTCTTAAGCTGTCCGTAGAACTCCGAGGCAGCCTCCACAAAATTACTCTCATCGACGACCGGGAGTTGGACCTGCTTAGCAAGCGCTTTATTCCGAAGTCCATTTCCCGTAGGAAGGCCCTCTACTACCGAGGCTCCAGCCCCTAGAAACAAAACGACGAGCGAGGCATCATCCTTTGACAGCCGTGACAGCTCACGAATCGATTCGGAATTCGATGCGTAGGTTCGCCTTTGCTCGTATCCAGAGGCGTCAATACGAGCACGCAGGCTTGGATTTCCTGCACAATGAAGACTGAAATCCAGGTCAGGATCTCCTATGAAAAGGATCAGAGTGCTGTTCACAGGCCGACCGAGCAATGTAGGCAATTTCATTAGCAAATGCCATACGATGGGGTGCGGTGCTGGTCATCCAAGCCATCGTCCGCCCATATTACAGGGCCGCGAGTGGCCCTCCCCTCAAGTTTGGATGGTAGAGGGCTGTAACCGATTCGCGGAAAGCGCGCTGTGCAGCATTAGCTGCCTCATATAGGGTGCTTCCCGTAATCACAGCACGGCCAGCTTCAACTTTTAGGACCAGCGAAGCGTCGGGGTCGCTCTGGTTGAAAGCATGAAGCGCCTCCTCCACTGCAGCATTTAGCTCGCTCAGGCCGTCTTCGTCTCCGCGCTTAAGTTGGACCCCGTCGCCACAGGTAGTCGCATCGACCAGCAATCCATCTGCTACTCGCAAGGTTTCCCGTAGGAGCCCCGTGAAACGCTGCCGCTCACCCAGGGCAATCAGGACGATCTTCCGACGCGGCATCGCTTGGATTTGCAATTCGGCTCAAATGATCCGCACACACTTGCCGAAGGCACTCGAGAACCGCATCGACTGCGACACGACTAATCGACTTAGGCATCGTCCAGCCCCGCATCTAGGACTGTCCCTGTTGGATCCCCATCCCCCGGGTCGCTTCCAATGTCCGCGATTGGTTCATCTGCTGCACGCCTGAGCGTGTCCACCAGTCGGCGCGTGTAAGCAGGACTTTCAAACGCCAGGCCAAGCCCTGCTAGTTGTGGCCGCCGATCTTCGTATTCCGCCAACATCGCGTCAAGCGCATGGTGTACTCGTCCCCGCAGTCGGAGTGGGCGGCGCCGGATATCCGTGACTAGTCGTCCAACCGCATCCTCCACGGCGTCAGCTTCAATATAAATGCCACTGCCAAGGCTACTATGCAGCGATGATCCCATCCTTCGACGCAGTTCTCCCAAAGGCCAGCCACGGTATAGATCCAAGGTTGAGGCGCTCGTCTTATCTGAACCGCTAAGTGCCTTGGCATAAGCTGCCGCAGGTCCAGCGATCGCTTCGCTGATAATCTGAAGCTTTCGCCGGTCACTAGGTCTTGGGAGAGCGCGACTTGAATCGGTGTTTCGATTAACTAGAAGAGTGAGCAGCAACCCTGCAGCTGCTGGCCGCAACGTACTGGTCTCACTTGTTAGCAGGCCCACTACATCCTCTAGACGACGCCTAGTCCACGCGCGATACGTAGTCATAAGAATTACAACGCATGCGGACACGTCCTCTTCCCGAAGCCATATCAACTGAGAATTGAGGTCCTCGGTCGTCAGGTGTCTCGTATATCTGAACTCATCGATCGCTGGACGCAAGCATGACATCAAGGTGCGCCCCTCGGGAGTGACGATTCTTCGCCCACCGCCGACATCCTTGATGAGATACGAATCATTGAAAGGCACCGCCACCCTTGACGGAGACACGGAGCTCACAGCCTCGCGAACGCGTTCACCCTTCGCTACTGGATCAAACCAGGCGCGCATCAAGTCAAGATCCGCGATCAATTGATCTCTATCCGAGGGCCGGATGTGCTCTGGAAGATTGAATGAGGAGAAAGTTTCCTGCCTGCTCCGTAGGTCCTTCCTCACTGATTGCAGTCCTTCGACCTGCATGTGAAAAAGCTGTTCAAGTCCCGCTAGAAGGTTACTCGCATCATCGGGGGACAACCCCGGTGGTATCCCGAATATCCCACGAGCTTCGGAAACGAAGCTACTCTCGGGACTATTTTGAGGCAGCATTAGTGGTCACATCCACAGGAATGGCAAAGTATCCGTTTTGCTCGACCTGGCGTACCCTGTCAAGCAGTTCACTCTTCCTGCTAGCATTGCTCGCTCCTCGAACGAGCTCTTGTGCGAAGGCCTCATTTGCGTAGTCAGATGACAGCGGAAGCATCACGACTATCTGGTCTGCAAGTTCGCCCAGGGCTTGCTGGTATACAAATTCAAGTAGTTGAGCAAAACGGTTCCTTGCCACAAAAGCTCCGAACTCGTCCAGAATCACCAAGCGATGACCCTGCCAGCTTTCTCGGCTTCTCAGTTCCTCTAGGCGCGCACGCGTGTAAGCAAAGACCTGTTCGCCGGACGAAAACGCTTCGAGAGGCCGGGAGTTCTGATAGGCCGTTCCGGGTGCGGTCCAAGAAACGACCGCGGATTCTAGATCTAGCGTCACTTCCGAAGCCTCATCAAAGAGTGTCTCCCGTAGCGCATGAGAGTTCAGAAGTACTTCCAACTCTTGCTGCGCCCACTGACGTACAGTCTCGACACGGTTGTAGTCACTCGGAACGGCGAGGCCGACGCCGTCGTTAGATGACCCTCTGCCTCTAGGGTTAAGGGTATGGGCCTCGCTTTGTAGAATCCCAGCTACGCTGTCAAGACCATCCCGAACCCCGTCTGATGCTCTCGATAGTCGATCGCAAATCCAAGATATGGACTCCATCCAACTAAGGGCAATCAACTCCGGCTCGGCAAGGTTTGCATCGTCGATAGCAATCTCTAGGGAGTCAAGTGCTTCCACCGTGGCCGCGTTCCCCCCACAGTCTCGAGCAACGTGAGGAAGCCTGGCTCCCATGGCCTCCATGCGGTACCGGGGCCCACCAGCATAAGGGCTGAGGTGCGGAGACGATTCCTTGCCTGGGCTAGCACCGTCTGCTGGATCCCCAGCTTCTCCAGAGCCTCCGTCTCTTGTTCAGTAATCTCTCTCTCGCGCTGTGAGGACTCTTCCGCCTTTGCCCTAGCCATGTCCAAGGCCATAGCTAGCTCGTCAACATCACCCTCTGACGTTGGCTGAAATAGAATTTCAGGACTGAACTCATAGCCGAGCTTTGATAGCTCTTCCACTTCACCTGCGACAACGGTGTTCCATATCTGCACCCACTCATCTGCGTTGAGTGGCAAGTCCAAGTGATCCTGGTCGGCGCCCCCTACATCATCAACCCAGGTTTCCTCGCCCGCTGCTCCCTCATCGTCTTCGTCTTCATCACCGAATTCATTTGGTTCATTCGGCGACGAGTCTGGTTCATCTGTTTCGGGGACGTTTACGTTCAATAGACCCGCAAGACGAAGACGGATGGCGTCACGGTGCTGCAATAGCTGCGCGGCATCCTCCTGCAGCTTACGCAACTGGTCCAGGACCTCTTCGTACACTTCCTGGGAGTTTCCCTGCAGTTGGTTAAGCAGGTCGCGCAGGGTGCTCTCTGCCTGTCGAACATTATCTCGCTTATGATCCGTCGTAGCCATCGCCGAGCTCAAGCTTTGTAGTAGCCGCTCTGTATGCTCAGCCGTGTCAAGCCTGTCCTTGGCCGCCCTAACTTCGGCTGTCGTCGGCCGCCCGTCGATCTCTTGGCGTCTGCGTCGAAGTCCGTCTAGGAGTGCCTTACCTGTCAAGCCTTCATCTGTGAGCGCGATAACTTGCCGAAGAACAGTAGATGCTGCATGGATTAGAGGCGCTTCGACTCGGAAGCCGAGTTGTCGTACTTCGTCGGTGAGGTCAAGTTCTACCAGTTCACTTTTAGCTTCTCGTCGTTGGGATGCGGCTTGCTTCATTCGCCGGGACAAGTCTTCCCAGGAAGGTCGGTCCTCATCGCCAAGCTGAGCCAGATACCAATCCTCGTCGGACCTCGCACGTTGGTGTGCCCGTATACGAAGACGCCTCCTATGTTCCCATCGATCTACCTCGGCACGTGTGGCGCCGTCGAGACCAAGCGCGCTGCTCACGGCGAGCAGTTTCTGTTCTACTAGCTTTTGAGAGGCGCGGATCTGGCCGAGGTCCTCAATTGAGCTGGCAAGCTCTTCTATCAGTTGTGGAACTTGGTCGCGCCGTTGTTTGGCAAGGTCCAGCTGATTTTGACCTTGAGAGGCCAAACCCACTTCCAAGCGTACCTTCGAGGCGACTTTACTCAGTTCGTCGGCTACATCTTTTGAAGTTGCGGCATCCCTCAGTTTGGCCTCGAAGTCCGCGTGAGACAAGGACTCTAGAATTTCCTGGACGCTAAGGAGTGGGGTATCCCAAGTTTCTACAGCGCCCTTAATTGAAGCTCGCCATCGAAGGGCCCACTGCGCGCGTTCCTCCAGAGCGCGAGCTACTGCATCAACCAAAGACTCATCACCGGAAATACGTGCTACTTGTAGCAAGCGTCTGGCCTGCTGCCAATCTATCGGCGCGTCGTTCAAGGTCACTGTTCCGAGAGCATCACCCAGCGCCTCAACTGGGTCGTCTGGCCACTCAATCGGGAGTAGATCAATCTTAAGATGCCCGGCCGTAAGACCTGTAACTGTTATAGTGGTGCGGCCGAGCTGTTTTTTGAGCGTCTTCCAAGCATGAGGTAGCGCTGAATATGGTTGTGTGCCGCTAACGAGCTCCAGGAGTCTGGCCGCCAGGCTCTTGCCTATGCCGTTGCGCCCCTCGAGCTGGGTAAGTGGATTTGCGGGTATCTCCTTAATGACACGGAGCGTACGCGCATGTCGTGCATCGAGGACGATTCTTACGGGCGGAGCAGAAAGTGTCGGAGTCGGAGCATCGTCGCTAGTTTCGTCAGAAGTCTCGTTTTGTGGATCAGCGCTGTGCGGGGTGGTGGAATCGCTGGGAACTGCGTTTGCCGCTCCAGCAAGCTTATTGAAGGCTGACGATATTGCTTGAACGTCTGGATGCGATGTCGAAATAAGGAGCCCATCCATCGCTTCCTTCACTACAGCCTGCCAGTCGCCAGCAGGTAGCGTTTGGAGCTGGCCCATCAGGTTAGGAGGAAGGTCAGCGGATGGCTCGCGGTCGCGGAGCAGTGCATCCAAGACGCGGCGCAGCGCGCTAAGGCCCCCGATGATGTCTACCGCCGGGGCCGAGGAAGCTTGGTCAGAACTGTCACCCACGGAACCAGCCTAGACGTCCCGGGTTCGTTCCGCATGCTGAGGCTTGCGTTGCGAGCCACCCAAGACAGCAGGGTGCTGAGGTTCGGCCTAGGATGGCAGCTCCTGAGTGTTCAGTGGACCGAGTTGGTCAAGCGCCAGGTGCGCTCTGCGTACATTCCTGCGAGCCGCCTGGGCGTGAGCGGGTGACAGCTCGAAGCCTTGGGCCATGCGACCTGACTGTACAGACGCGATGAGACTTGTTCCAGATCCGCAAAAAGGATCTACGACTAGGCCTCGTGGAGGACAGCTCGACTCTATCCTGGGTCGAATTATTCCAACGGGAAATGTAGCACTATGGCCGCCCTGCCCAGGATTGCATCGATGCTCAACAACGTCCCGGGCGCCTTTTTCGACAGCACTAAGTTCATAATAGTAAGTGGGACGACGGTGAGGTGTCCGCTGTACGAAGTGAAACCAGTGCTCATGAGACAGTCGCAGGCGGTCGGACTCCGGCCGGGGCGGGATATCTGGTTTACTCCAAATCAAGTCGTTTCGAAGTATCCAGCCGCGTTCTTGCATAGCAATAGCTACTCGCGCCGGAATAAGCAACAGTTGCTTATCATGACGATAGCCCTTTGTAGGGGTCCGACGCCTACTACGTGGCCCGCCGCCGAGGCCTTGACGTCCATCCCGCACGCTGGACCATCTCGCGAAATAGGTGTCCCCCAGATTCAGCCACAAACTGCCGGTAAGTTTTAGAGACGTAGAGAAGAGGTCGAGTATCTCCGTGAGATGCTTGACATACCAGTCAGGATCCGGTTCCCTGCCGAGAGCACCACCGCTTTTTCTGTACTCATCGTAGGTGGGTGACGTCAAACGTCCCGTTGACTTCCATTGTTCCCAGATCCCCTCGTTGTGATCAAGTCCATATGTCCGAAGTCCCCAGTACGGCGGTGAAGTTATGACGCAATCCACAGTCCTTGCTCTGAGCTTAGGTATCAAATCATATGCGTCTCCGACGCGCACGAGAGGGAACTTCGCTGCGTTGGGCGTACTAGATTTTCTCTTCTGAGAATAAGGCAGTGGAGAAAGAGCTAGCCTTGCTGGCTGGGTTGATGGACGCTTCATGACTGTATGATATCTTGTAACTTCCGGCTAGGCGAGCAGTTTACGCTAGAGACGCGGCTTGATTTGGTCTGGCCCAATTCTGCAGTTCGGTATAGCATGCTCCCAGAGATGTACCGAAAGGCTAGTGCGAGTACGCGCGAGCCCATCTGCCTTCGAAGCTATTTAGGTAAGACCCGAAAAGGTCATTACCTTTTGTGCGGCGGAGGTAGATGACAGGAGCACGCGAAGCGGAAATACCGTAGATGTTCTGCGTGACTAGACACTCATCGTCGGAGCGATAAATGAAGTTGGTAAGTTCCTCGTCATGCACTCGAACTTCCACATCGCCGCCGTGACGTAATGAGTCGAACCGAGCGAGAGCTTTCGCCGTGTGTCTCGGCGACGCAACGAATGATCCGTGTGGCCCGACGTCGAGTAGATTTGGGACTTGCAAGCAGATGCGCTCCTTGACTCCTGCCACTGCTCGCTCGGCTAGGACGGCCATTACCTGTGGGTCGGTGGCGAGGAAAAGTGCGCTACCAACATGGATGTCGATCCGTTCATGGGCCCGACCAAATAGGTGGAGCCAGGTCTCGCGAGGTAGATCCTCGAGGTGGGGATAGACGGCCTGGACCTCCGGAGGCCGCGATCGGGATGCTCCGATCTGCGGCCATAGATCTGCTTCGTCTAAGCCGAGCACGGCGGTGAGGAGCCAACGGTGTCGCGGATAGGGAACGCGGCCTTCTAGCCAACGTCGGACGGTCTTGGGATCGACCTGTAGGCGCGCAGCCACGTCTTCCTCGCTCAGTCGCGCTCGAAGCAGTTCACGGCGTAGTGACTCGTTCATGCTGGGCGCCTCCAGAGAACCCGAGGTCAACCCTGACCCTAGCCCAGGACGTCCCTAGTCGTCCCTACGTGCGGTACAGAAGTTCCCCCGAGTCCCGACAACCTGGCCGTAGTCGTCCTCC
>CAVYQF010000006.1:0-306986 GCA_963770545.1 uncultured Actinomycetes bacterium | reverse complement strand
CCGCCCGTGGCACCGCCGGGCACGGCTCGATGCTCAACCCCGATAACGCGGTCACCGAACTCGCCGAGACGGTCGCGCGGATCGGCCGCCACGATTGGCCGGTCCGGCTCACCCCGGCGGTCGAGGCCTTCCTGGCCGAGGCGTGCACCGCGCTCGGCCTCGAGTACGGACCGGAGGCCTACCGGCAGGTCATCGACAAGATCGGGTCGCTGTCCCGGCTGACGGGGGCCACCCTCCGCAACACCCTTAACCCCACCGTGCTGAAGGCGGGATATAAGGTCAACGTCGTTCCCCAGGTGGCCACCGCCGACGTGGACGGGCGCTTCCTGCCCGGCTACGAGGACGAGTTCTTCGCCGAGGTGGACGGCCTGCTCGGCCCGGGTGTCGCGCGCGAGTTCATCCACCACGACATCGCCCTGGAGACCACGTTCGACGGCGACCTGTGCGACGCCATGACCGCGGCCCTCCTGGCCGAGGATCCCGGGGCCAGGGTCGTGCCCTACTGCCTATCCGGCGGGACCGACGCGAAGTCCTTCAGCCGGCTCGGCATGCGGTGCTTCGGCTTCGCCCCGTTGCGGCTCCCGGCGGACCTGGACTTCTCCGGCATGTTCCACGGCGTGGACGAGCGGGTGCCGGTGTCCGCCCTCCAGTTCGGCACGCGCGTCCTGGATGGCTTTCTCGACCGCTGCTGAGGACAGTACTTTTCGCCGGATAACCTGATGCGCACATCCGGTAGTGCTATCGTTACGCGTTGTGTGAGGCTGTCCATCCTGGGGGGAGCAGGAAATCGGGCCAACCCTGTCTGGCCAGCCCGCACGGACCGGTGACGACGAAGATCATCTTCCTCCCGGTCTGGCGCTGGAGAACGACCCGGAGCCGCGCGGGTTACCCGCCAGGGGCGGGCAGGACGCGACGCGGCCGGGCACAGCCGGCGCCCGGACCTGCGCAGGATCGCCGTGACCGGCGTGGCTGCCCCGCCCTGGCGGCCACGGTCAGCGGAAACTGCCCCCCGCAGTGCCTCCTGACCGTGGCCGCCACCGCCCGGACGGGGACCTAGACGGAAGGTCAAAATCGAGAACTTCAGGGCCCGCAACGAGGACCCAGCCGGGCCGCCGCCCCACCGTCTGCGGGGGCCGGAGGGAGACGGCCAGGACCGGCCATGGTGTCACCGCCTGCGGACCGCCGGGCCTGCCCGGCGCCCAGGCGTTGTTGAGCAAGCGGTGCTCAAAAGGTCAGTACGGGGCGTATGATCGGGCGCCGCAGGGTGACCTTCCTGCTGCCGTCTGCATGCAGCTGAAGTCTGGCCAGTTCCCACTCGCCGTACTCGGCATGGTCCGTCAACAGGCGCCGGGCGGCGTCTCGTGACGTTCCTCGCGGCAGGTACAGCACGAGGTAGGAGTACTCGGCCATCACCTCTTATTGTGCGCGGCGTACGCGGTGGTTCAATCGGCAGTGGGGAAAAATTCGCCGACGGGGCTGTCCGGGGCGAACGGGGATGGCGTCCGAGGGCTCGCGGGAGGGCGGGGAACACCCACGCCGGCTCTGGGAGTTGAGAGAAGCAGGGCCGGTTGGCGACGGGGTTTGAGCAAGCACACTTGACAAAGACGCTTGAGCAAGCCAAGGGTTCAGCAGGGCTGAGGGTTGTCAGGCTGAGGCTTGGCAGCCCAGGGTTTCCGAAGCAGGATCGAGCTATAGACAAGACCGGGCCGGGCACAGGCGCCGGACTAGAAGGTGAATGCGTGGCAGCAAGGACACCTCCCGCCGCGAAGCGCGCGGCGGGCAAGGGCAACGCCGCGAGCAACGGCGGGGGCACTCGCCTGGTAATCGTCGAGTCGCCCGCCAAGGCGCGGACCATCGCGGGATACCTCGGCCAGGGGTACGTGGTGGAATCCAGCATCGGTCACATCCGTGACATGCCGGACAAGGCCGCCGAGATCCCCGAGAAGTACCGGAAGGAGCCGTGGGCGCGGCTCGGCGTCAACGTCGACGATGACTTCGGCGCGCTCTACGTCGTGCACGCCGACAAGAAGTCCCAGGTCTCCAAGCTTAAGTCCCTGCTCAAAGACGCCGACGAGCTCTACCTCGCTACTGATGAAGACCGCGAGGGCGAGGCCATCGCGTGGCACCTGCTCGAGGAGCTCAAGCCCAAGGTGCCCACCCGGCGGATGGTGTTTCACGAGATCACGCCGGAGGCGATCGCGCATGCGGTGGACAACCCGCGCGAGTTGAACACCGGGCTGGTCAACGCTTATCAGACCCGGCGGGTCCTGGACCGGTTGTACGGCTATGAGGTCTCCCCGGTCCTGTGGAAGAAGGTCATGCCCCGGCTGTCCGCGGGACGCGTCCAGTCCGTGGCCACCCGGCTGGTGGTCGCCCGGGAACGGGAACGCATCGCGTTCCGCGCCGCCCGGTACTGGGACCTGCAGGCCGTGTTCGCCCGCGCCGACGGCACGGCCGACGCGGGAGCGTCCTCATTCCCGGCCGGCCTGGTCGCGGTGGACGGCCGCCGGGTCGCCCAGGGCCGTGACTTCGCTCCGTCCGGTGAGCTGCGCAATCCCGAGGTGCTTTACCTGGAAGGCGCCGCGCCGCAGGGTGCTGCGGCCAATGGCAGCGTCAACGGTCAGCCTGTGCCACCGGGCGTCGTGCACCGGCTATCCGCCGCCGAGCTTGCCGACCGCCTGCAGGGCGCCGACTTCTCGGTCAAGTCGGTCGAGCGCAAACCGTACCGGCGCTCGCCCTACGCGCCGTTCCGCACCACCACCCTCCAGCAGGAGGCGTCCCGCAAGCTCGGCTTCTCGGCCAAGTACACAATGTCGGTGGCGCAGCGGCTGTACGAGAACGGCCACATCACCTACATGCGGACCGACTCGACGACGCTGTCACAGACGGCGATCGACGCGGCCCGGCGCCAGGCGCGTGAGCTGTACGGCGCCGAGTACGTGCCGGACGCCCCGCGCCTCTACACCAGCAAGGTGAAGAACGCGCAGGAAGCGCACGAGGCGATTCGCCCGGCAGGCGACTCGTTCCGCACCCCTGCGCAGTCCCGGCTGTCCGGCGACGAGCTGCGCGTCTACGAACTGGTCTGGAAGCGCACGGTCGCGTCCCAGATGAAGGACGCCACCGGCGAGTCGGTGTCGGTCCGCGTGTCGGGCCGTTCCTCCGCGGGAGAGGAAGCCGAGTTCGGCGCATCCGGGAAGATCATCGCGTTCCACGGCTTCCTGAAGGCCTACGTGGAGGACGCGGACGACGACGGCGACCGGGACGACCGGGAGCGACGCCTGCCCCCGATGTCCGAGGGCGACGCGCTCAACGCGCTGGAGCTGGCCGCGTCCGAGCACGCCACCAGGCCGCCGGCCCGCTACACCGAGGCCACCCTGGTCAAGGAGCTGGAAGACCGGGAGATCGGCCGTCCCTCGACGTACGCCAACATCCTCGGCACGATCCTCGACCGCGGGTACGTGTTCAAGAAGGGCACCGCGCTGGTGCCCTCGTTCCTCGCCTTCGCCGTGATCACCCTGCTCGAGCGGCACTTCTCGCAGCTGGTGGATTACGACTTCACCGCGCGGATGGAAGATGCCCTCGATGCGATCGCCCGCGGCGAGGCGGCCCGGGTGCCGTGGCTGCGCCGGTTCTACTTCGGCGCCGACGGTGAGGAAGGGCTCAAGGAACTGGTCAGCGACCTGGGCGACATCGACGCGCGCGATGTCAGCTCGTTCCCGCTGGCCGGCACCGACATCGTCGTCCGGGTTGGCCGCTACGGGCCGTACCTGGAGCGTGGTGACCAGCGGGTGAACGTGCCCGAGGGCACGGCGCCCGACGAGCTCACCCCGGAGAAGGCGGAGGAGCTGTTCGCCCAGCCCAGCGGCGACTTCCCGCTCGGCACCGACCCGGCCACCGGGCGCGAGATCGTGGCCAAGGCGGGGCGGTTCGGCCCGTACGTTACCGAGGTACTGCCCGAAGGTGACTCCAGCAAGCCGCGCACCGCGTCGTTGCTGAAATCCATGGCGCTGGACACGGTCACGCTGGAGGACGCGCTCAAGCTGCTCACGCTGCCGCGCACGATCGGCGAGCTGGACGGCGAGCCGATCACCGCGCAGAACGGGCGGTACGGGCCGTACGTGAAGAAGGGCACAGACAGCCGCTCGCTGGAGAGTGAAGAACAGCTGTTCACGCTCACCCTGGCCGAGGCCAAGGAACTGTTCGCGCAGCCGAAGGCCCGCGGCCGGGGTCGCGCGGCCGCCGCCCCGCCCCTGCGTGAGCTGGGCGAGGATCCGGCCAGCAAGCGGCCGGTGGTGCTCAAGGAAGGCCGCTGGGGCCCGTACGTGACCGACGGGGAGACCAACGCCTCGCTGCGCCAGGGCGACACGGTCGAGTCGATCACGGCGCAGCGGGCGGCGGAACTGCTGGCCGAGCGCCGGACAGCCGCCCCCTCGGCCCCGCGGCGCCGTCCCGCGGCGAAGAAGCCGGCGGCCAAGAAGCCGGCCGCGAAGAAGACCGCCCCGAAGAAGGCCAGCCGGACCTGAACCGGGCCCGGCAGGGGTGGCAACGAGCAGCCGGGCCGGGCGCGGCCCGGCCCGGGACGGTCCCGTAACACCGTAGCCGCCGGACATTTCGCGAGCTTGCAGGCCACGCGAGCCCCTCTGGTGTGGATACCCTGACCCAGTGAACTTCCGATCCCCTTCGCGCGAGCGGCGCAGCAACGTCCTGTCCATCAGGCCGTTCCGGCGACTGTGGATCGCGACCTCGCTGTCCAGCCTGGGGGATTGGCTGAGTCTGGTCGCGCTCGCATCGCTCGCGTACGCCCTGGCCGGCAACGGCGCCGCCGCGCAGTACAGCGCGGTGGGCGGGGTGTGGCTGGTGTCGCTGCTGCCCGCCCTGGTGCTCGGGCCACTGGCCGGCGCGGTCGCGGACCGTCTGGACCGCCGGGTGAACATGATCGTCGGCGACGTGCTGCGCGCGGCCTTGTACCTGACTATCCCGCTGGACCTGTCGATCCACTTCGTTAACCCGCTGACCTGGGTCTACGTGGTACAGTTCCTCGCGTCCTGCGTCTCGCTGTTCTGGACGCCGGCTAAGGACGCCTCGGTGCCGAACCTGGTGCCCCCGGACCGGCTGGAAGAGGCCAACCAGTACAGCCTGTTCACCACGTTCGGCACCGCCCCGATCGCCGGGATCCTGTTCAGCCTGCTGTCCCTGGTCAGCCGGGCCCTCGAAGGGCTGTCGCACTACTTCAGCACCAACCCGGTCAACCTGGCGCTGTACTTCAACACGGCGACGTTCGTGGTGTCCGCGCTGACCATCTACGCGCTGCGGGAGATCCCCAAGCGACAGTTCAGCTCGCACATCTCCGCGCCCTCGGTGGCCAAGACCATCTGGGAGGGCTGGCGTTTCATCGGCCGCACCCCCGTGGTGCGGGGCCTGGTCATCGGCATGGTCGGGGCGTTCGCGGCGGGCGGCGTGGTGGTCGGGCTCGGCCAGCCGTACATCACGAACACGCTGCACGGCGGCAACGCGGGCTGGGGTGTCGTATTCGCCGCGATCTTCGTGGGGCTGGCCGGGGGGATGTTCCTCGGCCTGCGCATCCTCAGCGGCTTCAGCCGGCGGCGGCTGTTCGGGCTGAGCATCGTCAGCGCGGCCATCCCGCTCGCGCTCATCGCGCTGATCCCCAACCTGGTCGTCACCGTGGTGCTGGTCGTTCTGCTGGGCGCCTGCGCCGGGGTGGCCTACGTGACCGGCTACACGATCGTCGGTCTCGAGGTGGACGACGACACGAGGGGGCGCACGTTCGCCTTCCTCAACTCCGCCATCCGCGTCGTCCTGTTCAGCGTGATCGCGGTATCCCCTTTTGTGGCCGCCGCTTTCACCGCGCTGTTCCGCGGCGTGTCCGGGGCCGGGAGCCTGCACATCGCCCACGTCAGCTACGAGGGGATCGGCTACAACTGCGTGATGCTGCTGGCCGCGGCGATCGCGGTCTGGCTCGGCGTAGTCTCCTACCGGCAGATGGACGACCGTAAGGGCGTGCCGCTACGTGAGGACCTCGTGGCTGCGGTCCGGGGGGAAGAGTTCCAGCCGGTTCCCGGCCACGTCAACGGATACGAGGCCCCCCCTGCCCGGCACGGCGTGTTCATCGCGCTGGAGGGCGGTGAAGGGGCCGGCAAGACGACCCAGGCCCGGCTGCTCGCCATCTGGCTGCGTGACCAGGGCTACGACGTGATCACCACCCGGGAGCCCGGCGCGACCAAGATCGGCATGCGGCTGCGCGCGGTCCTGCTGGACACCGCGCACGCCGGCCTCTCACCCCGGGCCGAGACCCTGCTGTACGCGGCGGACCGGGCCGAGCATGTCTCCTCGATCATCCTCCCCGCGCTGGAGCGTGGTGCGGTCGTGGTCACCGACCGGTACGTGGACTCCTCCCTGGCTTATCAGGGCGCGGGCCGGAACCAGCCCACGGCCGAGGTGGCCACGCTGAACCAGTGGGCGACCGGCGGGCTGATGCCCGACCTCACCGTGCTGCTCGACATGCCGCCCGCCAACGGACTCGGCCGCCGGGCCCGGTCAGCGGACCGGCTCGAAGCCGAGCCGCTGGACTTTCACGAGCGGGTCCGGCGGGCCTTCCTCAGCCTGGCCCGCGAGGACCCCGACCGCTACCTGGTGCTCGACGCGTCCCAGCGGCCGGAGGACGTGAGCCGGGCGATCCAGGAGCGGGTCCGTGAGATGCTGCCGGACCCGATCCCGCCCATGGCCGAGGCCAACACGGGCAGCTTCCCGGCTATCGTCGATGAGGTATGGACAGGAAAGTAGCGGTGAGCAGCGCGCCGGTCTTCGGCGACCTGGTCGGTCAGGAGCGGGTGGTAGCCCAGCTGGAACAGGCGGCCTCCGTCGCGGCCCGGCTGCTCCGCGGCGAGAACGCGCTGGGCATGACGCACGCCTGGCTGTTCACCGGGCCGCCCGGATCAGGCCGGTCGGTGGCGGCCCGCGCGTTCGCGGCCGCGCTGCTCTGCCCGGACCAGGGCTGCGGGCAGTGCCCGAGCTGCCACCAGGTCCGTGCGGGCACCCACCCCGATCTGATGCTGGTCAAGCCGGAGGGGCTGTCGTACGGGGTCAAGCAGACCCGCAACCTGGTGCTGCGCGCCGCCGGGGCGCCGTCTGGCGGGCGCTGGCAGGTGGTGGTGTTCGAGGACGCCGACCGCGCCACCGAGCAGGCCGCCAACGCCCTGCTCAAGGCGATCGAGGAACCCTCGCCCCGGACGGTCTGGCTGCTCTGCGCGCCGTCCGCGGAAGAGCTCGTCACGACGATCCGGTCCCGCTGCCGGCTGATCACGCTGCGGACGCCGCCGCCCGAAGCGGTGGCGGAAGTGCTCGCCCGCCGGGACGGGGTCGACCCGGCCCGGGCCCTGACCGCCGCCCGGGCGGCCCAGGGTCATGTGGGCCGGGCGCGGCGGCTGGCCACCGACCCTGAGGCGGCGCAGCGCCGGGCTGAGGTGCTCCGTGTCCCGGCCCGGATCACGAACCTGGGGACAGCGCTCAGTGCGGCGGCCGGGCTGGTGAAAGCGGCCGAGCAAGAGGCGGCCGCGGTCACCGAGGAGCTCAACACCCCGGAGCGGGAGGCACTGCGCAAGGCGTTCGGCGAGGGCTCCACCGGTAAGGGCGTGGCCAAGGCGGTCCGCGGCTCGGCCGGCGCCCTGAAGGACCTGGAGGACCGACAGAAGTCCCGGGCCACCCGGCTGAAACGAGACGCCCTCGACCGGGCGCTGCTGGACCTGGCCGCCTTCTACCGTGACGTGCTGGTGGTCCAGCTGGGCGCCGACGTGGACCTGGCCAGCGCGGGCCATGAAGAGGAACTGGGCCGGCTGGCGGCGGCCAGCACCGCGGAGGCCACGGTGCGCCGGATGGAAGCGATCATGACCTGCCGGGAGCGCCTGGAACTCAACGTGGCCCCCTTGCTCGCGGTGGAGGAGATGTCCGTAGCCCTCCTCCAGGGCTGAAATCCATGATCGTGGTGCCTTTTGCCCCGCCGGCGGGGCAAAAGGCACCACGCTAATGCCGGGGATCCCGGCCTATGGGACAGGAGGGGCTGCAGGGGCGAGGAGTGCCGGGCCAGCCGTGCCGGCGAAGTAGCGAGGCTACCTGGGCCGCGACTTCGCAGGGGCGCTGGGTCACGTCCACCCAGCTGTAGCGCATGGTGACGATCCCGTCCACGTTGCCCGCGTTGTCCCGGCGCTGGTCCCGCCAGCGGGCCTCGGCCGGGTGCGCCACCGCGCCGTCGGTTTCGACTGCTACGCCATACTCGGAGTACAGGGCGTCCCGGTACTGGGTGCGTCGGCCCTGGACGACCCGGACCTGCCGCTGCGCCCGAGGCAGATGGTGTGGCCGCTCAACCCGGCTTACATAGCGGAGTTCAAGGGCCGAGTGCGCCCCGTCGGCAATATCGCCCAGGCCGGCCATCAACGCCTTACGCCAGCGCACCCGGGTCCGCGAGTCCAGGGCCGTCCGGAGCCGGTCCGGCGTGGTGAGTCGGCTTCCGCAGGCGCGGGCCAGCCAGGCCAGCGCGTCCCCCACGTCCTGGCTGACTTCCGCGAGATCGAGTGTGGTCTCCTCGATTCGGGTTCGTGGCGGGGCGAGAACCGGATGCCGCGCCTGGATGGCTCGCCGGGAGCGGTGGAGCAGCACCCCAGGGATCGGGTGAATATGGCGCTGGGCCGGAACGGTCACGTGAATCAGGGCACTCGGCTGACTCGTCAGTTTGCTCAGCTCGGCCGCGGTCCAGTGACTGAGCACTGCATCCGGCCCCGCCCGGCGTAGTGCTGCCCACAGAAGGGCTTCACGATCCGGCTGCCCGGTGAAGGCCGCGTAGACACCTCGTTGAAGTCGTTGCCAATGTCCTTGCCGCAACCGGGATCTCACGGTCCTCGGGCCGAGGCCAAGCTGCAGGGCCTGAGGCCGTGACAGCACGCCGTGCTGGAGGAGCATCAACTCGTGGCAGTCTTCCGGTAATTCGCGTGGCATGGTTCCAGCGTGCCGGGCGCACGCCACCCGCCGCCATCCGACTTCGCCCCCTGTGCATAACTCCCGCGACTGCGCTACTACGCGGGTGCCCGGCTGCCTGGAAGCCCGATCGTGGTGCGTTGTGCCCCGCCGGCGGGGCACAACGCACCACGATCATGGGATCCCCGAGCAACGGATCCGCGGTTCGGGCGTGCAATAGGTATGAGCTACCAGATCTGGGGGGGCCGGTTTGGGCGATCCAGCCGCCAGGGGTCACCTGAGCTGGTGGCCCGTGAGGTGGCTGAGGCTGCCGGGGTGGCTGAGGCTACCCGGATGGCTGAGGCTACCGGGATGGCTGAGGCTACCGGGATGACTGAGGCTGCCGGGGTGGCTGGGGTTGGCGGGTCGGGCCTGACTCCGGAATCCCATGAGGCGGATGGCCCCACCTACCGCGTGGCCGCGCTGTTCCGTGACCACCACGCCGAACTGGTCCGGCTGGCGGTGCTCATGACCGGCGACCAGGGGTCCGCCGAGGACATTGTCCAGGATGTCTTCGCCCGGCTGTGTACCCGGGACTACTTGCCGGAAGCGGGTGGTGCGCTGGCCTACGCGAGGGCCGCCGTCCTCAACGGGTGCCGCAGCGCGCTGCGCCGCCGGGCTGTCGCGCGCCGCTTCGGGGGCGCGCGCGACGGCTGGACTCGCGACGGCTGGACTCGCGACGGCTGGACTCGCGGTGGCTGGACGCGCGGCGGCGAGGCCCGGGACCTCACCCAGGCCTCTGCGGAACACGAAGCGCTGCTCGCCGAGGATCGCAGGCAGGTGCTAGCCGCGCTGGCCGGGCTGTCCCGGCGGCGCCGGGAGGTGCTGGTGCTCCGCTACTGGCTGGGACTGCCGGAAGCGGAGATCGCCGCCCTGCTCGGGATCAGCCCCGGCACCGTCAAGTCCACCGCAGCGCGCGGGATCGCCGCCCTGGCGCGTGAGCTCGGGGAGCCAGCATGAGCAGGACCGAGGACCGGCTGGCCGACGCGCTCGCCGCGGCAGCCCGCGCCGTACCGGAGAGAACCCTCCGCCCGCTGGCCTCCCCGCCTGCCCGGTCACGCCGGACCCCCTGGCTCGCGCCGGCCGCGGCCGCGCTGGCCATCGCGCTGGTGGTGGGCCTGGTGTTCGCGGCCGGGATGCTGCTCGTCAGGTCACACCCGAGCGGTCCTCCGGTCGGCAGTCAGCGCCCGGTACCCCGTTACTACGTGGTCGAGGGCCTCCAGGGCGGTCGCCCAGTGATCCGCGCCACAGCCACCGGGAAGGTCACCGGCAGGGTCCCCGTGCCGAGGTCGGCCAACCTCGGGTTGGACGACCTCGTGGCCAGCGCCCGCGGTGGACAGTACTTCGTCGCAGCGGCTGCACCGGGAATCCAGGGAGAGCGCCTCTACCGTTTCCGGCTGACCAGCACGGGCCGGGTCACCAGCTTCGCTGCGCTGCCGGGCGGCTCGCTCGGCAACCGCAACTGGACCGCCGACGCCATCGCGGCCTCGCCCGACGGGTCACGCGTCGCCGTCGCCTTGTCCTGGGCGGGCCCGGTGTGCGGGAGCGGGCGCGGCGTGCCGGCTTGTCCTCACTTCAGCACGCGCCCCAGTTACATCGACATCATCGACGTGGCGACCGGCACCCGAGGTGTCTGGCGGGGCGGGACCAGTAACGCGTTTACCGTGGCCAGCCTGTCGTGGACGGCGCACGACCGCCAGTTGGTCTACCTCGGGCAGTCGTGCGCACACTTCCAGCCGAACAGCGAGGTATGCGCGGCGGGCGTCCGCACCGCACAGGTCCGCGCACTCGATCCGGCCATCCGGGGCGGCCGGCTGGACAGCGGCCCAGTCCTGCTCAATCAGTCCGCGAGGCTTCCCGTACATCGTCCAGGCCCAGATCAGCCCGGATGGCGCGACGATCACCGCAGTGGTACTGACCGGCAGGAAGACCACGTCGCATGGCCTCAGCGACCTGCTGCCTCCCAACCTGTCCGTGATCCAGGTATCAAGAACCTCCGGGCAACCACTACGGGTGCTCTACCAGCGGTACCTGGGCCGGATCACCAGGATGAACACCGGCCCCGACGTTCCTGCAGCTCAGCCAGGACAGCGCGGGCCAGCACTGGATGCTCAGTGGCGGTCTCTGCGGCAGCCTGCACTGTAAGGGAGCCTTCAACGGCTGGCTGCGTGACGGGGTGCTGGTGCCGCTGGCCACCTGTCAGCGGCCGGGAGGCCGACGAGGCCTGGTGAGCGCGCTGCCCAGCCCGGACCAGTCCGGGCTGGGCAGCGCACTTCTGAGTGCAAAGGTCAGAGGCAGAGGGGGGTGGCGCAGTCCTCTTCCACCTCGCGGGCGGTGCCGGTGATGAGGTCGGCCTCCAGGTACGGCGCTGGCTCCATGTGCCGCGCTGGCTCCATGTGCCGCGCCGGCTCCGGGTCCAACGCCGGCTCCAGGTCCAGGGCCGGCTCCAGGTCCAGGGCCGGCTCCAGCTCCAGGGCTGCCTCGGCGGCCGGGACACGTGCCGGGACCGCCACCGGAGCCGGCTGGGCCCGGCGGCGGGCGGAGCGCAGCCCGCTGAGCGCGGCCACCGCCCCCAGCGCCGAGACCAGGGTGATCACGGCCAGGGCGGGCCGGTAGGCGCTGAGCGTGGCCTGGGCCGAGGTGATCCGGCTGGCGCCCCCGGCGTCCACCACCGCCGTCACGACGGCGAGCACGATGGCGCCGCCGACCTGGAACGAGGTCTGGAACAGGCTGGCCGCGAGGCCCTGCTCCGCGTCGGCGACACCGTCGGTCGCGGCCAGACTGAGCGAGGCGAAGCCCAGGCCGAACGCGACGCCGATCAGGATCACCGCCGGCAGGATCACCGAGGGATAGTCGGGCTGGACGCCGACCCGCAGGAACACGGCGTAGCCCGCCACCAGGCTGGCGAACGCGACCACTGAGACCCGGGCGGTCCCGAACCGCCCGATGATCGAGCTCATCCGGGTGGACAGCACGGCCACCATCACGCCAGCCGGCAGGAACGCGAGCGCCGTGGCGATCGCGGACCAGGACGCCAGGGTCTGCAGGTACTGGGTGACGAGGAACTGGAACGAGACGTACGACCCGAACAGCGTCAGCGCGCCGATGTTCGCCCGGGTCAGCGGCCCGGAGCGGAAGATGCCCAGCGGCACCAGCGGGTCCACGCTGCGGCGCTCGATCACCACGAAGGTGATGAGGAGAACGGCGACGATCCCGAACGAGCCCACGGTCCGGGCCGACCCCCAGCCTGCCTGCTGGGCCGAGACGACGGTGTAGACCAGCAGCAGCATCGCGGCGGTCACCGTGGCCGCCCCGGGAATGTCGAACCGGCGGCTGCCGCGGGGCTCCCGCGAGGCGGGGGCGCGCGGGATGAACCGGATCGCGGCGATCAGCGTGATCAGGGCCACCGGCGCTGGTACGAGCAGCGTCAGCCGCCAGCTCACCTCGGTGAGCAGGCCGGACAGCACCAGGCCGAGCGAGAATCCGCTCGCGCCGAAGGCTGAGTACACGCTGATGGCCCGGTTGCGCATCGGGCCTTCGTGGAACGTGGTGGTGAGCAGGGACAGCCCGGCCGGGGCGGTGAAGGCCGCCGCGATGCCCTTGATGAACCGGGCCGCGATCAGCAGGCCGACGCTGCTGACCAGGCCGCCGAACAGCGACGCGACGGCGAACAGGCCGAGGGCCGCGAGGAAGACGCGGCGCCGGCCCAGCAGGTCGGCGGCGCGGCCGCCGAGGAGCAGCAGGCCACCGTAGCCGAGCACGTAGCCACTGATCACCCACTGCAGCGACGACGTGGACAGCCCGAGGTCGGCGCGGATGGCCGGCAGGGCCACGCCGACCATCGACACGTCGAGCGCGTCGAGGAACAGGGCCCCGCAGAGCACGATCAGGATGGCCCACATCCGCGGGCTCCACTGCTGGGTGCCGCCCCGCGCCGGTGGCGCGGGCGGCCGGGGGGCGGACGCCGGGAAGGCGGACGCGCGGGGGCCGGACACCCCGGGGCCGGACACCCCGGGGCCGGACACCCCGGGGCCGGACACCCCGGAGCCCGGGGCCGTCCGGGGACGAAGGGACTGGGAGGGAGATGCCGCCTGGGCGCGGCTGGTTGACTCCATAGCCCAGACAATATGCATGTACAAGCACTAGATGCAAGTGCAATTAATGTAGTTGCATCTACCCGGGAATCGCGCTATCCTGCGGTTGTGAGCGTGACCGAGTCAGCCCTGGACCCGGCGGTTGCTGAGCCGGCCGCCGGGACAGCGGCGCGGCCATCCGCCCCGCCGGCGGATCAGGCCGTGGTGAGCACCTGGCGGGCCATCGCCGCCAGTCACGCGGCCGCCAACGTGGCCCTCGAACGCGAACTGGCCCACCTGGGTCTCGGCGTGAGCGAGTTCGAGGTGCTGGACCGGCTGTCCGAGAGCCGGGAACATAAGTTCCGGGCCCAGGAACTGGCCGACGCCGTGCACCTCAGCCAGAGCGCCCTGTCCCGGCTGATCGACCGGCTGGTCAAGAACGGCCTGGTCGAGAGGTGCTCGTGCGGTGAGGACCGGCGCGGCATCTATGTGCTGCTCACCGAGGCGGGCCTGCGCCGTCATGCGGAGGCCGCCCCCGTGCACCGGGAGGTGCTGGCCCGGGTTATTCATCCCGCGCTGATCCAGTGTCAGTGCACCGACGCCGTCTCCGCCTGATCACCGTTCCGGCTAACACCGTTCCGGCTAACACCGTTCCGGCTAACACCGTTCCGGCTAACGGCGGTTCGGCCGATCCGCCCGGCCTCGTCCCTCGTGCTCCGACCCCGCGACCCGCGCCGCCGCCTCGTAAAGCCCGCAAATCGGCCGCCCGGTGGAGCGGATCGCGTGATCTCCCCGTAACCTGGGGCGATGGGCATGATGATGGCCGTCAGTTTCGAACGGTACGGACGGCTCTACTACCTGGACCCCGGGGCGCTCACCCCCCGGGTCGGGGACAAGGTTCTCGTGCCCACCGACGCCGGTCCCGAGGTGGCCGACGTCATCTGGGCCCCGCAGTGGGTGGATGACGACGTGGACGGGCTGCCGGTGTGCGCCGGGCTGGCCACCGGCGACCACCTGTCCCGGGACGAGGCCAACCGGAGCCGGCGCGCCGAGGCCCGGGTGGCCGCCCGTCGGCTGGCCCGCGAGCACGGCCTGCCCATGAAGATCATCGGCGTGGACTACGTTGACGACCCCAACGTGTACACGATCTACTTCAGCGCCCCGAGCCGGGTGGACTTCCGCGCGCTGGTCCGCGACCTGGCCGCCAAACTCCGCGGCCGGGTGGAACTGCGCCAGATCGGCCCGCGGGACGAGGCGCGGCTCCAGGGCGGCATCGGGCCGTGCGGCCGTGACCTGTGCTGCTCCACGTTCCTGAAGGACTTCGAGCCCGTGTCCGTCCGGATGGCCAAGGACCAGGAACTGCCGGTCAACCCGCTGCGGATCGCCGGCGCCTGCGGCCGCCTGATGTGCTGCCTGAAGTATGAGCACCCGCTCTACCAGGACTTCCGCAAGGACGCCCCGGGAATCGGCTCCTCAGTGGAGACCCCGGAGGGCCCGGGCGTGGTCACCGGCCACAGTGTGCCGGGCGACAAGATCGTGGTGAAACTGGCCCGCGACGGCAGTAAGTGCGCCTGCCCCAAGGCCAGCGTCTGCGGGTCCCGCCAGGCCTACGAGGCCAAGTACGGCGACCCGGCGACCGCGGCCCCCGCGGAGTAGCGTCGCCCCGTGGGTTTCCCGTTCCGGCGGAGGCGCCGGTGGGCGCTGGCGCTGACCGGCGCTGCGTGCGCCGTCGTCCTGGCGGCGTGCAGCACCAGCGCGGCCCCGCACCCGGCTGCTCCCGCCCGCGGATCCAGCGTGGCGCCCAGCCCGCGGGCCAGTGTGCCGATCGCCGGGCCGCCCGGCCCGCCGCCGGCCACGCTGGCCGGCTACTACGCCCAGAAGCTGCACTGGCAGGCCTGCCACCAGGGGTTCCAGTGCGCGCGGCTGCTCGTCCCGTTCAACTACCGCCGGCCCGCCTGGCGGCGGTTCTCGCTGCCGGTGATCCGGCTGGCCGCCACCGACCCGGCCCGGCGGATCGGCTCCCTCGTCGTCAACCCGGGCGGCCCCGGCGGGTCCGGGATCAGCTACGCGCTGCAGGCGCGCAGCGAGATCGCCGCCCCGGTCCGGGCCCGGTTCGACATCGTCGGCTTCGACCCGCGCGGCGTGGGCGCGAGCGAGCCCGCCATCCACTGCCTGACCGGCCCGCAGCTCGACACTTACTTTTCCACTAACGAAAACCTGACCGGGGCCGGCCACCTCGCCCCGGTCGTCACCGAGGCGAAGCAATTCGCCCGGGGCTGCGAGCGCGAGTCCGGAGCCCTGCTGCCGTGGGTGGGCACGCCCAACGCAGCCCGGGACATGGACGTCCTGCGCGCCGCCCTCGGCGACGCGAAGTTGACCTATCTCGGCAAGTCCTACGGCACCTACCTGGGTACCTGGTACGCGCAGCTCTTCCCCTCCCATGTCCGGGCGCTGGTTCTGGACGGGGCGATCGACCCCGGGAGCTCCTCGTTGCGGATGAATATCGTGCAGGGGCAGGGCTTCGAGGTCGCGCTGCGCGCGTTCGTGGCGGACTGCGTCGCGCGGGCCGGCTGCCCCGTGGGGCGCGGCTCCGTGGCGGCGGGGGTGGCCCGGATCCAGGCCCTGGTCAGCCGGGCCACGGCGCATCCGCTGAACAACAACCTGAGTAACCAGCGCGCGGACGGGGCCCTGGTGCTGAACGGCATCGCGACCGCGCTGTACAGCCAGGCGTACTGGCCGACGCTGCGCGAGGGGCTGACCTCCGCGTTCGGCGGTGACGCGACCGTGCTGGTCGAACTGGCCAACGCGCTCTGGGAGCGGAACACCAGCGGCCAGTACACGAACCTGGCCGACGCGAACATGGCGGTCGAGTGCCTGGACCGGCCCTGGCCTTCTGGGAAGGGGCCGTCGGCCCTGGCCCGCTGGCGCGCGGCGGCCGCGGCCGCCGCCCAGGCCGCGCCGGCCTTCGGGCCGCCGATCATGTGGGGCAGCCTGCCGTGCGCCTACTGGCCCGTCCGCTCGTCCCCGCTGCCGTCGATCCGGGCCGCGGGCGCGCCGCCGATCCTGGTGATCGGCAACCAGCGGGACCCGGCCACGCCGTACCGCTGGGCCCAGGCCCTGGCCGGGGACCTGAAGTCCGGGGTGCTGATGGGGTGGGATGGCAACGGGCATACCGCGTACATGATGGGCAGCTTGTGCGTGGACGGGTTGGTGGACCGGTACCTGGTGGACCTGGCTGTCCCGCGCAGCGGCACCGTCTGTCCCTGACCGGTAGACTCGGTGGGCCGCCAGTCGCGGCAGGCCGCCTTAGCTCAGTCGGTTAGAGCGACGCACTCGTAATGCGTAGGTCATCGGTTCGATTCCGATAGGCGGCTCCCACGTCAGAGGCCCCTTCCGATCATGGAAGAGGCCTTCTTGCTAACAGGCTTGCTAACAGCAGATGCGCTGTCGGTGCCTCTGTCGGTGCCGCTTATGCGGCCTTGACGGCCTTGGCGAAGATGTCCGCGGCGGCGGCTTCGGCGGTGCGGATGACGTGGGCGTAGACGCGGAGCGTGATGGCCGGGTCAGCGTGGCCCAGGCGGGCGGCGACGACGTGGACTGGGACGCCGGATAGCAGCAGGGTTGTGGCGTGAATGTGCCGCAGGTCGTGCAGCCGGGCGTGCGGGAGCTGGTTCTTGGGCGGGGGTCCTTGGTCCGGCTGGTTGTGGGTGCGAACGAGCTTGGTCATCAGCGAGGTAACGGTGTCCGGGTAGATCGGCTCGCCCCAGCCGGTGGTGAACACGTAGCCGTCCTTGACACCGCGCCAGGAGTCGCCCGCCTTGAGCTGATCGGCGGCCTGGTCGGACTTGTGCTGGCGCAGTACGGCCACGGTGCCGTCATCGATGGACACGACGCGGGATCCGGCCGCTCTTGGTCGTGCCGTCGATGCGCTCGCCCGCGATCACGGCGGTCGATCCGGTGATGGTGAGTCTCTTTGTCTCCAAGTCAACATCTGGCCAGCGGAGGTTCAGCAGCTCGCCGCGCCGGGCTCCGGTGTAGGCGGCGACGTGGAAGAAGGCTCCCAGGCGGTGGCGTGCCGCGGTGTCGAGGAACGCCCGGAGCTGGGCCACGGCCCAGACGGTGCCGGGTTCCTGGGTGTGCGCCTGCGGGCGCTTAGCCCGCTCCACCGGGTTGGTGGCGATCAGCTTGTCCACGATCAAAGCGTCACGGAACGCCTTCCGCAGCACGGCGTGCAGGTGGGTGAGGGTGGCGACGGCCAGCGGCTTGCCGTCCCGGCCTCCGCTGGTGAGCAGCTCCCGGTATAGCTTGGTGATGGTGGACGGCCGCACGGCCTGGATGGGCAGGTGGCCGATGCGCGGTGTGACGTAGAGCCGGATGCAGGAGCGGTAGTCGTGCAGGGTGCGCGGCTTGATCTCCATGGCATGGCTGTCGATCCAGTCATCGAGGTAGGCGGTCACGGTGATCCGGTTGCGGTCGATGTACTCGCCCCGGCGCGCCTTGACCCGGGCCTCGTCGCGTGCGGCCTTGGCTTCCTGTTCGGTGGCGTAGCCGCCGACCCACCGGGGCTTGCTGATGCCGGTCTCGGTGTCCTTGACCCGGATCACGTACGACCAGGTGGCTCCGCGCTTCATGACGCCATCGCGGAGCTTGGGGGTGTTCTTTCGGGGCATTACGCGGCTGTCCCTTCGTTGAGCAGCCTGGAGACGTACGCCTCCAGGGCGGTGAGGGGGATGCGTCGTGACCCGTCGATGCGGATCGAGGCGATAGCGCCGCTGGCCAGCAGCTCGTAGAGCTTGCTGCGGGAGATGGCCAGGGCCTCGGCGGCTTCGGGGACGGTCAGCAGGAGCCGGGGCATGGCGCACCTCCCGTCAGCGGGAGGTAGGCGTGTCCGGCGTAGTTCCAGTCGGTGACCGTGAGCGTGGAGTCGCTCTCGAGGTCGGGCAGGAGACCGGCGGCTATTGCGGCCTCGCGCTGGTAGGCGGCGCGGTCGGCGCGGAGAGTGCCGAGGGTGGTGGAGTAGGCGCGGCTCTTGGTGGAGAAGTGGCCGCCGAAGCCGAGCATGTGTGCCCAGGCGGCCAGGTGCAGATCCTCGAACGCCGGGAGCTTGGCCAGGCGCAGGCATTCGGCGATGTGCCGGCGGGCGTGTTCGCGCACGGGCAGCTCGGCGAGCTGGTCGGCCGGGGTGATGCGGCGGTCGAGGGTGCCGGTGCATTCCGCGGCCTTGGTGGCGTACTTGGCTACGTACGCGGCGACCTTGCTGTCGGTCAGGTCCCCGGTGGTGGTGACCGGGCGGGTGTCGAGTTCACGTCCCCACGCCAAGGTCCGGGCTGGTATGCCGGGGGCGGCCGGGATGTCGATGTGGATGGCGCGGGCGGCGCGGGCGATGGCGTCGGTGAGCAGGCCGAGGGTGGCCCAGTCGGGCGGGGTGGTGGACGGTCCGATGGGGCCGTCGAGGCGGATGATCGCGTGCAAGTGAACCACCCCACGCCGCTGATACTCGGCGACCTTGGCGTAGGACAGCCGCGCCTGGGCGGTGAACGCCTTGCCGGTGAGCCCGGCCTGACGGGCGAGAGTACGGCGCAGGGTGATGGTGAAGCGGCGCCACAGTTCGGGGGCGCAGGCGTTGAACAGGACCGAGCTGGTGTAGTCGTAGCAGTCCGCGCACAGCGGTTCGCCGAGCTGGTCGTCATCCCGGGCGTGCTTCTGCGTGCAGGACATGCGGACGCCATGAGGACAGGCTCCGCCGTTTCGGCGTGGGTGGCAGGCCCGGGGCTTGCCGTCGCGTTCCCGACCAGCGTGGACGGGACCGAAGGAGGGTGCGGTCAGGGTGGTGAAGACGCACGGGTGCTGGGCGACGGTGGCGGGGATGCCCTTGCCGCCGGTGAGTCCGGCGCGGATGAGCTGGTAGGTGTCGGCCCGGTAGACCTCGGCACAGGGCGGGCACCGGGAGGCGCGGCGGGTCTTGCATGCGATGGGCAGGACGCCGCCGGGTTCGTGGACGGTGGTGTAGCGGTGGAGCAGTTCGCCGGTAGCGCCGTCGATGTGGTCAACGCGGCCGCGCAGCAGGACGGGTTGCAGGCATCCGCCGGGGTGGCGGACGGTGCCTGCCGGGGTGGGGTCGGTGGGCAAAGGTGGTGCTCCTCTCGTCTGCCCTTGCGGGCGGGGGTGGACGAGCGGAGGCGAACCGCAGCCAGGCGTTGGGGGTAATCGGGTGCAGGGATCAGCGGTGCTCTGCCGCATGGGGCCTGGCCAGGGTTGCTGCCGCTCAGGCGCTGTCATGTGGGGCTGGTGGCACCGTGACCGGGCATCCGGTGATTCACCGGCCCGGCGTTTCCACGGCCATCCCTCGATGAGGGGAGGGCTCAACGGTCCTCGACGTAACACGTACCCAAAGTACGTGCCCAATACACTCGATATCAGCTCAGTTTCTTGCGGTCAGCCGTCCCGCGAGATCGCGCAGGTCGCTAGCGGGTGGGTCTTGCATCGTGAGCAGGTCAGAGGCGAGCAGCCGGACTAGCTCATGACTACGGACTTGTTCCGGGGTGATCTCCTCGGCCTCACGCAGCGCGGCGACCGCGTCGGTGACCTGGCGGCGCTGGGCGTGGGCGCGGGCCACGTCGATGAGCATCCGGGCGCGCCGTTCGGCGGACAGTCCGGCCGTGTCCACCGTGGCAGCGACCCGCAGAGCCCGGCCCGCGTCGCCGAGTTCGACGGCGACCGCGATCTCATACAAGCCGACGTTGGCCGGGCCGAACTCGGTGTTGTAGTCGTTGCGGCCCTCGCCCAACTCCTCGGCGATCTGGCTGGCCCGCTCAAGCTGGCCATAAGCGGTGCCGGCATCGTTGGTCCGGGCGGCGATGACGGCGCGCTGCAAGGTCAGGCCACCCTGCAACGACATGGCCTGCTCGTTGCCTCCGTCCGCCATGGGTGAGAGGGCGTCGGCGGCGGTGCGGGCGGTTTCCCCGGCCTGGCCGTAGCGGTGGGCGGCGATGAACACGAACACCAGCCGGTACGCCCCGGCCGCCACCAGCAGCGGGTCACCCGCCCGTTCGGCGGCCGCCATGGCCCGGTCAGCGGCGATCCAGGCCACGTCAGGTTCACCAAGCTTGGCCAGGGCCGCCGAGCAAGCCTGGTACGTCGTGGCCAGCAGCCCGAACGCTTCCGCCCGCTGCTTCTCGGGTGCCGTCCGGGCAGCGATCTCCAGGTCAGGAACCAGGCCATGCAGCAGATCGGTCAGCTCCGTGTAGCGCCCGGCGTGCGTCAGGTCCCACGCCTTGGCTGCCTTGCCGCGAAGCGTGCTGACCGCCGGTGCGCGCCCACCGCCGAGCATGGCGCGGAGCATGTGAGCGCCGGACAGGACCAGCCGCAGTTCGCCCGCGCCCGGGGGTTCTTCGGTCACCGCCGCGACCACGGGTGCCTCTGCGGCCAGTTCCGCGAGCGGGATGTCGAGCGCAGCGGCGAGGGTTTCCAGCACCGACATCCGGTCGACCCTGCGGACGCCGCGCTCGACCTGGGACACCCAGGCCACCGACCGGTCAATCATCCGGGCCAGCTCAGGCTGGGACAGGCCCCGGCGGCGCCGCTCGCCGGCGATCTTCCGGCCGAGGGCCTGCTGATAGTCCGGTGTGCTCAACCGCCCGTGCCCTTGCCCGTCTGCAGGGTCAGCCAGTCAACCTCGGTGCTGGATAGATACTGGTCCCGCTCGGCCAGGTAGCGGCGGGTGGCCGGGGACGCCTCATGGGCCTCGAACGCGGCCTTGTCCCGGTACAGCTCGTAGAAGATCCGCTGCAATGGCTGGCCCTCCACCAGGTGGGTCGCGTACACAAGCGTTCCCGGCTCGTTCGCCTTGATGGCTTCGACGGTCTCGGCTACTAGCCGGTCGTAAGCCTCGGCGCTGGCCTCGTCCTTGCACGTGAAGCGGACGAATAGACCGAACATGAGTCTCCTCCAAGTCCCGTGACCGCCATGCTCGCACTTAGCGTGCTGACCTAGTATACGAAGTGTCACGTACTTAATATACGTTGCCAGTACTCAGAGTACGCTCTGCGTCATCCGAGGTCGTAGGCCAGCCGCACGAGCGAGGACCGATGAACTCTCCCGCGCCCCGGGCGCTTGCGTTACGCACCACTGGCGTCACCTACCCAGGCTCACCGGAGCAGATCAGCGCAGTCCGGGCCGATCTGCGGCCCCTGCTCCGCGGCTGCCCCATGGCCGACGACGTGATCCTGTGCGCTTCCGAACTCGCCGCCAACGCCGCCATCCACAGCCACTCACGCTTGCCCGGCGGCACCTTCACTGTTCGGGCCAAGATCAGCCCAGGCGACTACGCGTGGATCGAAGTAGAAGACAACGGCGGCCCCTGGACTCCCACCGTCAGGAACGCGAGCCAGCACCACGGGCTCGACATTGTCCGCGGCCTCGCCAGCGAATGCGGCATCGACGGAGACCAGCACAGCCGCACCATCTGGGCCCGATTCGACTGGACCGAGTGATGGCCGTCAGGCCTCACCGGCCACGCGGACCGATGGACAGCCGTTATCGATGGTCAGCGGTTGCGGGACCTCCGTCGCCAGCGGGCGCTGTCTCAGGCGGAGCTGGCCAAGCTGGCGGGAGTCAGCGCGCACACGGTGTCCAAGCTAGAGCGGCAGCCAGCCTCCTGCTGCCGCAGCCGGACCCTGGCCCGACTCGCAGCCGCCCTGGGCGAATCTCCCGTCGGCGATCGCGGCCAGCATGGATCAGCGCCCGGACTGACACGGCGGGATTCGTTGCCCTGTGAGGATTTTCTTCACTGTCATCAAGGGCGCGCCTGCGGCGCACCAGCCGTCCGGCCCGCTGGGCCGGATCAGGCGCAGCGAGCGCGTAGCCATGGGGGAGAATGCGTGACTTGCAGACCGAGCGCCACCGCGGCCGAGAGCCGGGGAGCGGTGGGCGACGCTGAGACTGTGGGGCGGCGGCCAGCCGCGCCCTGCCGGGCGGAAGCCCTACGGGCGCGGCGCCGCACGCCGGTCAGCTAACCCGCACCGTGGGCTGGTGGCACAGGCTGCAACGATCCCAATTATCACGCCTGCGCTATCTGGCCCGGGCCGTCCTCCTCGCGCCGGGCATCCTGTCGCCGCGTAAAGATCACAGTCAAGGGCGCTCCCTACGGTCGCGTCGCTTGCAAGCAAGCGCAAACCCCTGACTGTGATCTTCCCCGGCAAGAAACCGGCACCTATCGGGACGACGGTCCAACTCGACTCGAATGACTACAGGACGACGGCGATCACCGGCGAAGATACGCTAGCCACACCAACGTGGCGGTTGGCGTAGCGTAGGCCAATTCTACGATCACCCACCTGACCGTGTGGCTCCATGACTGCCACGGCGGTGGCGGCTCCATGCGCACCACATCGCACACTTTGATGTTGCCGCGTATCGCCGCGCCAGACCACGGGTATCTTTTACTCAAGGGAACTCCTTCCAGACAGGTTGGCGTCTTCCTCGATGCCCTCCCGCTGAGCCACCAGTCGGGGGGGCATCACTCGTTCTTC
The DNA here is from genome assembly GCA_963770545.1 of uncultured Actinomycetes bacterium. Taxonomy (GTDB): domain Bacteria; phylum Actinomycetota; class Actinomycetes; order Streptosporangiales; family Streptosporangiaceae; genus RYN-230. The sequence goes on along the minus strand of CAVYQF010000006.1, from coordinate 284,359 downwards.
ACCAGAGTAGGACTGACAGCGACTGGGAGGATCGGGCCTATTGTGCGATAGCAGGCATTGGTTGGGTTTTTCCAGCATTCAATTAGGAGCAATGATTAAAGCGGACCCTGAAGGACCCCCGGGGATGTCGGTCACTCCATCTCGGGCTCGGGGATATGTGGAACTTTTTTCTGACACATATACAATAGAAAAATATGACGAAGCTCACACTCTTAATCTGACTAAGACTCCAGCGCTGACGAATCGACCGGCCCGGTAACCCTCTGCGCCGCCGCGATGGGGCTACGGCGACACTCATGGACGGCGCTTCCCAGGTCAAGCGCGCCGGGGCTTTGACAGTCTGGACGAGGTGCTCCACGGCTCGTAGATCAGCAACCCGGCGAAACCGGGGATCAACCACGAGCTGGCCGTGCCACAGCCGTGCCAGAACGGGAAGCGACTCAGAGGCTCCCACGGCCGTACGCGGACCATCCGCAGTAGTTCCGACCTGCGCCGCAGCAGGTCGGAAGCGAGCGGGAACGATCTCCTAAGCAGTGATTCATGCTGCTGCGCTGCTTCCTGTTTCCGAACACCTTCGCTCCAGGAGTTCGTGATCAGGTTGCCACTGGATTATCCGTTGCACTTACCGATGCTTCCACTAGGTGGACCATACCAGTGCGATAAGGCATGATATCCCCATGACAGGTCCGCTTGCGACGATCGTTCCTGCCGCGGCGGCTCTTGCCGGCGTCTTTCTGGCGCAAGCCTGGAATGCTTGGCAGGAGAAATCGCGCCACGAACATGAAGTATCAAAGCAGCTATGGAGTGAGAGAAGCAGAAGCATATTTCAATTCCTCAAAGCGCTGAACGCGGCTAAAGATGAAACCCGGTCGATCCTGTTCGCTGAATTCCCCGTCGATGTACGCAGAGTCAGGGATCGCGAAAGTGAGCCCTACTGGTCAAACGCTTACGAGGCTTATCTTGAAGTGTGCCTCTTACTGCCGGGTTATCCTGAACGCCTAACATGGTGCACTCTGCAAACTGCATACATATGGAGGCGGCAATCAATCCGTCGAGGCAAGAGCGTATCTAGTACTGACTCACACTACGAATCGATGATTGAGCAGTTGCGCCCTTGGCTAGAGATTACGGCTAAACAGAGACGCCTAAATAGACTAGCGAATAGCTCGCCGCTCATGCTTTATCTTGCCGACAGGCTAGATAAGATCGGGTATGACCTGTGCCAGGTGGAAGACTATAATGCCAGCCAGTATAATCTGAGGGAAGCGGTCAAGCTCCGCCGCAGGTTGGCTCAGAGAGATTCGGTAAACACGGCTGCCCTAATACGAAGCTTGGACACCTTGGGCACTGATTTGGTTCATCTCGGACGCGAACAAGAAGCGCTTGCGGCTTGGAGTGAGGCAATTTCTCTGACCAAGACCGTGGCGCATAGCGAAACGGAGGTAACTTACCATGGCGAATGTCAAGACCTGCAAGTTAAATATAATGATCTTCTAGCAAGAATAGCTGCTAAGTTAGTTGAACAGTAGTCCGGAGTGACCGCCAACCTTGGTTTTATGACGAGTGACGTTATGTGCCTTGCCTCAGGCTGCTGGGGGAATAGTAGAGATGCTTGCCCGCGTGGACCAAGTATGGACCGAGGGGTTTCGCGACGTGCTGGCGTGCCCGGACAACGGAACGATCCAAGTACCGCCTCTAGGGCCGTTGGCTCTGTCCGCGGTGCTAACGCATCTGCTAACAGCGGCACTGGATGGCCTTGGACGTACGCGGAATGAGGGATCCGGCGACCAGGACAGGTGTGACTCACTGGACGGTTGGGGACGGGTTGAATCCTCCTCGTAATGCGTAGGTCATCGGTTCGATTCCGATAGGCGGCTCGGAGTGGTCTTCACGTTTCGGTGGGGACCATGTTCACGTTTAGGTCTGACATTTCTGCGGCCTGGCCGCTTGGCCTGAGTTGATCTTGTTTTCCTGTGCTGCGCGGCTGGCAGGTGGCCTGGGATGGGGCTTGCTGGCTGGCCGGGGGCGTGCTGGGGCCGGGTGAGCGGCGTGCTGGTGAGCGGCGCGTGGCGCAGTGTGCGGGTCCTGGTCAGGGCGGGGCGGTGAGGCTGGCGAGGGAGGTTTTCCGGCGGCGTTTCCTGGTCTTGGGTGGGAGCCCGGCGGCCGCGCGGCGCTGGTTTTCGGCCTGGCGGGTGTTCCAGGCGTCCAGGATGCGCTGGTTGCGGACGGCGTGCAGGCAGGCCTGCCAGAGCGCGAGGGGTGGCAGGCCCATGAGGCGGCACCAGCCGCGGGCGATGGTGTTGCTGGCTGTGTCTTTGATCGGTGGAGAAGCCCCGTTCGGCGGTGGTGCGGCGGGGGTAGGGGCGGCGGTGCGCGGCCGAGGGGTAGTCGTGTTTTTGCCGGGTCTTGGCCGCGATGTCCGGGTGAGATGGTGAGGGTCTGCTGGGTGCAGCAGGCCGGCGGGTGCTGCGGTGGGGTGAGGATCTCGGGGCGGCTGCGGTCGAGCGTCATCGAGCGCCGGGCGGAGCGGGCAGCGGAGTTTGCCTGCGGTGGCGGGGCAGGTGACGCGGTGGTGGCCGTCGGTGTCGTCGGCGGTGAGGCGGCCGAGTTTGTGGCGGGCGAGTTCGGCGGTCTGCTGGTCGTGCGCGGTGATCTGGTCTGTGGTGGCGGTGGGGGCCAGCGGTCCCAGGTGCAGCAGTGGCTGGGGGGTGGCGGGGCAGTAGAGGTTGCCGTTGGCGATGATGGCGCCGTGGCTGGTGCCCTGGGGGCCGCGGTCGTGCGGGTGCAGGTCGCAGATGAGCTGCGCGCCGGCCTGGCGGAGGGGGAGGGCCCAGGCGGCAGGGTCGGGGTGGGCGTAGCCGGAGTCGGCCAGGATGTCGCCGAGCGGGATGCCGTGTGCGGGCATGCGGGCCAGCACGGGAGTGAAGGCGCGGACCGGGTCGGCGTGGCAGGCGGTCAGGGTGATCCGGCGGGTCAGTTCCGGGACGGGCGGGCCGTCCTCGTCGCGGGTCATCGTGGCGGCGGACAGGTAATACCCGAAGAACATCTCCCCTTTGGGGCCGGGCAGGCCGAGTTGCGGTGTCCCCAGGAGGCTTCGGGGTCGGCGCATGTCCTGCTGCCTGACGGCGGGGGGCGGGAGAAGGACTCCACGTCGGTCCAGTCGGCGGCCAGCGCCGTGGAGGCGGTCTTGTACTCGCCCGGGATGCTGGCTTCCAGCAGGTCATCCAGCACGGTGGCAAGGACGGCGGAGGGGGTGCCGTCCGGGGTGTCTTTCTTCAGGGCCTTGGTGATGAGGCCGAAGGTGTGCTCGGTCTGGCGGTAGGTGAGCTGGTGCGGGCCGTGCCGCCAGTCCTCGGTCACGCCCAGCCGCGCCTGGTCGGCAGGGGGCAGCGCGGTCAGCGCGGCATGCACCTCAGTCAGGTGCGCGGGACGGCGGTCTGCCTGGGTGAGCATCATGCCCAGGATTAAGGTGCTGGCTTTGAGCTGGCGGTGGCGGACCCCGGCCGGGAGCAGCGCCTCGATCCGCGTCGCGATCCCGGAGGCCCCGATGATCTCCCCGGGCCGGGGCAGCGGGATGCTCACCGCTGACCGCCCAGCAGCGCAATCGCCTCGGCTTCGCTGCCGGGGGCCAGGGTGGCGAGCAGGTCGCCGAGCCGCTGGCTGCAGGTGATGCCCGCGGCGTGCATGAACGTGGCCAGCCCGATCTGGCGGGCGCAGCCGGCCAGCCAGGTCGCCCGCAGCCGGGAGGTGTCCAGCCTCGGCAGGCCGGTCCCGCCCGCCAGCGCGGTGACCAGCGGGGTGGTCAGGTTCCGCCGGGCCGGGTCAGCGCCGCCGGCGATCAGCTGGTCCCCGGCGAACGCCGCGGCAGCCAGCAGCGGCTCGTGGTAGCGGGCGAGCACTGGCACGGCCCGTGGCCGGGCGCCGCGCACCTGCACGACTACCCCGCCCGGCCTGCAGATCACGTCAGTGCCGCGGGCCTGGCGCAGGTCGCCGCGGATCAGCCCGGCACCGGCCCCGAGGCAGACCAGCCCGCTGGCGCGCATCCGCCGCGCCACCGTCGGCTGCGCGGCCGCCAGCGCCAGATAACCGGCGATCTCCGCGGGACTATAAGGGTGCTTGGCGCGCTCGCGGGGCAGCGGCACGTCCGCCGGTGCCAGCCCGGGCACGACGCGCCGGGCCAGGAACCGCAGGTTCGCCCGCAGCGTCCGCCGTGTCACGCCTGTCAGCGCAGGCGCGTGCGCGGTGAACCGCTCGATCACCGACGGGTGCAGCACCCCCGGGACCGGCTCCAGCCCGAGCCCGGCGCCCCAGTCAGCGAGCCGGCCCGCAGCCCACAGCAGGTTCTTCGCCCGTTCCCGCCCGGCCGGCCGGGCATCAGCGACCACCGCCCGCGCGAAGCATGCGCCCGGCCCGGACACCGGCGACGGCTGCCACCGCTGGATATACGCGGCGGTCTCACCAGAATCCATACAGGATTTATACTGTAAGGAATGCGCGAGACACCGGACCCCGGCTGCGAAAATGACTGCGTGTCGCCCACACCCGCCCAGCAGGCCCGCGCCGCCGCAATCGCCGCGCAGATCGCCCAGCTCACCGTGGCCAGCTTCATCCTGCCCGGCACCCTCACCGAGCGGATGACCCGCTGCGGCTACCCCCGGTGCCGCTGCCGCGCCGACCCGCCCCAGCTGCACGGCCCCTACCACCAGTGGACCCGCAAGATAAACGGCAAAACCGTCACCCGGATCCTGTCTGATGACCAGCTCGCCGACTACCAGCCCTGGTTCGGCAACCAGCGCCGCCTGCACGCCCTCATCACCGAACTGGAAACCCTCAGCCAGGAAATCGCCGACACAGACCCCCGCTGGCAGCGCTGAACCAAGATCATGTGGCCGGCGCCCGCTTAACCTGTGGCCAGGCCTCCGGCCAGCCCCTAAAACCGCAGGTCAACCCTAAACGTGAACACCTGTCGGGGGTATCTCTCCAGGTGTGTAAGGAGTGATTAAAGGGAACTGAGTGGCCAGTGGGAATGGTCACTGTTACGGGGGGAGAACCACGATCATGTCCATTACACGCCAAGAGCCTGGTTCGGCCGGGCTGATGCGTACTGCGGATGCGGATGGGCTTTTGGGGGAGGCTGCTCATTACGGCGGGGATAAATCCCCCTCAGCCGCGCAGCGGCTGGGTCCTTTGCGGGAGCTGATCGATGACCGGCTGCTGGACGCGCTGCTGGAGCGGTCGCGGGACGAGGCCGGGGGGCTGCGGCTGACCAGCGAGGGGTCGCATGCTGGGTGAGCTGGTCAAGGCGGTGCTGGAGCGGGCGCTGGAGGCTGAGCTGACCGGGCACCTGGGCTATGCCCGGCATGACCCGTCCGGCCATAATTCCGGGAACTCGCGGAATGGCACGATCAGCAAGAAGGTGCAGACCGGGATCGGGCCGGTGGGCATCGAGGTGCCCCGTGACCGGGCCGGGGACTTCGAGCCGCGGCTGGTGCCCAAACGGTCCGGGCGGATCTCCGGCGGCCTGGACGACATGATCATCAGCCTTTACGCGCACGGGATGAGTGTCCGCGACATCCTGCATCACCTCAAGCAGGTCTACGGCACCGAACTGTCGGCGTGAGACGGTGTCGCGGATCACCGATGCCGTGCTGGAGGAGGTGAGAGCCTGGCAGAGCCGGCCGCTCGATCCTGTTTACGCCGTGGTGTTCCTGGACGCGATCATGGTCAAGGTCCGCGACAACCACGTCGTGCAGAGCAAGCCCGCCTACCTCGCGGCCGGCATCGACACCGACGGGGAAAAGCACGTGCTGGGCATCTGGCTGGCCAAAACCCCGCTCGACACCGCGACCGCCGGGGAGGGCGCCCGCTTCTGGGCCAGCGTCACCGCCGACCTGCGCAACCGCGGCGTCTGCGACATCCTCATCGCCTGCTGCGACGGCCTGGACGGGTTCGAGGACGCCATCTGCGCCGCGTTCCCGCACACCGTCGTGCAGACATGCGTGGTCCACCTGATCCGCAACAGCCTGCGGCCGGTCGCCCGCCGCGATGCCGCCGCGGTCGCCGCGGGGCTGCGCACCATCTACACCGCCGTGGACGCCGATGCCGCGTTCGACGCCCTGGCCGCCTTCTCCGCCTCGCCCCTCGGCCAGAAGTATCCCGCAGGCCGCCAGGGTCTGGGAGAACGCCTGGGACCGGTTCACGCCGTTCCTGGCCTTCACCCCGCCGGTGCGGAAGCTGCTTTACACCACCAACAGCATCGAGTCGCTGAACTACCAGCTGCGGAAGGTGACCAAGGCCCGCGGCCACTTCCCCGGCGACGACGCCGTCGTCAAGCTGCTCTGGCTGGCGATCATCAACATCGAGGACAAGCGGGCCCGCGAGCGCGCCGCACGCCGGCAGGAAACCGGCAAGCGCAGCGACCAGCCCGCACGCCTCATCGAAGGACAACGCGTCATGGGCTGGCGCGAAGCACTCAACGAACTCGACATCGCCTACCCAGGACGAATCAGGTAAAAGCGGAAACCAGCTCGAAGCTAAAAGATCTTTACACACCTGAGGTTACAAGCTCCACCTGTCGGAGAATTCTGCGGGGGGTTCGGCAGACAGCACCGGGCCCTGCGTCCCGCCTGCGTGTACGGCGGGCAGTTATGCTGGGGGCATGTCGGAGTTGCCGCAGACCCTGACTGCTGCGTTGCATCAGGAAGAAGACTGGTACATCGCGCAGTGTCTGGAGGTTGACGTGGCCAGCCAGGGCCACACGATTGACGAGGCACTGGCGAATCTCGCTGAGGCGGTCGAGCTGTACCTGGAGGAAGTGGACGACCCTGCGGGGCATGTCACCGCGACGCCGCTTGTGACCTCCTTCCAGTTGCCCGCCGCGTGAGCCCGGCGCTCTCTGACCTGCCGGTACGGAAGGTCGTGAAGGCGCTTGAGTCGGTCGGCTTTTCTCATGTGCGCACCAAGGGCAGTCACGCGGTGTACCGGAATCGGGAAGGGCGGGTGGCCGTCATCCCGCAACACGGCGTAGTTAAGCGCGGCACGCTCGCGTCGATTCTGCGACAGGCGGGCCTGACCTCTGCCGAGTTCCTCAACCTCCTCGACTGAGCCCGCACGAGCGGCGTCGCGTCATGCGGAGCGGGCGGAGTCGCTGTTGGGCACCAGGCGATCTTGCTAACGGATCTGCTAACAACAGTCCTGGACGACCATGGACCTTGTTGGAATCGGGAGCCCAGCGAGCTGGGACGGAGTGACGCAGCGGACGGCCATTGAGGGTGGATCCTCCTCGTAATAGCGTAGGGCAGTCGGGCTTCGATCTTCGATAGGCGGCTCCACGTCCGGGCAGACCCGCGGACGGAACCGGGCTGGTTGTAACATGGACGTGGAGCCCGGTAGATGCGGACTCACCTGAAGATCTTCTTCGCCGGCAGGCTGCGGACGCGGTACCGGGGAGGTGGGGGCGCGCTGGGGGCTCGGCCAGCGAACACGTCAGTGGGGCCGTCGCGGATCGTCTGGCAGCTGGAAAGCAGGGAGTGCCGCTGCGGAGCCGGCGAGGAAACAGCCCATTAAAGACTATATCCTCAAGCAAGGCCGATGATTCGCCCGCATCTTCGGAAGAGGATCTCGCCACTGGATGGTTCAGGATCACGACCGAGAGTAGCATCAGCTATACGTACCAGCTCGCGCTGATTGCCTGCTGAAACCAAGCACAAGGCATGTCCTCTCGGAGCTACCGCCTGCCGGTACCGGAGGAATTTATCGAGCTTACTCGTTGAACAGGTCACCTGACTTGCGTTCCAAGCTGCAGGAACGCGCCACGGACAACCGAGAAAATCACCTGTGATCCTCGACGGGAAGATCATCCCGGCTGACCGGAGCAATGAGCCGGCAGTCAGCGTGAAAGGCCAGCTCATCGACCTGTGGTACTCCGGCAAAGCCCATTCCCACGGCGACAACGTTCAGGCGGTAGCTCGCTCCCGATGGGTTCCCGCTGTGGGTGTCGGAGGTGGAGCACGGCTTGGAGAACGACATCACCACCACCCGCAGCCCTCGCCATGCCCGCCCACTACCGCGCCGCCGCCATCGGATTGCCGACTTTAGCATGAACGACTCCCGGATCCGCGAGGGCCATAAAGGCCATAAGCCACCTTGCTCGCAAGAATTCGCGTAGACGAACCGAACTGGATAGCGGAAGTCGTCACACGAAAAGCACAAATCCAGTGTTTCCTGCGCAGCCTGGGCGAACCCGGGTTCGTCCAAGCTCAACCAGCTTTCAGCGCACCCTCCAGCACATCACCGCCAGGCCTGGCCAGTTCGGCGGCTTCACCCGCGCCGCCCTCAGTTCTCAGCCCAGTGTCGAACGATGAGCTAGCAGCGACAGGATGTGCGCTGAAGATCTAGGCAGCAGCAGCAACCTGCACTGACCATTGGCGATCTTGCTAACAGATCTGCTAAAAGGAAGGGGCGTCTTTGCTAACGGGCGCCTGACCGTGGCCCAGGTGCGTGTATCCGCGGACGACGTGGCGGCCGGCCTCCGGCGCAACCCGGCGTCCCGCTGGCTACGTGAGCACCACTACGAGGCAGCTACGACGGATCACTGTCTAGCAAGTCCCAGCTCGGCAGGATGTCTGATGGCTCAAGGCGCATCAGGTCGTCGCGGTTCCAAGCGCGGCTGGCGTCAGTGGCCACACGGCGCGCGTGCCGAAGCCTGGTGCGTTCCAGCTCGTTCCGCACGCTCCGGGCGTTGGCGAACCGGGGCCCGCGCATCCGGCGGGACAGGTACTGGCGGAACGCCTCCTCGGCGCCCGGGGACAGGTAGTAACTGGACTGCTCGAGCATTAGCCGTCCAATCGCGACGAGTTCGTCGGCATCGTAGGCGGCGAAGTCGAGGTGGTGCGCGATCCGGGAATGCATGCCCGGGTTGCTCTCGAAGAAGTCGTCCATCCGGTCCTTGTAGCCCGCGAGGATGACCACAAGATTGTCGCGCTCCTTCTCCATCACCTGCAGCATGATGTCGATGGCCTCCTGGCCATAGTCCTTGGAGTCGGCCGCGCGGTACAGATAGTAGGCCTCGTCGATGAACAGCACCCCGCCCATGGCCTGGTCGAGCACGCGCTTGGTCTTGGGTGCGGTCTGCCCGATGTACTGGCCGACCAGGTCGTCGCGCATGGCGTGCACCAGGTGCCCGCGTTCCAGGTAGCCGAGCCGGTGCAGGAGTTCGGCCATGCGCAGCGCCACGGTGGTCTTGCCGGTGCCCGGAGGGCCGGTGAAGCACATGTGCAGGTTTGGCCGGGGGGCCTCGAGGCCGAATCTCTGCCGGGCCCGGTCCACCAGGAGCAGCAGTGCGATGTCCTCGATCCACCGCTTCACGGGCACCAGGCCGACCAGGTCGCGGTCGAGCGCGCCGAGCACTTCGTCGATGCTGGCGGCTTCGCGCTCCTCGGCGAACATGACCAGGGCGTCCGCGGAAAGCCGGCCGCGCAGCCGGTCGGGCTGGCCGTTCCAGGCTGTCGGCGCACGCCGCCGGGCGAACGACCCGGGGCCGGCTGGGCGGCCGGACGCCGGATGGGGGTATTGGATATCCCCCGACGCCCGAAGGCCGGGACTATGGGGACCATCTCTCGGTGCAGGCCTGGATCCATCAGATTGGAATCCCAGGCAGATTCCGGACTGAAACCGCGTGATTCGAGGCTTTCCGGACTCGTCTGGTGCCATCCGTTCCGGAGCATCAAGGCGATCAGCACGAGCCCGACAACGAAGCCGGTGACGATCGCGAACCACAGATGGCCGAACCACAGCCAGACCATCAACAGGGCAGCTGAGACAGCTAGGAGGAGTACGCCTAGCACGGAATGTCGCAGCCCAGCAGTCCGCATAGATGCGAGCGTAGACAGGCGGCTGACCTCGGTCAATCGCGGGTGGCTCACCGCCCTACCCTCAGGGCGGGTAGGAGTCAGGCAGCAACAGGCGCGAGCCTGCGCGAGCTGGTGGCTCGGATGGGGTCCCTCGAGGTTCGATCAGACCAGGCTGAGATGCCAACTGCCGCCAGCAGCATTCAACGAAAGGCGTCAAAGGCTCATGAGGCGTGCATTCTGGCTCATCTCCGTGCTGGCCGCCGCTGCCTCTGGATCGGCCAGCGGGTCAGCCGACCGCCACGAACCAGCGACAGCGGTACCCGGCCAGCCGATACCTGCAGCAGCCATCGAACGACTGACCACAACAGTCAACCACGCTGTCTCAGTAAATGACGGGCACAGCGTGGCCTGGGCCTCAGCGGTAGTCACTACCCGCGCGAAAGCACTGATCTCGGCAACCCCCGGCGACTTCGTCCCGAACGACGAGAGGACCGTCGTGTACCTGGTGACGGTCAAGGGCCACTTTGCGGCCAGAGCCGTACCCCGATCACGAAGAGCACCTGTACCCACCGGCACGTACATGTCGTTGGTGATCAACGCCGAAACGTTTGCCCGACTCGACTTTGGTCTAGGCCACAAACCGCCGCCAGTTGCCCCGGCCAGCTTCGGGCCCGTGACCTACCTCAACCTTGGTTGACTGGCCCGTGCCGGAAGCGTCGCGGTTACCCCAGGCGTGTGCGTTCACGGTGGTATCAAGCAGCCGGGAGACGCCGGGGAACTGAAGTGGGCGACCAGGCCGTCCAGCGCCACCCCGGGCAGGCTCTATCCTCGTGGTCAGGGTTTCTCGCGGAGGCGGTGGCTTGATCATGCAGTACTCGTGGCCGGGACCAATGCCTCCGGGGCGACGTCCAGCGACGCTCCGATTGATCTGCTGCGTCCGGTGTGGAGGACCACTTCACTACACGAAAGCCAAAGGTCATCCTCGGCAAGAAGATCATGAGCAGGGCTGTGAAGCCTTCATCAGGGCCATGCGGATCATACGGTACGTCGACGAGCTGAGGCGGTGTGCGTCCGAGTCAACCGGGGCCTGGGGCGTCACCCGGTGGCGGCGGAAGTATTTGCGGGAGAACGCGAAGAAACTGACCGTGGCGGCGTGTGAGAGCGACCCCGTCGCCGCGATCAGTGCCCTGGGCGTCGGCTATGAAGCCGAATGCCAAACGGGCGGCAAGCGAGTCGGTGGCACGGAGAAGATGGAGATGGCGGAGACCCTGATGCTGGCCTGCCGCCAGCTGGCGCTAGGGCAGGATCCAGCGCCACTCACCGGCTAGGGGTCTCGGTCCAGCTGTCCAGCGGCGGCCAGTTCGGCGACTTGGTCAGCGGGTCTCAGTTCCATTTGCGACGCCTGAGCATGAAGACGGTAAACCCGGCGCAGGCGGCGCTCAGCCCTACGCCGAGAACCAGGAACGATGCCAGCCCTTCTCGATGCTGCCGGTGAGGAGGTTGAAGTTCTGTCCCCAGAATCCGACCAGGAAGGAGATGGGCAGGAAAATGGTGGCCACCGTCGCCAGCCGGCGGCTCACGATCGCCAGGTGCTTGCTGGCCAATGAGGCGTGCAGGGCCAGCAGGGCGATGCACCGCTCCTCGATCGAGGTAAGGCCCGCCACGGCTTGCTGCAGTTCGTCGTTGATGTCCTCGGCGTAGAGCTGGGTTTCGCTGGTGGTCCCGGGTAGGGACAGGATGAGCGGCATCCGGGCCGCGAGGTCGCGGCCTGGTGTGACGGTCCTGCGGATTACCGCGGCCCGGTGCCGTATCGCGGTGATCTCGGCGAGCTCTTCGTCGTCGGCCTCGCGCAGCACCCGCTGCTCGAGCGCGTCCAGTCGTTCGTCGAGCCCGAGGGTAAGGGCAGAGAACTGGGTGTAAAGCTCGATCTCGATCTGCTCGTCAGTCATGGGGCCGATCTCGCCGAGGTCTCTGGCCTCCCGGAGGGAGGCGACACCCAGATCGATGACCCTCGCGTACCGCTGGACCGCCCAGTTCCGCGCCGGATGCTGCGGATCGGTGGCCTCGGTGGCGAGAGTCAGCATGAGCCCGGGCTCGGTCGTGTGGTCATGCATCAGGCCCGGGAGGCCACGGAAGTACTCCAAACCGCGGGCCCCGTCGAAGCTGCGGTCTACTTCTTCTTCCCAGTGCACAAGCACCGCCTGGAGCAGGCCGTACTTGTTCTCGAAGTGGCGGGCCGAGGCGGCCGGTGTGACCCCGACGTCGTCGGCGATCTGCCGCAGCGACCCCCCTCCGTAGCCGTAGCGGGCGAAGATCCTCGACGCGGCGTCCACGATCTCACGGCGGCGCCTGATCCCCTTCTGGTAGGGACCGCGAGGGGCCACCACTCTCGTCATGTGACCACCCTAGGAGGGCATTCGCCCAGCCAACTATCCCCGCTCCGTGACCTCATCGACCGGCACTTCGCGGCTTACTTGACCGGCGCATCGACGCCGAATGAAGTGGACGATCGGGCCTCACAGGTACTCGCGTTTGCGCATCCAGACGAGAGTGACCCAGCCCCAGATCGGTGGCAGGTACGACGTGAACAGGCGCTGGATGAAGACCGCGGCGGTCGCGTCGGCCTCGGAGACACCGGCCGCGGTGAGGCCGAGGATCATTCCCGCTTCCACCACGCCCATGCCGCCCGGTGACGGCGAGATCCCGCCGATGAACCCGGCCAGGAAGATGACCACGATCAGGGTCGGCAACCGGAGATGGTCATCAAAGGCCCGCAGCGACACCGACAGGGCCATGGCCACGACCAGTTCCTGGGCGAAGGAGCCGCCCACCAGGAGCACCAGCTTGCGCGGGGAGCTGGCGACGTGCCGGAAGTTGCCCCAGATGTCGCGCACCTTGGGCCGCAGCTTGCTGGCGGCCAGCCGGCGGAGCCGGGGTACGGCCAGGGCCACGCCGATCAGCAGACCGGCCAGCACCACCACGGCCAGGATGATCCAGACCAGTTTGGAATTCCCCCCAGACTCGGGGGTGGCCTCGATGTGGATGGATCCCCAGGCGAAAGGCAGCGACACGAGGAACAGCACCCCGGTGGCGACCCAGCTGGAGGTGGTCATGATGGCGCCCGAGCTCAGCGCGACCGACGCGTCGTAGCCTTGCTGCTGGAAGAAACGGACGCGGGTGGCGAAGACGGCGGCGGTCCCGCCGGCCAGGGCACTGAAGGAGTTGGCCACCTCGACCGCCACCACCCGCCCGAACGGGAGCGGCCCGGCCACGCTGCCGATGGCTTCGACGGCCGACGCGACGAAGGCCGCCTGGGCCAGGATGAACGCCACGATGACCCACAGCCAGCTGGCCCCCAGCACCGTGTCGAACGACTGGGACACGTCGATGAGGACCCCGATGAGGGCCCAGCCGCCGATGAGCGTGCCCACCACCATGATCAGCGTGGGCCAGCTCACCCGGCGGGGCTCCACCAGTTTCGGGACGCTGATCGACTTGGCCTGGGCGGCGCGCTGCCGGACCTCATCCAGGAGGCCGCGCTGGCTCCGCAGGGACCGGCTGAGGACGGGGTCGAGAGCGGCGCGGTGCAGGTGCTGGAGGGCGCCCTCCAGTACCTCCGCGTCCAGCGACCGGGCGGCGGAGTAGGCTGCCCGGTCGGCGCCGACCGCGGCAGCAATGGCCGCGATGACACCGGCCATGTCGCGATCGAGTTGGTCCGGAGAGGCGTTAGAGATGGCGTTGCGGAAGTCGGCCAAGGTGGCGCTCTGCGCGGTGGGGTCGATGAACAGGGTGTCACCACTGATGGCGCCGTGCGCGATGCGGGTCTTCCGCAGGATCAGCAGCTGGCGGTAGAGGTCGTCCAGCGCGGGATCACCTACCTGGCTGGCGTCCGCCTCGGAGAGCATCAGGCCAGCCGGCCAGCGGGAGACCAGCAGCGCGTCGTGGGATGGACCCGCCGTGCCCGCCTCCACGATGTCAGGGACCGCCGCGCCCGCCCGCGCAGCCCGCAACGTGACGTACGCCTCGTGTTCGACCTGCTGAAGCCGGGTGATCGTGAGACTGGGCCCGGAGTCCCGGTAGAACAGGAACCGGGCCGTCTTGGTCAGGAGTTTGGCGTCGGCCGCATCCCGGCCGTAGACCGCCACACCCATCAGCCCGCCGGCCGGATCCACGTCGCTGGCCTGGTATTTCGCTACCCCCCAGACCTGCCGGTCCGCCGCCTGCACCTGGCTGGCGTGGATACCGAGCTCGCCGAGCAGCGCCCGGACGTCATCGGCCGAGGGGAGGCCGAGTGGGGAGCCGAAGATCAGCCGGACCAGCGCCGTGGTTCCCCATCCGATGGCCAGGCTGCCGAGCACGTTGAGGGGCAGCCCGTGACCTCCGACGGCTGAGGCCATCGCGACCAGCGTGATAAAGATCTCGATGAGACGTTGCAGGCCCCGGGCCAGATACGGCAACGCCGCCGTGGTGACCGCCATGAACAGAGCGATCTGGAGGACCGGGAAGCTCACCGCATACCCGTGGATCACGATTCCGCCGGGCCTGCCGCCGCGGCTGCCGAGCACGAGGACCAGGATCCCGCTCACCGCCGCGGCCGCGGCGGCGCTCAGCGCGATGTCTCGGGCGACAACCCAGCGGCGGGCGACTAGGGCCAGCAGCACCAGGGCAATCGTGACGCCGAACGAGCCAACGTCGTACACCACCGTGACCAGCCAGGTGATACTCCGCGGCGGTGGGTGGATGACCTGGACAATGGCGCGGTCTATGCGGGAGTCGTAGTGGATGATGAGCACGCAGCAGACGAGCGCGAGGACTGCGCCAGCCAGGCGCAGCCCGTCGCTTCCACGCCGCCGCCGCTGGCCGGTCCCAACGGGAGCGAATATGGCCGACCGCCACTCGCGCAGCAGATGCGGCCTGGGGCGAGGGCCCGGACCCTCATCGGTGCCTTCTGGCGCCTTGACGCGCTCTTCCGTCATTACCGACCAACTGGTTTCTTGAGCGGTTAACTTCCATCGCCGTGGCCGGCACGACGAGGTGGATCAGGCCCTGCCCATCCCATGATGTACCCCGTTCGTGGACAGGGGGCCCCGGCGAATCGCCGGGGCCCCCGTTCATGCGTCCGAGCTCATGCTTCCGGGCTCAGCTACTCGTGGGGCTCGCGCTGGGGCTCGGGGTGCTGCTGTCGGTCGGGTCCGGCGTGCTGCTGTCGGTCGGGCTCGGCGTGCTGCTGTCGGTCGGGCTGGGGGTCGGGGTGCTGGTCGCCGTGGCCGTCGCGGTCGGTGTGGGCGTCGGTGTGGGCGTCGGTTTCGCGGTGGTCAGGCCGCTGATCCAGGTGCCGTTACTGGTCAGGCCGGCGCCGCCGGCCCAGATCTCGAAGCCCGTGTTCACCGTCTGCAGGCAGTCGCCCGAGGGCATGTAGGCAGGATCCAGGTTGGCCGCCACCCACTGATAGAAATCGCCGAGGTTCAGACCGCTGACGCCGGTGGCCGAGGGCCGGGCCAGGACGAATTGGCTGCCGTACTTGCTGCCGTTCACGAAGTGGCCGGTGTACCAGTTGTATCCGTCGATACTGACCGTGGGTCCGGAGTAGGGGACACCGATCGATTTGTAGCTGGGGTACCCAGCGGTGTAAATGCCCACCGCCGCGTTCATCGATGGGGCGGCCCCAGAGCAACTCGCCGAGAACTCTGAGTCGATCAGGGTGTCGTATTTGCTACCCCAGGCCGCGCCGATCGTGTTGTAGGCCCAGGTGATAGCCGGGTCAGGGCTAGCAGACACCGGGAAGGGCAGCCCACTTGAAGTAGTGCAGTAACCGCTGGAGCAACCGATCCCCGTGTTGGGGTAGCTCAGCACGCCGCCCGTCGTAGCCGCCGTTTGGCTGGCCACCGTGAATGCACCCGCGAACGCGCTGATGGATCCGGGCACGAGGAGACAGGCGTTCCCGCCGCCCCACGAGTTAGCCTGGTCTACGGCCTGCTGGCCGCCGGAGCCGTCACTATTGATGCCCAGGTGCGCGAGCGTCCAGGTGGTGCCGACACCTGAGCTACACGAGGCAGCGATCGCGGGCGTGGCCGTGGCCACGAGGATGCCCCCACAGGAGAGGGTCAGTGCCGCAGCGGCCGCTGCAAGGGGTCTGCCTAGCCGGGGTCGGCCCAACATGGTCGTCCTTCCCGTGTAGTAGCGCGGGGATTAGAACCTTAGCGCGATCGTGGGCTAATCCTCGGCGGACGTCTCATTTTGATCACTAAGATGACGCGGCAGCCGGGTGACTGGTTGACCGGACGGGCGCGTTATCTTGATCGGACGGACGCGTTATCGCGCAGCGTGACTGGATGCCCCGGAATCTGCGCCCGAATTCCCGCGAACGAGCCGGAGGCCGAGCGGCTCCGCCTGGGAAGTGTTTACTGCGTGTGGCCGGGCAAGGCATTGCTGTGGGGTCAAGTCCGGAACGACGGAGAGTCAAAGTGGCAGAAATGACGCAATTCACCATCGGGGCGCAAGCCCGGTGCACCGACGGGGTGTGCGGTGAGGTGTCCCGGGTGGTGGTGGACCCTGTCGCCGGGATTGTCACCCATCTCGTGGTGGAGCCGAAGGGCCGCAAGGGGCTCGCCCGGCTCGTGCCGCTGGACCTGGTCGACGCGTCCGCTGGCGACGTGCGGCTGCGTTGCACCCTGGCCGGCTTCGAGCACCTCGACCCGGCTGAGGAAACCCAGTTCGTGCCGGGCAGCGGCGGGTACGCGGCCTATGGGCCCGAGCAGGTGAGCGCCTGGCCGTACTACGGCCTGACCCCCGGGACGGAAACGCCGGGCGGCTTGGACCTGGCCGTGGCGGGGTTCTCGCCCACCATTACTTATGACCGTGTTCCGCTCGATGAAGTAGAAGTGCGGCGCGGCGATCCGGTCGAGGCCACGGACGGCCGCATCGGCCATATCCAGGGGCTGGTCGTTGATCCCGGCGATCATCAGGTCACCCATGTGCTGCTGCAGGAAGGGCACCTGTGGGGCCGCAAGGACGTGGCCATCCCCATCAAGGCCGTGTCCCGGGTCGGGGACACCATCCGGCTCAATATCAGCAAGCACGAGGTGCAGGACCTGCCGCCGGTGGACTTCGCTCACCACGCCGAGCAGGGGGAGGAGTGAGAGCGGGGCCGGGGGAGTAGGAGCCGGGGCCGGGAGCAAGCAGCGGCCGGGTCACGTCTCCCCGGGCTGGGTCCTGGTGATCTGCACCGCGTTGCCGCACCCCGAATGATGGCCCAGGAAGCTGCGCACCAGGCCGCCGTACTGGTGCTCCCCCTGGTCGATCACGGCCCTGGCCCCGCACCCGTCGCAGCGCAGCAGCGTGGCACCGGCTCCCGGCAGGTCGGTGTTCGGGACGGCTGAACTGGGCATCCCCGCTCCTCGGTGACCCCTGGGTGCACGCGCCGTCCATCGCGGCCCGCCTCCCGGGCGCCATTTCGAACCTAATCCCCCCCGCAATGGCCAGCAATTCTTTTCAAGTATCACTCAGTATCCCCGCAGTTTGCGCGCGGACCGCTCACATCCATGCTGGCCTGGGCGGAAGGGTCGCGAGCCCAGGACCGGACTTTGCCACGCTGAATGGATTGCCGGTGGCAGAGAGCTTGCGCCTGGATACGGAATTGTGTGCGCCGGGTCTCACCGCGGCCGGATGGCCGGCCCCGCAAGGGGTCCGGCCGGAACTCCTCCGGTGTGGGGCCTCGCCCCAACCCGGCCCGGCCCGTTACATTCGTCTTCATGTTCGAACCGGCGGATGTCCTTGACGGGCTCAACGACGACCAGCGCCGGGCGGCCACGCATCAGTCCGGGCCGCTGCTGGTCCTGGCCGGGGCGGGCACCGGCAAGACCAGGACCCTGGTCGCCCGGGCGGGCTGGCTGCGCAGCCAGGGCACGCCGGCCAGCCGGATCCTGCTGCTGACGTTCACCCGCCGGGCCGCGGACGACATGCTGGCCCGGGTCACGCCGCGCGGCGCGAGCGCCGCCGACCGGGTCGTCGGCGGCACCTTCCACGCGGTAGCCCATCAGATCATCCGGGCCCACGCGGAGTCGTTCTCGCTGCCGCCGGAGTTCAGCGTTATCGACCCGCCCGACGTCACCAACCTGATGGACACCCTGCGCGCCGAGAACGGCCTGGTCACCAGCCAGCGGCGGGCGCCGCGGGCCGGGACCTGCGCGGACATCTACACCCGGTGCGTGAACACCCGTGCCCCGGTGCCCGAGGTGATCAAGGCGCAGTTCCCGTGGGTGGCCGGTTTCGAGACCGAGCTGGCCGGCCTGTTCCGCGCGTACACCGCGCACAAACGCCAGCACGGCCTGGTCGACTTCGACGATCTGCTGCTGCTGTGGCGGGCCGCGCTGGCCGACGCCGCCGCGGGCCCGGTGCTGCGCGGAATGTTCGACGCCGTCCTGGTGGACGAGTACCAGGACGTCAACGCGGTCCAGGCTGACATCGTCCGGCTGCTGCGCCCGGACGGGCCGGGCCTGACCTGCGTGGGCGACGACGCACAGGCCATCTACGCCTTCCGCGGCGCCGACCCGGCCCACCTGCGGGCGCTGGCTGCGGACTACCCGGATCTGGAGATCATCCGGCTGGCCCGCAACTACCGCTCCAAGGACGCGGTGCTGCGGCTGGCCAACACGGTCCGGCCCCAGTCCGAGGGCCTGGAGCTGGCCCTGCGCGCCGAGCGCGGGACCGGGGCCCGCCCCCAGCTGGTCCGCTGTCATGACGAGGCGACCCAGGCCCGGGAGATCTGCGGCCGGGTGCTTGAGGCCCGCGAGGCCGGGGCCGACCTGCGCGAGCAGGCCGTGCTGATGCGCGCCGCCACGCACAGCGACGTGCTGGAGGTCGAGCTCTCGGTCCGGCGCATCCCGTTCATCAAGTACGGCGGGATCCGGTTTACCGAGGCCGCCCACGTCAAGGACTTCATGGCCGCCGCCCGGGTGGTCACCAACCCCGCGGACGACCTGGCTTGGTTCCGGCTGCTCCGGCTGCACGAAGGGATCGGGCCGGTGCACGCCCGCCGCTTCATCGGGGCGCTGGGCCTAGGCGATCCGCAGCTGTGGGAGCACTGGAAGGACGCGGCCGATGTGCTGCCCCCGCGGGCCCGCCCGGCCGTGGCGGACACCATGACCTGCCTGGCCGACGCGGCGGGGCGGGAGCGCACCGCGGACCGGGCCACGGGCATCCTGACCGCGCTGGACGCCCCCATCCGCGAGCGCTACCCCGACGCCGGGATCCGGATCGCCGACCTGCAGCGCCTGGTCGACGCGGCCGCGACCCGCCCCTCGCTGCACGACGCGCTGGTCGAGCTGGCCCTCGACCCGCCGGTGTCCGCGTCGGACCTGGCCGGCCCGCCGCGGCTGGACGACGACTACCTGGTCCTGTCCACGATCCACTCGGCCAAGGGACTGGAATGGCCCGTGGTGCACCTGCTTCACCTGGTGGACGGGGCCGTGCCCAGCGACATGGCCCTGTCCAGCCGGGCCGGGCTGGAGGAGGAACGACGGCTGTTCTACGTGGCGGTGACCCGGGCGCGCGATCAGCTGTACCTGTACGCGCCGCTGCGGATGCATCATCACCGGATGGCCTCCGACGACCGGCACGGCTACGGCCAGCTGACCCGGTTCCTCGACCCCGCCGCCCTGGCCGAGTGTGACGCCGTGGACGCGACCCCACCCGAGCCGGTGCTGCCCAAGATCGGGCCGCTCGCCGCGACGATCGACGCCGCGCTTGACTCCCTGTTCGGCCCGGCCTGACCCAGGTCGCGGCCGGTCAGCTGGTCAGCTGGCTGGCCGGCGCAGCGGGCCGGCAGCAGGCCGCGCACGTAGGCCGCCTGACCGCCGTGCTGCAGGTCGTCGGACACCACGCTGACCAGCCGGACGCCGAGCGTGACCGGCGGATCCCAGTGCACATCCACCACGCGGTCCAGATCCGCCTCGCTCAGGCCCCGCACGTACTTGACCGTGTGCCCGAACACCGCCTCGTGGTACCCGACCAGCAGGTCGGCGGACACGCGCACCGCCGCGACCTGCTCGCTGCTGTGCCCGTACCCGGTCTCGGCCGGCGGGAAGGGCAGCCCGAACCGGTCGGCCCAGCCCTCCGCCATCCAGGCCTGCTGCGCCCCTGCGACGCCGGCGACGTGGTCGTCCTGGATCCGGGTCAGGTGCCAGATCAGCCACCCGATCGAGTTGGCCCGCTCAGAAGGCCGGAACGCCAGTTCGTCCTCGGAAAGGCCGCGCACCGCGCCCGCCACCACCCCGCGGATCCGGCCGAACTGCTCGGCCAGCAACTCGCCGATGTTCACGAGCACACCTCGCTTCCGTGGGCCGCAACGATCCGGCTCAGCTCCGTAGCCGGTTTGCACCGCAACCCGAGACCCTAGTTCCCTAACGGTCTTACCGGCCTACCCACCCGCCCCGGTCACGGGATGCCTGCGGGCCAGGAGGCGGCGCGGGCGGCTCAGCCCCTGGCGGTGCCGCGACATCCCGGCCCACGGGTCGCCGGCCTTGGCCAGCTGGGCCAGCCGGTCCGGCATGGCGCGCAGCGTGAAACTGTCCGCAGCGAGCGCCGGGTCGGCCACCTCGTCCCAGCTAACCGGGGTCGCGACCGGGGCGTGCGGGCGGGCCCGGACCGAGTACGCCGCCACCGCGGTCTGGGCGTAGGCGTTGCGCATGATGTCGGCGTACACGCGGCCGTGCCGGGCGTCCTTGCGCTGCTCCACGGTGACCAGGTCCGGCTCGGCGGCAGCCAGCACCTCGCTCACCTGGCGGGCGAACTCGCGCACCGGGTCGAATTCCTCGCGGCCGTTCAGCGGGACCTGCACATGCAGTCCCTTGCTGCCGGTGGTCTTCACGAAAGCAGCCAGCCCCAGGTCCCCGAGGATCTCGTGCAGCCGCAGCGCGGTGGTCCTGACCGCCTCGAAGTGCCCGCTGTCGGGGGGGTCCAGGTCGAAGATCAGCATGTCGGGCCGGTGCAGCTGGTCCGGCGAGTCCCCGCGCCCGACCCGGCTCAGGAACGGGTGCAGCTCGATGGCGGCCTGATTGGCCAGATAGACCAGGTCGGCGGCCTTGGCCACGACTACCTGACTCAGCGTGCCGCCCTGCTTGCCCACCACGACCCGGGGGATCCAGTCCGGGAAATGGCGGCCCACGTTCTTCTGGAAGATGCGCTCGCCGGTGATCCCGTCCGGGTAGCGGGCCATGGCGACCGGACGGTCCCGCAGGTAAGGCAGCATCTGCTCGGCGGCGGCCTGGTAGTACCCGATGAGCTCGCCCTTGGTGATCTCGTCGCCGGGGAAGAGCACCTTGCCGGTGTTGGACAGGGCGACGGTCAGCCGCCCGACCTTCAGCTGCTCGCGGGTCGTCGTGCTAGCCATCGCCTTGCGGAACCTCCCGGATCACCTCGGCCGGGCTCTTGTCCCGGCGGAGTCCCTGGAACCTGGGGTGGCGCAGCCGCCCGTCCGTGGTCCATTCGCTGAAGCCGATCTGCGCGACGAGCCGCGGCGTGGTCCAGTGCACCCCGCGCTCGCGGGGCAGGTCCCCGCGCTCGAACGGGCTGCGGTCCTGCTCCATCGCGCTCAGCTCGGCGTGCAGCAGGTCCAGCGTCTGCTGGTTGAACCCGGTCCCCACCTTGCCTGCGTAAACCAGGTGCCCGTCACTGTCGTAGTACCCGAGCAGCAGGGCGCCGAGGCCGGTACGGGAGCCCTGTGGGTCGGTGAACCCGCCGATGACCAGCTCCTGGTTGTTCTCGCACTTGAACTTCAGCCAGTCCTTGGTCCGGCCAGCCTGGTAGGGGGCGTCGGCCCGCTTGGCGATGAGCCCCTCCCAGCCCAGGCGGCAGGCCTCGGCGTAGAACCCGACGCCGTCGCCGACCCGGTGCTCGGTGAAGCGCAGCGGGTCAGCGAAGTTCAGCAGCTGCTGCAGCCGCTGATTGCGCTTCCGCAGCGGCTGCGGGCGCAGGTCGGTGCCGTCGGCCCACAGCACGTCGAAGATGTAGTACTGGACCGGCACGGTGCGCAGCTGATCCGCGGACGGGTGGGCCTGCTGCATCCGCTGCTGCAGCTGGGCGAAGCGGGTCTGGCCATGCTCGAACGCGACCACCTCACCGTCCACCACGAAATCGCCGGACTGCTGAGTGCCCAGCGCCGCGACGAGCTCGGGGTAGGTGCTGCTGACCATCTTCCGGTTGCGGGTCATCAGCCGTACCCGGTCGCCGTCGCGGAAGGCCAGGCACCGCTCGCCGTCCAGCTTGCGCTCGTATATCCAGGCCGGATCGGAGAACCGGTCCTGGGTCAGCGTGGCCAGCTCCGGCTCGAACCAGGCTGGCTTGCCGTTGCCTCCGGACATCGCCCCGCGTCACCCCCGGTGGTGTGTCGTTGATGCTCTATTCCCCGCTGCGGGCAGCTCACCCGCCAAGCGTGCCTTATGCCCGGGCCGGCCAGGTGCGCGGGGCCGCCCGGGGCGCCCGCCCGCCCCCGGCGACCATGATCACGGTCAGAATGGGGGGGCGCTGATCACGGTCAGAATGGGGGGCGCTGCGCGTCCGGTATTGCACCTGATCACGGGAAGCGTGCCGTCAGTGGGAGTCGCGGGTTACCTCGTGGCCGCTGGAGCCGATCAGGAAGTCCAGGTCGGCGCCCTGGTCGGCCTGCATGACGTGGTCGATATAGAGGCGCTGCCAGCCGCGGTGCGGGCCGGGCAGCGCCGCGGTCATGGCCGGGGCGGGCTCGCGCTGCGCGAGTTCCTCCGGGGGCACGTCGAGGTCCAGCCGGCGGCCAGGCACGTCCAGCACGACCGGGTCACCGTCCCGGACCAGGGCCAGCGGCCCGCCCGCCGCCCCCTCGGGCACCGTGTGCAGGACGACGGTGCCGTAGGCGGTGCCGCTCATCCGGGCGTCGCTGACCCGGACCATGTCCCGCACGCCCCGGGCGAGCAGCTTGGCCGGGATCGGCATGTTGCCGACCTCGGGCATGCCCGGGTATCCCCGCGGGCCGCAGCCCCGCAGCACCAGGACCGAATTCTCATCAACGTCCAGGTCCGGGTCATCCAGCCGCGCCCGCATGTCCTCGATGCTGTCGAACACCACCGCCGGGCCCCGGTGGACAAGCAGTTCCTTGGTCGCGGCGGCGGGCTTGATCACCGCGCCGCCGGGCGCCAGGCTGCCCCGGAGCACCGCGATCCCGGCCCTCTCCTGCAACGGCGCGGACCGCGGCCGGATCACCGTCTCGTCCCAGATCCTGGCCTCACCCAGGTGGGCGGCCAGGGGACGGCCGGTGACCGTGAGCGCGTCGGGGTCGAGCAGGTCCGACACCTCACGCAGCACAGCGAGCAGGCCGCCCGCCCGGTAGAGGTCGTCCATCAGATAACGCCCGGCCGGGGCCAGGTCCACCAGCAACGGTACCGAGGCGCCGAGCGTGTCGAAGTCATCCAGGGACAGGGGTACCCCAGCCCGCCCGGCGATGGCCAGCAGGTGCACCACGGCGTTCGTCGAGCCGCCGATGGCGGCCAGCGCCACGATGGCGTTGCGGAACGAGCCTGGGCTCAGGACCTGGCTGGGCGTCCGCCCGGCGGTGACCAGTTCCACCGCCAGCCTGCCGCTGGCGTGCGCGGACTCCAGGAGCCGGCTGTCCGGGGCCGGGGTGCCGGCCACCCCGGGAAGCGTCATGCCCAGCGCCTCCGCGATGCAGGCCATGGTGGAGGCCGTGCCCATCGTGTTGCAGTGCCCCTTGCTGCGGATCATCGCCGATTCCGAGGCCAGGAAGTCCTGCTCGGACAGGGTGCCGGCGCGGACCTCCTCAGACAGCCGCCACACGTCCGTGCCGCAGCCGAGCGGCACGCCGCGGAAGTGGCCGGTGAGCATCGGGCCGCCCGGGACCACCAGGGCGGGCAGGTCCACCGAGGCCGCCGCCATGAGCAGCGCAGGGATGGTCTTGTCGCAGCCGCCGAGCAGCACCACGCCGTTGACCGGGTTGGCCCGGATCATCTCCTCGGCGGCCATCGAGGCGAGGTTGCGCCACAGCATGGCGGTGGGCCTGACCAGGGTCTCGCCCAGCGACATGACCGGCATGTCCAGCGGGATGCCGCCGGCCTCCCAGATGCCGGCCTGGACACTGGCCGACACCTCGTTCAGGTGCTTGTTGCACGGGGTGAGATCGGAGGCGGTATTCGCGATCGCGATCTGCGGCCGCCCGGTGAACGCGCTGCGCGGCAGGCCACGGCGCATCCAGGCGCGGTGGATGTAGGAGTCCCGGTCGTTCCCGCCGTACCACTGGTCGCTGCGGTAGCGCACTCAGCAGCCTCTTTCCCAGCCCGCTGGGCGGGCCCTCGCCTGACGCCCATGCCGGGCTTTGACCGGCGGAGGTCATGCCCGCCGGCCCCGGGCCAGCGCGGCCCAGCGCGGCGCCACGCGGGCCGGGTGATACCTCTAGGCTAACCCGCCGCCACCGCATGAAACCATCCCGAGGCGCTACGGCCGGGCGCTATTCCATCACCTGCGCCTTCAGGCCCGAGCGGCGCAGGTGATGCAGGTACGGGTGGCGGGGCGGGCGGCGAGCCGCTCGGCGGCGATTGGCCGCCCGCACCGTTCGCACCGCCCATAGCGGCCCTGCCGGAGCCGGTCCAGGGCGTCGTCCAATTCGGCCAGGTGGCTGTTGGCCTGGTCGAGCAGGGCGGCCAGCTGGGCCCGCTCGAACGCGATGGTGGCCCCCTCGGGGTCGTGCTCGTCGTCAGTGGCGACCCCCGCGGACGACTCCACGATGCCATCGAACTCGCGGCTGACCGCGGTGATCCGGTCCAGGGTCTGCTGCCGCTCGGCGTCCAGTGCGTCGCGGATCGCCGCCGCCCCGGGCGCACGGCCGCCGGCCCGGTCGCTGGGCCCCGAGCCCGCGGAATCGCGGCCCACCGTTCTACCCCGCGTCCGGCTGATCCTGGGCCGCGGACTGGTCCTGCGCCACGGCCTGATGCAACGCGTGCAGAGCCCGTGCGGTGGGCAGCGAGTTGTCCACCGCGAGGTGGCGGGGGGTCTCCTGGCCTTGGACGACGCGCTGAATGTGCCGGATAGCGGCGGTGAACGACGGTACCTCGTCGGCCGAGGCGAAGCCCCGCGGCTCCTTGCCCTCCTCGAACAAGGTGAACGAGTCGTCCGGGCCCGGATGGAAGGGGTCGGTGAGGTGGATCTGTCCGGCCGTGCCGACCAGCCGGGTGAACCGGTCGTCGCTGCGCACGAAGCTGCAGGACACCGTGAGCCGCTGCTGACCGGAGTAGCCGGCGCTGCCCAGCAGGTCCACGTCCACCCCGTCCCCGCCCAGTGTTGCGGTGGCCCAGGCCCATTCCAGCTCGCCGGTGAACAGCTCCACGGCCAGCCGGACCGGATAGCAGCCGACGTCGTTGAGGGCGCCGCCGGCCATCGCGCGGCGCAGCCTGAAGTCGTCGGGGTGATCCAGCATGAAGGCGAAGTTGGACTGGATCTCGCGCAGTTCCCCGATGGCCCCGTCGGCCAGCAGCCCGCGGATCTTCGCCATCTGCTCATGGAACGGGAACACGAACGCTTCCCACAGCGGGGTCCCGGTCTCCCGGGCCACCGTGAGGACCTGCTCGGTCTCGGCCAGGCTGCTGCACAGCGGCTTCTCGCAGAGCACCGCCTTACCGGCCCGCAGCGCCCGGGCCGTCCATCCCGCGTGCAGCGCGTTGGGCAGCGGGATGTACACCGCGTCCACGTCCGGGTCGTCCACCAGCGCCTGGTAGCCCTGGACCGCCCGGCCGATGCCGTTGTCCGCTGCGTACTGGCGGGCCCGGTCCAGGTCCCGGCCGGCCACGGTGGTGACCGCGCCACCACCGGCGGCGGCCACCGCGGGCAGGAAGGCGGCGCGGGCGATGCGGGCGGTGCCGATGATTCCCCACCGCACCTGACCAGTTTCCGGCATGTCTGCGCTCACCATCCCTGCCCCCGTGCTGTCGGCTGTTGCCCCCACCGTAGACCGCGCCCCGGACCGCCCGCCGGCACCGCCCCGGCCGGGCCCTGGCCGGCTACCCCTCGCCGGCCACCGGGTGCGCACGTAGCCTGGAAGCACCAGCGGTACGGCCCGGAATGAGGCGGACGATGGCGGCAGCGAGCATGGCGGCACCCGAGCCCGGCCCACCGGCGGCGCCGCACCAGGGCCTGTTCCGGGGGGTGGGCGTCGCGCTGGTCACCCTGTTCGACTCCGGCGGTGAGGTCGATGCGGTCTCGACCGGCAAGCTGGCGGCCAACCTGGCCGGGCGGGGCATGGCCGCGGTGCTGGTCAACGGCACCACCGGAGAGGCTGGCACCCTGACCGGCGCGGAACGTACCGCGCTGATCGAAGCCGTGCGGGCCGCGGTCCCGGACCCGGTGCCGGTGATCGCCGGGACCGGTGCCCCATCACTGCGCCAGGCGGACGCCCTGACCCGGGCCGCGGTGGCCGCGGGGGCCGACGCCGTGCTCACCTGGTGCCCGCCCCGCTGCGCCGACCTGGGCGGCTACTTCGCGGCGATCGGCGAGGCCGCCGCCGGGCGCCCGGTGCTCGCGTACCACAACCCCTTCATCGCCTGCGCTGACATCCCGACCGGCAGCCTGGCCGGGCTGCCGGTGAGCGGGGTCAAGGACTCCTCGGGAAGCCCGGACCGGCTGCTGGACGAGCTGGCCCATTACCCGGGCGACATCTACGCCGGGTCAGCTGGCTACCTGGCCCTGGCCGGCCCGATGGGCGCGGCGGGTGCCCTGCTGGCCCTGGCCAACCTGGCCCCGGAGGCCTGCGTCCGCGCCTGGAACGGGGACGCCGCAGCCCAGCGCGGCCTGGCGGCGGAGCACCTGGCCATCCGCGCGGGCGGCCCGGCGCGGCTGAAGCGCATGCTCGCCGGGGCGGACGGGACGTCGCCGGTCTCCCGGATCTGCTGAGCCCTCATGACCGTGCTGCGCCGGGCCCTGGCCGTCCCGCCCTTCGCCGCCGACCCGGCCGAGCTCATCGGCCTCGGGGTGGCCGCGGAACGGGCTGGCTTCGACGGCTTCTTCCTCTGGGATCACCTCGTGTTCAGCGACACCGGGGAAGGGCCGCCGATCCTGGACCCCTGGCAGATCCTGGCCGTCGTGGCCGCCCAGACGTCGCAGATACGCCTCGGCACCATGATCACCCCGGTGCCGCGCCGGCGGCCCTGGCAGCTGGCCAAGGAGACCGTCACCCTGGACCGGCTCAGTGGCGGGCGGGTCATCCTGGGGGTTGGCCTGGGCTCGCCGCCCTATGCCGACTTCGGTATCTTCCACGAGCCGGCCGCAGACCGGGAGCGCGCCGCGCTTTTGGATGAGGGCCTGGAGGTGCTGGCCGGGCTGTGGACCGGGGAACGCTTCTCCTACCAGGGCACGCATTTCACGCTGGACCCGGTCCGGTTCAGCCCGGTGCCGGTGCAGCAGCCGCGCATCCCGGTCTGGGTCGGCGGGGCGCTGCCCGCTACCGGGCCGGTCCGGCGGGCCTGCCGCTGGGATGGGATGGTGCCGCTGCGCCGCTCGGTCGGCCCGCGAGGAGAGGTGACGCTGGTCGGGCCCACCCCCGCGGACATCGCCGCGGTCCGGGACCAGGCCTGGTTCGCCCGGGGCACGCCCGAGGGCTTCGACCTGGTGGTGTGGGCCGACCTGGAGCGGGAGGCCGGCGACGTGGACCTGGTGGCGCCGGCCTACGTCGCGGCCGGCGCCACCTGGTGGATCGAGAGTGCCCGCTCCGGAGCCGGCTGGCAGGCCGAGGCCGCCAGCCGTCTCAGCCGGGGCCTATGACCGGGTACCGGCCAGTTCCGGCCCGCTGGCCGGCCCGGACTCCGTGTCCGGGGCGCCCGGCACCAGCACCGGGCTCGCGGCCGGCTCGGGCAGCCGCCGCAGGGCCAGGTAGCTGAGGACCACCCCGGCCGCGATCAGCACGATGGTCACGGCCAGGCCGGCGTGATACCCGTCCAGGAAGGCGTTGGCGGGCAGCACCCCGTGGTTCAGCGCGACCCCCTGCCGGGACCGGAGCACCGCGCCGATCACCGTGATGCCGAGCAGCCCGGCGACCTCGCGGGAGTTGTTGAGCAGCGCGGAGGCCATGCCGGACCGCTCGGCCGGCATCGAGCTGAGGACTGAGTTGGTCAGCGGCACGTTCATCAGGCCGGAGCCCGCCCCGAAGAGCACGAAGCCCGGCATCAGCGAGGCGAGCGTGGCGTCCCGGCCCAGCAGCCAGAACAGGTACAGCCCGACCGCGTTCAGCACCAGGCCGAACGCCACCGTGCGGTGCGCGCCGACCCGGGCGGCCACCGGCCCGCTCAGCCCGGCGAACACCGCCATGCACAAGGCCATCGGCACGAAAGCCAGGCCCGCCTTGGTGGGCGAGAAGCCGAGCACCCCCTGCAGGTACAGCGAGGTGAAGAAGTAGATGCCGAAGATGCCGAACGCCCACAGCATCATGGTGCCGATCCCGCCGCTGAACGCCCGCGAGCGGAACAGTGACAGCGCGATCATCGGGTGCTCGGTGCGCGACTCGATGAGCACGAACACCCCGCCCGCCAGAACGGCGAGAGCCAGCGCGCCGAGGATGGTCACGGACGTCCAGCCCTTGTCGTGTCCCTCGATGAGGGCATAGGTGAGGGAGAACAGCGCGAGGGCGGAAGCGGCCAGCCCGGGGACGTCGAGGTGGCGGTCGGCGGAGGTGTCCCGCGACTCGCGGACGGCGGCCAGGGCGATGCCCATGGTGATCACGCCGATCGGCACGTTGATCAGGAAGATCCAGCCCCAGTGCAGGTGCTGGCTGATGAAGCCGCCGATGAGCGGCCCGAACGCCAGGGCGAGCGCCCCGATCGCGGCCCAGGCGCCGACCGCGCGGGTCCGCTCGCGGGGGTCGGTGAAGGTGGCCACGATGATGGCCAGCGTGGTCGGCACCATGAGTGCGGCGCCCAGGCCCTGCAGCAGCCGCGCCCCGATCAGCACGCTGCCGCTGCCGGCCAGTCCCGCGCCGAGCGAGGCCAGCGTGAACACCGACAGCCCAATCACGAACAGCCGCCGCCGGCCGTACACGTCGGCCAGCCGGCCGCCGACCAGCAGCAGCCCGGCGAACACCAGGATGTAGCTGCTGACCACCCACTCCAGGCCCGCGATCGACAGGTGCAGGTCGCGCTGGATGGTCGGGATCGCGACGTTCGTCACGTTGTTGTCAAGATAAGTCGCGAAGGTGGCCAAGCCGACCGCCACCAATGCCCACCAGCGTCTGGACATGGGCCCTCTCCTCCTGGACGACACTCCTGTACGTTGCTCCTGTGCGACGATCATGTACGTCGTTCCCATACGTCGTTCCTATACGTCGTACATGTGGTGCTGACAGGATGACTTGTACGGCGTATAGTTGTCAAGTGATGGCTACGAGACCTGCTCAAGACACGGCGCCGGGCGGCGCGCCGCCGGCATTGGCGAACCCCCGCGGAGGGCCGGCCGACCCGCAGCGGCCCCGGCTGAGCAAGGCCGCCGTGGTCGGGCGGGCCATCGCCCTGGCCGACGCCGAGGGCGTGGACGCGCTGACCATCCGCCGGCTGGCCCAGGAGCTCGGGGTCACCCCGATGGCCCTGTACTGGCACTTCCGGAACAAGGACGAGCTCCTCAACGGGTTGTCGGACCAGTTCTGGAGCGAGATCGACACCGACGTGAACGACGCCGCGCCCTGGCCCGAGCAGTTGCGTGCCCTGCTGGACTCGCTGGTCCAGGTGCTCCGCGAGCACCCCAGCGCGTCCCAGCTTCTGGTGTCGGGGGAGAAGCAGAGCCCGGCGGCACTGGAGGCCATCGAGGTCACCCTGGAGGTGCTGAGCCGGGGCGGCTTTGATCCGCGCCGCGCCAGCGCGGTCGCCCGCCACGGGCTGTGGACCGGGCTGATGCTGGCCATGAGCGAGCCCGGGTACGGCCCGTCGCTGAGCGAAGGTGAGCGCGCCGAACAGCAGCGCCGCAACCGGATCCGGCTGGCCATGCTGCCGCCGGACCGCTACCCGTGCCTGGTCGAGGCGGCCGAGCCGATGACCGATGGCAACGACCCGGACTTCCACTACCACTTCGGCATCGACCTGTTCATCCGCGGTGTCCAGGCCATGGCGGAACAGGGCTAGCCGCGTGACCGCGACGCACCGGGCTGTCCCGACGCCCAGATTCGGTGGCGAATCACGGTGGACCGACCTCGGCGGGCCGGTGCACTACCTCGACTACGGCGGCCCGGCGGGCGCCCCGGTCATCGTGGCCGTGCACGGCCTGGAGGGTGCCGCGGTCAACTGGTCGGCGCTCGCGCCGCTGCTGACCGACCGCTACCGGGTGCTCGCCCCCGACCTGGCCGGGCACGGCTTCACCCGCTCCGCGGGCCGCGGGGTCGATGTAGCCTCCAACCGCGCCCTGCTGGACCGTTTCATCCGGGAGGTGGCCGGCGCCCCGGTGATCCTGATGGGCAACTCGATGGGCGGGATGATCTCGCTGAGCGAGGCGGCCGCCGCGCCGCGCGCGGTGGCGGGGCTGATCCTGCTCGACCCGGTGGTGCCCTTCGGGCCCGTCCGGCCGGATCCCGCCGTGCTGATGATGTTCCTGGTCAACATGGTGCCGGGGCTGGGTCAGCGGATGGTCGGCCGGCGCCACCAATTCTCGGCGGAGGAAATCGTGGCCGGGGTGCTGGCCACGGTCTGCGCCGACCCGTCGCGGATCAGCCCGGCCGTGGTCGAGCAGCACGTAGAGGTGGCCCGCAGGCGGTTCGGCTACACCGAGGCAGACCGCGAATTCACCCTGGCGTCCCGCTCCGTCGTGTCCGCGGCCGCCTACGTCACCGGCCGCGCCTACCGGCGCGCGATCGACTCGGTCACCTGCCCAGTGCTGGTCCTGCACGGCCTGCTGGACCGGCTGGTTCCGGTCGAGGCGGTCCGCCGGGCGGCCCGCGCCCACCCGGCCTGGTCACTGGTGGTGCTCCCGGGCGTGGGTCATGTGCCGCAGCTCGAAGCCCCCGGGGTGTGCGCGACCGAGATCGGTGAATGGCTCGCCCCCGGCGGCCGCGGCGCCGGGGCGACTGCGGTCTCCGCTACCCCCCCATCACCGGCACCGACTGCCTAAGGTCCCGGTAAATCAGGAAAGACGCCCGTGTCCGGGGCGCCGGGACTGCCGCACGCTGGAGTAAGTGGGCCAGGCTCGCCAGGGCAGTGACTTCGTTCCCGCCGGTAACCATGTCCACGCGATGGACGCATGACGGGGAGGACCGGATCATGAACTTCAATCTCGCGGTGATCCTCCGTGAGACGGCCCTCGCCTGCCCGGACCGGCCCGCCGTGGTGTACGCGGGCGGCCAGCTCAGCTACGCGGAGCTGGACGCGCTGTCGTCCCGGCTGGCGGCCGGGCTGGAGTTGGCCGGGGTTGGCCCCGGAGACCTGGTCGGCCTGCAGCTGCCCAACATCCCCCAGTTCCTGATCACCTACTTCGGGATCCTCAAGGCCGGGGCCGTGGTGGTGCCGCTGAACGTGATGCTGAAGCCGCCCGAGATCGCGTTTCACCTCCGCGACTCCGGGGTGAAGCTGCTGATTACCTGGGATCCGATCCTGGGCGACGCGATGAAGGGCGCCGAGCTGGCCGGGGTCGCCGCGATCTACGCCGTCGGCCACGCCATACGGGCCACACAGGCCACGGGTCCCGCGCACCCAGTCAGCGTGCTCCCGTTCGAGCACCTGCTGGCCGCCCCCGCGGACGGGTATCTGCCGGCTCCGCGGACGCTGACCGACACGGCGGTCGTCGTCTACACCTCCGGCACCACCGGCCGCCCCAAGGGCGCGATGCTGACGCACATCCAGCTCTACATGAACGCCGACATCCCGGGGCGGCTGTTCGACGTGCGGCCCGACGACGTGGTCATCACCGTCTTGCCGCTGTTCCACGTGTTCGGCCTGTCCAGCATCCTGAACGTGTGCGTGCGGTTCGGCTGCACCATGTCGCTGATCCCGCGGTTCGACCCCACCGCGGTCCTCGCCGCGATCCAGCGCGACGGGGCCACCATCTTCGAGGGCGTGCCCACCATGTTCATCGCCCTGCTCGAGCATCCGGACCTGGACCGCTACGACGTGTCGTCGCTCCGGGTCGCGATCTCGGGCGGCGCGTCCATCCCCGCTCCCGTGCTGGACGCCTTCGAGAAGCGCTTCGGGGTGCTGATCCTCGAGGGCTACGGCATGACCGAGACCGCATCCACCACGACGTTCAACATCAGCGAGACCGAGCGCCGTGTCTACAGCGTCGGCAAGCCCATCTGGGGCACGCAGACGCAGGTCTGGGACGGCGAGGGCCTGCCCTGCCGCCCGGAAAGGACCACGTCGGGGAGGTGGTGACCCGCGGGCTGCACGTGATGAAGGGCTACCTGAACGCCCCGGACGCCACCGCCAGCGTGTTCTCCGGGGACTGGCTGCACACCGGTGACCTCGGCTACTTCGACAAGGACGGTTTCCTGTTCATCGTCGGCCGCCAGAAAGAACTCATCATCCGGGGCGGCTACAACGTGTACCCGCGCGAGATCGAGGATGTGCTGCACGCCCACCCGGCCGTGGCTGAGGCGGCGGTGATCGGGATGCCGGATGACCGGCTGGGCGAAGAGGTCATGGCCGTGGTCACGGTGCGGGACGGTGCTGCGGTCACCGAGTCGGAGCTCGTCGCCTACTGCCGGGAGCGGATGGCCGCCTACAAGTACCCACGGCGGTTCGAGTTCCGCATCCAGCTGCCGAAGAACTCCCTCGGCAAGGTCCTGAAGGACGAGCTCCTTCCATCGCGACCAGTCACGAGCACCGCAGCTGGCAGCCGGCCGCGAGCCGCCGCCGGGAAGGACAGACTATGGAACGCATGAGCACCCTCGACGCCGGATTTTTCTACGTCGAGCACGACAACGTCCCGATGCACCTCGGCTCGCTCGCCCTGTTCGAGGGACCCCCGCCGAGCCACGAGGAGCTGATCCGGCTGATCGCCGCGAAACTCTCGCGGGTGCCCCGCTACCGGCAGGTGGTGCGGACCATGCCGCTGGAGGTTCTCCGTCCGATGTGGGTGGACGACGGGCATTTCGAGATCAGCCACCACGTGCGGCAGGCCGTGGTCCCGGCTCCAGGCGGGAAACGCCAGCTCCGTGAGCTGGCGACCACGATCTTCGCGACCCCGCTGGACCGGGACCGGCCGCTGTGGGAGGCGTGGCTGCTGGAGGGGCTCAAGGGCGGCCGCTGGGCCATCTTGTCCAAGGTGCACCACTGCGTGGTGGACGGCGTCGGCGGCAACGACCTGATGACCGCGGTCTTCGACATCGCCCCGGATCCGCCGTGCCCGGCGCCCGCCGCGTGGGCGCCGGAGCCGGAACCGGCCATGCTGGACCTGATGGCGGCCAGCCTCCTGGAATCGGCCACCGGGGCAGCCCGGCAGATGGTCTCGCTGTCCGAGCGACTGCTCCAGCCGATGCCGGCCGCCGGCGAGATCCTGGACTACGGGCGTGGTCTGGTCGCCGGGGCGCGCCGCCTCGCGGTCCCGTCGGCGGTCTCGCTGAACGGCCCGATCGGCCCGGACCGGCGGTGGGCGTGGGCCGGCGCCTCCCTGGCCGAGATCAAGGAGATCCGGTCCGCGCACGGCGGGACGGTCAACGACGTCCTGCTCGCGGCGATCACCCGCGGGTTCCGTGATCTGCTGGAGAGCCGCGGCGAACTGGCCGACGGGCTGGTCGTGCGGTCCCTGGTGCCGGTGTCGGTCCGCGGCCCGGATCAGCAGGGCGTGATCACCAACCGGGTGTCCGCGGTGCTCGCCAACCTGCCCGCCGGTGAGCCCGACCCGCGGCGGCGGCTGGAGCTGATCCGCGAGCAGATGGACGAGATCAAGCGCACCTCCCAGGCCGTCGGGGCGCAGGCGCTGACCGGGGTACTGGGCTTCGCGGCCCCCACCCTGCTCGCGCTCGGCTCGCACACCGCTTTCCAGTTCCCGCAGTCTATGGTCCAGGCGGTCACCACCAATGTCCCCGGCCCGCGGCTGCCGCTGTACCTGCTCGGCCGCAGGCTGGAGCAGATCTACCCGTACGTCCCGATCGGCGACAACGTGCGGATCTCGATCGCGATCTTCTCCTACCTGGAGCGGTTCACGTTCGGCATCACCGCCGACCACGACGGCGTGCCCGACCTGAAGGTGCTGGCCAAGGGCATCCGGGCAGGCCTGGTCGAGCTGGGATAAGTGCTGGTCAAAGCGGGTATATCTGATGTTTACTCGGTGGTAACAGGCGCGGTGCCGGGAACGCATCCCCAGGGGCGGGCCAGGAGCCGGGCTCAGGAGGTAACCATGGCTGCGCAACGGGTGCCGGGGGGCACCCGCGAGCGGACCGGCGGCGTCCAGCCCGGCCCGCGCCCGTCCCGGCGGCGGACCGCCCTCGTGCTCGGGGCCGGCGGGGTGGTGGGTGCGGCGTGGATGACCGGGATGCTGAACGCCGTGCAGGACCTCGTGCCGGAACCGCTGGGTGACGTTGACCTGATCGTGGGCACCAGTGCCGGCAGCGTCCTCGCGGCCGCACTGCGCTGCGGCGTCACCCTCGATGAGATGACCGCCATGCAGCACGGTGACCCGGTGCCCGCGCTGCGGGACGCGGGCGTCCGCGACCTGGATGAGGGGCCGCTGCCGCCGCGGCCGCAACTGCGGGCCGGGTCGCCCCGGCTGATGCTCACCACCCTGCTGGCCCCGCACACCATCCACCCCGGGGTCGGGGCCAGTGCCTGGCTGCCCCGGGGCCGGGGACGCCATGAGGCGCTGCGCGCCACGGTCACGGCCCTTGGCCAGTACCAGGCCCAGCGCACCGCGGACTGGACGCCGCAGTCCTGGGCGGACGGCCGGACATGGATCGTCGCCGTGGACTACGCCACCGGGCACCGGGTCATGTTCGGCCGCGAGGGCGCCCCGCGGGTGCCGCTCGCCGACGCCGTGGTCGCATCCTGCTCCATCCCGGGCTGGTACGCGCCCGCGGTCATTGACGGCCGCCGCTACGTGGACGGCGGGGTGCGCTCATCCACGTCGCTACGCTCGCTGGCTTCGGCCGGGCTGGACGAGGTATACGTGCTCGCCCCCATGGCCAGCATTCTGGCGGGCCGGCCGGGGCGGACCACCGAGCGGCTGGAACGCCGGGTGCGGCGGGTGATCACCCGGTCGGTGCTGCGCGAGGCTGAGGTGCTGCGGGCCGCCGGAACCCGGGTCACGGTGCTCACTCCCGGCCCAGATGACCTGGCCGCGATGGGCGTTAACCTCATGGACCCGCGCCGGCGCCGGGCGGCGCTGAACGTCGCACTGCGCACCTCCGCGGCCACGCTCGCGGCCGCGGAGGGTCATCCACAGGTCGCCTGACGGGCCGCTCATCCGGCGCCCGCGGAGAGCTGGCGGATCAGCCCGGCCACCACGCCCGGGGCCTCCAGCGGGGTCATGTGGCCGATCCCCGGCAGCTCGGTCAGGCCGGCCAGTTGCGGCAGCAGCCGGGCCACTCGCCGCGCGTGCCCGGGCGGCGTCAGCCGGTCCGCGGTGCCGACCAGGACGTGTGCGGGCACGTCGAGCTGGCGGACGCCGGCGGTGACGTCCAGGCTGGTCAGCACGCGGCCCCAGGCGGCCCGGGCCCGGCGGTCG
This sequence comes from uncultured Actinomycetes bacterium, assembly GCA_963770545.1. Classification (GTDB taxonomy): domain Bacteria; phylum Actinomycetota; class Actinomycetes; order Streptosporangiales; family Streptosporangiaceae; genus RYN-230. The sequence goes on along the minus strand of CAVYQF010000006.1, from coordinate 248,849 downwards.
CAGGCCTCGATGATGGCGGTGTTGGCCGCCGCCAGTTCGGCGGACGCGCCCGGGCCCAGGGTCAGGTAGCTCAGCAGCGACTGGCTCAGATGGCTGAACGGGGTGAGCGGGGCCGCCGAGGTCAGCAGCCAGTGCTGCAGCGTGACCACGGCGGGCATGACGGCCGCGAACGGCACCGCCAGGGCCTCGGTGACCAGGTTCGCCGAGCCCGTGGACGCGAGCAGCACGCCCCCCGTCCGGTTTGGTACCGATTCCCGCGGCGCGGCGGCCATGATGGCCATGCCGCCCATGCTGTGCCCGGCCAGCACGGCCTGCTCGCCCGGCCGCAGGACGTGATCCAGCACCGCCTCGAGGTCGTCAGCCAGCGCGTCGACGCTGTAGCCGCCGGGGGCCGGCGGGTCGCTCCGGCCGTGCCCGCGCAGGTCGTAGGCGACCACCCGCAGTTCGTCGCGCAGCGCGTGGATGACCGGGGCCCAGAACGCGACCGAGCAGGTCCAGCCGTGGATGAGCACCACCGTCGGCGCGCCGGAATCCTGCGGACCGTGGATCTCCAGATGCAGCCGCTGCCCGTCGGCGGACGTCACCTCGCTGCGGCGGACCGGCTCCGGCGGCACCAGGAATTCCGGGGACGCCGCTTCGCCGGGCGGGGCTTGGCCGGGCGCCTGGGCGCTCACCCGGTGCCCGCCGGGATCACGTGATACTCAGCCAGGTCCAGCCGCCGGGTTGCGCGGCGGAACCCGCCGACCGACCCGGGCCAGAGCGTCGGGTTGCGGCCCGCGGAGTTCAGATACCAGCTCACGCAGCCGCCGGTGGCCCACACCGTGGACGCCATCCGGCGCTGCACATCATCGCACCAGCGCTGCTCGGCTTCCGGGTGGGTGTCCAGGGCGGCCGCGCCCAGCCGGTCCAGCGCGGCCAGGTAATCCAGCGTGTAGTCGAGCTGGGCCTCGATGATGTGGATCAGCGAGTTGTGCCCCAAGCCGGTGTTCGGCCCGATGAGCAGGCAGAGGTTAGGGAAGCCGGCCACCGTGGTGCCGCGCAGGGCCCGCATGTCCTCGCCCCAGGTCTGGGCCAGCGTCACGCCGCCCGTCCCGGTGATCAGCCGGGCCACTGCCATGTCGATGACGTGGAACCCGGTCGCGAAGACGATCACGTCAGCGTCCCGGGCGGTGCCATCCTCGGCGGTGAGCGTGTTCCCGTCCACCTTGGCCAGCCCCGCGGCGACCAATTCGGTATTCGGCTGGGTGAGCGCGGGATAGTAGTTGTTGGACAGCAGGATCCGCTTGCAGCCGATCCCGTACCCGGGGGTCAGCCGGGCCCGCAGATCCGGGTCCGGCACCGCACGGGCAAGATGCCGCAGCGCGATCCGCCGGGCCACGCCGAAGAGGGCAGGCTGCTTCACGAACGCAGGGACCAGCGCCTCCCGGCTGGCGTGCAGGCTGAGCCGGACCAGTCGCCCGGTCACCGGGACCTGCCGGTAGAGCCATTTCTCCGCGCCGGTGATCTGCCGGTCCCGGCGCGGCATCACCCAGGCCGGGGTGCGCTGGAACAGGGTCAGCCGGCCCACGACGGGCTGGATCGCGGGGACGATCTGGATGGCCGACGCCCCAGTGCCGATCACCGCGACCCGTTTTCCGGTCAGGTCCGCTTCATGGTCCCACCGGGCCGAATGGAAGACCGGGCCCGGAAACGTGTGCAGCCCCGGGATGTCCGGCAGCGACGGCGTGGACAGCGGGCCCGCCGCCGCGATGAGCACGTCGGCGGTCAGGTTCCCGCGCGACGTCCGCAGCTGCCACCGGGCCCGGCCGCTGTCCCAGCGGGCCCCGGCCAGCTCGGTGCCGAACCGGATGCGGGGCCGGATGGCGTACCGGTCGGTCACAGCGTCCAGGTACGCCCAGATCTCGGGCTGCCGGGAGAAGCCGTGCGACCAGTCAGGATTGGGGGCGAAGGAGAACGAGTACAGGTGCGAAGGGACGTCGCAGGTGCAGCCGGGGTAGGTGTTGTCGCGCCAGGTCCCGCCGACCGCGCTGGCCCGCTCCAGGATGACGAAGTCGGTCTGGCCGGCCTGTTGCAACCGGATGCCGGCCCCGATTCCCGCGAATCCGGCGCCGATGATGGCCACCCGGACGTGCGCGGGAAGTGCTGCGGTGCTGGCGGGGGTCACGGCGCTGGCGGGGGTCACGGCGCTGGCGGGGGTCACGGCGCTGGCGGGGGTCACGGTGCCGGCCGGGGTCCCGGTGCCGGGCCGGGGGCCGGGGGCCGTCACCGTGGCCCCCGGGGCATGTCCAGGTCGGCCGTGATCCCCGCGTCGCGCAGGACCCCGGTCAGCGCCCCCCAGATCAGCTGGCTGACGTACTCGGCGACGTGGGCGCGGCTCATCGAGCGCCGGTCCAGCCACCATTCCCCGATGCTCTGCACCAGGCCGGTGATGCCGAACGCCCAGGGCTCGGCCGCGCCGGAATCCAGTCCGTAGCCGCGGAGGTAGTCGCCGTACACTGCGGTGAGCGTGGTGGCGATGAACTCCTTCTGCCGCGCGACCACCCCGGGTCCCGGGCTGCTGTCGGCGCCCCCGCGCCGGGCCAGCAGCCAGTACAGCTCCGGGTTCTCGTCGATGATCGCGAAGTAGGCGCCGACGCCGCCGCGGATCCGGGTCATGGCCGGCCCGCCCGCGGTGAGCGCGGGGACCAGACGCTCCTGGAGGAGGGCCGAGGCATGCTCGCCCAGGGCCTGCACCAGGGCCGCCTTGTCTGCGAAGTAGCGGTACAGCACCGGCTTGGTCACCCCGGCCTCGGCGGCCACCGCGTCCATGGGCAGGTCCGGTCCGTGTTCGGTCAGCACGCGAAGGGCGGCGGCCACGAATTCCTGGCGGCGGTGCGCGCGGTGTGCTGTCCACCGGTCGCGGCGCGCATCGGGCGGCGGCGCGGCGTTCTGTGGAACCGGATGCGTGTCCTGCGGCGTGCGCATGACGCAGACGCTACCAAAAGTAACCGTTACTTCAAGTTACATACTCCCGCGGGCTGACGAGGGTCCGGCGGTATCGCGCTGGCGGTATCTCGTTGGTGAGATATATCGTAGGAGGCATGGGCGGGCCGGACGAGCAGGGACCGGAGGCGCCAGGTGGGGCGGGGCTACCGCGGCTGCCTGGGTTCCGTGAGATGGCGCTGCGCCGGATGGCGGGCGAGCGGCGCCGCCTGGTGGCCGAGCTGACCGGGCAGCGGCAGGCCGCCGGGCTGTCCCAGACCGAGGTCGCGGCGCGGATGGGCACTTCGCAATCGGCCGTGGCCCGGCTCGAGGCCGGCGAAGCGGACGTGCGGGCCTCCACACTGGAACGATACGCGGCGGCGATCGGGACCCAGATCAGCTGGCGGTTGCAGGACGCCCCACCCGCTGAGCCGATCCCGCCGCCTGGGTATCTTGCGCCCTCCGCACGAGCGTGGCCGTCAGGACGGCAACAGGAGGATTCCGATGATCATCCCCGCAGCTGACTCGTTCCCGACCGGCCGCCCGTGGCCTGGGCCACCGGGGCCAGGAGAACCGCCGGCCCCGCCTGGGCATCCCGGAGCGCCCGGCTGGCCCGCCCCGCACCGGGAGCCACCCGCGTACCCGGTGGTACCACCCTCCCGGGTCTGGACGGACCAGGGTGACTGGCCTGGCCGGCTCTACCAGCGGCTGCTGGAGCAGCGCATCGTGCTGGCCTCCGGCCTGCTCGACACGCCCGCCGCGAGCGTGCTGAGTGCCCAGTTGCTCACCCTCGACGCTGAAGGTGACGGCCCGGTCCGCCTCGAACTCCAGGGCCTGGACGCCGAACTGCCCGCGGCGCTGACCATCATGGGCGTGCTCGACGTGCTCCGCGTCCCGGTCACGGCGTACGTGGCGGGCCAGGTCAACGGGCCGGCCCTGGGCGTGCTCGCCGCCTGCGGGCAGCGGCGCGGCTACCCCCGCGCGACGCTGGGACTCACCGAGCCGACGCTGAACCTGGACGGCACGGCCACCCAGGTCCGCGCCCAGGAGGAGCAGGTTGAGTCGATGGTCGACGCGCTCTACATCCGGCTGGCCGAGGTGACCAGGCGCGAGGTAGATGAGATCCGGGCGGATGCCCGGCAGGGACGGTTCTTCACCGTCCCCGAAGCGGTCAGCTACGGCCTGCTCGACGGCGAGGCCAGGCCGGGTGACATGCAGCGGGGTGGCCGGGACTGAAACACCAGACGCCGCCGCGGTCACCCGGGGCGTTCATCCGCGCGAACACCTGGCTGGCCGCGCCGCCGCTGCTGCCGGAGATCCGGTTGTACCTGGCCCGGGACGCTTTCGGGCTGTGGGAGCGGATCGAGCGGGAAGCCGGGCAGGGCCAGCTGCCCCCGCCGTTCTGGGCGTTCCCGTGGGCCGGCGGTCAGGCGCTGGCCCGGTATCTGCTCGACCAGCCGGGCAGCGTGCGCGGCGCGGTCGTGCTGGACCTGGCGTCCGGGTCGGGCCTGGTGGCGATCGCGGCCGCCGTCGCGGGCGCGGCGTCGGTCACCCCGAGCGATACCGACCCGCTGGCGGTCGCCGCCATCACGCTCAACGCCGGAGTGAACCGGGTCAGGCTGGAGCCCACGGTCGGGGATCTCCTCGGCGCCCCGGAGCCGGCCGGCCAGAACCAGGCCGGCCAGAACCAGGCCGGCCAGGGGGTGCGCCGCTCAGGGCAGACGTGGTCCTGGCCGGGGACGCGTTCTACGACCGGGACCTGGCCGCCCGGCTGCTGCCGTTCCTGGAGCGCGCCCGCCGGGCCGGGGCGATGGTGCTGGTCGGCGACCCTGGCCGCGCTTACCTGCCCCGGGACCGCTTCACCCAGGTCGCCGCCTATGACGTCCCGGTCGAGCGGGTGATCGAGGACGCTGACCTCAAGCCCACCACCGTCTGGCGCCTGCGCTGAGCAGCTCCAGAGATTCCAGATCGCCTCGTTCGCCCCACAGGCCTCGCCGCCCTCGCCAGTTACGGTGAACCGTTGATGATCAACTGATTGGTGACGCTGGAACGACACCAATCAGTTGATCACGACGAAGAGCTATTGACACCTGGTGCTGGTGGGGCTCGTGGGGAGGTGGAGGGATCAGGCTGGGCGGGCGGGGCCGGTGCCGGCGCCGCTGCTGGCCACGGCGGCCGCGATCTCGGTGAGGTCCTTCTCGCCCAGGACCAGGTCCGCGGCGGCCAGCCAGCCGTCCACCTGCTGGGGGCTGCGGGCACCGACGATCGCACCGCTTACCCCAGGGAAGGCCAGGGTCCACGCCACCGCGACCGCGCCCGTACTCACGCCGAGCCGCTCGGCGACCGGCCGCAGGCCGTTGACCAGGGCGAGGTTGCGGATCAGGCCGTCCCCGGTGAAGTCAGCGCTCCGGCTGCGCCAGTCATCCGGGCCCAGATTCGCGGCCCGCTCTGGCGTGAATGCCCCGGTGAGCAGCCCCGCGCCCATCGGGCTGTAGACGATCACGCCGGTGCCGTGCGCTGCGCACCACGGGATCAGCCCGGCGGCCGCGTCCCGGTGGATCAGGCTGAACTGCGGTTGGAGGGAGTCCACGTGCCCCAGCGCCTCGGCCGCGGTGAGCCGGGCCACGTCGTGGTTGGACAGCCCGGCGGCGCGGATCTTGCCCTCGGCGCGCAGGTCCAGGAACGTCTGCCAGTACTCCTCCAGTGGCGTCCCGTCTTTCGGCGGCCAGTGCAACTGGTACAGGTCGATGCGGTCTACTCCCAGGCGGCGCAGCGACGCCTCCACCTGCTGGCGCAGGCTGGCGGGGCTGGCGACCCGGCGGGGCGCCTTCGCGCGGTCGGATTCGTCCCAGATCTGGCCACCCTTGGTGAACACGTAGGGGCGGTCCGCCTCGGGCAGGTCCCGCAGGGCCCGCCCCACGACCTCCTCGGAGTGGCCAAGGCCGTACACCGCCGCGGTGTCCACCCAGTTAATCCCGGACTCGGCCGCGTGCCGGATGGCGGCGACCGAGTCGTCGTCCTCCTGGTCCCCCCAGGCGAAGGCCCAGCCTCCTCCGCCGATCGCCCAGGCGCCGAAGCCGGCCCGGGTAATGGTCATGTCAGTCTGCCCGAAAGGGGCCTTGGTCAGTGCCTCGCTCATGTTCCCATGCTGGGCGAGCCGAGCCTCGTCTGTCCAACAGCCAGAACCGCCGGCCGTCCCCCGGACTCAGTTCAGTGGCTGCAGCCGGGTCCGTTCCACGCGGGCCAGCTTGCGCTTCAGCCGCCGGTACTCTCGCTGCTGCTCGGGGGTACGCCGGTAATGCCTGTAGGCCAGGTTGGTGCGCTCGAGCGGGTCGGTCTTGAGGTCATACATCTCCCATTGCGGCGGCACCTTCCCGTTGACGTCGTAGTACCGGGCAATCTTGTAACGGTGCTCGCGGATGCTGACGATGTGGTTCGGTGGCTTCGGGTACGGGCCGCTGGCCTGCCCGGACTGCCAGTCGTCGTAGGTAAAGACGGTGTAGGCCTGGGGTGGCCGGGCGAAGCGGCGCAGGATCTGGGCGGAGTAATCGACGCCCTGCCAGTTGGCCCGGGCGCGCGCTGGCGTGCCGAGGAGACCGGCCAGGGTGGGCAGGAAGTTGACGTGCGAAACGAGGGAGTTGTTCTTCTCGGGCCGGGGGAAAAGGCGGGGGTTTGAGTAGACCAGCGGGATCCGGGTCGTTTCCTCGTAGAAGTTGAAGTTCTTCTGGCGCAGGCCACCGTGGGCCGTGCCCATCTCCCCGTGGTCGGCCGTGGCGATGACGAGCGTGTTGTCCAGTAGTCCGCGCGTCTCGAGCGTGTCGAGGATCTTGACCAGGTACTCGTCGGAGGCCTTCATCAGGTTGCCGTAGAAGTTCAGGTAGTTGAGCTTCATCTGCGGGGTCGGGATGGGGCCGCTGGCGTTGAACAGCCGCAGGAACTCGGCCTGGACATCCGGCTTGGTTGACAGGTCCTCGTCCACTGTCGCCGGAAGCCCGATCTCGCCCTCCAGCCAGGCCGGGTCATAGCCCCCGCTCTGGTACGTCTTGGGGTACAGCAGCACGTCGTGCGGGTTGACCAGGGACACGACCATGAAGAACGGCTGGCTCTGCGCGGCCGTGTCGCGCAGGTACTGAACCGCGCCCTCGGTGCCCGCTTCCGGCGTGCCCACCGAGTTCATGAACCGGCCGTCGTTGTCGTAGAGGCCGCCCCCCTCCTCGGGGATGCTCTGGTCAGCGCCCGCGTCCGGCGGGTTCCACCGGGTGAAGCCGTACTTGTTGACGTCCTCGGGCACCCAGTCCGAGCCGTTCGCGGGCTTGTTGCAGTGGAACTTCCCTTTGTAGACCGGCGTGTAGCCGGCCGCCCGGGAGACGCTGGCCAGGTTCTTGAAGCTGGTGGACAACTCGTGCTGCGGGTACTGCGGCGCGGGCATGTCTATCTCCAGCGTGTACTTCACGCCGTGCTGGGCCGGGAAGTACCCGGACATCAGCGTCGAGCGGGCCGGCGAGCACATGCACGCGTTCGTGAAGGCGTGCTTGAACAGCATGCCGTGTTCCTGCAGGCGGGTCAGGCCGGGCAGGTTGCGCTGGCCCCAACCGCGCGGGAAATGCTGGATGGAGCGCTGCTGATCGGTCAGGAACAAAAGCACGTTCATGCCCCCGAGACCGCGGGTTCGCCCCAGGCGCCGCGCGGGGTCCGGTTTCGCCGCGGCCGCGGCGGCAGTCCGGCCGAGGAGGAGTCCTGGCGCGGCGACAGCAGCGGCCTTCAGCAGTTCGGCGCGGGTTATCCCGCTTCCGCCAGCGTCGGATTCGTCCATTAGCGTTCCTTTCGTATCAATGCGGCCAGCCCGCCGAAAGGATTTCCAAGAGTTCTGCCATACCTTTTCGGGAGTCTTGGAGACGATGATTGCGGGCGAGCATGCCCAGCGCCCGTATCGACACCCTGGCTCGCGCAAATTGTTCGCGCAGCGGAAGTATTGTGACCGCCCTGCACCGCATTATCTGGCTATCAGATAAAGGCGCACGGTCGCCGGGTTCTACGGACCAAGGTCCCGGTCTGCGCCCACTCAGGCAGGCCGGTCCCGATACGGCGCGAGCTCAGGCCAGCCGCCCGGCGCGGTCCCACGCCGCGGCCACCACCGCCTGTCCCAGACTGATCCCGCCGTCGTTCGGCGGGACCCGGGAATGGGTCAGGACACGGAAGCCCATGTCCTCCAGCAGGTCCACCACGGTCCCCAGCAGGAGCAGATTCTGGAACACCCCGCCGGACAGGGCCACGGTGCGCAGCCCGGACCGCTCCCGCAGCAGCCCGCAGGCTGCGCCGATCGCGGTGGCCACGCCCTGGTGGAACCGGGCACTGATGACCTCCCGCGGTACGCCGGCCAGCAGGTCCCCGGCCGCGGCCCGGACCAGGTCCGGGCCGGCCACGGTGAACGGCCGGCCGTCCGTGATGGCCGCCTGGTACGGGTCCTGGCGCGAGGTGAGGGCCAGTTGCTCCAGTTCGACCGCGGCCTGACCCTCATAGTTGATGACGTCGCGGAGGCCCAGCAGCGCGGCGACCGCGTCGAACAGCCGGCCCGCACTGGACGTCAGCGGAGAGTTCATACCGCGGCGGCCGAGGGTGACTACAGTCGCCCAGGCTTCCTGATTACGCGCCATCACATCCAGGCCCCCGGGCAGGCCCGCGGGGAAGGCGGCGTCCAGGTAGGCGGCGGCCATCCGCCAGGGCTGGCGGATCGCGGCCGCGCCCCCGGGCATCGGCACGCCGGCCAGGTGCCCGGCCCGCTCCGCGTCGGCCAGGTCGGCGAGCAGGAACTCACCACCCCAGATCGCGCCGTCGCTGCCGTAGCCGGTGCCGTCGAAGGCGACCCCGATGACCGGCCCGGCCTCACCGTTGTCGGCCAGGCAGGAGGCGATGTGCGCGTGGTGGTGCTGCACGCCGGCCAGCACGCAGTCGTCCTGCTCCAGGGCGTGCCGGGTGGACAGGTAGTCCGGGTGCAGGTCGTGGGCCACGATCTGCGGCGTCACATCGAACAGCCTGCGGAAGTGCCCGATGCCCTCGGTGAACGAGCGGAGCGTCTCGTAGTTCTCCAGGTCGCCGATGTGGTGGGAGAGGAAGGCCCGATCCTCGCGGCCCAGGCAGAACGTGTTCTTCAGCTCCGCGCCGCAGGCCAGCACCGGGCGCCCGAAGCGGGCCGCCACGGCCAGCGGCTCCGGCACATAGCCCCGGGAGCGGCGCAGCACGGTCTCGCGGCCGCGGAACGGGCGGACCACCGAGTCGTCGGTCCGGATATGGATCGGCCGGTCGTGGGTGAGGAACACGTCCGCGACGCCGCCCAGCCGGGCCAGGGCGTCCTCATCCCGGTAGGCGATCGGCTCGTCGGAGACGTTGCCACTGGTCAGCACCATCGGGCGGGCGAAGTCGCGCAGCAGCAGGTGATGCAGCGGGGTGTAGGGCAGCATCACGCCCAGCTGCCGGTTGCCCGGGGCCACGGCCGGGGCGACGCTGGCCATCCCGGGGGTGCTGGCCCGGCGGGGCAGCAGCACGATGGGGTGGCGGGGGCTGATCAGCAGGCTCGCCGCCAGGTCGTCCACCTCACACAGGGCGCGCGCCCCGGCCAGGTCCGCCACCATCACCGCGAACGGTTTATCCTCCCGGTGCTTGCGCCCGCGCAGCAGGGCCGCGGCCTTCTCGCTGGCCGCGTCCACCGCCAGGTGGTAGCCGCCGAGGCCCTTCACCGCCAGCACCTGGCCGCCGGCCAGCGCGGCCACGGCCCCGGCCAGCGGGCCGTCCGGTGCGTCCTGCGGGCCGGAGAGTTGCGTCCCGTCCGCGGTGAGGAGGGCCAGCGTGGGGCCGCACGCCGGGCAGCACACCGGCTGGGCGTGGAACCGGCGGTCCGCGGGGTCGTGATACTCCGCGGCACACGCGGCGCACATGGCGAAGCCCGCCATCGTGGTCAGCGGCCGGTCATAGGGCACGTCCCGGACGATGGTGAACCGGGGGCCACAGTTCGTGCAGTTGATGAAGGCGTAGCCACACCGGCGGTCGGCCGGGTCGGCGAGCTCACGGAGGCAGTCCGCGCAGGTGGCGCTGTCGGCGGAGACCAGGGCCCGGCGGCGGCCGCCCATCTCGCTGGCCACGATGGCGAATCCGGGCCGCCCGTCCGGGATCATCGGCTGGGCGCTGACCCGCTCCACCCGGGCCAGCGGCGGGGCGTCTCGCTCCAGCGCGGCCAGGAAGTCCCGGATGTGCTCGGCGGGGCCTTCGATCTCGGCGAACACGCCGTCCACGTCGTTGCCGACCCAGCCCGCCAGGCCCAGCCGGATGGCCAGGGAGTACACGAACGGGCGGAACCCCACCCCCTGGACGACACCCTCGACCCGGATGGAGGTCCGGACGTTGCTGGCCACCAGCCCAGTGTGCCGCTTTTCCGGGGCGGGTGGCCGCGCCTGGCGGGCGTAATCAGGAATCCGGGTCTCGCGCACGCAGGCCCGCTTCGGCGTACTCGATCAGCAGGTCGCTCACGGAGATGTCGCGCCGCTCAGCCTCGGCGGCCAGCCGCTCGGCCAGGCCGGTGGGCAGCACCACGCTGCGATGCACGTAGTCGTCGTGCTCCCAGGCTTCGTAGGTCGGCTCAGACATGCTGGCTCCTCTCGGCGAGCTGAGGGGGTGCGGGCCGCGGGACGTAGCGACGCAGGACACGGTCGCTGAGCAAGCCGAGGCAGCTGAGGTTCGGGAAACCTGGTCCCTGGGCGAATCCGGCGAGCACCGGCAGGTGCAGCGGCGGTTCCAGGTCCGCCACGGCCAGGTCAGCGTCGATGCGGCGCTCCAGCTCACTCCCGGCGCGGGCGGTGGTGAGGCGGGCCCTCGCCTCGCCACCCAGCAAGCGCTCGAACCAGTGCCCGTCGAAGCCGCGCGCCACGACCACCAGGTCGTAGGCGATGCGTTCCCGTTCCTCCCCGTAGCCGACGGTCACCACGACCTGCCGCTGGCCGGCCTCGATGTGCAGCGCGCGTCCGGCCAGCGTGCGGAAGCCGCGCAGCTGATTGAGGGTCGCCTCGGCCTGGACCGAGAACACGCCCCGGTCGGTGCGCTCCAGGAACTCGCGGCGATGCGACTCGGCCAGCCGGGGCCAGTCACCCGGATCGGAGTAGAAACGGTTCTCGTCGTAGCTCTCGCCGCGCGAGTAAAGGACGCCGCGGCTGGTCAGCACGTCGATGGTCGAGTGCCGGTGACACTGCCTGGCCAGGGTGATCACCACCCAGGCGGCTGTCTCCCCGCTGCCGATCACACAGATGTTCCGCGCGCGACGCCCCATCCCGCCCAGGCGCTGCCAGTAACTGCGGCCGTCCAGGACGAGTGGATGCTCACGGGGCTGGCCGGGCACCGTGACTGGCGGGCCGGGTCCGGTCACGACCACCCCGTCCGCCTCGAGCGTGCCGCCATCGGCCAGACCCAGCCGCCAGCGGCCCGCCTCGGTGTCCAGCGCGGTCACCTCGCCCGTGATGGTCTCGGCCCCGCACTTGTCGGCCACCGCACGCAGGTAGCCGCCCCACTCGCGATGCGTGGGCCGCTGGCGGCCGCGATCCACCCAGTCGGCGTAGCTGCCGCCGGCGATCAGGTGGCGCGGCCAGCTGTAGGCCATCATGGCGCCGGTCACCGCGTCCGAGGCGGCACCCCAGCCCGGCGGGTACGGGTAGCCGACGTCCTTCTCGGGCGGGGTGCCCAGCGGCAGCGAGCCGTCGGTGTAACCCTGCCGGCCGATCCAGGTCGCGGCCGGGGCGCTCCGTTCCAGGAGCACCACCCGGGGCGGATCGAATCCGGTGCCGGCGAGCGCCCGGGCCTTCGCGGCGATCGCGATGCCCTTGGCGCCCGCCCCGATCACCGCCAGCGTCCGCATGGAGGTGAGAATAGCCCGCCGCGCCGTCCCGGGGTTCGGTGCGGCCGCGGATCACTCACCGGCGCGGTCGCGTGCTCCGCGCACCGCGTAGACCGCCATCCCGACGATGAACACCAGCCCGGCGCAGATCGCCGCGCCCAGGTCGTGCGGGGGCCGGGCCGGCCAGATCCACGGCGTGGTCAGCGCCGGGGGGTGCCACTGCGTGTACAGCGCATACACGCCGACGACCAGGTAGCCGGTGGGGGCGGCCCAGGCCAGGCCGCCGCCGAGAGCGGCCGCGCACAGCAGCCCGAGGCCGGTCAGGCCGGCGACGTTGCGCAGGACGTCCAGGGTGCCGCCGGCCAGGTGCGCACCGGTCCCGGCGGCGGCCAGCGCGCTGACCGCGACCGCGGTCAGCGCCAGTACGATGGCCAGCCGCAGGAAGGGCAGCCACCGGCCGGCCACCCGCTCCGGGTCGCCCATCCGGCTCGCGGTAACGGCGGTGATCGCGGCCGCGGATGCGGCCTCGAACACCAGCGGCAGCTGCAGGGCGCCGTAGCTATCCCAGGGCCGGAACAGCGCGATCCTCAGCCCGATAGCGCACGCCGCGATCGCGGCCAGGGCCGCCGGGACCCGCCGGCTGGTGGCATACAACCGCACCAGGCGCATTCGCGCCGCGGCTGGCTGATCCCGCCGCGCCGGCGGCCCCGCCGCGCCGGGCGCCCCCGCCGCGCCGCGCGGGCGGCCCGTTCGGGCGGCGCCTCCACATGGCCTGCCCCGCCGGCGGTCATGGCAACTGGGCCAGGGTGATCCGGCCCGCCCGCAGCGCGGGTAGGTGCCGCATGAGCCAGGTGCGGCGGGCCGCCGGGGTCAGCGCCGCGAACCGCTGGGCGGCGGCGTAGGCCGGTGATCCGGGGGCTGGCTCTGGCGCCGGCGGACTCGGCGCCGCGCGGTTCCGGCTGCGCGACGGTGTGCTGCGGGGAGGCCAGGTGGGCTGCGGCAGGCCGGACGCCCGGGCCAGGACCGCCAGCACCGCCTGCTGGGCCGGGGACGGGTGGCGGCCCGCGCCGACGATGCTGGAGACGATGCCGAGCCCGGCACTCGACCGGATCTGGGTGGCCAGTTCGCTGGTGGTCAGGGCGGGTCCTGCCAGCTGGACCGGAAGCAGCAGCCGGAACACCGGTGGCCGGCCGCTGATAGCCGGGCCAGCCAGCCCGATGCTGACGGAGTTGCCGGTTCCCTGCCGGTAGACCGCCGCGGCCTGGCTGATGCGGGCCGGTGCGCCCGGCAGCCCGCCTACCTCGCTGAGCAGCGGTGCGAGAGCGGTCACCGTGACCGGAAGATAGCTCGCGTAGGCGGGATTCAGGCAGACCGGGATCGCGGTATGGCTGCAGACCGGGGTGAAGCGGATCGGCTGGTCGCTGGCCGCGTCGTGCAGGGCCGGGATGGCGATCATGCCCTGGCTGTCCAGCTGGCCGGTTCCGGTCAGCGCCACGGCAGTCCCGGCTACGGCCAGGCCGGCCGCGGTGACCACCGTGGCGGCAGCCCGCAGGCGCCGGCCGCCGGAGTCCCGCGGCAGGGCCAGGACCGCCAGCAGGGCTATGGTCAGCCCGACGGGGAACATCACCTGGGCCATCGCCAGGTCAGGAACGTAGGGGTAAAAGGTCGCCATGCTCGCGTTCGATCCGATGTCCCAGGGGGCGGCGACCACCGGCGAGACCTGCCAGTACGACTGGCTGCCGACGATGAGCTGGGTGCTGAGCGCGAGCACGAAGAACGACGCAATGGCGGCCAGCGGGGCCGTGAACCGGCTGGGCAGCAGGGTCCCGGCGACGAACCCCAGCGCAGCGAAGGCCGGCAGGCTCGCGGCCACGACCGCGGCTGGCCACCACAGTGGGCCGCCCCAGCTGGCCTGGTGCGCGGTCATCCCGTACGCGGCGGCCAGGCAGACCAGGTACCCCACCAGCGCCCAGCAGGTGGTGGCGGCCCACGTCGGCAGCAGGCGGGCCCATCGCGGCCGGGCGGTGATGCTCATCAGTTCGGAGGTGTGGCGGCGGGCATCCCGGGACCCCATCCACGCGGCCGCGCCGACCACCGGAGTGATGAAATCCAGGACCGCGCCGCTTTGCAGGCTGACGGCACGCATGTTCCACAAGGGCGGCAGGGCCATGGTTTTGCGGTAGGTGGTGAGCCAGAACAGTGCGAAGACCACCGGCAGCATCCACAGCATCGCGTTATGGCGCAGTTCCAGGCGCAGCAGCCGGGCCGTCACCCGGGCCGGATGACGGGGGGCCGACCGCGGCCGGAAGACGGCCGGGGCGTTCGTGGCGGTCATGACCGGCCTCCGGCCAGGACGGCGCTGTACCCGCGTTCCAGCGGCGAATCGCCTAGAGCCCGGTCTTCCGCGGCTGGGTTCTCGCCGCGGGCGACCAGGTCAGCCGGGGTGCCGTGAAACACGATCTTGCCTTGGTCCATGAGCGCGACCTGAACGCAGGCGGCGCCGACGTCTTCCACCAGGTGGGTGCTGACCACGACCGTGGCGCGCTGGCCGAGATCCCGGAGTAGGCCCCGGAACACCATCCGCTGCTGCGGATCCAGCCCGGCGGTCGGCTCGTCCAGCAGCAGCAACTCCGGCTCGTTGACGATCGCCTGGGCGATCCCCACCCGGCGGAGCATCCCGCCGGACAAGGTGCGCAGCCGGGCCTTCGCCTGGCCGCCCAGCTCCACCCGTTCGACGGCCGCCGTCACCGCGGCCGGAACCCGCGCCGCGGGCATCTCCTTCAGCAGCGCGAAATACTCCACGAACTCCGCCACCGTGAAGCCCGGGTAATAGCCGAGGTTCTGCGGCAGGTACCCGAGCCGGCACCGGATCTCCTGCCGCGGACCGTAGCGGCCCGGATCGCGGCCCAGCAGCCGGAGCCGGCCCGAGGTCGGCGGGACCGCCGTCGCCATCATCCGCAGCAGCGAGGTCTTACCCGCTCCGTTGGGGCCCAGCAGCCCGAACACTCCGGGGCCCGCCTGCAGGTCCGCCCCCGCCACGGCCATGGTGCGGCCGAAGCGCCGGGTCAGCCCGGTGATCTCGACGTTCATGATGCGACGTTCATGATGCGCCTCCCGGAGGCGGGTTAGACACAGGGCGATGCGTGACAGAAGCACCGCGACTAAGGCTGTCTGCTGGGCCGGTGCACGTCATCGCACCAGGGAGCCGGATTGGCGGTCATACCAGGCTGGTAGTCCGGCCAGGTGGCCGGGCGCGCTCATACCCAGGTATGACCATGCCGGTGTGACGAGCGGCCGCCCCTCGCGGCCTACGCTGACATGGTGAAACGGATGCCTGGCCGCGCACCGGCGGCGAGCCGCGCCGGCCTGGTGGCGCGCCAGGCGTGGCGCGGGCTGATCCAGGTGCTGGCGGGCCGGGACGCGCCCCCGGCCTGGTGGTACCCGCCGTGGCGGCGCCGGGCCTATCTGGCGCTAGGCCTGACGACGCTGGTGCTGTTCGTACTCAACCTGGACAGCATCCATACGCAGCCCACCGTCACGCCCGCGCCGGCCACGTCGTGCCGGGTCAGCCCGTGTTACTACTTCCACTACCCGCCGCTCGGCGCCGGGCAAGTGCTGCTGGTCTTGGCGGTGGTGACGCCGCTGCTGCTGGCCGCCCGGTATCCGCTGCTGGGCTGGCGGATCGGGTGGCTCGGGCTGCTGCTCACCCCGCTGGTACCCGCGCAGTGGCGGGGAGGCTGGCCCTGGGGCCCGGCCCAGCTGCTGGTGCTGCTGGTGCTGTTCTGCGTGGCCGGGGTCCGCTACCGGCGCCCGGTGCTGTGGTGGATGTGGGCCCTGAGCCTCATCCCCTGGTGGCTGTGGCTCGCGGCGGACCTGCCGGACTTTAACGGCCCGATCACTGCGACCATCTTGTTCACGGCGGCGACGATCGCCCTGGACAGCGCCAGTTCCCGGTGGGGTGCCGCACGGGCGCTGGCCGCCCAGACCGAGCGCACCGAGCTGGAGCGGGCCCGGCGGGCTGTACTGGAGGAGCGCACCCGGATCGCGCGGGAACTGCATGATGTGGTCGCGCATCACCTGTCGCTGATCGCGGTCCAGGCTGAGACCGCGCCCTACCGCCTCAGCGATCTGCCCGAATCAGCCCGCGCCGAGTTCGGCTCGCTGAGCGGGGTGGCCCGCGAGGCGCTGGCGGAGATGCGGCGGCTGCTCGGCGTGCTGCGCTACGACCAGCCCGCCGGGCTAGCGCCGCAGCCCCAGCTCTCAGACCTGCCTGCGCTCGTCGATGCCGCCCGCCGCGCCGGGGTCGCGGTCGAGCTGGCCGTGCCCCGGGCCATGAACGACGTGCCTTCCGGCGTGGCGGTGTGCGCGTACCGGATTGTGCAGGAATCGCTGTCCAATGCCAGCCAGCACGCGCCCGGAGCCGCGGTCAGCGTATCGGTGGGCCATGATGCAGAGGCGGTCCTGCTGCGGGTGGCCAACGGGCCCGGCGCCCCCGCCGGGCCGTCCCCGAGCGAACCCGGGTCTGGTCACGGGCTGACCGGGATGCGTGAGCGGGTCGCGTTGCTCGGCGGCTCACTCTCGGCCGGCCCGTCGGCCGGTGGCGGCTTCGTGGTCTCTGCGGTGCTCCCGCTAGGCAAGACGGCATGACGGCCGGCGGTGCGGCGGCTGGCGGTGCGGCGGACGGTGGCCCCCCGGCGGGTGGTGCGGTGGCGGGCGGCGGCGCGATCACGCGCTGCCTGATCGCCGATGACCAGGCGATGGTGCGGGAGGGCTTCGCCGCGGTACTCGCCGCCCAGCCGGGCCTGGTGGTGGTGGGCCAGGCCGCGGACGGCGCCGACGCGGTCCGCCAGGCGCGGCACCTGCATCCCGACGTGGTCCTGATGGACGTGCGGATGCCGGTGATGGACGGCCTGCAGGCCACCCGCCAGCTCCTCGGCTGCGCAGCCGGCCCGCAGCAGCCGCGGGTGCTGATGCTCACCACGTTCGACCTCGACGACTACGTCTATGAGGCGTTGCGGGCCGGCGCCAGCGGCTTCTTGCTCAAGGACGCCACCGCTGCCGAACTGGTCCACGCGGTCCGCGTCGTGGCTGCCGGTGACGCCCTGCTCGCCCCCGCGGTGACCCGGCGGCTGATCGCCGACTTCGCCCGCCAGCCCCGCCCGGACCCGCCCTTCCCGGCCACGCTCGGCGCGCTCACCCACCGCGAGACCGAGGTGCTGCGGCTGATCGCCCGCGGCCTGTCCAACACCGAGATCAGCGACACGCTGGTCATCGCCCAGCAGACGACCAAGACCTACGTCGGCCGCATCCTGGCCAAGCTGGACCTCCGCGACCGGGCCCAGGCCGTCGTCTTCGCCTACGAAACCGGCCTCGTCACGCCCGGCGGATCAGGGCCGCCAGGATCAGGCCCGGTCGCGGACCCCCATCAATGAGCACGCCAAGACGGCCAGCCGGAACCCCGCAGTCCGGCTGGCCGTCTCAATTCCGCGGCGGGCACCAAGCCCGCCCTGATAAGTCCAGCATGGCCGAGGGCGGTTGAGATGCGGTTGACCCTGCGTTGAGTCAGCACCTGGCCAGGGCAGCCCGGCCAAGGCCGGATTGCCCGGATGGCCGGTCGTCCGCCTGGAGGCTGTCCGCCAGGACGTGCTCGATGCCGAAAACGAACGACCGACGCTCCCGGCACTGGTCTCTGCTCCCGAGGCAGCGGAGATTCTAGGGGTGTCGGCCCAGCGGGTTCATGAGCTGGCCGCGGCTAATCCCCGGTTTCCCGAACCTGCCTACGAGCTTCGGACCGGGAAGCTGTGGCTGCGCGACGCGGTCGTCGCCTTCGGTCGGCGCTGGGAGCGCAGGCCCGGACGGCCGCGCACGGTGACCGCCCTGTCCCGCTGAATACCTCATGAGACGCAGGTCAGGCACGCCTACGGCTGAGCCGTCCTGATCAGGACCTCGACGCCGTCGAGGATGCGGTCCAGGCCGAAGTTGAATTCTTCCTGCTCGTCCCAGCCCGACGGGTCTTCCCCGATGCCGCCCGACCAGGCCAGGCGGTATAGCCGGGGGTAGGTCTGCTCGTCCGCTACCTCGCGCACCAGCCCTTCCCAGGTCCAGATGGGCTGGGGCTCATCCGCGGCGGCAGCGGCCTGCGCCTGCCGGACGGCGCGGGCCGCGTCGTGGGCCATCCGGGCTTCGCTCAGCGTGTAGGAGCTGATCAGCCCGATGACCCGGAGCTTATCCGCGTCGGCCAGGCCGGAATCGTCCATCGCCTCCAGCCCGCGCTCCACGAACGCCAGCGAGTTCGGCGCCATGGGCGGCGCGGCCATCGGCATCTGGGTGATCCACGGGTGACGGTCGATCATCTCCCGCTGGACCATGGCCCACATCCGCAGCCGGGCCCGCCAGCCATCCCCGGTGATGACCAGTTCCTCGGCCCCCTGGGCGCTCCCGTTCCACATCAGCTGGAGGAGTTCCTCCTTGCTGGTGACGTGCCGGTACAGCGACATGGTGGTGAACCCGAGCTGCTCGGCGACGTGGGCCATGGACACCGCCTCCAGGCCCTCGGCGTCCGCGACCGCGATGGCGGCCGCCACGATCGCGTTGACGGACAGGCCCGGCTTCGGGCCGCGCTGGCCCCGGCCGCGGCGGCCCCAGAGCAGATCCAGGCCCGGGGGGAGCGGCGGAGGCGGCTCACTCCGAGCAGGCCGGGTGGCGTCAGCACCCGCAGCCTTCCCGGCACCCTGAGCAGGCATCGTCTCCTCCGTCATCCCGCCACCTTACGGGGCTGCCGCCAACTTCCGGAGTCGTCGGGATACCCGCTTGACCTCAACTGCGTATGCCACATACAGTTCAGTGTATGTCATACACAGTTGAAGCCAACGGCATCTGCAAGTCCTTCAGCGGCCATGCCGTCCTGGATCACGTGGACCTGGCCGTCGAGACCGGCTCGGTACTGGCCCTCCTCGGACCGAACGGCGCGGGCAAGACCACGATGATCCGGATCCTGGCCACCCTGATGCGCCCCGACGCGGGAACCGCCACCATCGCCGGGCACGACCTGCTCGCCGACCCGGCCGAGGTCAAGCGGTCGATCAGCCTGACCGGGCAGTACGCGGCGGTGGACGAGAAGCTGACCGGCCGGGAGAACCTGGAGATGATGGCCCAGCTGCTGCGCCTGTCCCGGATGGCGGCCCGGACCCGGGCCTCGGAACTGCTGGCCGAGTTCGACCTGGCCGACGCGGCCGGCCGCCGGGCCGCCAAGTACTCCGGCGGCATGCGGCGGCGCCTGGACCTGGCCATCAGCATGATCGCCCGTCCCCCGCTCGTGTTCCTGGACGAACCGACCACCGGACTGGACCCGCGCAGCCGCGAACAAACGTGGAGCACCGTCCGCCGCCTGGTCGACGAGGGCGTGACGGTCCTGCTGACCACCCAGTACCTGGAGGAAGCCGACCAGCTCGCGGACACGGTCGCGGTACTCGATCACGGCCGGGTCGTGGCCCAGGGCACGCCCGACGAGCTCAAGGCCAGGCTCGGCGCGGAAGTCGTCCGGCTGCACTTCGCCGACCAGACCGCCTACGAACGAGCGCTCGGCGGTCTCGACCCGGTGCGCACCGACCACCGGCTGCACACCATAGACGTGGCTACCGAGGGCACGGCCAGCGAGATCTTCCAGATCCTGGGCCGTCTCCAGGCCGGTGGCGCGCCAGCGGACAAGGTGTCCACCTACCGTCCCAGCCTGGACGACGTGTTCCTGTCCCTCACCGACACCATCGCGAACACCGGCGCTGCCAGCGCAGCCCGCACCGAACCGAAGGAGATGGCCCGATGAGCATGGCCTACGCCCTCACCGACTCGCGGGTGATGGTGACCCGCTGCGTCCGCCGGTCGCTGCGTGACCCGGAGGCGTTCTTCACCGCGCTGATGCTGCCCGTGGTGCTGATGCTGCTGTTCGTGTACGTGTTCGGCGGCGCCTTCGACGGCAGTGGCGCCTACGTCGACTACGTGGTCCCCGGCCTTATCGTGCTGTGCGCCGGGTTCGGCGCGGGCACCACCGCGGTCGCAGTGGCCACCGACATGAGCAACGGCATCGTGGACCGGTTCCGGTCCATGCCGATCAGCGGCTCGCTGGTCCTGGTTGGCCACGTCGTGGCCAGCCTGGCCCGCAACCTCGTCGCGACCGCCCTGGTCATCGGCGTGGGCCTGGCCGTCGGCTGGCGGCCCACCCCGGGACC
Organism: uncultured Actinomycetes bacterium; assembly: GCA_963770545.1. Lineage (GTDB taxonomy): Bacteria > Actinomycetota > Actinomycetes > Streptosporangiales > Streptosporangiaceae > RYN-230. Next base: position 228,788 of record CAVYQF010000006.1, on the reverse strand, counting down.
GGCCGGCTGGGTAGCCGCGGCGGCCATGATCGTGTTCTTCGTGTTCGCCCTGTCCTGGCTGGCGGCCGCGGTCGGCCTGCTGGCCGGCAGCGTCGAGGCGGCCAACTCGTTCACGTTCGTCCTCATGTTCCTGCCCTACGTCAGCACGGCGTTCGTGCCCGCCCAGACGCTGCCGTCGTGGATGCGCGGCTTCGCCGAGCATCAGCCGTTCACGCCCATCGTGGAGACCATGCGCGGCCTGTGGATGGGGCACACCTCGACCGGCGCGGCCGTCGGCCATGAGGCGTGGATTGCGTGCGCCTGGTGCGCGGGCCTCCTGGCCGTGTCGTTCGCCGCGGCGTCCTGGCTGTTCCACCACCGGACCGCGGCCTGATCGCCGTGGGCGGCCGAGGGGTGGGTGGCCAGCCCACCCACCCCTCGGGTCATGCCTCTATCGGCTTGGCCGTCTGACCCGAGCGGAGTGGGTCAGGCCGGGTTCCCGCCGCGGAGCCGGGCCGCGAACGCGTGCCAGTCGGCGGGGGTGAAGGTCAGGGCGGGGCCGTGCGGGTCCTTGGAGTCGCGCACGGCGACCACTCCGGGCAGGTTGACCGCGACCTCCACGCAGTTCCCGGCGTTAGTGCTGGCGGAGGCCTTGCGCCAGACGGCGCGGGTCAGGTCCATGTGTCTCTCACCTCGGTGATCAGGTCGAGCGAGGCCCGCGGAGGCAGGGCCTCTGCCCGCAGGGTATCGAAGATCTGGTCGCAGGCCTTCACGATGTCCGGATGGTCGGCTATCTGACCCTGGGCGGCCGTGTCCAGGTAGACCACGTCCGGTCCCTCGCGGAACTCCGCAACCGCAGCAGCGCACCGCCCGTGCCCAGTTCCCCGACCGCATCGCAGCGGGCGGTGAAGTCCTCGGTGGGCATCCGCCGCGCGGTCTCCACCGCGCCAACCAGGGCGGACGAATAGCCAATTCGTTCGCCCAGCTGCTCCTGGCTCAGCCCCGCGGCCGTCCGGTAGTGGCGCAGCTCCGCGCCGAACAGCACCAGCGGGCTCGCACCGGCCTCCGGGTCCTGTAACGCCATCGCGTTCCTCCTCCGCGAGCGCCCTACCGCGCCCTACAAGCGCGGCGGTTGATCCGACCGGTTCGCTGACCGTATGCACGTCCTAGCGCCCCGTATCCAGATAACGAAAACCTAGCTGGTGCCACCACCTCGTGACCAACAAGTTCGGAGGCCCTGATGTCCTCGTCTGCCAGGTCAGGCAGGCCCGGCGGTTCGTGGCCCGGGCCCTGGACGGATGCCCGGCCGCTGCCGACGCGGTGCTCGGCGTATCCGAACTGGCCAGCAACGCGGTCCAGCACACCCGCTCCGGGCAGGGCGGCCAGTTCCAGGTCCTGGTCTGGCGGGGCCGCGTCTCGGCCTGCGTCGCGGTCATCGACGATGGTGCGCGGCGCGGCCCCGCACCCCGGGCGCATCGTCCGGGAGACCTGGCCGAGTCCGGCCACGGCCTGCGCGTCGTCGCCGGACTCGCGGCCAACTGGGGCCACCAGGACCTCGCCGCCAGCGGCTTACCCGGCCGCGCCGTCTGGTTCCACGTGACCTGGGACCCCGAGGAGCCTTGAACCAGGCAAGGCCCGCGACGGCGATGGCCAGCTCAGGCGATGAATGCTGTCATCCGGATCGAGACGAGCAGTCCGGGTAGGTCGACGCCGAGCTTGGCGACGTAGCGGGTTGGTGGCCCGGACGGGAACCACTGGGCGTATTCCTCGTTGAAACCGTCGAAGTCGGCGGGGTGGGTGAGCAGTACCCCCACCTCGATGACATCGTCCAGGCTGGCGCCAGCGGCCTGGAGAATGGCCTCGCAATTCATCAGCGCCTGTCGCGCCTGATCTTGGATCGTGTTTCCGGCCAGGCTGCCGGTGCCCGGGTCGATGCCCGTCATGCCTGAGATGAGCACGTGCGGTCCGGCCTTGACTCCCTGGCTGTAGAGCTGCGACCTCGGCGCGTTCGCGGTCGTGATGATCTGCCGTGGCATGACGGTCCTCCTTGTTTCTGCCCACCTCAGGGTGCCACGGACTGCCGCGTTAAGCTCACCTTGCCATGGTCGCCCGCAACGCTGCGCTGATGACGCTGGTGTGCGCGATCGTTGCCGACGACGCGGCCACCGTGTCGAAGCTGCTCGCTGCGTCGGGCTCGCTGGCGAGTGCCGTCGCGGGAGAGGGCGCCACCCGCGCGGCGGCGACGGACTACTACCTGGCCGAGATCGGGCATTACCTCTATGCCGGTGACACGGCGCTGCATGTTGCCGCCGCGGGCTATCGACTCCCGATCGTCCGGCAGCTGATCACCATGGGTGCGGACGTCGGCGCCAGGAATCGCCGCGGCGCTCAGCCGCTCCACTATGCGGCCGATGGCGCCCCCGGATCGCCCCACTGGAACCCCGGCGCTCAGGCTGCGACCGTTACCTGCCTCATCCAGGCGGGCGCCGATCCGGACGCCACCGACAAGAGCGGGGTCACGCCGCTCCACCGGGCCGTGCGCACCCGCTCGGCGGCTGCCGTGCAGGCCCTCCTTGATGGCGGGGCTGACGCTGGCCGCACGAACAAGACCGGCTCGACCCCGATGCAGCTCGCGACCTGGACCACTGGCCGTGGCGGCAGCGGCTCGCCCGAGTCGAGGGCACAGCAAGAGGAGATCGTCCGCCTGCTGGAGCGACATGGCGCCACGCGGTAGGTGATGGGTCCCGTGCGGGAGACCGCTAGCTCGCGCGCCGGGCGAGCCAGTCGTACCAGGCGGGCAGGCCGTCGCCCGCGGTGGCCGAGACGGGCAGGATCTGCGCGTGCGGGCTGATCAGCTTGAGGTCCCGGGCGTGCCGCTCGGTGTCGAAATCCACGTAGGGCAGCAGGTCCACCTTGGTCAGCAGGACCAGGTCCGCGCCGCGGAACATCTGCGGGTACTTGATGGGTTTGTCGGCGCCCTCGGTCACCGAGGACAGCACCACCCGGACCGCCTCACCCAGGTCGAACAGGGCCGGGCAGACGAGGTTGCCGACGTTCTCGATGACCAGCACGGAGCCGGGGCGCGGGTCAAGCGCCCGCAGTGCCGAGGCGATCATGCTCGCGTCTAGGTGGCAGCCCGCACCCGTGTTGATCTGCGCGACCGCGCACCCGGCGGCCTCGATGCGGGACGCGTCCAGGGTGGTCTCCTGGTCTCCCTCGATCACGGCCAGGCCCAGCCCGGCGCCGGCGTCCCGCGCGGTGCGCTCCAGCAGCGTCGTCTTGCCGGATCCGGGGGAGCTCATCAGGTTCACCGCGAGGATGCCGCGGGCGGTGAGCCAGGCCCGGTTCTCCTCGGCCAGGCGGTCGTTCTTGGCCAGGATCTTCTGCTGGAGCTCGATGGTCCGGCCAGCCGACCCGGGCTCGTGACCGTGCCCGGGCTCGTGACCCTCGCCGCGGCCGCCATGGTGTTCGTGGGGGTGCCCCTCCTGGGGGTGCTCGTGCTGATGCGCGGGCTCGTCGCCGCGGCCGAGGTGGCCCGGGCCGAATACGCGGACGCCGGCCTCGTCGCCGCAGCCGCAGGTCGCGCACATTCACACCACCTCCACGGACGTGATCCGCAGTTCCTGGCCGGCCAGGACGGCGACGTCGGCACTGCCGCAGTCGCACAGTGCGATCGCCCCCTCGGGCTCGAACTCTGCGCCGCAGTCCCGGCACCGGCACCGGGCCGACGGCTGGCTGATGTCCAGCTTCGCCCCTTCCAGCGTGGTGCCCTCGGTCACCAACTCGAAGCAGAACCGCACCGAGTCCGCAACCACGCCGGACATAGCGCCGATCTCCAGGTGCACGCAGGCGATGGGCGTGCCGGGCAGCCGCTGCGTCACCGCCTGCACCACCCCCTCGGTAATCGCCAGTTCGTGCACCAGTGCCGCCGTCAGCAGATACGCGGCAGTGGGTCACCGACCAGCAGGTCCACGATCCGGGTCCCGCCGAACGCGGTCTTGAGCAGGACGATGCCCGGCGGGTCCGCGGTGATCTGGCCGATGATCGCGGCATCCGCGCCCAGCGGGTGGGCCCGGAGCGCGGCGAGGGCCTGGTCCGCGGCGCCGCCGTTGACCACGGCGACGAGCCGCCCTTCGCAGGCCACGTACATGGGATCGATGCCGAGCAGTTCGGACGCGCCCCGCACGACAGGGCTGACCGGGATGGCGTCCTCGTTGACCATCACGCCCACCCCGGCCGCGGCGGCCACCTCGTTCAGGATTGTGGCCACCCCGCCCCGGGTGGCATCCCGCAAGGCGCGTACTCCGGTGGTAGCGGAAAGCAGGTCAGCGACCAGGCCGTTCAGGGCCGCAGTGTCGGAGATAATGTCGGCCTCGATGTCCAGCTCGCCGCGGGCCAGCATGATCGTCACACCGTGCTCGCCGATCGGCCCGGACACGATCACCGCGTCTCCGGGCTGGGCATTCACCACGCCGAGGGAGACGTCGTGCTCGACCACGCCGATCCCGGCCGTGTTGATGTAGCAGCCGTCCGCCTTGCCCTTCTGCACCACCTTCGTGTCCCCGGTAACCACCTGCACCCCGGCGACCCGGGCGGCGGCCTCCATTGAGGCCACGATCGCGACCAGGTCGGCGACCGGGAAACCTTCCTCCAGGATGAAACCGGCCGACAGGTAGAGCGGGGTCGCGCCGGACACCGCCAGATCGTTCACCGTGCCGTTAACGGCCAGGTCACCGATGTCCCCGCCGGGAAAGAACAGCGGGGAGACCACGTACGAGTCGGTGGTGAGCGCGACCCGGGAGCCGTTCAGGTGCAACTGTGCGGCGTCTTCCATCGGCTCGAGCAGCGGATTACTGAACGCATCCAGGAACACGGCCTCGATCAGGGTCTGGGTGGCCTTGCCCCCGGAGCCGTGTGACATCGTGATCCGCTCCTCGCGGACCTTCGGCCGGCGCTTGCGGGCCCGGTCGATCCGGTCGAGGACCTGCTGCTCGCGTTCGCTGGCCGGGGTGCTCGGCCGGGAGATGGCCGACCCCGTGTGCTCTTCGTGCTCGCGCAGGGCCTGGTTCACCCAGGATGCCCCGTCGGTCATGAAATGCTCACTTCCACCACGCGCCGACGGTTCATCCGGCCGAAGTTGTAGTACGCGGCGCAGGCTCCCTCGGGCGAGACCATGCAGGTTCCGATCGGGGTTTCCGGTGTGCACGCGGTGCCGAACACCTTGCACTCCCAGGGCTTCAGCACACCCTTGAGCACCTCACCGCACTGGCAGGCCTTGGGGTCGGCCACCCGCACCCCAGGTACCTCGAAAAGCAGTTCGGCGTCGAACGCGGCGTACTCCGGCCGTACCCGCATGGCGGAATGGGAAATGAATCCGAGCCCCCGCCATTCGAAGTACGGGCGCAGCTCCATGACCTTGTTGATCGCGGTCAGGGCGGCCAGGTTGCCGTCCCACGGCACCACCCGGGTGTACTGGTTCTCCACCTCGCTGCGGCCCTCGGACAGCTGGATCATCAGCATGTAGATGGACTGCAGGATGTCCAGCGGCTCGAACCCGGCCACCACGACCGGCTTGCCGTAGTCCCGGGCGATGAACTCATACGGCCGGCAGCCGATCACCGTGGACACGTGACCCGGGCCGATGAAGCCGTCTAGGCGCAGGTCGGGGGAGTCCAGGATGGCTTTGATGGCCGGGATGATCGTCACGTGGTTGTTGAAGATCGAGAAGTTCGTGAGCCCTTCGGCCGCGGCGCGCAGCACGGTCATCGCGGTGGACGGCGTCGTGGTCTCCATGCCGATCGCCATGAACACGACCCGCTTGTCCGGGTTCTGCCGGGCGATCTTCAGCGAGTCCAGCGGTGAGTAGACCATGCGGATGTCGGTGCCCTGAGCCTTAGCGTCGAAGAACGAGCCCTTGCTGCCCGGCACCCGCATCATGTCCCCGAACGAGGTCATGATGGTGTCCGGCTGGGAGGCCAGCGCCATCGCGTCGTCCACCCGGCCCATCGGGATGACGCAGACCGGGCAGCCCGGGCCGTGCACGAGCGTGATCTGCTCGGGCAGGTAATCCTCGAGGCCATGTTTGTAAATGGTGTGCGTGTGGCCGCCGCACACCTCCATCAGCTTGTACTGCCGCCCGGGCTCGCACAGTCCGGCGATCTTCGCGGCCAGGGCGTGCGCCTTGTCCGCGGAGCGGAATTCGTCAACGAAGCGCATCCTGCCCCCTCTATTCGATTTGGGATCCCTGGAGGGCTTCCAGTTCGTCCGCGTAAGCCTGGCCTATCCCCTCCAGGAACTGCAGCGCGGCTGCGGCCTCAGCCTCGTCGATCTTGGAGAGCGCGAAGCCCACGTGAATGAGCACCCACTCGCCAGGCTTGGGCGGGTCGTCGTCGAGCAGGCCGACGTTGATCACCCGCCGGACCCCGCTGACGTCCACCCTGGCCAGATCGGGCTGATCGGGCAGGAACTCGATCACCTCGCCTGGGATGCCAAGGCACATGCGATCACCTCTTCATAGTCGGCGGGACTGGTCTCGCCGGTTTCGGCTAGCCGGCCGGAGCTGGCCGTTCATGGACCAGGCGCGGTACCGCGCCGGCCGCTGGCGTGCTGGCCGGTGGTCACCAGCCTGGTAATCATCGCCGCGGCCTCGTCCACCGCGGCCGTGACCGGGGCGCTCAGCCCGATCCCCTCCTCCAGCGTGGCGGGCTCGCAGCCCACCACCAGTACCCGCCCGGCGTCCCCGCCGAGCGAGCCAGCCAGGCTGAGCACCAGGTCCGGCTGCATTCCGTGCGCATTGAACAAGCTGATCCTGGCGAGAGCGGCGTCGTCTCCGCCCTCAGCCGGGGTGTCCGGCTCGGGCTCGATCAGGTACACGGTGCCGGGTGCGTCACCGCGCTGCGTGCTGTCCACCAGGATCGTGGTGTCAAATCCCTCGGCCAGGTCGTAGGCCAGGTGCATGCCGCGGATGCCGTAGTCGGTGACCCGCACCCCCTCGGGGAGCGATTCACGCGCCAGCCGCCGGGCCACCTCGACCCCGAAGCCGTCGTCGCTGAGGAAGATGTTGCCCAGGCAGGCGACAAGCGTGCGGCCTGTCTCCCTGGTGTCCCCCTTCGCGGTCATCCCGCTCACCCAGCCCCGGCCAGCGACGCCACGGTCAGTTCCCACAGCGTGTGGTACACGGTCGTCTGCGCTTCCTGGATGCGGTGCACCGACGACGACGGCGCCACGAACAGATAGTCCAGGCTGTCCATCTCGGCCATCTTGCCGCCGTCGTAGCCGGCGATGCCCACCGTGAGCATGCCGCGGCGGGCCGCCTCGTCCAGGGCACGCAGCAGGTTCTCGGAATTGCCGCTGGTGGACAAGCCGATGGCGATGTCCCGAGACTGCCCGAACGCGGCGATCTGGCGGGCGAACACCACTCCCACGCCGACGTCGTTGCACAGGGCGGTGATCACCGCGACGTCGTTGGCCAGGCAGAAGGCGGGCAGGGCCCGCTCGCCCGGGCCGGGATCGAGGAACAGCGTGGCCAGTTGCTGCGCGTCGGTGGCGCTGCCGCCATTGCCGAAGGCCAGCAGCCGCCCGCCGGCCGCGAACCGGGCGGCCATCTGCTGTGCGCATCCGGTCAGCCGCTTGGCGTCCTGGGCGCAGATGACCCGGCGCAGTTCGGTGACCTCACGGGCCTTGGCCACGGTGGACGCGCGGACCTCGGCCAGCACCGCGCCCAGGTCGGGTGCGTCCCCTGCATACAGGAACGGATAGAGCGACTCCATCGCGGCGGCGCTGTCCTGCCCGCTGCGGCGCTTGGTCATGTTGGCACCCCGGTCATCTCGGCACCAGCGCGATGGCCTCGCCCGCGTGCACCAGGACGGTGTCCCCGACCCCGGCGCTGACCAGGGCGACGCTGACCTCTTCCTGGCCCGCCCCGGTGTCCACGATGGCCAGGCCGTCGGGGAGCAGCCGGGCGATGGTCACCGCGACCGCCGTGTCTGAGCAGGTGATGCAGACCTCGTCATGACATTCGGGCGGCTGCACAGGGCCGGCCTGCCCGGGACCAGGCTGCCCGGGACCAGGCTGCCCGGGACCAGGCTGCGCGGGACCCGGCTGCCCGGGCTCGGGGCGGCTCATGAGACCACCGCTGGGCCGAGCACCCCGGGCTGCTCGAAGAAGACGTGGACCAGTTCCCACAGCACGTGGTACGCGGTCACCTGGGCCTCCTTGACCACCCGTGGATCGGATTCCGTGGTGACGAGGACGTGGTCCACCGCCGGGCTGGCCCCGATCACCCCGCCGCCCGCGCCGGCCAGCGCGATCGTCAGCATCCCCATGCCGTGCGCGGTCAGCAGCCCGTTCAGCACGCTCTCGGAGTTACCGTCGGCGGAAAGGCCTAGCGCGATGTCCGCGGGAATGGCCAGGTGACGGAGCTGGTGGGCGAAAATCGCCCCCATGCCCTCCCGCTCGGCAATGCCGGTCACCGTGGCGGCGTCGGCGGTGAGCGAGATGGCTGGCAGGGCCCGCTTGCCCACGATCACCGGGTGCACGAATTCCACGGCCACGTGCAGTGCATCGGTGCTCGACGACCCGGTGCCGAAGACGACGAGCTTGCCTCCTTGGTGGAAGCGGACGGCCATGGCGTGACAGGCGGCCGCCACCGTGCCGGCGTGACCGGCAAGCTCGTCCATGGAAGCCGTCCGGCGCTCGAAGAGCCTGGCGACCTCGTCGTCCCCTACAGCTGTCGATGGCGCTGCGCTCATCTCCTCGCGGTCATTGCGCTGAGCTTCCTGCCAGGGCTTTGCATCCCGGGCTTTCTTACCCCGGGCGACCGGCGGTCCCCTGGACTACCCTCACTGGCTTACTGCTCCCAGCCCGCCTCCGCAAGGCCGGGGCCCAAGCCAGGTTCATTCCGTGCCCGCTGCTGGCGCGGGAATGACGGCGTTCACCTCGATATCCACCGCATCACGCACCTTCAGCGCGCCGAAGAACGCGGTATACGGCTTGATGCCATAGGCGGACTGCACCAATGTCCCGGTCCCCCGGTACGTACCCGGTTGGGGCTGACTTACCTGGAGCCGGAGCGGTCGGGTAACCCCCCGGATGGTGAGGTTCCCCTCGATGACCCCGTTGTCACCTGACATCTCGAATCCGGTGGCGGTGTAGACCGCTTCCGGGTGCTGGTCGGTGGACAGCTGCCGCCGCGCGGTGGTGGCTATCTCGCGGCGGTCCCGGTCGGTCAGGGGCTTGAGGCCGCCGGTTCCGTCGCGGACGACGAGCGCGTCGATGTTGATGCGGACCTCGAGGGATACCGGGGTCTTGTCGTCGTCCACGACCAGGTCGCCAGACCAGCGGGGCAGTTCGATGACCAGATCGTGGCCGGCTGTGGAAGCCAGGCCGTCGCGGAACGTGCGCAGGACGATCCGGCCGCTCTCAGTACCCAGCCGGTAGCGTCCCGTAGGAAGGGCCATGGAAGCACCGTAGGACACTTGTGGGGGGACGTCCAGCAATTGAGATGAGACCGAGACAGTCCTGTCTAGTCGACAGGGCATCTACGGGGCCGGCTCAGGGGCCAGCCCGCGGGAATGAAGGGATCAGGGGAATGGAAGCTCGCCGAACAGCTCCTGAATCCGGCGCAGATCCCGCAGCCGCGGCTCGGTCTCGCCACCGACCCAGCGTCCCACCGTCTTGACCGACACTCCCAGCTGCCGGGCCGCGGCTTCCTGGGTCAGCCCCTCGCGGCGCAGCGCGGTGGACATCCAGTCCGCGAAGGTGGCCGGGCGGATGGACCCTCCTGGCCTGGGAGCGGCCACGGGACGGGCGTGCGCGGCGGGCACCCGGCCGCCGACTTCGCCGGTGCCGGTGACGTCGGCCGGCGGCTGGTTGGAGTGCAGCACGTCGACCTCGACGTGCTCAGGGAAGATCCGGAAGGAGACCTGGATCGCCCCGGTCGGCCCCGCGGCGTCGAGCAGGGCGCGGAACACGGTCTCACCGACCCCGCGGGTGCCCTCTTCGTTCAGGGGCGACTCGGCGAGGCAGCGCCGGACGAAGTCGCGGATCTCCGGAATCCAGGACGGCCGGGCCGGAAAGGTCTGGGACAGCACCACCACGGGGACAACCTCGATCGACCCGTCCCCGTTTGCGTTAGGCAGTTCCGTCACTGTCTCCTCCGGGCCGTCCCGGGCCGTCAAACCTGACCAGTATGGACCCAGGGTACGCGTCTGTACGGGATCGCGTGCTCACCGTAGGGCACTCCTTTTCCGGGGCCGGCGGCAACCTGACTGGTCAGCAGGATGCCTGACGCCCCGGCGGAAGGCCAGACCTGTCCGTTCGAAGGCGACGGAACGGGCGCGGGGGCCTCAGAGTGCCGGCGTAGTCCGAACCGGCCGGACATTTATGTCCGACGACTTGACGCTACTGCCTTGATACGGATGGTGGACGGGTTTAGCATGACGGCACTTGCGCATGATGCAGGTAAGGCCTCTATGAACCATCTTCCTGGCGTTCACGCGCCCTTCATGGTTCGGGTCGTCCGGCGGTCATCGGGGTCCGCCAGGCGACCGATTCCTGCTGGTGAGCCCGTGCTTGTTGATGAGCCAGTGCTTGTTGATGAGCCCGGGCCGGAGGCCAGGGCAGGCCGACCCCGTTCCGCTGACGCCGCTGATGCCCCTGAATGCCTGCGCGGCACGCCTTTCCGCCGCCCGGCACCATGACCCGCTATTCGAGTAGTGCGGGCTCCCGTCTGCTGCGCACCGAAGGTGCCCGTCACCCGCGCTGCGCCAATAAGTCCGGCCAGGCCGCCGGAACCACGGCCGGCCGGACGCAGATCGCAGAGCACAGCCAGGTCACCGCCAGCCCACATTCACCGGGCTAGCCAGATCATAGGGAGGGGGTGGCCGGGTAATGGCCACTGCCACGGAGACCAGTGACGGTTCGGGCCAGTCCACGACCGAGCCCGTGGTGCACATCCTCTGGATGAATGGAGGACTGGGCTGCGACGGGGATTCGGTGGCGCTGACCGCGGCCACCCAGCCCAGTATCGAGGAAATCGCCCTGGGCGCGCTGCCCGGGCTGCCCAAGGTGGCCGTGCACTGGCCGCTCATCGACTTCGAATGCGGCCCGGAGCAGGGCGCGGACAACTTCATCGAATGGTGGCATAAGGCCGACCGGGGTGAGCTTGACCCGTTCGTGCTGGTGGTCGAGGGCTCTATCCCCAACGAGGCCATCAAGCCCGAGGGCTACTGGTGCGGGTTCGGCAACAACCCGGCCACCGGCCAGCCGATGACCACCAACGAGTGGCTGGACCGGCTCGCGCCGAAGGCCACCGCGATCCTCGCCGCGGGGACCTGCGCCACCTACGGCGGCATCCACGCCATGGTCGGCAACCCGACCGGGGCGATGGGGGTGCCCGACTACCTCGGCTGGGACTGGCGGTCCAAGGCCGGCCTGCCGATCGTCTGCGTGCCCGGCTGCCCGACCCACCCGGACAACCTCTCGGAGACCATCCTCTACCTGCTCTACCAGGTGGCAGGGCAGGCCCCGATGATCCCGCTGGACGAGGCGCTCCGGCCGACCTGGCTGTTCGGCGCGACCGTGCACGAGGGCTGTGACCGCGGCGGCTATTACGAGCAGGGCGAGTTCGCCGACGAGTACGGATCGCCCAAGTGCCTGGTCAAGCTGGGCTGCTGGGGACCGGTGGTCAAGTGCAACGTGCCCAAGCGCGGCTGGATCAACGGCGTCGGCGGCTGCCCCAACGTGGGCGGGATCTGCATCGCCTGCACCATGCCCGGCTTCCCGGACAAGTTCATGCCGTTCATGGACGAGCCTCCGGGCTCGAAGGTGTCCGCGACCGCCAGCACCCTGTACGGCACCGTGATCCGCACTCTCCGCGGCTTCACCGCCAAGACCGCCGACGAGGAGCCGAAGTGGCGGAAAAAGGGGAGCGACCTTCTCACGGGCTATCAGAAGCCCTGGTGACCGGCAGTACCTGGTAACGACCACTGGCGCCGGCCAGGACGGCCACCGCGTCGCTGAGTACCGAGGGGAAGAGGCATGACGACTGCCGAAGACACTGACGTCCGGGAGATGAACTGGGATCCCATCACACGCATCGTGGGGAGCCTGGGCATCTACACCAAGATTGACTTCAAGCAGAAGAAGGTCATCGAGTGCTATAGCACCTCGTCGATCTTCCGTGGCTACAGCATTTTCATGAAGGGCAAGGACCCGCGGGACGCGCACTTCATCACCAGCCGCATCTGCGGCATCTGCGGGGACAACCACGCGACGTGCTCGGTCTACAACCAGAACATGGCCTACGGGGTGCGGCCGCCGCATCTCGCCGAGTGGATCATCAACCTGGGCGAGGCCGCCGAGTACATGTTCGACCACAACATCTTCCAGGAGAACCTGGTCGGCGTGGACTTCTGCGCCAGGATGGTCGGCGAGACCAACCCGGGCGTGCTGGAACTGGCCAACCGCACCGAGGCGCCGCACGCGGCCGATCACGGCTACAAGTTCATCGGCGACATCATGCGGTCACTGAACCCGCTGGAAGGCGAGTTCTACCGCGAAGCGCTCCAGGTGAGCCGGTCCACCCGGGAAATGTTCTGCCTGATGGAAGGGCGCCACGTGCACCCGTCCACGCTCTATCCGGGCGGCGTGGGCACCACCCCCACCGTGCAGCTGTTCACCGACTACCTCACCCGGCTGATGCGTTACGTGGAATTCATGAAACGCGTCGTGCCCATGCACGATGACCTGTTCGACTTCTTCTACGAGGCACTGCCGGGGTATGAGGAGGTCGGCCGTCGCCGCGCGGACATGGTCTGCTGGGGCAGCCTCAACGACCCCGAGTACTGCGACTTCCGGTACGACCACATGAGCGACTGGGGCCGGAAGATGTTCGTCAGCCCCGGCGTCATCCGGGACGGCCAGCTGCTCACCAACGACCTGGTCGACATCAACCTGGGTATCCGCATCCTCCTCGGCAGCTCCTACTACGAGGACTGGGAAGACCAGGAGATGTTCGTGACCCGCGACCCGCTGGGCAACCCGGTGGACCGCAGGCACCCGTGGAACCAGCACACGATCCCGCGGCCGCAGAAGCGCAACTTCGACGACAAGTACAGCTGGGTCATGTCGCCCCGCTGGTTCGACGGCACCAACTACCTGGCCGCCGACACCGGCGGCGGCCCCATCGCCCGGCTCTGGGCGACGGCGCAGGGCGGCCTGGTGGACATCGGCTACATCAAGTCCACCGGCAACAGCGTGCTGATCAACCTGCCCCGGACCGTGACCAAGCCCGAGGTCACCTTCGAGTGGAAGATCCCGCAGGACAAAGAGGGAAGACCGCTCTCTAACGCCATCGAGCGTGACCGGGCCCGTACCTACTTCCAGGCCTATGCTGCCGCGGCCGCCCTTCACTTCATGGAGAAGGCCCTGGCCGAGGTCCGGGCCGGGCACACCAAGACCTGGGAGCCGTTCGATGTCCCGGACGAAGCGAACAGCTGCGGGTTCACCGAAGCGGTGCGCGGCGTGCTGTCGCACCACATGGTGATCCGGGACGGGAAGATCGCGAACTACCACCCGTATCCGCCGACGCCCTGGAACGCCAGTGTCCGGGACAGTTACGGCACCCCGGGACCGTACGAGGACGCGGTCCAGAACACGCCGATTTTCGAGGAGAACTCCCCGGACAACTTCAAGGGCATCGACGTCATGCGGGCGGTCCGCAGCTTCGATCCCTGCCTGCCCTGCGGCGTGCACATGTATCTCGGCAACGGCAAGCTGCTGGAGAAGGTGCACACGCCGATGGCAGCGACCCTGGCCACCTGACGCGGGAGTTCCGGGGAACCGCACCGCCCCGGAACGCGCCCCGCATTCCGGGTCCCGCCTGGCCAGCCGGCCGGGCGGGACCCGGGTGCCAGGGCCAGGGAGGGTAAGTCATAACTAGTAGGTCTAGACAAAGTGAGCCAGACAGAGGCGAGGCGGATGACCGACGCACGGCAGGTGGGGGCACGCGTCGAGGAATTGCTCGGCATCCTGGCGTCCGAGGGCGGGGAGTTGACCGCCAGGGCGGCCGAGGAACTGGTTCGGCTGCTGCTGGGACTCTACGGCGACGGGCTGAGCCACATCATGGCCGCGCTCCGCGCGGAAGGCCCGGCGGGAGCCAGCATCCTCGATCGCCTGCTCGAGGACCCGCTGGTGGAGAGCCTCCTGCTGCTGCACGACCTGCACCCGCTGGACGTGGACGAGCGGATCCAGCGGGCCCTCGATCAGGTGCGTCCCTACCTCGGGTCGCACGCCGGCGGGGTGACGTATCTGGGCGTTACGCAGGAGGGGATCGCCCAGCTCCGCCTCGAAGGCAGCTGCGATGGCTGTCCTTCCTCGACGGTGACGGTCCAGCTCGCCATCAAGGGCGCGATCGAGGACGCGGCGCCTGAGGTCACCGCGGTCGTGGTGGAGGGCGTCACCGCGCCGCCGGCCCAGGGGACGCTGCTGCAGATAGGCCAGCGCCCCCCCGATGCCGGCGGACCCGGCGAGATGCCCGTCGCCAGCGGCGGGGACGCCAGATGGGTCACGGTCCCGGACCTCGGGCCGCCCAGCAGCAGGCCGGTGATCGCCGAGGTAGCCGGAACCCGGGTGCTCCTCTGCTCGGTTCGCGGCACCCTGTACGCCTACCGGGATGCCTGCGCCGGGTGCGGGATATCACTAGCCGAGGGCACGCTCACGCTGGGCGAGCTCGCCTGCCCCGGCTGCCAGGCCCAGTACGACGTCCGGTCCGCAGGCCGAAGTCTCGCCGACCCGGCCGTGCACCTGGACCCACTCCCGCTGCTGTCCGACAGCCAGGGGGTCAGGGTCGCGGTCACGGCGCCGCAAGAGGCGATCTCGTCGTGAGCCGGCCGTCCGGGCTGCGCAGGTTCGTCGGGCCGCCCGGTCCGGCGTCCGCGCCGGGTGCGCCGTCCGCACCGGGTGCGCCGTCCGCGCCGGGTGCGCCGTCCGCGCCGCCGCCTGCGTCTGGCCCTCCTGCCCAGGCCCTCCCCGATCCCCAGGTCCTCCCGGATCCGGTTCAGGCCGCTCTGGGGACCGGCCCGGCCCCGCGGGACGACGCCGACGAGCACTGCGAGTTCTGTGCCACCGGCATACCGTCCGAACACGGGCATGTGGCGGATCTGGAGCAGTCCAGCCTGGCCTGCGCCTGCCGGGCCTGCTACCTGCTGTTCACCCAAGCGGGACAGGCTCTGCCAGCCCGGGGGGACGACCCCCCGGGGCCCCCCGAGAGCCCCGGCTCGGAGAGAACACCCCTGCGGGGCGCCTCCCCTCGCCGGGGCTCGGCCCGATACAGATCGGTCCCGGACCGCTATCTGCGGGACTCGTCCCGGCCGATGTCCGCCCTGGAGTGGGACGAGCTGCAGATCCCGGTCGGGCTGGCGTTCTTCCTCAACAGCTCGCAGCGCGGTCTGGGCGGCTTTTACCCAAGCCCGGCCGGCGCCACCGAATGCACCCTGGACCTGGCCGCGTGGGAGCGCCTGGCGTCCGCGTATCCGCTGCTGGGCGCGGCGGAGCCCGACGTGGAGGCCGTGCTGCTGTGCCGGGACAGCCACGCGTCGCAGGCGGAGTACTTCATCGTCCCCATCGACGTCTGCTACGAGCTGGCCGGCCGGATGCGGAGGCTGTGGAAAGGCTTCGACGGCGGCAGCGAGGCCCGGGCCAGCATCGAGGAGTTCCTGGCCGGGGTCCGGAAGCGGGCCAGAGAAGCCAGCCCCGGAGGCCGACCCCCCGGAACTCGCGAATCGCAGGACTCCGCCCATGGCTGAGCTGGTGTTCGACTGCATCGGCGCCCGGGTGGACCGCTACGCGGCGGTGCCGTCGTTCGACCTGGACCTGCGGATCAGCGAGACATCCGGGGAAAAGGTGGACGCGATCGCGCTGCGCGCCCAGATCCGGATCGAGCCCTTCCGCCGGCATTACTCCGACCCGGAGGCGGTACGGCTGAACGATCTGTTCGGCGAGCGGGCCCGCTGGGCGGACACGCTCAAGCCGCTGCAGTTCACCACGATCTCCACCATGGTTCCGGGATTCACCGGAAGCATCGAGGTCCCGCTGCCGGTCCCCTTCACCTATGACCTGCAGATCGCCTCGACGCGTTACTTCAGCTCGCTGGACGACGGTGAGATCCCGCTGCTGCTGCTGTTCAGCGGGACCATCTTCGGCTCGGCCGACGGCCGGCTGCGGGTCCAGCAGGTGCCGTGGAGCAAGGAGACCACCTTCCGGCTGCCCGTGAGCCAGTGGCGGGAGGCCGTGGACGCGCACTTCCCTGACACCGCCTGGATCACCATGAGCCGGAAGACCCTCGACGAGCTGGGCCAGTTCAAGAGCCGCCATGCGCTGCCCACCTGGGACGCGACCGTGCTCGCCCTGCTCGCCCGGGCGGCCCAGGAGGACTCGTGAAATCCCGCGACCGTATCGATCCGGCTTACCTCGACCAGGCCCGGCAGGTCGCCGACGCCATTCTCTACGAGGGTTACCTGCTCTACCCCTACCGTGCCTCGGCGCAGAAGAACCAGGAGCGATTCCAGTTCGGGGTGCTGATGCCACCGGCCTACCGGACCGTTGATGAGCACGAGCCATCCGCCGCGCAGACCGAGTGCGTCCTGGAATGCGCGCCCGAGTCGACGGTCACGGTCCTGGCCCGTTTCCTCCAGGTCCAGCGGCGCACCGTGCTGGCCGGGTCGGATGCGGACGGCTTCCGGCCGGTCGCCTCGCTGCAGGCCGGCGGGATCGAGCACACTGCGTGGGACGAGGCGGCCGAGTGCGAGCAGCAGGCG
The DNA here is from genome assembly GCA_963770545.1 of uncultured Actinomycetes bacterium. Classification (GTDB taxonomy): domain Bacteria; phylum Actinomycetota; class Actinomycetes; order Streptosporangiales; family Streptosporangiaceae; genus RYN-230. Next base: position 211,992 of record CAVYQF010000006.1, on the reverse strand, counting down.
GCGGCCCCGATCGCCGAGCTGCTCGGCGGGGGAACGCAGACCGAGTTCACCGTCCCGGGCGGTACCGAATACGAGGACCTGACCGATCCCGGCGGTGGCCCCGCGGGTCGCCTGGACCGCCAGCGGGAGCCGCTGCACGGGGTAATCCGGCTGAGCGCGGAGCGGACGCCGGGCCCTTACGGCGCGCTGCGCCTGCGGGTGGTGCTGGAAAATCGCACCGAGCCGGCCAGGCTCCTGGCCCGCCGCGCGGACGGCCTGCCGTACGCGCTGATCGCCGCGCACTGCCTGATCGCAGTGCCAGGCGGCCGGTTCCTGTCCATGACGGACCCGCCGGAGTGGGCCGCGGGCGAAGTCGGCCGCTGCGTGAACACCGCCACCTGGCCGGTACTGGCGGGGCCGCCGGACTGCACGGAGCTGATGCTGTCCTCCCCGGTCATCCTGTACGACCACGCGGAGATCGCCGCGGAGAGCGCCGGGCAGCTGTTCGACTCGACCGAGATCGACGAGATCCTCACCCTCCGCACGATGACCCTGACCGATGACGAGAAGCGGGCCGCGCGGGCCACCGACCCGCGTGCGGCCGAACTGCTGGACCGGCTCGATCACCTGCCGCCCGAGATGCTGGAGCGGATGCACGGCGCCATCCGCTACCTCAATCCGGCCGGGAGCCCCGATGCCCGCCCCGGAACCGGGCCGGAGTGGCCGGAGGCCGGACCGGAATGGCCTGGGACCGGGCCGGCGCGGCCGGGCGCCGTGCCGGAGTGGACCGAACCACCGGCGGAGCCCACGGCCGGCGGCCCGCCGCCGGAAGGGCACCGGGCGGCATCCGCCGATCCGGCCGTCGCCGGCCAGGCGCCGTGGTGGGATCCCGGAGCGGACCGCTCGGTATCCCCGGACACCGACCACGTCATGATCGGGGACGTTCGCGTCGCCCGCGGCAGCCGGGTCCGCATGTGCCCGGGCGCCCGGCGGGCCGACGCGCAGGACCTGTTCCTGACCGGCCGGACCGCGCTGGTCGAGGCGGTGCTGTTCGATGTGGACGGGCATGCCCACCTGGCGCTGCTGCCCGAGGACGACCCGGACGCGGACATCCAGCGCATCCAGGGCCGTTTCCTGTACTTCGCTCCCGACGAGGTCGAGCCGCTGGGGGCCTACGGCTAGCACATCCCGCATCTACCGGCAGAGGAGAACACCATGATTGGCAGGCTCGTCAAGGCGGTGGTGGTGGCCGCAGTGCTCGCCGCTGTCATCCAGTCCCTTCCCGACATCAAGCGCTACCTGGAACTGCGCGAGATGTAGCGCACCCGGACCGGACCTCCAGTCCGGCCAGAAACCAGCCAAGGCAGGCAGAACTATGGAAACGATCATCGGGTTCGTCGCCGGCTACCTGACCGGCGTCAGCGAAGGCCGTGAGGGGATGCAGCGGGCGCGCAAGTCCCTGGACGCCATCAGGACATCACCCGAGGTACGCCGGATGGTCGCGGACGGGGTAGGCCTGGCCCAGGGCCTCCTCGGGCGCGTCACCAAAAGCGGCCTGAGCGGCGCCATCGGCCAAGTCAGCGAGCTCATTACGGGCGAGGCGGGAGCTAAAGAGCGCAGGGCTGCCTGAGCACGGCGCCCGCTGAGCACGCCGCCCGCTGGGCACGGCACGGCACGGCACGGTCTGGGCATGGCACGGTCTGGGCCCGCGCAGCATGGCCGCAGCGTGGCCTGAGCACGGTGCCCGCCCGGCGCTGGCCGAGTGCGGGGCTGGCCGAGTGCGGGGCTGGCCGAGTGCGAGGCGCCAGCGGTGCAAGGTGGCCTGATCCGGCCGTGAGACCCCGGCCGGATCACGCTTTTATAACGGTGCGTGGCTACCTCGTTACTCACGGTCGCTAAGGCGAATACTTAGCGTGACGCTCCGCAGCCTGATGCAACCGGACGGGGTTCAATGCCGGGCCAGTTGTAAGGGCGTTGACCGCCATTAACGACAGGCCGCCGCACCGTGCCCGGGGGGACGATCATGGCTGAAGATCATCGCGAGGAGACGCCGGAGACGAGAGAAGGCCTGGCCGGCCAGCGCGCCCCGGTGTCCCGCCGGGCGATGCTGCGCACCGCCGCTGGCGCCAGTGCGGCGGGCCTGGTTGCGGGGGGCGCGTTCGGCGCCCTCCCTGCCGCGGCCGCCGCCCGCCCGGCCCGGTCCGGGCCGTCGGGGGACCGGACCGGCCGCGCCGCCGCCAGCACGACCCAACACGCAGGCGCGCATCAGGGCCGCGAGGAAGACGGGCCGCTGGTCATCCACGTGCGCGACGCGCGCACCGGCGAGATGGACATCTTCGCGGGCACCACCCGCACCCAACTGCGTGACCCAGAGCTCGCCGCCCGGCTCGCCCGGGCCAGCCGCTAGCTCCATCTGCCCGGCTCCCTCTGTCCTGTCCGGCCCTGTCCCATCCGGCTTTGCCCTGACCGGCTTTGCCCTGACCGGCTCTGCCCAGCCGGCGCCGCTGACCCGCGCGATCCGGCCAGCCACCACGACTAGCTGTGAGGTAATCCATGTCATCGCACCGCGAGGCGCCGGAGATCTCCAAGGATCCGGTCGCGGACAGCACCGATGTCTACGCGTTCGTCAGCCCCGACCGGCCGTCCACGGTGACGCTGATCGCCAACTACATCCCGCTCGAGGAACCGGCGGGCGGCCCGAACTTTTATGAGTTCGGTGACGATGTCCTGTACGCGATCCACATCGACACCAATGGTGACGGGGCCGCGGACATCACCTATCAGTTCCAGTTCACTACCAGGCTGCGCAACCCGGACACCTTCCTGTACAACACCGGCCCGATCCGGTCGCTGAACAGCCCGAACTGGAACAGCCGCCAGTTCTATACGGTCACCCGGGTCGCGGGCGGGCTCTCCCAGCCGCTGGGCACCGGCCTCGCCTGCCCGCCGTGCAACATCGGGCCTCTATCCACCCCCCGCTACCGCACCCTGGCGGAGAGCGCGGTGCACTCGCTGCCTGGTGGCGTGAGGGTATTCGCGGGCCAGCGCGCCGAGGGGTTCTACGTTGACCTGGGGTCGATCTTCGACCTCGCTACCCTCCGGCCCTTCCAGCAGTTGCACGCGAAGTACGGCATGCACGTCTTCAGCAAGCCCGAGCCCGGGGTGAACGCCACCAATGAGCTGAACGTGCATTCCATCGCCCTGCAGGTGCCGATCGCCGCGCTGACCGGCTCCAGCTCACGCGGCGAGAGCGACCCCCGGGCGGTCATCGGCGTGTGGACCACCGCCAGCCGGCGGTCCGCCCAGGTGTGGGACGTCGAGCGGGGGCTGAGCACGCCGAGCGGCCCGTACCGGCAGGTCTCGCGGCTCGGTAACCCGCTCGTCAACGAGGTGCTCATCCCGCTGGGCAAGAAAGACTTCTGGAACACCCAGCCGCCGATGTACGACTCGGACTTCGCCACGTACGTGACCAACCCCGAGCTGGCCCGGCTGCTGCCCGCCCTCTACCCGGGGGTGTTCCCGCATCTGGCGGCGCTGGATAAGTCCGGGAAGGCGCGCGCGGACCTGGAGGCCATCCTGCTGACCGGGATCCCGGCTGGCCTGATCAAGGGCTTCCAGAACCACACCGGGTCCGTGCTGGCCGACATGCTGCGGCTCAACACCGCCATCAAGCCCTCGCGCAAGCCAAACATTCTCGGGGTGCTCGGTGGTGACCTGGCCGGTTTCCCGAACGGGCGCCGGGTCTTCGATGACGTGGTCACCATCGAACTGCGGGCCATCGCGGGCCTCACCTACCCGCTCGTCGCCCCGGACTACAAGCCGGACGCGGCAGCGGGCGTGATCACCGATGGGCTCACCCCCAAGGACGTGGGCAAGCCGTACCTGCGGTCCTTCCCGTACCTGGGCGTGCCCTACGGCGGTTACTACTTCCCCTCCTGAGGTGGCGCGTGACGGAAAGCAGCCCCGGGCCGTCGGGCCCGGGGACCGTGGTGCTCGACATCGGCGACGACGTCGGCGCGCTGATCATCATCACCCCGGCCGCTAAGGCCGGGGAGGAAATCCACGTCAGCCCGGTGCGTGACCCGGCCGGGCGGACGCACGCCGTCGTCCGTGAGCGCCGCCTGGGGCCGGCCTCCAGTCATTCGGCGGTGTACCCGGCCCTCCGGGCCGGGGAGTACACCATCTGGCGCGACGCGGACCGGCCGGCCGGGACCGTCCGCATCGATGGCGGGACGGTCACCAGCTACCGGTGGGCGGAATCTGGCTGACGCCGGTCCGTTTTTGCCGGTCCAGGCGGACCTGGGTGGTGGGAGAGATGTGCCGGTGCACCGGATCCCGGCGCGTTTGACACCATAATCTGGTGAGCCGTCCCCTGATGATGCCGGCTGGCATGAGGTGAGCAAGTCAGCCAAGCTTCCCGTCGCGACCGCGGTCCCGCCGTGGCTCGCCGAGGTGATGCGGCCGGTGCCTGCCCCGGTGCCGTGGCCAGCGGTGATCCGCGCTGCGCTGGCCGTCTGCGGGCCGCTCGCCCTGGGATACGCCCTGGGCAGCCAGGCCGCGGGACTCCTGGGCGCGATGGGTGGCCTGCTGGGCTCGGTCGTGGACCGCGGAGGCCCCTATCCTGCGCGGGTCAGGCGGATGGCCGCGGCCGGGATCTGCGGCGGGGCGGCCGGGCTGGTGCTCGGCGGCCTGGTGCACGGCCGGGGCTGGCTCACGGTCGCGCTGCTGGTCCTGGTGGCCGGGACCTCGGCCCTGATGAGCGCGGCCGGGGCCACGATCGCCATTACCGGCCTCCAGCTGCTCGTCTACACCATCCTCGGCACCGGCCCGCTCGGCGCGCTGCGGCCCTGGTGGTGGGCCCCGCTGCTGATGCTCGCCGGGGTGGGCTGGGCGATGCTGCTGCTGGTGCCCGCGTGGCTGATCACGCCCCTGGCCGCGGAGCAGCGCAGCACCGCGGATGTCTACCGCGCGCTGGCCCGGATGCTGCGCGCCGCGGGCACGCCGGAGTTCCCCGAGGCCCATCAGGCCGTGGTCACCGCGCTCAACCAGGCCTGGGATGACCTCGCCTCGCGCCGGGCCCGGGCCAGCGGCCGCGATCCGGAGCTGAACCGCATCGCCGCGCTGCTGCGCCAGACCCACCCGCTCACCGAGGCGGCGGTCACCCTGGTGCAGGAGGGGGTCAAGCCCCCGCCCGAGCTCGTCGCCACGATCGACGCGATCGCGGACGCCATCCAGTACGGCACGCCGGTCTCCGCGGTCCGGCCGCCTCCCGGTGACACTCCCGGCCTGCAGGCGCTGGCCGCCGCCGTCGCGGGCGCGGCCGACCTGGTGTCTGGTAAGCGCCAGCCGGAAGGCCCCCAGGCCCCCGCCCGCCCCAGCCCCCGGGACCGTTTGCGTGACGCGCTGGCCGAAACGGTGGGCGGCCGCCTCACCCGGGTCTTCGCACTCCGGCTGATGCTGTCGGTCGGCGTGGCCGCCGTGGTCAGCCAGTCATTCCCGATCCAGCGCTCCTACTGGGTAGTGCTGACCGTCGCGATCGTGCTGCGCCCGGACTTCGGCTCGGTGTTCGCTCGCGCGCTGCAGCGCGGGATCGGCACCATGGTCGGCGCGGTGCTGGGCGCGATCATCCTCATCGTCATCCCGGCGGGCCCGCTGCTGCTGATTCCCTGCGCCGTGTTCGCCGGGTTGCTGCCCTACGGCCGGGACCGCAACTGGGGCCTGTTCAGCACGTTCCTGACGCCGCTGGTCGTTATCCTGATCGACCTGCTGCATCCGATCGGCTGGTCGCTCGCCCTGGACCGGCTCATCGACACCGCGCTGGGCTGCGCCATCGTGCTCCTGGTGGGGTACGCCCCCTGGCCCTCGAGCTGGCATGCCCACCTGCCAGAACAGCTGGCCGTCGCGCTCGATAGTGTGGCGCGTTACACGGAGCAGGCGCTACTCGGCCAGCCGGGCCGGTCGGCGCTGCGCCGCCAGTCCTACCGAGCCCTATCCGACCTGCGCACGGAGTTTCAGCGGACGATGGCGGAGCCCCCCTCGGTGAGCAGGCGGGCCGTCCGGCTCTGGCCGGCCCTCGCCGCACTGGAGCAGGTCACCGACGCCGTAACCGCGACCGCCGTGCGCGCCGACGCCGTCGGCCAGCGTCCCGATCCTCGTGACGTCGGGCAATTGGCCGCCGCCCTGCGCGGACTGGCCCGCAGCGTCCGGGATGGCCGCCGGCCGGGGGAGCTGCCGCTGCCGGACAGCGACCAGGTCCGTCTGGTGTCTGAGCGGATCGGTGATGTCTGGCGGGCGCTCACCAGCGAGCGCGCGGCCTAGGGGACCTGTCCGTGGCTGAGGACTGGCGCTCGAGCGCCCGGGACCTGCTGGTCGTCCTGCTCACCGTGACCACCGGCAGCGTGGACGCCACCGTTTTCTTGCACCTGGGCCACGTGTTCGCCAGCGTGATCACCGGGACCCTGGTGCTGCTGGGCGTCGCGGCCGGGACCCACGACGGGGCGCTGGCGGAACACTGCGCGGTGGCGCTGGCCAGCTACGTGGCCGGCGTGGCCGTGGGGGCACCCCTGTCGGCCCGGCGGACGGGCCGCTGGCTGGCGGGCTGGCGGGGCCGCCACTCATCGGCGGTAATCACGCACCGCGAGATCTGGCCGTCGTGGCTCACGGTGGCGCTCGGCCTGGAGTTCTGCGTGCTCGTGGTGTTTTGTGCGGGCTGGGAACTGTTCCGTGGCTACCCGTCCGCGACTGGCCAGCTGCCGCTGCTGGCCGGCGCATCCATCGCCATGGGTATCCAGTCGGCCACCGTCCGCCACCTGGGCGAGATATCCACGACCTACCTGACCGGAACGATGACCGGCGTGGTCTCGGCTCTCGTCACCGGGCGCAAGCCGCCTGGACTGGAGCGCAGCCTGGGCATCTTCGCCGCGGTGGTCGTAGGGGCCTGTGCCTCAGCCCTGGTCACGGCCTACGTGCCCACGCTGCTCCCGGTAGTGCTGCTGGTCCCGCTGGCCCTGGTCGTGTGGTTCGCATCGGCCCGGTTCGGGCCCCGCCCGGGCTGGCCGGACCCGGAATAGGTTCCGTTCCCGGGCTCCGGGGCCGGCTGGCCGCCCGGACTGGGAACGGGCCGGGGATGGCGCTGGCGCCGGGCGCCGGCGTACCCGATAACCACCGTGATGCCCAGCGCCCCGGCCGGAGGCAGGGTGACCAGGGCCGGCAGCTGGTAGCGCCAGCTGAACTCGAACAGGTCGGATGCGAGCAGGACTGCCGCCGCGCTGAGGAAGGTGAGCAGGCAGGCGGTGGCGGTGGCCCGCTGCCCGGGGGAGGCCCGGCGGCGCAGGACGCCGATAGTGCCCGCCAGCCCGGCCAGCGCGGTGAACAGGAACAGCGGCCCGGGCGTGTAGCCGCCGCCCAGCTGGTAGGTGCGCAAGAACCCGGCCAGGCTCTGGTTCACCGCGGGCTGGTCGCCGAAACGCCGCCCCTTCGCGATCACTTTCACCTTGCCTGCCGGATTGAGCTGGGCGAACCGCAGATGGCCGTGGGCATCGGTGGTGTAAGGCGGATACAGGGGGAAGGCCCGCTGGAACTGCCAGCGCGTGACCGGCGTATCGCCCGGAAAGGTGACCCGCGATGCGGCGAAGAGCTTGATGGCGTCCCGGCTGATCGCGCTGGCTACCCGCCAGGGCTGCTGCTCGAAGACACGCCGGCTGAAGTTAGCCGCCATCGTCACGTGCGGCATCCCCGGCGGGGGAACCACGTACTTGATGGGCGACGTGGCCCCGTGGTCCAGCCAGTCCGGGCCCCGCGCCTGCTGGCCCGGGGAAGGACAGAGCGCCCGCTCGTAGGGAGGCAGCGTCAGCGTGGCGCAGTCGACGGCGGCCCCGGCCCGGCCGTAGATGGTCCCGGCCGCGTACGGGGCGAGCGAGAAATGCTTGATCGCCACGTAGTTCCGGAAGCAGATCATCAGGATGGGCAGGGCGAAGGCGGCACACAACGCCGCTGCCTTGATCAGCTTGATCCGCCAGCCCGGCACGGTGATCAGCACGTACACGAGCGCGGGCAGGACGAGGATCTCACCGACCTGGCGGACCGTGGCCGAGGTGCCCAGGGCCAGCCCCCCGGCGAGCACCATCCACGTGCGCGCCCGCGGCTGCCAGAGCAGGCAGACCAGGCCCGCGACGATGAGGGCCTCGAACGCCGTGTCGGGCATGATCGACTGCTCGATCTGGAGCTGGTAGGCGTCCAGCAAGATGGGCGCCGTGGCCAGGGCGGCGAGCCAGCGCGCCACCCCGCGGCGGCGCAGGATCAGGTAGAGCGCCACGGCCATGGCCAGGCCGAGCAGATGCTGGATGGCCACCACCATGGGCAGCGTGCCGACCCGGAGGAAAACCTTCAGGATCAGCTCGTAGCCGGGCGGATCGTTGCCGGCGTACGCCCCGAACAGGTACTTGATGGAGTCGATGAAGAGCAGGGCGGGACGGTAGGCCAGTTGCGCCGCCGCCCGCAGGACCAGGCCCGCGACCAGCAAGATGGCCAGCAGCCAGTTCCGCCGCACCATCGAGGCCAGGCCCGCTCGGGACGTGATCGGCGTCGCCGCGCCTGAGCCGACTCGTGCCGCTGCCATGGCCCCCCCGGAAGCTCTCCGTAAGAATAACGGAACTGTTAGTCATGCGCGGTCGCAGCCTAGCGGCCACCTGGTCAGCGCGCTGATTAGCCACTCTGGTCGCCGTGCCGTGCGCCACCGGGCGCGGCCGCTCAATAGGCTGGATCCGTGTTGCGTCCTGGAAGCTGGTCCAGGCCTGCGGGTGGAAGTCCCGTCCGGGTAGACACCGGAGTGCCCGGTAGCAGGCCCCGGTTCGTTGCTGAGAGGCGGCGGGCTGAGCGGGGTGTCAAAAGCCTCTTTGGAGGGAGCAAGCACGCGGGCCGTAGCGTGAAGCGAACCTTGCAGCCTCGTCACAACAACAACGGAGGAGCCGAGCCGCTCATGTCACGGCGAAGGCCACGTCCGTCAGGTCTTGTTCTGGTTATGGCCTGGCGGGTCCTTCCGGGGTATGGGGGGCGGCACGTGTGCATGGTCTGGGCCGGAACAGGAGAGACCCGTCTGCCTGGCTTGCGTCGGGCAAAGACCGCCGGTATCAGCCGATGGTGAAATCTGGCGGAGGGCAGCGGGAGTCCGAGGGGGTCGTAGTACCGCTGATCGGCGTGCAACAGAACGCGCCGGGAGGGAAGGGCCCTCACTTTGATCACGCTGGTAATGAGGGTAAGCGCGAGGGCATGGCCGGGACCGCCCGGTCCAATCACCCCGGCAGGCGATCGCCTGCCGTAGTGGCAGGCGGGCAGTTGCCTGCTGTGAAAGTGCGACGACTTCAGCGCCGGCTATGGGCTGCGGCCAAGCAGTCTCCGGAACGGCGTTTCCATGCCCTTTATGACCGTGTTCACAGGGGTGACGTCCTGTGGGAGGCGTGGGAACGGGTCCGGGCGAACAGGGGTGCCGCCGGGGTGGACCGCATCACCGTGGCGGCTGTGGAGAACGAGTATGGGGTGAGCCGGATGCTCGGTGAGCTTCAGCGTGATCTCCGCGAAGGCACGTATCGTCCCGCGCCTGCCAGGCGCGTGGATATCCCGAAACCGCAAGGCGGGATGCGGCCGCTTGGCATTCCTTCCGTGCGCGACAGGGTGGCCCAGCAGGCGGCCAGGATCGTGCTGGAACCTATCTTCGAGGCGGGTTTCCTGCCGTGCTCGTATGGGTTCCGGCCGAAACGGTCAGCCACGCAGGCGATGGAACGGTTGCGCACCGGGTTCATCGCGGGTTGCCAGTTCGTCGCGGAGTTCGATATCCGCAACTTCTTCGGCGAGATCGATCACGATCGGTTGCTGGCTGAGGTGGGGAAGCGGGTGTCGGACCGGCGGGTGCTGAAGCTGGTCCGCTTGTGGCTGCAGGCAGGGGTGATGGACGGCGGGGAGTTTCAGCGGCCGGTCGCCGGGACGCCTCAGGGCGGGGTGCTGGCTCCTCCAACGCAAGTGCGAACCTGGGGCAGGCTCCGCGTCGGCGTCACTGTCCGTGCTGGCGGGGACGGGTGCGGATGCGTCTGCCCGGGTGGGGATGGAGTGGCGGATCACGATCTTGCCGGGACTGACGAGGACTTCCCTGACGAGCAGGCGCATGACGCGCTGACGGTCCCCGGCGGTTGCGGTGGTCGCGGATTTGCGGAGCGTGGCCAGGAAGTCGTCGAGGTTCTCGGCGAGCTTGAGGTAGGCCTCGCGGTCGGTGAGCTGGGCGTCGAGGGCCTGGGCCTGGTGGCGCAGGCTGGTCTGGCGTGTGCGCAGTTCGGGCATCCGGGCACGGAGTTCGTCGAGGGAGAGGAGGTCTTCCTGGTATGCGCCGATCAGCCGGGTGATCGCGCTGGTGGTCTTGGCGAGGGCGTCGTCCAGGCGCTTGCGCTGGGCGGTGGCCGGGTCGGCGGTGCGGATCTGGGTGAGGCGCTTGTCGATCTCGGTGCGGATCAGGGACGGGTCGGTGAGCAGGCCGGTGACGTGATCCCACACGACCTGGTCGAGATAGTCGGCGCGGACGGGCTTGCTGTCGCATACCTTGCCGTGCTCGAACCGGTAGTTGTCGCTGCCGATGCACCGGTAGTAGAAGATCTTGTTGCCAGAGGTGGTCGTGGTGTGGCCGCGGTAGCAGGCGTAGCCGCAGCCCGCGCAGGCGGCCAGGCCCTGGAGCAGGGACGGGGTCTTGCTGCTGCGGGAGGCGAACTTCTTGTTGTCGGCCAGGCGGCGCGCCACCCGTTCGAAGGTGGCCTCGTCGACCAGGGCCGGGACGTCGATCTCGAGCCAGTCGCTGCGGGGGCGGTCCACGGTGGTGTAGGCGGTGCCGGTCGCGCGTCCGGCCAGCCGGGCGACCCGGTTGCGGCCGGCCTGCTCGCTGACGCGGCCGGTCTTGCCGAAGCAGGCCCGGCCGGCGTAGGCGGGGTTGCGGAGCATGCCCCAGATGGTGCTGCGGTCCCAGCGGGCCTTGCCGGTGCGGGTGGCGACGCCTGTGCTGCCCAGCCACCGGGCCAGCTCAGCGATGGCGATGCCCTCGTCGGCGTAGCGGCGGAACAGCCCGGCGACAATGGCGGCCTCGTGGGGCACGATCTCATACCGGGCGGCGGCGTGATCACCCTTGCGCACGTACCGGTATCCGAACGGGGCCCCCGACAGCACGTTCACGCTGCCGGAGCGGGCGCGCTGGTTCTTGCCGCGGCGGGTCCGCTCCATGATCTGCGCCCGCTCATACTCGGCGATCATGCCCTGGAACTGGACCAGCAGAGCGTCCTCGGGCGTGTCCCCGGAGGGAGCCTTGACGAACACCACCGATGTGCCCGCCCTGGCGAGCTCCTCCATCAGCAGCGCCTGGTAGGCGTACTTGCGGGCCAGCCGGTCCGGGGAGTAGCACAGCACGACGTCCACCGGCACCTGGGCCACCAGGTCCCGCAGCGCCTCCAGGGCGGGCCGTACCAGCGACGCGCCCGAGTGACCGTCATCCTCGAACACCCACTCCTCCGGGACGTCAAGCCCCAGCTGCCCGGCGTGGGCACGCAGCGCCTCGGTCTGGGAGACGATCGTCTCCTGCTCCTTCTGCCGGGCGCTCGACACCCGGGCGTAGATCGCCGCGCTGGTCACCGCGGCACCGTCCTTCCTGACCGCCCCGCATGCTGCGGGAGGGCCCTTCGGGGATCAGGATCTTGTAGGCCGCCGACAATTCCGCGGCCCCAAGGCGGTCGAAGACGAACACGGCCTCGACCACCGGCTCGTTCACCTGCGGGGATGGTGTCTGTGGCCCCGCGCGAGAAACTCCTCCAGCGCCTGGGCCACCACGGCGGAGATCGACCGCCCCGACGCCCGGGCATGCTCCCGCACCCGCTGCGCAAGACCAGCCGGCACCTTGACCGTGAACACCGTCGCCGGCTCGGGAACCACCACGGCTCCCGACCGGGCCGCGACCTCCGCGTAGCGGCGGGCCTGGCGCTCCGAGCAGCCGAACCGCCCGGCCAGCACCCGGGCCGCCTCAGCCACCGGAATCCCCGCCGCGACCAGCCCAGCGGCCGCGTTGACACGCTCGGCGTACTCCACGCCACCCACCCGGCCACCACGAGGCATGTCACCAACGTACTACCTGACATGTCACATATCCGCTGCAACACGCCGCGGCCGCTCGCAACGCCGGTAACCCAGCGTCACCTCGAAGCAGAAGTTGCCACTTGCGTTGGGGGAGCCATTTCCCCGCTGCTGGCCAACATTTACCTGCACGTCCTGGACAGCGAGTTCACCCCGCGCGGGCTGGGGGAACTGGTGCGCTATGCCGATGACGGCGTGGTGCTGTGCCGCAGTGCGGCGCAGGCCCAGGCGGCCCTGGACGCGGTGCGGGAGATCCTCGCGTCGCTGGGGCTGGAGCTGCACCCGGGCAAGACGAAAGTAGTTGACCTGAGGGAAGGCCGGGAAGGACTGGACTTCCTGGGCTGTCACTTTCATGCCCGCATGTCGGGCCGGCTGTGGGAACAGAAGCGGGTTGTCCGCTACTACCTGCACCGCTGGCCCTCACAGCAGGCGATGAAACGGCTCAGGAGCAAAGTCCGGGACCAGACCGGCCGCAACCGCACAGGAGTGAAAGACATCCGTGACGTGATCGCGGACCTGAATCCCCTGCTGCGCGGCTGGGGTAACTACTTCCGCACCGGGAACGCCGCCGTCAAGTTCCGCCAGGCTGACCGCTACGTCGCGTGGCGCCTGAAGCGTCTTCTGATCAAGAAACGCGGCAGGAACCTGCGCGCCGGGCAGACGGCCCAGTGGACAGAGGAGTGGATGCACGGGCTCGGCCTGCACAAGCTCTCCGGCACCGTCCGCTATCCGAAGGCAGCGTAACCATGCACAGAAGATCATCGGTAAGCCGTATGCGGGAAAACCGCACGTACGGATTGAAAGGGGGATGGGGAAACCGGACCGCACAGCGGCACCGGCGCCCCTGACTACCAATGACCCCAGATCCCTCCCGGACCGCGCTCGTCCGCCGGGCCCGGCGCATCAACCGCGAACTCGCGCTGCTCTATCCCGATGCTCACACGGAGCTCAACTTCACCTCGCCGCTGGAATTGCTGGTCGCCACGATCTTGTCCGCACAGACCACCGACAAGCGGGTCAACCTGGTAACGCCGGTGCTGTTCGCGCGATACCGGAGCGCCGCCGACTATGCGGCGGCCGACCGGGCCGAGATGGAGAAGATCATCCAGTCCACCGGATTCTTCCGGGCCAAGACCAACAGCCTCATCGGCCTGGGTCAGGCCTTGTGTGACCGCTACGCCGGGGAGGTTCCGGGGAAGCTGGCGGACCTGGTCACCTTGCCTGGGGTAGGCCGGAAAACGGCCAACGTCGTCCTCGGCAACGCATTCGGGGTGCCGGGTATCACCGTGGACACGCACTTCTCCCGGCTGGCCCGGCGCTTCGGGTGGACGAAGCAGACCGACCCGGTCAAGATCGAGCAGGAGGTGGGGGCGCTCATCCCGCGGTCGGAGTGGACGATCCTGTCCCACCGGCTGATCTGGCACGGCAGGCGCGTCTGCCACGCCCGCAGGCCCGCCTGCGGCGCCTGTGGCATCGCCCGGCTGTGCCCGTCCTACGGAGAAGGCCCGACAGACGAGAAGACGGCCCGCGCGCTGGTGAAGACGGGCCCGTTCTCGTGAGTGCCGTGGACCCGCTGGAAGGACCCGACGGGGCCCTGGACGGGCCGCCGCGCTGGCTGCGCGACCTGGCGGCGACGGCCCGGGAGGCCGCGATCCCGCCCCTGCTGCGCCCCCCGCCTGGCGGCGGCCGCCCGTCCGCGGTGCTGGTGCTCTTCGGCATGGGCGCAGACGGCCCCGACCTGCTGCTCGTGCAGCGCGGTCCGGGGCTGCGGCGCCACTCCGGCCAGCCCGCGTTCCCGGGCGGCGCGATCGACGGGTCCGATGCGGGACCCGTCCCGGCCGCGCTCCGGGAGGCGGCCGAGGAAGCCGGGGTCGAGGCCTCCGGGGTCGAGGTGCTCGCGGTCCTTCCGGACCTGTTCATCGCCCGGAGCGGCTTCGCAGTCACGCCCGTGCTCGCCTGGTGGCGGCGGCCGGTCCCGGTGGCGCCCGCCGATCCGCCCGAGATCACCGCGGTGGCCCGGGTCCCTCTCTCCGAGCTCGCCGATCCCCGGCGGCGGCTGACAATCCGGCATCCTTCCGGCGTCAGCGGGCCTGCTTTCCGGGTGCGGGGCATGCTCGTCTGGGGGTTCACGGCGGCCCTGGTCGACCGGCTGCTCACCCTGGGCGGATGGGAGCAGCCGTGGGACCACGGCCAGGTAGAGGAGCTGCCGCCGGAGGCACTGACCCCGGAGACCTAATCCCGTCGCCGGGCGCGATCAATACCGCACCGGCGAACCAATCAGCACGCCATGCGCTATACGGTGGGCTGGTGTCGGGTGACTTGCTTGACCTGATCTTGATTGCGCTCGCCGCGGCATTCGCCGTGGCCGGCTATCGCCAGGGCTTCATCGTCGGGATTCTGAGTTTCGCCGGGTTCCTCGGCGGCGCGGCCATAGGGGCGTCCTTCGCACCGAAGCTCGCCCGCTCCCTGGTGCAGGGATCCGCCCAGCAGGCCCTGGTGGCCATCGTCGCCGTGTTCGTGGCGGCCATGATCGGCCAGCTGCTGGCCTCCGCGATCGGCGCCGCGGTGCGCTCCCGGGTGCACTGGCGCCCGGCGACCCTGATCGACTCCGTGGCGGGGGCCGCGATCAGCGTCATCTCAGTCCTGCTCATCGCCTGGCTGATCGGCTCCGCGGTGGTCAACGCGCCGTTCGCCCTGGTGACCACCCAGGTCCAGAAGTCCGCGGTGCTGCACGCGGTGGACGGCGTGATGCCATCGGCGGCGCGGACGATGTTCTCCGACTTCCGCAGCCTGCTGGCCAGCGGCCCGTACGTCCAGGTGTTCGGCGCGCTCGGGGCCGAGCCGGCGCTGACCGTCGCGCAGCCCAACCCGGCCGTGCTGGGCTCCGCGGGCCTGCGCCTCTCGCGGAACAGCATCGTCAAGGTCATGGGGATCGCGCCCGCCTGCGAGCGCAAGATCGAGGGCTCGGGGTTTGTCATCTCCCCCCACCACATCCTGACCAACGCGCACGTGGTGGCGGGGGTCACCCAGGACCAGACGGTGTCCACCAGGCACGGCCCCCCGCTCAGCGCCACGGTGGTGCTGTTCGATCCGGAGCGTGATCTCGCGGTCCTCTACGTGCCCCGCCTGAACGCCCGCACCCTGAACTTCGCCGGGCCGGCCAACCTGGGCGACGAGGCGATCGTGGCTGGTTACCCGCGCGACCATGGGTTCACGGCGGTCCCCGCCCGGGTCGGCGACGACCAGCTGGCCCAGGCCCCGGACATCTACCAGCGCAAGGAAGTAACCCGGCAGATCTACTCCATCCGGGCGAACGTCGAGCCAGGCAACTCCGGCGGCCCGCTGCTCGCCCCGAACGGCCGGGTGGACGGCGTCGTCTTCGCCGCGGCCGTCGGTGTCAAGGACACGGGATACGCGCTGACCGCATCCGAGGTCGAGAGCGATGCCCGCTCGGCGGCCAGCGCCGAGCGGGCCGTCTCCACCCTGGGGTGTGACTAGCACCGGTCCGTAATCTGGGCGTCTGGTCTTAGCTTCTGGTCAGGCTGATCCACGGTGGGGAGGAGATCGCCGCGGTGTTCCCGGCTGCCTCGATGCGGGTCGCCAGGCCCGTGACGGCCCGGACGATTCCCGCAGCGTCGATGCCGTACGGCGGGCCGCCGGTGTACCCGCTGACCCGTTCCGCCCCCCGGCGCAGCAGGGCCACCGCCCCTCGCGCGTTGCCCCGCTGCACATGGGTCAGTCCCACCGCGATCTGGGCCAGCCCGCGCCACAGTTCCCGCTCCGGCGCGGGGGCCTGCTTCCAGGACGCTTCGAGCACCTCGTGGGCTCCGAACGGGCGGCCGGAGTCCAGCAGGTGCTGGGCCAGCCTCAGCGCGTCCGCCGGCGGCAGGGACAGATCCTCCGGCACCCGCTCCGCGCCCGTCTCGCCGCGCGGCAGGGGGCGGCCCAGTGCGTCCCGGGGCCGGGAGTTCTTCGGCCGCCCGGCCGGGTCACGGTCCCGGGTGGGGCCTGGGCCGGGGCCTGCGCCCTCCTGGCCTGCGCCCGGGTTCTGGGCCGGGCCTGGCGTCATCGCTCCGGTTCGGGGTCCGCCAGCCAGCCGCGGAGCTCACGGTCGAAGCGGTCTGGCTGTTCCTCGTGGGGGAAGTGGCCGGCCCCGTCGAGGAGGCGCCAGCGGTACGGGCCGTCGACATGCCGCCCGGACCCGCGCGCCGTGGCGGGCAGCACGCACGTATCGAGCGCACCCTGCATATGCAGGGTGGGAGCCTGGATGGGCGCATGCATCCGCCGGGCATAGCGCAAGCCGTCCGGGCGGACCCGGGAACGGACGAACCAGCGGTGGTACTCCAGCGCGGAATGCGCCACCGAGGGGATGCACATCGCCGTCCGGTAGCGCCGCTCGGTCTCCGGGTCCGGCCAGCCCGGGCCGGACCAGGAGCGCAGCATCTGCCCGACCCGCTGGGCGTGGTCCCGGACCAGGCTGTGCTCGGGAAGCACGGGAACCTGGAAGCCGAACGCGTACCCGCTGCGGCGGCCCTGGGCCAGCGGATGGGCGAGCACCGAGGACCCCATCCGCAGCGGGTGCGCCATCGAGATGACGGCCAGCCTGCGCACCACCTTGGGGTAGTAGGCGGCCATGGTCCAGGCGACCAGGCCGCCCCAGTCGTGCCCGACGACCACCGCGTTGGCCTCACCCAGAGCCCGGATCAGCCCGGCCGCGTCCGAGGCCGCAGTGACCAGGTCATAGCCCCGGGGCGGCTTGTCGCTGCCCCCGTAGCCGCGCAGGTCCGGGGCGACGACGCGGTACCCCGCGGCGGACAGGGTGGCCAGTTGCTCACGCCAGGTCCACCAGAACTGCGGGAACCCGTGCAGCAGCAGGACGAGCGGGCCGTCGCCGCTCTCCGCGACGTGCAGCCGGGTCCCGTTCGCGCTCACCGCGCGGTGCGACCACGGGCCCTCGACGTAGACCGCGGCGTCACCCCGGAGGGTCATCGGGTCAGCCCGCCTCGACCGCGGGCCGAGCGGGACTGTCCTCATCCCGCTTGAGCAGCGCCAGGTCCTCTTGCACCGTCTTCCTCGTCTTCCGCAGGCCGCTCACCCCGCGCACCTTGATGACCACGACGAGGATCGCGAGCAACGCCAGGAGCAGGAGCGCGCCCGCCACGATGAGGAACGCGGCCCAGGGCCAGATACCCAGCGTGACCAGACCGTAGGCGAAGGCCCAGCAGAGCATGACGAGGATCAGGCAGGCGGCGACCGCCGTGATGACCAGCAGGGCGGCGGCCAGGCCCAGCCGCTTGACGTCGCCGCGGAGCTCCAGTTTCGCCAGGGCCAGTTCACACCTAACCAGCTGGGTGACGTCCTGGATGGCCTGGCTGACGAGATCACCGATTGACGGCTCGCTGTCATTGCCGAGCGGCTGCGGTACCGCGGATCTGGCCATCACCTGCACACTCCCCTCGCGCGCAATCCTGCCGTTCAGTGTTTCGCACCGCTGACCCGCCTGGGTACGGGTTAGCGTCCGGGCCAGTCCGGGTGTGAGGTACGCGGGAATTGCTCGTTATCCCGGCAACATCAGTTTCCCCCGGCAAGTGATCTTACGGGATTACCAGCCGGGGGGCCCCGCGCGGCCTTCCCGCTTTTCTGCAGGGCTGGCCAAATGGCCCCGGGGTGCTGAGCGAGGGCGTGATGGGCCCGGGCCATGACGGCGCCGTGGGTGATGGGCTGGTGAGCCAGGACGGTGCCTGGCGGCGTGCGGGGAGGACCCGGTCGGGGACGGGTCCGGCGGCATCCAGCCGGGAGGCCTGGCACGGCATACCGGGCTACCAAGCTGCGCCTCGTGATGCCGGGCGGCTACGGGCCCCCGCGTCTGGGCAAGATACGAGTTCCGGCCACGCCGCCGCCTCGGCCGCCTTCTTCGGGCCCCGGTCGCGTGGGTACCCGGCTGCCGTGCCAGGACGTTTGTCCTAGGCACCTTTCTACGGCGGATGCGGCGGCAGGGGAAGTCCTGGGCCTGACCGATTCCTCATCTCGATCGTTCCCCCGTTTCCCATTCCTGGGCGGTACCTCCCGGCGGCATCGCAGGCCGGCCGGGAGGAAGCGCGCTGAAGGCGAGGATGGGCCAGCCGCGGAGCTGGGCCAGGCGGCGCAGGGCCCGGTCCGGATTCACCGCATGCGGGTGCCCCACCGCCTCCAGCATCGGCAGGTCAGTAATGGAATCGCTGTAGGCGGAGCAGTCGGCCAGCCGGTAACCACGTTCGGCCGCCAGTTCCCTGACCCGCTCCGCCTTGGCCGGACCGTAGGCGTAGAAGTCCATCCGTCCCGTGTATCGGCCCTCGGCGATCTCCATCTGGGTGGCGATGACCAGGGCGGCACCCAGCAGGGCGCCGATCGGGCCGACCATCTCGATCCCCGAGGTGCTCACGATGATGACGTCTTCGCCGGCCGCGCGATGCGCGTCGAGCAGGGCCCGCGCCTCGTCGTAGACATAGGGGACGATCAGCTCATCCAGGTGACGCGCGACGATATCGCGGACCCGGTCGGCGGGCCAGCCGCGGCACAGCTGGCTGACGTGCGCCCGGATCTGTTCCATCCGGTCATGACTGGCCCCATGCCGGGAGAAAAGGAGCTGTGCGACCGCGCCGCGTATCGCATCCCCCCGGCTGATCAGGCCATTCCGGTAAAACGAGGGTCCGTAAGCGAGAGTGCTCGACTTCGCGATGATCGTTTTATCAAGGTCAAAGAACGCGGCGGCCGGCTGGCGTCTGACCTCGGCGGAACTAGACACAGCTAGCGAGCTTATGGCCGAAAGCATGTTTTCGTTGTGTCAGCATGCCGTGACCGATTGGTAACTTGGCCCGGATACACGTAGGCTTGGGCCCTACGGGCCCGGCTCTGCCCCCCCGGAGCCGGACCGTTTGGCGACCCCCGCTCTCCCCCCCGGCGGGGGTCGCCCCCTTTCTGCGCACTGCCCGCATATTCTTCCTGGTCCTGGCCTATTTTACGGATGTGGCCGCCCGCTTCGCGGTGGGCTGCGGGCTGGCCAGCGCGGCGTCGCCGTTGTCCAGTAGGCACTCCAGCAGGGTGACGGAGCCCGGCTTGGAAAGGGGCTCGTTGCCATTCCCGCATTTGGGCGACTGGATGCAAGACGGGCATCCCGCCTGGCACTCACAACTCCGGATCGCATCGGCGGTCGCTCCCAGCCACTCGCGCGCCGCGTGGTAACCACGTTCGGCGAACCCGGCCCCGCCATCGTGCCCGTCGTAGACAAAAACAGTAAGCTGCCCGGTGGCCGGGTGCAGATCGGCGGAAACACCCCCAACATCCCAGCGATCGCACGCGGCAAACAAGGGCAGCAATCCGATCGAGGCATGCTCGGCGGCGTGTGCCGCGCCGGGCAGGTCGACCCCCAGGTCCAGCAGCCGGCTGCGCTGGGCCGCCGGGATGGTCCACCACACCGCCCTGGTGCGCAGGGTCTGCGGCGGCAGGCTGAGCGGGAACTCGCCCAGGGGGCGCCCCGTCTCCGGATGGCGCCGGATGAACCCCACGACCTCGCGGCGCACCTGGACGTCGCCGAAGTGCACCTCGGCCCGCCCCCAGCTGGCCTGGCGCAGCTCCCTGGTCACCTCGATCCCAGTGACCTGGCGCGCCGCTGTGGAGTACCCGGGATCAGCGGGACGCACCAGGGCCACCCCCTCAGCCAGGTCGAGCTCATCCACCAGGTACATCTCGCCCTGGTGCGGGTAGACCGCCCCGGTGTGCACCAGCAGGTGGGAGGAGGGCTCGTCCACGGTCCCGACCAGCCGCCCGGTCGGGACTTCCACGATCTTGACCGGATGGCGGCCCGCGCCGCGCAGCCCAGCGCGGGGCGGCCTGCCGCGCCGCGTCCAGTACAGGCCGCCGCTCCGGCGGCGGAGCATCCCCCGCCGGATCAGGGCCTCCGCGACATCGCTGGCGCCCGGGGCGAATGAGGCCAGGTCTGCGCCGGTCAGCGGCAGCTCCGCCGCGGCCGCGCACAGGTGCGGCGCCAGCACGTACGGGTTCCCCGGATCCAGGACCGTCGCCTCGACCGGGCGGTGCAGCAGGGCCTCGGGGTGATGGACCAGATAGGTGTCGAGCGGGTCATCGCGGGCGATCAGCACGACCACCGCGCTGCGCCCGGCCCGCCCGGCCCGCCCCGCCTGCTGCCAGAGCGCGGCCCGGGTCCCGGGCCAGCCGGCGATGAGCACCGCGTCCAGGCCGCTGATGTCCACCCCCAGCTCCAGGGCCGTGGTGGTGGCCAGGCCGGTGATGTCCCCGTTGCGCAGCGCCTCCTCGAGCGCCCGCCGGTCCTCGCGCAGGTACCCGGACCGGTAGGCGGCCACCCGCTCGCTATGCCCGGCGGCTCCCGACTCGCGCAGCGCCCGGCGTGCCCCCAGGGCGACGGCTTCAGCGCCGCGCCGGGAACGGGTGAACGCCAGGACCGGGACCGCCTCGGCCACCAGGTCGGCCAGCAGGCCGGCCGCCTCACTGGTGGCGCTGCGGCGCACCGGCGCGCCGGCCTCACCGCGGGTGCTGGTGAGCGGCGGCTCCCACAGGCCGAAGGTGACCGGCCCGCACGGCGCCGCGTTCTCCGTCACCTCCTCGGCCCGCTGCCCGGTCAGCAGGAACGCGCAGCTGGCGGGCTCGCTGACGGTGGCGGAGGCGAGCAGGAAGATCGGTCCCGGGCCCGCCGGTCCCGGGCCCGCCGATCCCGGGTCGCCGTGGTAGGCGGCGATCCGGTGCAGCCTGCGCAGCACCTGGGCCACGTGCGAGCCGAACACTCCCCGGTAGGTGTGGCACTCGTCCACGATGATGTAGCGCAACCGGCGGAAAAACCCGTTCCACCGGGCATGCCGGGGCAGCAGCGTCTGATGCAGCATGTCGGGAGTGGTCAGCAGGTAATTGGCGTGCGAGCGGGCCCAGTCCCGCGCCGGCATGGGCGTGTCCCCGTCCACGACGGCCGGGCGGACTCCGGGCACGGCCAGCTCGCTGGCCACGCGTAGCTGGTCGGCAGCCAGCGCCCGGGTCGGCGCCAGGTAGAGCGCGGTGCCGCCCTCACCGATCCCGGTGAGCGCGGGCAGCAGGTATCCCAGTGATTTCCCCGACGCCGCCGGGGTGGCGATGATGACGTGCCGGCCGTCCCGCGCATGGCTGGCCATCGCGGCCTGATGAGCCCAGGGCGACGGCACGCCGCGCCGGGCGAACGCTTCGGTGACCGCGGCAGGCGCCCATCCGGGCCAGGCTGCCCGCTGCCCTTCGCGAGCGGGGATGTACTCTACGTGAATCAGCCGTCCCGATCGGGCGCCGTGGCGTAGCACAAGGTCTGCGGGGGAGGCCGCCGCGAGCTTGGTGGGTCGGCTTCGCCCGGCGGGGTACGAGGCATCCGGGCCTGGTGGTTGCGGGGACGATTCCAGGTGACTGGGCCCCGCAGGGCCGGGCCGGACCGGAGGCTCGTCGGGGACGAGCGGAGTGAGCGCAGTCATTGGCTCCCAGTGTGACATCTGTACGCGAGGTGCCTCGAAGCGTGAACTCGTGTAGACATGACCTCAGAGCGTGGTTGAATGCGCGACGGGACCAGCAGCCCTCCCCGGAGGGCGCTGCGCTGCCGCTCGGATCGCCCGGACAGACGAAGGCTGTATGGCGCTGGAGGATTTGTGGACCTGAAGCTTGACCACCACACCAGGGATGGGATCGAGGTCGTCGATGTCGAGGGTGAGATCGACGTCTACACTGCGCCACGGCTGCGTGAGCTGCTCATCGAACTGGTCAACAACGGGCACTACCAGCTCGTGGTGAACATGGAGAAGGTTGAGTTCCTCGACTCGACGGGCCTCGGGGTCCTGGTCGGCGGGCTCAAGCGGGTGCGCGCGCACGACGGGTCGCTGGACCTGGTGTGCACGCAGGAGCGCATCCTCAAGATCTTCCGGATCACCGGCCTGACCAAGGTCTTCGGCATCCACGACACCGTGGACGAGGCCATTACCGCCCGGAAGTCGGAGAAGTAGCGGCTGATCGAGACCCAGGTCCGGCCATGGCTACTGTCGAAATGAGCTTCACGCCGCTGCCGGTGCACGTCCGCACGGCCCGGCTGGTGGCTACTGCCGTCGCACGACGGAGCGGCGTTGAGGAAGCACTCCTTGACGAAGTCCGTCTCGCGGTGGGTGAGGCCTGCTCCCGGGCGGTGGAGGCGCACCAGGCGCTGTGCCCGGATGAACCGGTCCGCGTCGAGCTGACCGGGGCCAACGGCCGCTTCGAGGTGGTGGTCACGGACGCGGCCGAGGCCGGGCAGGACGACGGGACCAGCCCGTCCGCGGAGCCCGCAGGCTGGCCTGGGTCCGGCCACAGCGTGCCCAACGGGGCCAGCCCGGCGGACCATTCGGTTCCCCCGGAGGGTCTCGGCCTGGCCGTGATCGCCGGCCTGGCTGATGACGTCCAGTTCGCCCGTACGCCGGCTGGTCTCAGCATCAAGATGAGCTGGCCCTCCGGCGCCACCGGCTGACCTTTTCCGGCCGCGCCGCGGGCGTGCGGCACCCGGAAGTGACGGCGCGCCTGCTACGGATGGCATTAATGTGATTACCTGTGCAGGGTGATTCGCTCTAGCACGCTCCGGACCTGACCCCCGCCTCGCGTTCGGTGGCCGACGTGCGTAGACTCCCGGCACTGCTTTTGGGCACGGTGCCTATCCCATGCGTCCATGGCCGGCGAGGCAGATAGCCGGGACAGCGAAGCCACGCTCGGGAGGCCATGTGCCACTGTCTAGGAGGACAGATGTTCAGGTCTAACCTTGCCGCCGGAAGCGGTGCGGTGAGCGTCACCGGCTCCAACCTGACCTGGGTTGTCGTCGTTGGCGTCGTCGCGCTGCTTGCCCTCGCGGTGGCAGCCCTGCTGGTACGCGAGGTGCTCGCGGCCAGCCAGGGAACCGAGCGGATGCAGGAGATCGCGCACGCGGTCCAGGAAGGGGCGGCCGCGTATCTGCGGCGCCAGTTCCGCACCCTCGGTGTCTTTGTGGTCATCATCTTCTTTGTCCTGCTGCTCCTTCCCGCCGATGGGTCGGGCGTGCGCTGGGGCCGCAGCATTTTCTTCCTCGTCGGGGCGTTGTTCTCGGGCCTGACCGGTTTCACTGGCATGTCGCTCGCGGTCCGCGGCAACGTGCGGGTGGCCGCCGCGGCGCGGGCGGGCTTCGACGGTGAACGCCCGGCCATGCGGATCGCGTTCCGCACCGGCGGCGTGGCGGGCATGTTCACGGTGGGGCTGGGCCTGTTCGGCGCCGCGCTGGTGGTGTTCATCTACAGGGGGAACGCCCCCAATGTCCTGGAGGGCTTCGGCTTCGGCGCGGCCCTGCTGGCCATGTTCATGAGGGTCGGGGGCGGCATCTTCACCAAGGCCGCGGACGTGGGCGCCGACCTGGTCGGCAAGGTCGAGAAGGGCATTCCCGAGGACGACCCGCGGAACGCCGCGACCATCGCCGACAACGTCGGCGACAACGTCGGTGACTGCGCCGGGATGGCCGCTGACCTGTTCGAGTCGTACGCGGTCATGCTGGTCGCGGCGCTCATCCTGGGCAAGGCAGCGTTCGGCAACGATGGCCTCGTCTTTCCGCTGATCATCCCGATGATCGGCGTGATCACCGCGGTGGCGGGGATCTTCGTGACGATGCCGCGCAAGGGCGACCGGAGCGGGATGACCGCCATCAACCGCGGTTTTTTCATCTCGGCGGTCATCTCGCTGGTGCTGGTGATCGGCGCTGCGTTCCTCTACTTGCCGTCCAAGTTCAGCGAGTTCAAGGGCGTGACCGGGGCCGGCGCCGAGGCCATCCTGCACCACGGCGGCAGCCCGCGGCTGCTGGCCATCGGCGCGGTGATCATCGGCCTGGTGCTGGCCAGCGCCATCCAGTTGCTGACCGGGTACTTCACCGAGACCAACCGCAAGCCGGTCCGGGAGATCGGGGAAAGCTCGCTGACCGGCGCGGCCACGGTGATCCTGTCCGGCATCTCGATCGGCCTGGAGTCGGCCGTGTACTCGGCGCTGCTCATCGGCGGTGCGGTCTACCTGGCCTTCCTGCTCGGCACAGGCAACGCGACCATCGCCCTGTTCGCGGTGGCGCTGGCGGGCACCGGCCTGCTGACCACCGTGGGCGTCATCGTGTCGATGGACACCTTCGGCCCGGTCTCGGATAACGCTCAGGGCATCGCCGAGATGTCCGGCGACGTGACCGGCGACGGCGCCCAGGTCCTCACCAAGCTGGACGCGGTGGGCAACACCACCAAGGCCATCACCAAGGGCATCGCGATCGCGACCGCGGTGCTCGCCGCCACCGCGCTGTTCGGTTCGTTCCGCACCACGGTGGTCCAAGCGCTGGGCATTGATGGTGGCACCTTCAACCTGTCGGTGGACCACCCCAACGTCCTGGTGGGCGTCATCATCGGCGCGTGCGTCGTGTTCTACTTCGCCGGCTTGCTGATCATGGCGGTGGGCCGGGCGGCCGGCCAGGTCGTCTACGAGGTCCGGAAGCAGTTCCGCGACCACCCCGGCATCATGGACTACACCGAGAAGCCCGAGTACGGCCGCGTGGTGGACATCTGCACCAAGGACTCGCTCCGCGAACTGGTCACGCCGGGCCTGCTCGCCGTCCTGACCCCGATCGCGATCGGCTTCGCGTTCGGCTACGCACCGCTCGGTTCCTTCCTGGCCGGTGCCATCGCGGCCGGCGCCCTGATGGCCGTGTTCCTGGCCAACTCCGGCGGAGCCTGGGACAACGCGAAGAAGCTGGTGGAAGACGGCAACTACGGCGGCAAGGGTTCGGAGGCGCACGAGGCCACCATCATCGGTGACACCGTGGGTGACCCGTTCAAGGACACCGCGGGGCCGGCCATCAACCCGCTGATCAAGGTGATGAACCTGGTCTCGCTGCTCATCGCGACCAGCGTGGTCAAGTACAGCCACAACCCGGGACTGCGCACCGGTGTCGCCCTGGTCGCGGTCGGGATCGTGGTGGCTGCGGTCGTGGTCTCCAAGAGGCGTTCCACCAGCGTGTCCGCGGGCGGCCCGCCCGCGGACAGTGTGGCCGGCACGGGCGGCGGCCCCGCGCTCGACGCTCCGGTCGCGGCGGAGGGTGTCGCAGCGGACGGAGTGGCGGTAGACGGGCCGGCGGCGGGTACCGGCACCCCGGCCGCAGGCAATGGCGGCGGCGCGGCCGCGGGCGGCCCGGCCGCGAACGCCGCCAGCTGAGCTGGCCCGCAGCTGAACTGATCCCCCGGCCACCACGGTGGCCGGGGGATCATCCATAAGCGATCCCGCTCCGTGCCTCTTACGGTGGCCGGGGGAGCATCGCATGAGCGGATCCCGGTTCTTGCCATACTCAGGTGATGAGCACCCCCACGCGGACACTGCTGGTGCTGCGGCATAGTAAGTCGGCCTATCCCGAGGGCGTGGCGGACATCGACCGGCCGCTGGCCCCGCGGGGCGTGCGGGACGCGGTCACCCTGGGCGGCTGGCTCCTGGGCCAGGCCCTGCTCCCGGATCTGGTCGTCTGCTCTACCGCGGCGCGCACCCGGGAGACCTGGGATCTGATCAGCGATCAGCTGGCCTGGCCCGATGAGGACGCCACGGTGGTGTATGACCCGCGGGTGTACGACGCACCCCTGGCCGACCTGATGGCCATCGTCGCCGAAACGCCTCCCGACGCGGCCATCGTGGCTCTGGTGGGCCATAACCCGGGGGCGGCACAACTGGTCCTCGCCCTGACCGGGGAGAGCGGGCTCAGCTTCCCCACTTCGGCGCTCGCCATGATCGACATCCGCCAGGACTGGGACCGGGCCGCCCCCGGCTGCGGCTCACTGGCCGGCTACTGGACACCCAAGGGTGGTTCAGCGATCCTGCGGGACTGACGGCCGCAGCGCGTCGTCGCCCGCGTCCGCGTCCTCCACGTCGTCGCGGGAAACGCCCAGCAGGTACAAGACCGTATCGAGATACGGGACGCTGACCGAGGCGTCCGCCGCGTCCCGGACCACCTGGCGGGCGTTGAACGCGACCCCGAGGCCGGCCGCCGCGATCATGTCCAGGTCGTTGGCGCCGTCCCCGACCGCCACCGCCTGGCTGACCGCCACGCCGGCCTGGGCCGCGAAGCGGCGCAGCGCGTCGGCCTTCCCGGCCCGGTCGATAATGGGCCCGGTGAGCTTCCCGGTCAGCTTGCCGCCGCTGATTTCCAGGGTGTTGGCCGCCGCGTAGTCGATGCCGAGTTCCGCGGCCAGCGGGTCGGTGACCTGACTGAAGCCGCCGCTGACAATCCCGCAGCGGTAGCCCAGGCGGTGCAGGGTCCGGATCAGGGTCCGGGCTCCGGGGGCGAGCTTCAGCTCCCCCCGGACCTCATCGAGCACGGACTCATCCAGCCCGGCCAGCATGCTCACCCGCTCCCGGAGCGATGCGGCGAAGTCCAGCTCCCCGCGCATGGTGGCCTCAGTAATCTTGGCCATCTGCCCGGCGCAGCCCGCGTGCGTGGCGAGCAGGTCGATCACCTCAGCCGCGATGAGCGTGGAATCCACATCCATCACGACCAGGCGCATGGAACGCCGGTGCAGACCGCCGCGCTGGACCGCCACGTTGACGCCCTGCTGGGACGCCTCCTGGGCCAGCGCCACCCGCAGCGATTCCGGATCCGCGCCGGAGACGTCGAAGTCGATGCACGTCACCGGCCGGTGCGCGAGCCGGTCGATGCGGTCGATGTTCGCCCCGCTGGCCGCGATCCGCCCGGCGATGGCCGCTACCGCCGCCGGGGTCAGGGGGCTGCCCAGGACGGTGACGTGCAGCTGGCCGCGGCGCCGGGCCGGCTCCCCGGAACCCATGGTGATCTCCGCGTCCAGCCCGAGGTCGGCGGCGAGGGCCCGGATCGCGCGGTGGATCGCGGTCAGGTCGGGATCCGCCGGGCAGCCGAGCAGGGCACCGAGTACCAGCCGGCCCCGGATCACCACCTGCTCGATGTCCAGCACGCTGAGCTCGTGCGCGGCCAGCGCCGAGAATAGGCGTGAGGTCACTCCGGGCCGGTCGCGGCCGGTCAGGGTGACCAGGAGAGTGTGCTGCGCGGCGTCCATCGGGGCCCAACGCTACCCGGGCCGCAGGGGCAGGCGCGCGCGGGTTGGGCTGGCCCGCCCGGCATGCCGTAAGTTCAGTCTCACACGTGTGCGGCGGTGGAGGGGAGCTGGATGTCCGACGAGGTGGTGCGGCTGCGCGGTGTCGGAGTCCGGCGCGGCGGGTCCATGCTGCTGCGCGACGTGGACTGGACCGTCCATGACGACGAGCGCTGGGTCATCATAGGCCCTAACGGGGCCGGGAAGACCACGCTGCTGCAGGTCCTCGCCTGCCAGTTGTTCCCGTCCGAGGGCAGCGCCGAGATCCTGGGCAGCCGGCTCGGCGAGACGGACGTGTTCGACCTGCGGCCGCGGATCGGCCTGGCCAGTGCCTCGCTCGCGGACCGGATGCCGCCGGCCGAGAAGGTGATCGACCTGGTGCTCACCGGCTCCTACGCGATCGTGGGCCGCTGGAAGGAGGACTACGAGTCCTCCGACGTCACCCGCGCGGTCGAGTTGCTCGACGCGCTCGGCTGCGCGCACCTGATCAGGCGCCGGTTCTCCACCTTGTCCGAGGGGGAGCGCAAGCGCGTGCAGATCGCGCGGGCGCTGATGCCCGACCCCGAGCTGCTTCTGCTGGACGAGCCAGCCGCCGGGCTGGACCTCGGCGGCCGGGAGGACCTGCTGCAGCGGGTGGCCATGCTGGCCCGTGACCCGCTGGCGCCCACGATGGTGATGGTGACCCACCACGTCGAGGAGGTGCCCGAGGACTTCACCCACGCCATGCTGCTGCGCCGGGGGTCGGTGCTGGCCGCAGGCCCGGTCCCGGAGGTGCTCACCGAGCCGAACCTGTCCAAGTGCTTCGGCCTGCCGCTCATCGTCGAGCGGCACGGAGCCCGCTGGGCGGCCCGCGCGATCCGCTGATCCCGCCCCGCCAGCTCGCCGGTGAGAGGTTGGCTGGTGTGCGGGGAGTCGGTTCAGGGTGCCGGGGGTACAAATGCGGCATGTCTGCCCAGTGGGTCACGCCGTGAAGGGGGACCGGGTCGAGATCGTCATCGACGCCGGCGGGACGTCGCGGACGTACGAGGTCACCGCCACCCGGGCCGGCCGCCGCGTCGAGGTGGTCACCGGGCGCGGTGTGGTGGAGGTCATGGAGGTCACCCGGGGCGGGACGGTGGTGCGCACCGCCCGGTTCATGGCCAACCGGGTGCTCGCCCTGGTGGAGCACCCGGCGGCGGACAAGGGGACCTCGGACAAAGGGACGGCGGACCGGGATGCGGCCGGCCGGGTGACCGGCGCTGCGACGGCTGAACCGGACATACTGGCCTGACCGGCCCACCGTCGCCCCCGAGGGAGAAGCCATGCCCGGCAGGCCCCTGACCGTCCTGTTCATGCCGGAAAGCGCGTACGGGCCGACCAACAACTGCATCGGCATCGGCGACGTCCTGCGCCGCCGCGGGCACCGGGTGGTGTTCGCGGCCGAGGCTTCGTGGAAGGGCCGGCTCGAGCCGCTCGGCTTCGAGGAGGACCTGGTCGACCTGTCCCCGCCCCGCGAGGGTGAGCAGGACGCCGGCGCGTTCTGGAAGGAGTTCATCGCCAGCACCGCGCCAGAGTTCCGCAAACCCACCATCGAGCAGCTGGACACCTGGATCAAGCCGGTCTGGGCGGAACTGATCAGTGGCGCGCGTTACTGCCAGGAGCAACTGGCCGAGATCGTGGCGCGCACCCGCCCGGATGTCATCGTCGAAGACAACGTGATCTCCTTCCCCGCCCTGCTGACCGCCGGGGTTCCGTTCGTCAGGATCGTCTCCTGCAACCCGCTGGAGGTGGCCGACCCGGCGCTGCCGCCCGCATTCTCCGGCTATCCGGCCGGGGATCAGGCCCAGCAGGATCGGGCCCAGCAGGATCGGGCCCAGCAGGATCGGGCCCAGCAGGCCCAGTGGCCGGAGTTCCGGGCCGAGTACGACCGGGTGCACCGGGCGATGTGGGCGGAGTTCAGCGACTGGGCAGCCAGCCAGGGCGCGCCACCCCTGCCGGACCTGGAATTCATCCACTCCGGCCAGGTCAACCTGTACGTCTATCCCGAGGTCGCCGATTACCGGCGGTCCCGGCCGCTCGGCCCGGACTGGCACCGGCTGGATTCCTCGGTCCGGGAGACCGACGAGCCGTTCACCCTGCCTGCGCCGCTGGACGAGGGCGGCGGGGCGCTCATCTACTTCTCGCTTGGCTCGCTGGGGTCGGCCGACGTGGCCCTGATGCGCCGGGTCATCGACTGCCTGGCGGCCACCCCGCATCGTTACATCGTGTCCAAGGGACCGCTGCACGCCGAGTTCGACCTGGCCGCCAACATGTACGGCGCGGAGTTCCTGCCGCAGACCTCGGTCATCCCGCATGCCGACCTGGTGATCACGCACGGCGGCAACAACACCACCACCGAGTGCCTGCACTTCGGCAAGCCCATGATCGTCCTGCCCCTGTTCTGGGACCAGCACGACAACGCGCAGCGGGTGGACGAGCTGGGGCTGGGCGTGCGGCTCGACCCGTACCGGTTCTCGGACGCACAGATGCACGGCGCGCTCGCCCGGCTGCTGGGGGACACTGCGCTGCGGGACCGGCTGGCCCGCGCCGGCGAGATCATCCAGCGCCGTCAGGGCCTGCGCCGCGCCGCCGGCGTCATCGAGAGCGCGGCCGGGTCCTGACTCTCACTGGCCCGGACTCAGGAAGCCCTGGCGGACCGCGGAGTCGACGAGTTCCCGGGCGAAGTCGCCGAGAACGGCGGAGCCGTCCGCGATCAGCGCCACCTTGTCCAGCACCTGGCCGGCCCTGATCCCGTGCTCCTTCCAGGTGCCGCCGCCCAGGTAGTAGTTGGCCAGCATCGGCTGGAGCCGGTCCAGCGCCCGGGCGAACCTGGCCTCAGGGGTGCGGCGCTCCTCGAACTCGTCCCAGAGCGTGCGCAGCCCGGGCCCCTGGCCCGGGGGCAGGAGGGCGAAGAGGCGGTCGGCGGCCGCCTGCTCGGCCGCCTCCTGCTGGGTCTGCGCGGCGGCATCGGCGTACACGAACAAGTCGCCCGCGTCGATCTCGACCAGGTCATGGATGAGCAGCATGGCGGTGACCCGGCTCAGGTCGGTACCAGGCGGGGCGTAGTCGCCCAGCACCAGCGCCATCAGCGCCAGGTGCCAGGAGTGCTCGGCGGAGTTCTCCTTCCTGCTGCCGTCCAGGATGCTGCTCTGCCTCAGCACTCCCTTCAGCTGATCGGCTTCGCGGAGGAAACGGGCCTGACGGACGAGTGACTCTGGCCCGGTCCCCGGCCGGGGGCCCGGCGGAACGGCGGCGGATTCCATGGGTCCTATTCGATCAGGAGCCACCCGGGACTGTCGTCCCTGATTCCGCGTCCCTGGTTCCGCCCGATAGCAGACCGACCGGGCACATTACCGCCCGCGCGGATACCCCCAGGCCGGATCGCTGGCCGACTCGCCGTGCCCCTGGCGGAGGTGCGCTGACCAGCCGTGCAATCATGTCTGTGGGGGACCCAACGATGATACGGGGGACCGGCTCATCAGGCCCGTCCTGGCCAGGTGCTTACCTGGCCAGGACGGTGCCCCGAGGGGCCCCGGCTCAGCCGGGATCCCGGCCGGCCGCGCGGAGCCGGGTCAGGTGCTCGCGCAGGACCCCTTCCATCCGGTCGTAGAAATCCACGATCAGCCTCAGCTCGTCATCGCTGTACCGGGCCGCCATCTGCTGCCAGTCACGCATCATCGGCAAGAACACCGAGGCCACATCGCGCAGGGCGGCTTCGAGCACCAGGCGGATAACGACCCGGCGCCGGTCACGCGGGTCGCGCTCGCGCCGGACATAACCGGCTTCCTCCAGCCGGTCCACCACCCCGGTGATCGAGGCGGTGGTCAGGCCGGTCTCCCGGGCCAGTTCCCCCGCCGTCATCTGGCCTTTGAAGCTCAGGATGTTCAGGCAGTTCAGGTCGGTCGCGTTGATGCCGATCCGGTCGGCCGCGGCCTGATTCATCAGCTGCATCAGGGAGCCGGTCTTCCGGATGGCCGCGCCGAAGGAGGCGGCCAGTTCGGCCCGTTCGGGCTCCCCGGCGGCCCAGGGCTCGGCCCAGGGCACATTCCATGCGCGCTCTCCGGTATCCCCGGCAGAGCCCGGCTGGTCGTCCGGCATACTTCAACTCCCTTATTATCTAGTTAGCCTAGACAATAGGCGGCCAAGATGTTAATTTGCTTCGGTAGTTGGGGGAGACCTCCAGTCGAGGCGGAGACTGATCATGTCATCAGATGCACAGATCCTGGCACCACCGGCGACGGCCAGCCAGGCCGACCCGCGCCGCTGGCTCACCCTGGTCATCCTGCTGCTGGCCGGGTTCATGAACCTGCTCGACGTGTCCATCGTCAACATCGCCATCCCGTCGATCCAGCGCGACCTGCACGCCAGCTACGCGGACGTGCAGTGGGCGCTGGCCGGATACACGCTGGCCTACGCGCTGGTGCTGATTACCGGCGGCCGGCTGGGTGACACGTTTGGCCGCAAACGGCTCTTCTTGATTGGGGTGGCCGGCTTCACGATCATGTCCGCACTCTGCGGCGCCGCCACCGGGCCGGGCATGCTGATCGGCTGCCGCGTCGCCCAGGGGGGCATGGGGGCCATCATGGTGCCCCAGGTGCTGGCGGTTATCCAGGTCATCTTCCCGCCCCGGGAGCGGATCAAGGCGCTGGCGGGCTTCGGCGTAACGGCCGGGCTCGGCACGGTGAGCGGGCCGCTGCTCGGCGGGCTGCTCATCCAGCACAACCTGTTCGGGCTGGGCTGGCGGCCCATCTTCCTCATCAACGTCCCGGTCGGGGTGATCGCCTTCGCCGCGTCCGCAGTCCTGGTCCGCGAGTCGAGAGTGGCTAACCCACCCCGGCTGGACCCGGTGGGGGTCACGCTGATCTCCGCGGCCCTGCTGCTCCTGCTCTACCCGCTGGTGGAGGGGCGCCAGCTCGGCTGGCCGCTCTGGACGTACGTGTCGATGGCGCTCTGCGTGCCGGTGCTCGCCGTGTTCGTCTGGTACGAGCGGCTCAAAGGCCGCCGCGACGGCTCGCCGCTGGTGCCGCTCAGCCTGTTTACCGACCGCGCGTTCAGTGTGGGCATGGGCGTGGCGGTCACGTTCTTCCTCGGCATCGCCTCGTTCGCCCTGGTGCTCACCTTGTTCCTGCAGCTCGGCCTGGGTTTCAGCCCGTGGCACGCGGGGCTGACGTTCCTGCCCTTCTCCGCCGGGGTGCTGGTCGCCTCCGGGGCGGCGGCGCGGCTGGCGCCCCGGTTCGGCCGCGGGGTCACCATGGCCGGGGCGCTTATCATCGCCGCGGGAATGGCCGGCCTGATCGCCACCCTGCATCACGACGGGGCCGGGGTGACCACCTGGGACCTGGTGCCCGGCCTGGTGGCCGCGGGGCTCGGCCTGGGCGCCGTGATCGCCCCGCTCGCCGATATCGTGCTGGCCGGGGTGCCGCACCGGGATGCCGGCTCGGCGTCCGGGGTGTTCAACACCGGGCTGCAGGTGGGCAACTCGATCGGCATCGCGGTCATCGGTGTGATCTTCTTCGGCATGCTCGGCAGCCAGTCCGGGCCGGCCGCCGCCGCGGTCGCCCCGCAGCTGCGCACCGGCCTGGTGGCGGCCGGCCTGCCCGCCAGCGACACGGGCCGCATCGTCACCCAGTTCCGGGGCTGCCTGCACGACCGGCTGGTCGCCGCCGACCCCACGGTCACCCCGCCGGCCTGCCGGACCCCCGGCGGCCAGCGAGCGCTGCCGGCCACCGCGCATCCCGTGCTGGCCCGGGCGGGCGGCGCCGCGGTCCGCGACGACTTCACCGCCTCGGTGGAGGGCACCCTGTGGTTCCAGGTCGCCGTGTTCATGCTGAGCTTCCTGCTCATGATGCTGCTGCCCCGGCAGGCCGGCCGCCATCGGCCTGCGCCCGGGGAAGCCGGAGCTGACCAGGCGCCGGCCACCCGGCCTGAGGTGCGGGCGGGGGACCCGGCATGAGCGCGGCAGCCCAGCCGGGCCCGGCCGCGGGACGCGGGCCGGAGCGGCTGGCGATCCTCGGCGCCACCGGCGGGATCGGCGGGCACCTGCTGGACTGGGCACTCGACGCCGGTCACCCGGTGCACGTGCTGGCCCGCCGCCCGGAGGCCGTGCCCCGCCGGCCCGGCGTCACCGTCACCACCGGTGATGCGACCGACCCGGTGGCCGTGGCCGACGTGGTGGCCAGCGCCGACGCCGTGCTGTCCGCCCTGGGACCACGGGGCGCGAAGACCCCGGATTTGCTGGCCTCGGCCGCGTCCGTCGTAACCCAGGCCATGGGGAAGCACGGGGTGCAGCGGCTGATCTGCGTGTCGGCCGCAGGGGCATTCATCGGGGAGGATCCGCGGGCCAATCCGTTGGTGAAGATAATTTTGCCCCGCATCTTCGCCAGGTCCTTCGCGGACGTCCGGGAGATGGAGCGGGTGGTGCGGGCCAGCGCGCTGGACTGGACGCTAGGCTTTTCATAATAACAGCCACTCGTTGATCGTGGCGATGTGGACGGTGGCTTCGTAGCGGACGGCGAGCTTGTCGTAGCGGGTGGCCACGGCCCGGTTGCGTTTGAGCCGGCCGATGCCGCATTCCACCGCGTGCCGGTCCTTGTAGCGTTCGGGGTCGAAGGCGGGCGGGCGGCCGCCGGCCCGGCCCTTGTTCTTGCGGTTGCGGGTCTGGTCGGCCTTGTCCGGGATGGTG
This sequence comes from uncultured Actinomycetes bacterium, assembly GCA_963770545.1. GTDB lineage: Bacteria > Actinomycetota > Actinomycetes > Streptosporangiales > Streptosporangiaceae > RYN-230. The sequence continues at coordinate 178,020 of CAVYQF010000006.1, read as the reverse complement.
CACCGGATTCCGCGCCGGCGCAGGTAGGCGCGGTTGCCGCGGCTGCCGTAGGCCTTGTCGGCCAGCACCCGCCCGGGCCGGGTCCGTGCCGCCCGGCTGCCGGCGTTCTCAGGTTCGGGTGGTTCACGAGGCTGGAGTGGTCAGGGTGGCGAGGGGGGCTGCCAGCCTTACCTTGGCGCGCGGACCTTGACGCGGGTCCGGTCACATGATGATGGATTGGGTGTCCCCGCCTGCGGGGATGCGGCCGCTCAGTCTTTTGGGGCCGTCCGCGGGTTTGCTCTGCACGGCAGGGCACGGGCGGTTCTGACAGGGGCTCGTCGGGAGCTGGCCGCGGTTGTGGGCCCCATCGGATGATGAAGGCATCTCTCGCGCATCCATTCCACGCCGCCGGGTGATCACCCGCGCCGGGTCACGCCATGGCGAACGCGTCGTCGCCGAGCTCGCCCAGGATGTGGCATGCCGTGCGGACGATCTTGCGGGCTTCGGACAGGGCGGCGCGCTTACCGCCCTTGCGGTCCTTCACCGCCGCGTAGTAGCCGTGATCGGGGGCGCCCGCGCGGCGTGGGTCTTGCCCGCCTCGTATACGCACCAGCGCAGTACCGGCGGTCCCTGGCGTGACAGGTGGCCAGGCGAGCGCTTGCTGTCGCTGGAGTAGACGGTGACGTCCAGGCCGGTGAACCGGACCTCTTTGCGCGCAGAGGAGAACCGCCCGGCGCCGCCTAGCCAGCAGCACAATGCCAGCGCGGTGACGGGCTCGACGCCGTACAGCTGCCCGGCCAGTACTTGGCGCCGCGCAGCTGCCCGGCGGCGCTGACTAGCTGCGTGCGCAGGGCGCCGGCCTCGCCGCCGGTCACCTCCAGCATCCGCAGGTAAAGGGCGATCTGCTGCTGGCCGGCCGGTGACAGGTGCGCGCGGGCCAGGGCGGCCAGCTCCTGCGGTGCGTCCGCCCGGCTGAGGTCATGGAATACCGGGGCGCCGTGGTGGAACAGGACCGCGTGGACGCGCTGCACCCAGGCAGTGTGCTCGCGGCGCAGGTCATGGTAGGCCTCCAGCAGCGCCCGGTACTCCAGGACCTGCTCTGGCGGGATCCAGCATTCCGGCCCACCCGCATGCTGAACGGGCCCGGCCGGGGTGAGTTCCGGATCCGCGACCGGTACCCGGCGCCGGGCCTGACCAGGATCGCCCGGGCTGATGTGGCCCGGTTCATGATCGGCGCGCTGACGGAACAGGACTACATCCGCCAGGCCCCGGCCATCTGCTGGTGACGCGGCGGCCCCGCCGCGTAGCACCCTACGGGCCGCTACTCCGTGCGCAGAGTGCCCGCCGGTGGGGAGCCCACCCGGCCCAGGTGACTAGCCTTCTGCGTCGCTGATGGCCGCGTCCACCTCCGCGCGCCGGGCGGCCATTTCTGCCTCGTAGCGGGCCTTGTCCTGGTCTATCCGCTCGGCGATCTCCTCGTCGTCGCGCATCAGCGCCTCCAGGTCGGTGCCGGCCGCGTCGAGGACACCCAGGTCGGCGTAGGCATGCTGGACCTTCGGGCCCCACAGCCCGATGTCCCGCACGCACGGCACGATCCGGCTGAACAGCAGGGTGCGGAAGGCCTGCTGGATGGGGGACTGCTCGGTGTACTCCAGGCACTCCGCCACGTCGTAGCCCATCCGCTCCCAGACCTCCTGGGCCCGGAACCGGTTGCGCATCAGGTAGCACCCCTCGACCACGAACTCCTCGCGGTCGGCGCGCTCGGCTTCCGTCAGGCCGGCGTAGTAGTCCCGCAGGGCCAGGCGGCCGAACGCCACGTGCCGGGCCTCATCCTGCATCACGTAGGCGAGCACCTGCTTGACCAGGGGGTTGGCGGCCACGTCGCGGTGCACCCCGAAGGCCGCCAGGGCCAGCCCCTCGATCAGCACCTGCATGCCGAGATAGGGCATGTCCCATCGGGAGTCACTGAGCGCGTCCGCCAGCAGCTGGGCCAGATCGTCGTTGATGGGGTAGTACAGCCCGATCTTGTCCCGGATGAACCTCTGGTAGAGCTCCACATGCCGGGCCTCGTCCATGGTCTGGGTCGCGGCGTAGAACTTGGAGTCCATGTCCGGGACGGACTCCACGATCCGGGCCGCCACGGTCAGCGCGCCCTGCTCGCCGTGCAGGAACTGGCTGAACAGCCACGAGCCCAGGTGATGGCCTAGTTCCTCGCGCTCGGCCTGGTTCAGCACGTCCCACTGCCGCGACCCGTGGATCGGGACGAACTCATCCGGCGTGGCCATGACGTTCGTGGGGTCCACGGGCAGGTCCCAGTCGATCCGCTTGGCCGCGTCCCACTGCTTGTCCTTGCCCCGCTGGTAGAGGTCCAGGAGCCGGCTCCGGCCCTCGTCGTACTCCCAGCTGAACCGGGCGGCGCCGGAGGCGGGGACATCCCAGGTGCCGGGCGGGACGGGAGTGACGTAATGGTCGTAGGTGCCCACGGCAGCCTCCTGAGCGACGGGGAGCGGCTCCCCTCCTCTTTATTACTACTCAGTAGGGTCGGCGGGCGCAATCCCCGGACCCCGTTAACCACTAGCGCCAGCCGCCAGACTCAGTCGTGCACGGAGGGTTCGTGGTCCGCGTGCCCGGCGGGCTCGATCTGGAAGGTGGAGTGGACCACGTCGAAATGACCGCGGACGCACTCCTGCAGTTGGTCCAGGATGCCGGGGCCGCATCCGCTGGCCAGGGTGAGGGGGTCCACCACGACGTGCGCGGACAGCACCGGAAGCCCGGAGGTGATGGTCCAGGCGTGCAGGTCGTGCACCTCGATAACGCCGTCTAGCCCGGTCATGTGCTGGCGGACCTCGCTCAGGTCGATACCCCGCGGGCTCGCCTCCAGCAGGACGTCCACCGCGTCGCGGAGCAGCCGCCAGGTCCGGGGCAGGATCAGCACGCCGACCGCCAGCGAGGCGATGGGGTCGGCCAGGGTCCACCCGGTTACGGCGATGATGGCCGCCGTGGCCAGCACCGCCAGCGCACCGAACGTGTCCGACGCGACCTCCAGGAACGCGCCCCGGGCATTCAGGCTCTCGGCCTGGGCCTGGCGGAGCAGGATCAGCGACGCGCCGTTGCCAGCCAGCGCGATGAAGCCGAACACCACCATCACCCCGGTGTTCACTGGCGGCGGCGCGGACAGCCGCCGCGCCGCCTCGACCACGATGAACGTGGCCATGCCGAGCAGCAGGAGCGCGTTGGCCGTGGCGGCCAGGATCTCCGCCCGGGCGTAGCCGAAGGTGCGCCGCTCGGTAGCGGGCTTGGCGGCGAAGTGCGCGGCGAGCAGGGACAGGCCCACCCCGGCGGCGTCCGCAGTCATGTGCGCCGCGTCCGCCAGCAGGACCAGGGACCCGGACAGGATCGCGCCGGCGATCTCCCCGGCGGCGATGCTGAGCGTGATCCCCAGCACCGCGGCCAGCCGGCCGCGGTGCCGTCCGGTGGCCGTCAGGGCGTGGTCGTGCGCGTGTCCGCCTCCGGCCGTCATCGCCGCTGGAAGCCCCCTGTCAGGAGTCCTGCCCTTCGTCGCCCCGCCCATGGTCGCCTCCGGGCGGTTCCCCACCTGATGAGTCTTCCCCGAGTGTGCGCCGGGCAGTACCTGGGGACAGCAACTCGTACGCCGGGTTGATCATGACCGGGCCTTCTCCGCGCACCCCGACCGGCCCGCGGAAGCGTACCCGGACCCCGCACATGATGCCGGGGATGTGCGACCGGCCATAGAACAGCGCGGTCAGGTCACCGGTGGAATCGGCGATGTCGATGGCCAGCACGGAGTTGCGCTCCACGGGGCGGATCTCCACCGCCCGCACCCGGCCCTCGACCGTGGCGCGGCCCGGCCGCACCAGCGAGCCGATCGGGTTCACCCCGGCGGGCGGGACCGGGCGGTCGTAGCGGGGATGATCCTCGGTCGGCGCGGCCGGTGGCGGCTGGTCCGCGCCGCGCCGCCGGCCACGCAGCGCGCGCCGCAGCCCGGACGGCGCGGCGATGACGGGAGGTAGCCCGGCGGCGGGGTCCGGGACGGCGGCCGCGCCGTCGCTGCCCGCCGGGCCGGTGGCGGCCCCGGATTCCTGCGGGGGCGCCGGGACCGCCCCGCCGTCCCTGGCCGCCTGCTCCGCGAGGTCCTTGAGACTCATCTTGGCCTCGGCGGCCTGCTCGGCCTTCTCGGCCTGCGCGACCTGGCGGGCGTGCAGGACCTCCAGCCTGCTCTGCACGTCGAACGGGACGATGGTCGCCGCCGCGTGCGGGATCCGGCTCACCACCGCGGCGATCTTGTCGGCGGTGCGGTCGTGCAGCAGCCGGCCGATGAGCGGCGCATAGCTGCGCCGGGGCAGCACCACCGTGACCTGCACACCCGGCTGCGCCGCCTCCGCGCTGGCCAGTTCGGCCGCGGCCCGGGCGATCCTCCGGTCGGGGCAGTCGATGAAGTCCAGCACCACGTCCATGCCCGCCCGGGTCCACTCCTCGCGCAGGGCGTCGGCCACGGCGGTGTCGATGACGAAGTGGACCGCGCGCAAGGTCGTGGGGCGCAGGCTGCGGGCGTAGCGCAGCGCGGCGATCGTGGCCAGGTCGAAGCTGTCCACGAAGACGAACACGGTCCGCCGCGTGTAGTTCGGGGCCTGGGGCGGCTTGGGCCGGTCGCTGATCCGCTCCAGGACCTGGGCTTCCATCCCGTACTCGCGGTTGAGCCGGATGAACGCGAAGACGAAGATCGGGAAGACCAGCAGGACGAGCCAGGCGCCCTCGGTGAATTTCACGATGGCGAAGATCAGGACGACCAGGGCCGTGTAGACGCCACCCGCGAGGTTGATGGCCAGCTTCCGCCGCCAGTACGGCTCCCTGGTTCGCCTGTGGTACTTGGCCATGCCGAAGCCGGCCATCGAGAAGCCGGTGAACACGCCGATCGCGTAGAAGGGGACCAGGCTGTTGGTATTGGCGCCCGCGCCGAGGAGCAGGCACAGGGCCAGGACGGTCAGCACGATAATGCCGTTGGAGAACACCAGGCGGTGACCGCGCTTGCTGAGCCAGCGGGGCAGGAACGAGTCCTCGGCCACGAAGCTGGTCAGGAACGGGAACCCGCTGAAGCTGGTGTTGCCGCCGGTGAACAAGATCGCGGTGGCGCCGAGCTGGAGCACGTAGAACATGATCTGGCCTGCGACCGACGGCCCGAAGATGAGCTTGGCCTCCTGGGACACCACGGTCGGGAACCCGTTCTTGTACGGGACCGCGTGGGTGACGTGGGCTAGCCAGGAAATGCCGGCGATCAGGAACGCGACGATGCTGCCCTGGATGACCAGCAGCTGCCGGGCGTTGCGGCCCTCGGGCGGGCGGAGCGCGCTCACCGCGTTGGACACGGCCTCGATTCCGGTCAGCGAGGATCCCCCGTTGGCGAACGCGCGGCCCAGGAAGAAGATGGCCACCCAGGTGAACAGGCCGCTGTGGTGCCCGATGGGCACGGTCCCGGCGTGCCACGTCACGTGCGGCAGGCCGCCGAAGATCTCCCGGCCCACACCGATGAGGATCATCAGGGTGAGGGATCCGGTGAACCAGTAGGTGGGGACGCCGAACGTCTTGCCGTTCTCGCGGACCCCCCGCAGGTTCCCGTAGCACATGATGAGGGTGGCGGCCACGGCGATGAGCAGCAGCGTGGTGGTATCGCCCAGGGGCCGGGCCAGGGCCGGGAAGGTGGACAGGATCGCGGCGCTGCCGGCGGCCGTCTGCACGGCCACCGTGACCACGTAGTCGACCATGAGGGCCACGGCCGCGACCTGGGCGACGCGGGGCCCGAAGTTCTCCCGGGCGACGACGTACGAGCCGCCCGCCCGGGTGTAGACGGACACCACCTCGCGGTAGGACAGCACCACCAGCGCGATGCCCAGGATGATCACCCCGGTCATCGGCAGCAGCAGCGAGAACGCGGCCAGGCCGAAGAACGGCAGCAACTCGTGCAGGATCAGCTCGGAGCCGTAGTTGGCCGAGGAGATGCCGTCACAGGACAGCACGCCGAGGGCGAGCGGCTTGGACAGCCGCTCCTCGCTGAGTTGCTCGTTGACCAGGGGCGGCCCGAGCAGCCGGCGTTTCAGCGTGTACCCGAAACCCTCCGGCAGGTTATCGGCCCCGCCGAGAAAGCCCACTGCCCTGCGCATCGCCAACTGAGGTGCCCTTCGCTTGCCTGACCTGGTCTTCATACCACTGCCGGGAAGCAGCCCTGGCCAACGGGGCATACGCCGGGCATACGGCTGATACCCCCCGGGATGCCGGTTAGCCCGGCCTTAACGCAGCCTTAGCGGGGATCCTTGACTGTCCCGTTAACCGATGCCGAAGAACCCCAGCACGGTCGAGCCCAGCAGCAGCAGGCTCATGCCCGAGATGGCGACGACGCAGATGGTGGCCGCGGTGCGGAACACCGGGCCGTTGGCGGCCTGGCCCAGCACGCTGCGCCGGTTGGTCAGGATGAGAATGTAGGCCAGGACGACGGGCGTTACGATGCCCTGCAGCACCTGGGTGCCGATCAGCAGGGTGATCAGGTTGATCGAGGTGAGGGCCAGCGCGGCGCCGATGATCACCTGCACCGTGAACAGGCCCAGGAACAGCCGGGCCTCGGTGAAACGGCGGGAGATGGACCGCTCCACCCCGACCGCCTCGCTGATCGCGTAGGCGCTGGACAGCGGGACCACCGCGCCGGCCAGCGCGGACGCGCCGATCAGGCCGAACGCGAACAGGAGCTCAGCCCCCGCGCCAGCCACCGGGCGGAGCGCCTCAGCGGCCTCCTTGGCTGAGGTCAGCGGGCCGCGGCCGCCGATCGCCGCCGCGGTCGCGATGATGATGGTGATCGAGATGATGCAGGCGAAGACGGCGCCGGAGATCGCGTCGATCCGGGCCCGCGGGTAATCGGCCACGTCGGCGCCCTTGTCTACCACGCCCGCCGCCGCGTACAGCTGCATGTACGGGCTGACCGTGGTGCCGATCAGCGCCACACCCAGCAGCAGGAAGCTCTTCGTGTAGAGGAAGTGCGGGATGACCAGGTTGGTGCCGACCTGGGCCCAGTTGGGGTGACCCAGGATCGCGGCGATGGGGTAGGCCAGGAACGCCAGCGACAGGATGAGGAAGATCCGCTCCGCGTAGCGGTAGGAGCCGAACACCACCAGCGCCCAGATCGCCACCGCGGCGATCGGGATGATCACGTACCGGCTCACGCCCAGCAGCTCGAACGCGGCGCCGATCCCGGCGAACTCCGACACCACCAGTCCTGTATTGGCCAGCAGCACGCAGAACAGCGCCACCCCGGTGAGCCGCAGGCTGAACTCCTCCCGGATCAGGGCGGCCAGGCCCTTGCCCGTGTGCGTGCCCAGCCGGACGGCCATCTCCTGCACCAGCACCAGTGCGAACGTCACCAGGACCATGAAGAACAAGGTCCGGTAGACGAACTGCGATCCGGCCGAGGCGTAGGTGGCGATCCCGGCCGCGTCGTTGCCGGCGTTGGCCGCGACCACTCCAGGGCCGGCGATGGCCAGGATCATCCAGATCCGGCCCCTCCGGGACCGGATCAGCCGGACCCCGCCCGCCCGGACCCGGGTCAGCGAGGTCATCCCGCCGCGCGCCCGTGGCCGCGGCGAGTCCAGCTCCGCGGGGGCATCCTCCTCGCGTGTGCTCACGGCGTCTCCCCGGGCGTTCGCGGCGTCCCGAAGCTCATTGGAGCAGCCTGGGGAAGTGCAGGCGCCCGTGCCCGGGCACCAGCGCGTCCAGCACGTCATCAGACAGGATGCGCCCCAGGGGGCGGCCATCGTCGTCCACCACCAGCAGGGACGATCGGCGCGACTCGACCAGCTCGGTGGCCACCGTGTCCAGGTCGTCCTCGGGCCGCAGGGTCAGCGTGTTGTCCGGGTCCATCAGATCGCCGAGGCGCCGGGCGCCGTCGCTGACCAGCAGGTCGAAGGCGGAGATATCACCCAGCAGCCGTCCTTCCTCATCGAGCACGGCCACTGAGTCAATCTCGGTCCGGTGCACCCTCTGCTCGGCCAGCCGCTGGCTGACCTGCGCCACTGTCTCGTCCGGCGATGCACAGGCCAGCACAGTGGTCATGATCCCAGCCGCCTCGTCGCCTGGATAGCCGAGCAGCCGGACGAGTTCGCGCTGGACCTGCGGCGGCATCCGGGCGAGCAGGACGCCCTGCTCCTCGTCGCTGAGGTCACGCAGCGCGTCCACCGCCTCGTCCGGTTCCATCCTGGCGATGAGCTCGGCGGCCTGGTCCGGTTCGACCTCGCGCAGCAGCGCGGTCAGTTCCTGCGGTTCCATCTCTTCCAGCGCGTCCGCGGCCAGGTCGTGGCCCAGGCTCTCGATGAGTTCCTGGCGGCCCGGCAGGCCCAGCCCCTCCAGCACGTCCGCGAGCTCGGCCGGGCGCAGCTTACGCAGCGCACTGTGCGGTGCCCGCAGTTTCACCGCCGACGGTGACTCCGCGGAGTCGGCGCCGAACGACTCGATCGCGGCCCAGTCGATCACCCGGTCCGGGGTCGGATGCCAGCGGAACCGTTTCGGCCCCAGCCTGCGCAACAGCGTCTGCAGGCTGACGTCCACGCCGACCAGGTGGATGGAGTCGCCCACCTGGGCCAGGTACAGGTCCGCGGCCCGGATCACCTGGATCTCATCGGTGTCCACGAGCTGGTGGTCCAGGATGTCCCGGGCCAGCAGGACCTCCCCCTCACGCCGCTGGAACTCGCGCAGGTCCAGGCGGGCGGTGCGCAGGGTGACAGACCGGCGGTGCAGCCGGTCGATGGCCGAGGCGTCGAGGAAAGCGCGCCGCCGGCCGACCCGCATGACGACGCCGGTCACGAGCGGGTAGGTCTCCCCACCGTGCACCTTGGCCAGCAGGTCCGCGACGTGGCCCACCTCATCGCCGGCCTGGTTGAGCACCGGGCGGCCGATGAGCCCGGCCAGGGACACGATGTCCTGCCGGAGCTGCCGCGAGGTGATGGTGCGCTCGGACGGCTGGATCAGGCGGCGGGCCAGCGGCGTGCGGTCACGCGGCCGGCGGGCGGGGTCGCGGTGATTGAGGAAGAACCGATCGGACACAGCAGCCTCCTGGGCCCGTCGGCTCGGCCCAGCGGCTAGGGGGTTCGCCCCAGCCGCGGATAGCCGGCGAGCGGTAGGTGGGATCGGGAGGAGCGCCGCCCGGCGACCCGGCCCCTGATGCTGGCCGCGATCGCCGGGGGTGTACTGGAAGGATCGCCGAGCACGGCCGTCACCTCCTCGCCTCGCCTGCGATCAGTCTGGCTGTACGCCACCCCGCGACACTACCCTGGACCCGGCGGTTTATCGGAATCCCAGGCCGGTTGTTGCCAGCGCGCGGGACGGCTGGGCGGAGACCGCCTTTACCTCCGGGTTGCCACCTTTCACCTCACTGATCTTTCCCGCCGTGCCGGTCCGGGAACACTAGGGGGATATCGCCCACGACGGACGGAACAGGGCTTCCCGAGCCGGTCCGCCGCCCAGCCCGCCCCATCATGGGCGGAGCATCGTGGGCGGAGGGGAGTGCCCTGCATGGCGGCGTCATCCGGCACCCCGGCCACCACCCGGCCCGGCCGCACAATTCGCTTGTCAGACCTGCTTGGGCGCCCGATCACCGACAACCGGGGCGAGTCGCTGGGCCGGGTGGACGACGTGGTCGTGACCTTCCCTGGCGGCCCTTTCCCGGCGGTGAAGGGGCTGGTGGCCAAGGTGGGCGGCCGGGAAGTGTTCGTGCCCGTCGACCAGACCGGCATCTTCGACGGGGAGGAACTCCAGCTCACCAGCCCCAAGCTTGACCTGCGCCGTTTCGAGCGCCGGGAGGGGGAGGTCCTGCTGCGCCGGGACGTGCTGGGCCACCGGCTCATCGACGTGGCGAGGGCGCACCTCACCCGGGCGGCCGATCTCGAACTGCGCCAGCAGTGGACCCCCGACGGGCGCGAGGAATGGGTACTGGCCGGAGTGGACACCAGCCGCCGGCCGGGCTGGCTGCGGCGCCTGACCGGGAGGCGCGAAACCAGGACCGCAGCGGGCGGCAGTTCCGCGACTGGTCCAGGTTCGAGCCGCTGATCGGGCACGCCGGCAGCGCCCGCCTGCGCGGCCCCCTGGCCGGGATCAGGCGGCTGAAGCCGGCCCAGATCGCCGACCTGCTCGAGGACGCGTCCAAGGCGGAGGAGACAGAGATCCTCGGCCACGTGCACGCCGATCCCGAGCTCGAAGCGGACGTCTTCGAGGAGCTGGACGAGGAACAGGCCACCCGGCTCCTCACCGAGCGCAGCGACGCGGAGATCGCCGCCGTCCTGGCCAGGATGCGGGCCGATGACGCCGCGGACGCGCTCGCCGAACTGCCCCAGCCGCGGCGGCAGGCCGTGCTGGATCTGCTCCCGCCCGCGCAGCGCACCAAGGTGCGCACGCTGATGGGATTCAACCAGGCCAGCGCGGGCGGGCTGATGGGAGTGGACTTCCTGACCCTGGCCGGCGACGTGGCCGTGGCGGATGCGCTGGCCGCGGTGGGCCAGGCGGAGAATGTCCAGCCCGAGGCGCTGACCAGCGTGCACGCGGTGGACGCCCTCGGGCGGCTGTGCGGCGTCGCTACCGTCGTGCGGCTGGTGCAGGCTGATCCCGCGACTGCGCTGCTGGATGTCTGCGACCGGGACCCGGTGCGGGTCGGAGCGGATACGGACGTGGTCGATGTCGCGGTGCTGATGAGCGACTACAACCTGATCACGATCCCGGCGGTGGACGAGGACCGCCGGATGATCGGCCTGATCACCGTGGATGACGTGCTGGAGGCCACGCTGCCGGATGACTGGCGGCGCCGGGAAACCGCCCAGCCTCCGGACGCGTACCGCGGGACTCCGCAGTGAGTGAGCCCCGGGTACCCCGGTCCCCCCCGGAAGAGGCCAGGCCAGCGCTGGTCCCCCCGCCGAGCGCGGTCCTGGATGAGGCGCATCTCGGCGACATCGAAGGCGCGCTGGGCCGGATCCGGGTGGGCGAGGACGTCCGGCACCCGGGACTGCGGCGCCGGCTGGTTACCTTCCTGGCCATCCTGGGCCCCGGCCTGATCGTCATGGTCGGCGACAACGACGCGGGCGGCGTGTCCACCTACGCCCAGGCCGGCCAGGACTTCGGCTACAGCCTGCTCTGGGTCCTGCTGCTGCTCATCCCGGTGCTCATCGTCAACCAGGAGATGGTGGTCCGGCTCGGCGCGGTCACCGGGGTCGGCCACGCCCGGCTGATCAATGAGCGATTCGGCCGGTTCTGGGGCTGGTTCAGCGTAGGCGACCTGTTCGTGCTCAGCTTCCTGACCATCGTCACCGAGTTCATCGGCGTCTCGCTGGCGCTGAGCTACTTCGGTATCACGCCCTACGGCTCAGTGCCGCTCACCGCGGTCCTGCTCATCGGCATCACGGCCAGCGGCAGCTTCGCCCGCTGGGAACGGGCCATCTTCCTGTTCATCGCGACCAGCCTGGTGCTGTACCCGCTGGCGCTCGCGTCCCACCCGTACTGGGGCCAGATCGCCTACCACCTGGTGGTGCCGGGCATTCAGGGCGGGGCCAGCTCGGCCGCGGTCCTGCTCATCATCGCGATCGTCGGCACCACGGTGGCGCCCTGGTCGTGGTGGTCGGGGCCATCGCGATCATGGTGGTAGCGGTCTTCGCGGTCCGCGGCACGAACCTGGCAGGCAACTTCACCGACGCCCCCGGCGTGGCCCGCGCGCTGGAGCACCACGCCTACTGGATGGGCGCGCTGTTCGCCATCGTGCTGCTTGACGCCAGCATCATCGGGGCCTCGGCGGTAACCCTGTCCACCAGCTACGCCTTCGGCGACGTGTTCGGGATCAAGCACTCCCTGCACCGCAGCTCCGTGACGCCCGGCAGTTCTACGCCGCCTACACCGTCCCGGTCGTACTGGCCGCGGCCATCGTGCTCATCCCCCACGCTCCGCTCGGGCTGATCACCACCAGCGTGCAGGCGCTGGCGGGAGTACTGCTGCCCAGCGCCAGCGTGTTCCTCCTGCTGTTGTGCAACGACCCGGAAGTTCTCGGCCCGTGGGTCAACCAGCGCTGGCTCAACGTCGTGGCCAGCCTCATCATCGGCGTGCTGCTCACCCTGTCCGCCACGCTCGTGGTCAGCACCGTCTTCCCCCACCTGAACGTGGCCGATGTGGCGATGGTGGTGGCGCTCGCGCTGATCGTGGCCGGGGGCGGGGCTGGCTTGTGGCTGCGGCTGACCCAGCGGCGCGGCCCGTGGCCCCGGCCGGCTGCGCCCCCGCTGAGCGGGCCGGAGCGGCGGAACTGGCGGATGCCGCCGCTGGCCCTGCTCAAGCCGGTGCAATGGTCACCCGCGACCAAGCTGGGCATGCTGCTGCTCCGTGGTTATCTGGTGCTCTCGGTCGCCCTGCTCGTGGTGAAGGCCGTTCAGCTCGGCGGCGGGTGAATCCCAGGGCGCTCCGCTTGGGGCCGCCGCTCCCGGTCCAGCCGTTCCCGGTCCAGCCGTTCCCGGTCCAGCCGTTCCCGGTCCAGCCGCAGGGCCAGGGTGGGGCAGGACGCGACCGCACGCCGGGCGTGTTCCTCCAGGTCTGCCGGGACCGGCCCGGCCGCGATGACCGGATATCCCCAGGGATCCAGCGTGACCATCTCCGGGAACAGGCCAGCGCAGACACCGTGCGCGTCACAGGCGATCGGGTTCAGCCTGAGCACCCGGCTCATCGGGGGCGGCCCGGGGGGCCGGGGATGGGCAGCACCGGCGGCCGGCTGGCGGCCGGGCACGGCCCGCGGCTGAGGTGATGCCGCAGGTCGTCGGCGAACACCCGCAGCGCGCTGGCGACCAGGGCGACCGCGCCGTCGGGGAAGTGGCAGGCTCCGCGCTTGTCCACCAGCGGCAGCAGATACCGGAGCCACTCTGCGGCCCGCTCGTCCCGCCCCTGCCAGGCCAGGTGGGCCAGGGCGTCGGCGATGGCGGGCAGCCCGAAGGTGCACGGCCCGCACTGCCTGGCACTCTGGCCCGCCAGATAACGCAGCACCCGGGCGGTTTCGGCCAGGCCGCAGCAGGCGGCGGGCAGCGCGATCAGCACGCCCGCGCCGAAGGAGGCGCCGGCCGACCGGAGACCGGGTGGGCTGACCGCTGCCGCTGCCGCCCCGGGGAGTGACAGCCAGCCACCGAAGTAGCCGCCCGCCAGGATGGCCTGCAGCGGTTCCGCCGGACCGCCGGCCAGCTCGATGAGCTCGCCAGCCGGCAGGCCCAGGGCGATCTCGTACACGCCGGGTCTGCCCACCGCCCCGCCGATCGTGACCAGGGCGGAACCGGGCGCGTCGGCGGCCCCGACGGCGCCGAACCACTCCGGGCCGTACCGGGCGATCAGCGCCACGTGGGCCAGGGTCTCGACGTTGTTCACCAGCGTGGCCTGGCCGCCGACTCCGCGCTCAAAGGGCCGCGGCGGCACATACATGGGCACTGCCGGGCCCCCGTTGAGGAAGTTCACCAGCGCGGATTCCTCACTGGCCACGAAGCCACCGGGGACCGCCACCACGCGGACCTCCGCCTCGGCCAGGCCGGCCTCCCGGCGTTCCGCAACCGCCGCCAGCAGCCCGTCCACCCGCCCGGGAACCGTGCCATCCACGCACAAATAGGCGGTGGCCGCGCCGACCGCACCAGCGGCCAGTGCGATCCCGTCGAGCACCAGATGCGGGGACTGGCGGAGCAGGATGAAGTCCTTTCCGCTCGCGGGCTCGGATTCGGCCCCGTTGGCGATCAGCACCGCGCCGCCGCGCCGCCTCCGCCGGCCCGCGCCGGCGACGGCCCGCATCTTCCGGGCGGCGGGGAAGGCCGCGCCGCCCCGCCCGCGTAGGCCGGCCCGCTCCACCAGGGCGATCAGCCCGGCCTGGCCGGGTGCCCCGGCCGGCGCGAGCGGGCCGTAACGGCCGAGGTGGGCCCGCAGCCCGAGCGGCGGCCCCGCCGTGATCAGCCGGGGCAGCTGGGCCGCAGGCGGGCGTGGGCCAGTGGTCCCGGTGCCGCGCACCGTGGTCACGAGGTGATCCGGGACCAGCCCGCACCGCGGGCGGTGGGTGCGTGTCCCGGCTCCCCGTCCAGCACGCAGCCGGTCTGGTCATGGGTGAGGGCAGGCAGCCCGGCATGCAGGGACCAGCCGGGCCGCAGCGGTCCCGACACCAGCCAGGCGCCGCCCGCGACCAGCACGGCCACCAGCGCGATGGCGCCGGCCACGCGGATCCCCGGATGCGCGGGCCAGCCGATGGCGAGCCGCCATCCGGTCAGGCCCGCGATCGCCACCACGCAGAGGAGCGTGACCGCGAGCACCCACCGGGTGCGGGTGTCGGTGCCGGTGCCGAGGCCGTGCAGCACGGCGAGCGGCCAGCACAGGTAGGCAGTCCAGTGCACCAGCCGCCAGGAGCGGTGACCGAGCCGGGCCCGCAGCAGGCTGGTCACGGTCAGCGCGATCAGCAGGTCCAGGGCGATCGCACCGAACCCGAGCCACAGCGGCCGGTAGGGGGAGATGAACGGGACGAAGGCGTCCTGCAGGTCGATCGGGACGAAGTTGTCGGTGATCGTCGTCAGCACGTGCGCGGCCGTGAAGGCCAGCGCCAGCAGCGACATGTTCCGGTGCAGGCCGATCGTGATGAACCGGGGCCACTGACGCCCCTCGAAGCGCACCGCGGTGAGCAAGCCCAGCGCCATCCCGATGGTCAGCAGCACGAGCGCGACCACGCCGGTGGCCCGGGTGAGGTACCAGAGCGGGGTGGACGAGGTCACGATCAGCGCCGCGTGCCCACCGAGCTGCGGCATGGCGCCCGGCGATCCCGGGGCCGGCCCGGTGACGACCGCCGCGATCATGACCCGCCTGAAACTCCCTGGGCCGGCCCCTGGGCCGGGGCCACGTTCTGCGCCGGGGCCTGCAGCGTGCCACCTCCGGGCTGGGTATCGCCCTGCTGCCCCGTGCCCTGCTGCCCCGTGCCCTGCTGCCCCGTGCCCTGCTGCCCCGTGCCCTGCTGGCCGCTGCTCCCGGCCGGGTCGCCGCCAGACGGGGATTTGCCGCTGGCCGCGGCGGAGCCGGACAGGTGGCTGAACGCGATTGCGATCGCGGCCGAGCAGGCCAGACCCGCTGCGCCGATCCGGAAGGTCAGGCGCCGCACCCGGCGCAGCCCGTCTTCGCGGGCGGCGACCGCGAAGCGCAGGTCATCCCGCCGCATGGGCACTCCTCCTGGGGAGCCGGCCTAAGTCAGTCTGTGGCAGTTTACGGCCGGATCCAGTCTGACGGCCCCCGCACAGCGCTAGTGCAGCGCGCCAACCTGAAGGTTCGCTGAAGATCGCTGCTCAGGATCCTGAGCTCTGCAGAATGTCCGGCCGGCCGCGTATTCTCGCAGCATGCGCGGTTACACCCAGGACAAGGACGCCTACCTCAAACGCTTGCGGCGGATCGAGGGCCAAGTGCGCGGCCTGCAGCGCATGGTGGAAGAGGACGTCTACTGCATCGATGTGCTCACCCAGGTCTCGGCGGTAACCCGGGCCCTGCAGGCGGTCGCGCTGGGGCTGCTGGAGGAGCACCTGGGCCATTGCGTGACCGAAGCGGTCCGGGCGGGCGGTGACGAGGGACGCGAATCAGTCCGCGAGGCCGCCGAGGCGATCTCCCGGCTGGTCAAGTCCTGAGCTCTATTAGTCCGGGGGGCCGACCCCCTGGACCCGCCGCCATTCGCCGCTTCAGGCCCCGCCGGCCCACTCGTGCTCGGGGTCCGCGAGCCGGGCGAAGGCCCGCAGGTTGGCCAGGCTCTCGCCCCGCTTGACCCGCCACGCCCACTCCTTGCGGATCGAGGAGGCGAAGCCGATGGCCAGGGCCGGGTCGAAGTTCTCGTCGGAGTAGGTCAGCACGCAGCCCAGGATGCGGTCCACCTCGGCGCTGCTCACCGAGGCGAGCGGGAGCCGGCCCACCAGGTAGACGTCCCCCGCCGGGTCGAGGGCGAAATGCACCCCGAACATCCGGCCGCTGCGCTCGAGCAGGAAGCGGTAAAAGCGGGCGTGATTCTCATCCGGCTGGCGGCAGAAGAACGCCTCCACGTGCAGGCTGTGCCGTCCGGCGATCAGCCACGTCATGGTGGCCAGCTTGTGCTGGCCCTCCAGCTTGACCAGGTAACTGCCCGGCTGGGGACTCTCCCAGCCCAGGCCCAGCTCCTGCAGGGCCGCCTCGATGGCCGATGCGGCGTCTTCCTGAGACGACGGGTAAGAAGCGGGCTCGGTCATGGTTCCTCATAGTGCCAGGCCGCACTGCTGCACCCGCACCACCCGCCCGCCGGCGGCTGCTCCCTCGCCGCTGCCTCAAGCTCCCTAACGATCTTTTCGTCGCCGTTCACGAGGGCAGAGCCCGGGTGAAGTCGGCCGGCGCCGGGATGCTGCTCATCGCGCCGGCGTACACGCTCATCAGCCGGTCCACGGTGCGGGACCAGCCGAACCGGGAGGCGTGGGCCACCCCCCCACGGGACAGCCGCTCCAGCCGGGCGGGCGAGGAGATGAGCTCGCGGAGCGCACGTGCGTAGCTAGCCGGATCATGGTCGTTGACCAGGAGACCTGACTCGCCGTGCCTGACCGCGGTCCGCAGGCCGCCCACCGCGGCCGCGATCACCGGCGTGCCGCAGGCCTGAGCTTCCACAGCCACCAGGCCGAACGACTCCGAGTAGGAGGGCACCATGACCACGGTCGCGGCCCGGTACCACTCGGCCAGCTCACGCTGCGGGCACGGGGGCTCCAGCCGGACCAGGCCGGCCAGGCCCAGCTTGGCAGCCAGCTCGATCAGGCCATCCGGGTCAGCCCGCCCGGTCCCGCTCGGGCCGCCGACGAAGGCCAGGGTCAGCCTCCTGGCCAGGACCGGGTCGTCCCGGACCAGCTGCGCGGCGGCGCGCAGCACCAGGTCAGGTGCCTTCAGCGGCTGCACCCGGCCGGCGAACACCACCACGGTCCCCTCCGCGGGCAGGCCGAGCCTGCGCCGGGCCTCGGCGGCCGGGCCGGGCCGGAACACGGCCAGGTCCACGCCCGGGTTCACGGTCCAGACCTTGGCCGGATCCGCCCCATACAACCCCACCAGCTGGAGTGCTTCCTGCTCGGTATTGGCGACCAGCCGGTCCGCGATGGACACGACCTCCGTCTCGCCCCGCAGGCGCATTTCCGGCTCGGCCGCGTCTCCCCGGGCCAGGGCGGCGTTCTTCACCCGGCCGAGCGTGTGCATGGATTGCACCAGCGGGACGCCCCAGCGCTGCCGGGCCACCAGCCCCACCTGGCCCGAAAGCCAGTAGTGCGCGTGGACCAGGTCGTAGCGGCCTGGGTCGTGGGCGGCCTCGGCGCGCAGCACCTCGAAGGTGAACTGGCATAGCTGAGCAGGCAGGTCCGCCTTGTCCAGTTCCTCGAACGGGCCCGCCGGCACGTGCCGGACCAGCACGCCGGGCACGAGTTCAGCCACGGGCGGTGCGTCTGGCGAGACGGCCCGGGTGAAGATCTCGACCTCCACCCCGCGGTCGGCCAGGCGCTTCGCGACCTCCACCACGTAGACGTTCAGGCCCCCGGCGTCACCGGTACCTGGTTGTTCGAGCGGCGAGGTATGGACACTGATGGTCGCGATCCGCCGGGGGAAGCGTCGCGGCACGGGCATGCACCTCCGGACTGATCAACCACCCGATGTCGCGGGGTGTTCCCGCCCCGGCACCCGAGTCTGGCCTGGTCGGGCGCGCGGGTGGGGCCGGCCTCCGCGCCATGCCCTATGGCCGGCCCGGACGGCCTCCGGGCCCGGCGCGCCGCGTGGCCCCGCCCGTTAAGCTCAGCAGTATGGCGACGCTGGTGCTGCTGCGGCATGGAGAAAGCGAATGGAACGCGGAAGGCTTGTTCACCGGGTGGGTGGACGTGGGCCTGTCGGAACGAGGTGCCGCGGAAGCCTCGAACGGTGGGACGCTGCTGCGTGAATCGGGCCTGCTGCCTGACCTCGTGCACACATCGGTACTGACCCGGGCCATCCAGACCGCCAACCTCGCGCTCGGCGAGGCGGGCCTGCTCTGGCTGCCGGTGCGCAGGTCCTGGCGCCTGAACGAACGGCACTACGGAGCGTTGCAGGGCAAGGACAAGGCGCAGACGCGCGCGGAGTTCGGCGATGAGCAGTTCATGCTCTGGCGCCGCTCCTATGATGTGCCACCGCCACCGCTGGCCGACGATGACCCGTACTCGCAGGCGGGCGATCCGCGGTACGCCCTCCTCCCGCCGGAACTGCTGCCCCGCACCGAGTGCCTCAAGGACGTGCTGACCCGGCTGATGCCGTACTGGGATGACGTCATCGTCCCCGATCTGGCGACGGACGCGACGGTGCTGGTAGTGGCGCACGGAAACTCGCTGCGCGCCCTGGTCAAGCAGCTGGACGGCATCTCCGACGACGAGATCGCCGGGCTGAACATCCCGACCGGGATTCCTCTCGTTTACGAGATCGGTGCCGACTTCCGGCCCAAGGAACCAGGTGGCCGTTACCTCGACCCTCAGGCCGCGGCCACGGCGGCCGAGGCGGTCGCGAACCAGGGACGCTGAGGCCCCGAGGCCTGGACGCGTCGGGGCTGGCCGTTTCGGGTGGGGTCGCACCGGTATGTCCGGGGGGGGTGCCTGGCCTCTGGATAGACCGGGCATGACGCCGGACTGGCTGCCGTGTGAATAGATGGGGAACAGGGCGGCCGGGTGGCTCTGGCCTGAGCAGATTTGCGCTGCTCCCGCATACCATCAAAGGGTGCGCGGGCAGGTGACGGTGATCATGGCTAGGCCAGTCATTGGAGCACGGGCCACGCCCGCACCGGCCCCTGAAGTACCGGTCACTGAAGCACCGGCCCCTGAAGTACCGGTCACTGAGGCACGGGCCACCGAACTGGACGACCCTGGGACAGGAGCCTCCCCATCGTGAAGATCCGGAAGGCGGCCAAGGCGCATCCCGTTACCGATGTATCCGCGCAGCGACGCCAGCCGCCCCGGCTCCCGGCCGGTATCGCGGCCGTGCTCTCCGTGCTCTCCTCGTCCGCGGTGGTCATCGACAGCGACGACCGGGTGCTCCGGGCGAGCGCGGCGGCCCGGTCGTTCGGACTGGTCAAGGGCGATCGGCTGATGGTGGGAGAGCTACTGGCCCTGGCCCGCCAGGTCCGCCGCGACGGCGAGATCCGCGAAGGTGAGATCGAGGTCTCGGGCACCAAGTTCGGCGGCCGGACCACGAGTTTCGCCGTGCGGGTGGCCCCGCTGGGCTCCGGCGTGGGCGGTGGTGGCCTGGTGCTGCTGCTGGCCGAGGACCAGACCGAGAGCCGCAGGGTGGAGGAAGTCCGCCGTGATTTCGTGGCCAACGTCAGCCACGAGCTCAAGACCCCGGTGGGGGCGCTGGCGCTGCTGGCCGAGACGGTTGAGGACGCTGCCGACGACCCCGAGGCGGTCCGCCGGTTCGCCGGGCGGATGCGGCAGGAGGCATCCCGGCTCACCAAGCTGGCCCAGGACCTGATCACCCTGTCCCGGATCCAGGCGGCCGAGCCTATCCCCGATCCCATCCCGGTGGACCTGTCCCTGGTCGTGGCCGAGGCCCTGGATCGGTGCCGGATGAAGGCCAACGCCCACGGCATTGAGCTCGCCGCGGACGGCGAGCCCGGCCTGGTCGTGCTGGGGGATGAGGACCTGCTCGTCAACGCCCTGCGCAATCTGCTCGAGAACGCGGTCGCGTACAGCCCGGAGAAGACCCGGGTCGTCGTGGCCACCCACCGCATCGCCGGGGAAGTGGTCGAGATCGGTGTCACAGACCAGGGGATCGGCATCCCCCAGCGTGACCTGGAGCGGATCTTCGAGCGTTTCTACCGGGTCAACCCCGCCCGCTCCCGCGCCACCGGCGGGACCGGGCTGGGCCTGGCCATCGTCAAGCACGTGACCGCCGCGCACGGCGGCAAGGTCACGGTAGGGAGCAAGGTAGGCGAGGGGTTGACGTTCACCCTGCGGCTGCCGATCGCCAACCGCCCACGAGCTGCGGCCGGGAATCCCCCGCCACCAGCAGCATCATCTGCAGGGAGGCCGTGAAGTGACGCGGGTGCTCGTCGTGGAAGACGAAGAATCGTTCAGTGATGCGCTGTCCTACATGCTGCGCAAGGAGGGCTTCGAGGTAGCGGTCTGCCCCACCGGCCCGGACGCACTGGAGACCTTCGACCGCGACGGCGCGGACCTGGTGCTGCTCGACCTCATGCTGCCCGGGTTGCCCGGCAGCGAGGTGTGCCGCACCCTCCGCGAGCGGTTGACCGTGCCAGTGATCATGCTGACCGCCAAGGACAGCGAGATCGACAAGGTGGTCGGCCTCGAACTGGGAGCCGATGACTACGTCACCAAGCCGTTTTCTTCGCGCGAGCTGGTGGCCCGGATGCGCGCCGTGCTCCGGCGGCGGGGCGAGCCTGAAGACGCCGCGATCGCCACGCTGGAATCGGGCCCGGTCCGGATGGACGTGGACCGGCACGTGGTTACGGTGCGTGGTGATCAGATCCAGCTCCCGCTCAAGGAATTCGAGCTGCTCGAGGTGCTGCTGCGGAACACCGGCCGGGTGCTCACCCGGATGCAGCTGATCGACCGGGTCTGGGGGGCCGACTATGTCGGCGACACCAAAACCCTGGACGTGCACATCAAGCGGCTGCGGGCCAAGGTCGAGGACGACCCGGGGAACCCGCGCCACATCATTACGGTGCGCGGGCTCGGCTACAAGTTCGAGCCGGGCAGCTGAATTCCGGGGCTTAAACTCCGGTCGGTTAAGCCCCGGGTCAGGCCGTGGGGGTCGTGGTCGGGGTGGCCGTGGCGGTTCCCCCTGCGGTCGGGGTGGGCGTGGCCGACGCCTGCCCATGATTCCCCCGCTTGCCCTTCGCGGACGCGCTCGGCGACGGCCGCGGGGCCGGCGAGAACGTGGCGTACGAGTTTGCCCGCTGGATCACCGGGAGGGTCAGGCTTATCGTGCCGGCCCTCTGGAAGGTGAACAGCACCCGGACGTACGACCCGCTGACCAGGCTCCGGGTCAGGCCGCTGAGGACCAGCTGGGGCACCGGGCCGGTCAGCAGCGCGCTATGCCCCTGCTCCAGCAGGACGCCGCCCGTGGGCAGCGTGACCGACGTTGCGGTGCCTGGCGCGGAGATCCTGACCAGGCGGTCCCGCGGACCCGTATTGACCAGTCCCACGAACAAGCCTGCCGAACTGCCCGCCGGCAGGGTGACGTTGGGCAGTCCGCCGAGGATGAACGCATTGCGTATAGCGATCTCGCCGTGGCCCGCGATGATCGTCGCGGACGCCCCGTTTGTGGGCGGATGCCAGTGCAAGACCGGCGCGTCGCTGCCGGCCTCGCATCCCGCCAGCACCGGGATCAGCGCCACCGCCGCGACAGCGCAGGCCCGGCGCAGGACCTTCAGACCAGGCCGGGCTGATCGGGACGCGACCATAGGCCGGGTGGCGGAACGGCTCAGGGGGAGCATCACGTGCTCTCCTCGTGTTCGTGTGAGGTGCACCTGGGACGCGAGAAAGCGTATCGGCAGCCGTCGCCTGGCCAGCCACCGGGCCAGGTGTGTCGCCGGCTGGTGTGTTCCTCCGGGCCGGTGTCTGATGTGTTCCTCCCGGCGGCGACGGGTCAGGCGGCCCGCACCCCAGCGTGGCCGGCCAGCAGCATGTTGTCGTCCGGGGCGTCCAGTCCCTGCGGGCTCTCCCCATGCAGCGCCTTCATGCTGCCCTTCAGCTGCACCCCCGGGCCGAGATGCGTGTTGAGGCTGCGCACCAGTCCATCCCGGTACACGAGCACCGCGGTCAGCCCTACGGGGTGGTAAGCGCCGCCCATGGCGTCGTGGGTGTCGGTCACTACATGGTCGCCGCTCAGCCCGGTACGCTGGGCCAGCTTCCGGGCCTGGGAGACGGCCGGGCCGACCGCGACGAAGTAGAGCGGCACTCCCGCCGCGTCCGCCTGTGCGCTCAGCCGGTGCGCCGCGGCCAGGCACCGGCAGCTCGCCGGAACGAGGGCGAGCACCGCAGGGCGGAAGCCGCGCAGCGCGCGGATCTGATCGCCGCCGACGGTGACGCTCGCCGCGGGCAGCAGGCCACCTACCTGACCCACCGGGGGCTGCGTTTGCCGCGGAACGCTGGTGGTCTGCAGCGTGCTTGGCACCGCGCGGCGGGCCGTGAACATGGTCAGCAGCGTCCCGGCCAGCAGGGTGAGGGCCAGGCAGCTGGCGAGCAGGGGGAGGACCATCCCGTCCCTGGTGAGCGGCCCGCCCAGCCGCCGGACCAGCCGGTTCCGTCGCTGCACACGGAGTTCCCGGCGGTACGCCTGGATATCCCGTTCAAGTTCCCTGGCGTCGTCCGGGATTTCGATGTTGACCGGGGGCAGGCCATAGTCGTCCCGCTCCGGCTCCCCACCTCTGTTCACGGCATCCTTCTCCGGCGTGCACGGCCTCGTTGGTCTCCAGTATGTGCCTGACAGCACCTTCGCGGCACGCCTGGCCGCCAGCGGATTGAGACAGGTTCGTCCCCAGGTGCCTCGCTACGGGGTCTTCGGTGGCTTCTCTACGGGCGGATCATGTGCCTGCCCCCGGGCGGATCATGTGCCTGCCCCCGGGCGGATCATGTGCCTCCCCCGGGCGGATCATGTGCCTGCCCACGGCGGATCATGTGCCTCCCCCCGGGGCGACCCGCAGCCTCCGCACACCGGGAGAAAGCCCCCAGCGGGGCGCTGAGATGGCTATCGACGTGAAACCAGCCGGAATCGTATGATCGCGTCTGGGGCGGTCCGCGAGGCCCAGGTGGGGCGGTCTGCGAGGCCGAGGCCCGCCCCGACACACCCCGACGGTCGCTTTCTGAGACCCTAAAACGCCTGTTGACCTGCACGTTTATCGTGAACGTCAGATAAGGCGCCCTGTTGGTCGTGCTAACATTGCTTTAGCGGAAGGGGTATGTGCCACATGACTTTCAAGGTCGGCGACACGGTCGTCTACCCCCACCATGGGGCTGCTCGCATCGAAGAGATCGAGACCCGTTCGATCAAGGGTGAGGACAAGACGTACCTCGTTCTCAAGGTCGATAAGGGTGACTTGACCGTACGCGTTCCCGCTGACAATGCGGAGCTGGTAGGCGTACGGGACGTTGTTGGGCAGGAAGGGCTGGAGAGGGTGTTCGAGGTGCTTCGCGCCCCGCACACTGAGGAACCGACCAACTGGTCTCGACGGTACAAGGCCAACCTTGAGAAGCTCGCCTCCGGCGACGTGAACAAGGTGGCCGAGGTCGTACGTGATCTATGGCGCAGGGACCGGGAGCGCGGCCTGTCTGCGGGCGAAAAGCGCATGCTGGCCAAGGCGCGGCAGATCCTGGTCAGCGAGCTTGCGCTGGCCGAGAAGACCAACGAGGACAAGGCCGAGGCGCTGCTCGACGAGATCCTCGCCTCCTGACCTAGCTGCGGCGCGCACACGGTGAGCGGGCTGCCCAGGATCGGAGTGGGCACAGATGTGCACCCCTTCGGCCCCGGGCGCCCGCTCTACCTTGCGGGCCTGTTTTGGCCGGGCGAAGAGGGCCTGACCGGTCATTCGGATGGTGATGTCGCGGCCCACGCCGCCTGTGACGCCCTGCTGTCAGCCGCGGGGCTCGGTGATCTCGGCGCGAACTTCGGGACGGCCGAAGCCCAATGGGCGGGGGCGCCGGGTACCGCACTGCTGCAGGCCACGGCGGCCTTGGTCGCCGGGGCCGGATACGTCATCGGCAACGTGGCCATCCAGGTCATCGGCGAGCGGCCGCGGTTGTCCCCCCGGCGCCAAGAGGCCGAGAAAGTGCTGTCCGAGGCCCTCGGCGGCGTCCCGGTCAGCCTGTCCGGCACCACCACGGACGGGCTGGGCCTGACGGGCCGGCGCGAAGGCATCGCCGCTATCGCCACGGCCCTGGTGGTCGAGCAGGGCCAGGCTCAGCCGGCGTTAGGTCAGCCAGCAGGGTAGAGCAGCTCGCGGTAACTGTCGCCGTAGTGCTGTTCCAGTTCTTCGAGCGTCTCCTCCGTGTCGGCCTGGACACTTTTCACTATGCAGGCCACCGAGGGGAGCACCCCGGGGTTCCAGGTCCGCGGATCCCAGAGCTGCGCCCGCAAGAACGCCTTGGCGCAGTGGTAGAAGACCTCTTCCACCTCGACCAGGAGGGCCAGTCGCGGCCGGTTCCCGCGGACGATCATGTCGTCGAAGAACGGCGCTGCGCGGATCAGCCGGGCGCGGCCGTTGATGCGCAGCGTGTCATCCCGGCCCGGGACCAGGAACAACAGCCCGACCTGCGGGTTGCTGAGGATGTTGCCGAACCCGTCGAACCGCCTGTTACCCGCGCGGTCCGGGATCGCGATCGTCGTGTCGTTCAGCACGTGAGTGAAGCCCGGCGGGTCGCCCTTGGGTGAGACGTCACACCTGCCGTCCGCCGAGGCCGTCGCGACGAGGCAGAACGAAGAGGCGGCGAGCCATTCGCAGTCCCGCTGGTGCAGTGCGGGACGGACTTTGGTCGCCGAGCGCGGGGACGGTGTGCCCAGCAGCGCCTGCAGTTCCGCCTCCGACGTCAACTCGGTCATGTCAGCGGCATAAGCCACGCGTTTGCTCCTGAGGCTGGTCCGGCAGCGACAGATTCAGCGTAACCGGGGGCTGCGCGGCGGCCTCGGGCCGCCCATCCGGTCGCGGACCAGACCCAGGTCAGGAGTCCGAGTCAGGCTCGTCTTCGGGGGGTGTGGGGGTGCTCCTCAGCCGGTCGAAGTGCGGCGAGGGGGCAGGCACGGGCGCGGGCATGGCCTGATGCGGCACGTGGATGGTTCCCCCGGTGGACTGAGTGCCCGGCTGCTCGGTGTGAGACCCGGCCTGGGGAGACCCGTCATCAGCAGGCTGCTCGTCGCCGGGCTGGTCGTCGGGGGCCCCGGCCTCCAGAGCTTGGTTGTTGGCGGGCTGGGCCTCGGGAGCCCCGCCCTCGGGAGCCTGGTGGTCAGCAGCCTCGGGCGCCTCGGCGCCGGCGGGCTGGGCGTCGGGAGCCTGGGCGCCGGCGGGCTGGGCTTCGCGAGCCTGGGTCTCAGGAGCCTGGTCGCTGTCGGGCTGGGCGTCGGGAGCCTGGGCGTCAGCAGGCTGGGCGTCGGGAGCCTGGGCGTCGGGAGCCTGGGCGTCGGGAGCCTGGGCGTCAGCAGGCTGGGCGTCGGGAGCCTGGGCGTCGGGAGCCTGGGCGTCAGCAGGCTGGGCGTCGGGAGCCTGGGCGTCGGGAGCCTGGTGGTCAGCAGCCTCGGGCGCCTCGGCGCCGGCGGGCCTGGCTTCCGGAGCGGGCTCGGCGTGCCCGTCGCCAGAGGGTTCTTCCTCGCCCGCCTCCTCCACCGCAACCTGCTCCTGGACGGCTTGGTCCTCGCCCATAGGGTGCTGATCAGCCCGTTCCTGATCAGCCCCTTCCTGGCCGAGCGACTCGCGATCGGCGGATCTCGCCGAGCCGGTCCCGTTCAGCCCGGGTCCTGACTCAGGAGGCGGGGCACCTTCCCGGTCCGGGACGGAGACGGCGACCGCACGGGAAGGCACCGTGCTGGGCTGAGCCGTGGTGGTCACGGCCATGGCGGGCTGGGGAGCCGGGCTGCGCGGGTTCAGGATGTCCAGCCCGGGCCTCGCGCGGACCGGGGCAGTTCCCGCTGCGGCGTGGCCGGTCACCGGCACGCCGGCCGCCACAGGCATGTCGGCCGCGGCCGCCCGGGAGCGGCGGAACTGCCGGAGCATCGACAGGAGCAAGGTGAACGCCAGCAGCAGCAGAGCCCACGGGAGGATGGCGACGGTCGCGGCGGCAGGTTTGCGGGGGATGTGCGTCCCGGTCGCGTGGGCCGCGTTGGCGGCCGCCACCACGACCAGCAGGGCCAGCGTGCTCAGCCAGGAGTAGGTGCGCTGCCACCAGCCGGCCGAGCGCAGCGACACCACCGCGGCGCAGGACACCACCAGCATCGCGTCGAAGATCACCGGGAAGATCCGGGCCACGCCGGGCGACACCCCGGCGGATAGCGCGATCTTGTGGATCCCGCCGTAGGAGAGCACGAATGCGGCCGCAGCCAGCACAACTACCCCGGCGATCGCGGCTATGAGCGCGATCATGCGGAGCGCGGCGTAGGGGTCACTCCTCCGGGAGCCGTCAGCTCGGGGATTGTCGTTCATCGGGGCTACTTCGTCCTTCCTGCGGTGCTACTGCGTGAGTCCCGGCCACGACCAAGAATCCGGGACCCGGTGCGCCCAGTGAGCGGCCTTTAGGCCCCGTCCGCCCTGTGCTGTAACGCTGTGCACTAACGCCTGCGCTCTACAACGCCCCTGCTGTCCGACGTCAAGGGAGACGATATTGCGTATGGCCTGTGGACTGGGGATATTCGAGGCAAGCCCAGGTAACCGGCGTGTTGCAAGCCATGCTGGACCCTGACAAAATCCCGGCTGCGGGTCCAGGGCCCGCAACGGCCGTGACCAGACCGCCGGGCTGCCCGACGCCGGGCCGCCCGGGCAGGCCGCCTGATCCCGTAGCCTGTGCTCCGTGACGCTCCGCCTTTACGACACTGCTGCGCGCACCGTGCGCGACTTCACCCCGATAACGCCCGGGCAGGTGACGCTGTACCTGTGCGGGGCCACGGTGCAGGCGCCGCCGCACATCGGGCACATCAGGTCCGGCGTGGTCTTCGACGTCGTGACCCGCTGGCTGCGGGCCAGTGGATACCAGGTCACGTTCTGCCGGAACGTCACCGACATCGACGACAAGATCATCCGGGTCGCCGCGAACGAGGACGTCCCCTGGTGGCTCGTGGCCCAGCGCAACGAGCGGGCGTTCAGCCGTGCCTACGCGGTGCTGGGATGCGTCCCCCCCGACGTCGAGCCCAGGGCGACCGGGCACGTGCCCGAGATGATCACGTTGATGCACCGGCTCATCGACACCGGGCACGCCTACGCGGCCGACGGTGGCGTCTACTTCGACGTCCGCTCGTACCCGGCGTACGGTTCGCTGTCCGGCCAGCGGGTGGACCACATGCGCCCCGCCGATGACACTGAGCCGAACGACGCCAAGCGTGACCCGCGCGACTTCGCGCTGTGGAAGGGCGCGAAGCCCGGCGAGCCCGCCTGGGATACCCCCTGGGGACCGGGACGGCCGGGCTGGCACCTGGAATGCTCCGCCATGGCCACCAAGTACCTGGGCCCCACCTTTGACATTCACGGCGGTGGCCTGGACCTGATCTTCCCCCACCACGAGAACGAGATCGCCCAGTCCCGGGCAGCCGGAGACGGCTTCGCCCAGTACTGGCTGCACAACGGGCTGGTCGGGGTGGCCGGGGAGAAGATGAGCAAGTCCCTGGGCAACTCACTGCTGGTGGACGCCATGGTGACCCAGGTCCGCCCGGTGGAGTTGCGGTATTACCTGGGGCAGGCGCACTACCGCTCTGGGATCGAGTACTCGATGGAAGCCCTGGATGAGGCCGTCGCCGCCTACCGGCGAATCGAGAACTTCGTGATCCGGGCGGCCGAGGTCAGCCCGCAGGCCGGAGCGGGCGGCGACCTGCCCGCCGCGTTCCGGGCCGCCATGGATGACGATCTGGCCGTGCCACAGGCCCTGGCCGTGGTGCACGACACGGTCCGGCTCGGCAACAATGCGCTGGCCAGCGGCGACACCGCCGGGGCCGCCGCGGCGCTGACTGCGGTCCGGGCCATGCTCGGCGTGCTCGGCCTCGACCCGCTGTCCGAGCCCTGGGCGTCGGCCAGCCCCGGCGATGACCTACACGCGGTGGTCGGCGCGCTGGTGACGGTGGCGCTGACGCAGCGCCAGGCTGCCCGCGAGCGCCGCGACTACGCAGCCGCCGACGCGATCCGCGACGACCTGCAGGCGGCGGGCATCCTCATCGAGGACACCCCGCAAGGGCCGCGCTGGGAGCTGAAGCGGTGACCGGCGGGGCAGCAGGCGGCGGATCCGCCCGGTCTGGCCGGGGCGGACGGACCAAGTCGGGGAAGCCGCGGCCCGGCACCGGCGGCTACGGCAAGAAAAAGCTCGAGGGCAAGGGACCGACCCCCGCGGCTCACCTGCGGCCCGGTCACCCGGCGCAGCGCCGGGCGGCCGCGAAAGCGGCCGGGCAGTCGGCGGGCCGCGGCGCCGGACCCGCCGGTGGCCGGGGAGCCGACCGGGACAGCCGGGCCGCGGACCGGCCAGGCCGCCCCGCAGAACGCGGTGGCCGGGCGGTGGACCGGGCGCGTGGCGCTGGTGACGCCCCCGAAGTGGTGGCCGGCCGCAATGCGGTCCTGGAGTCCTTGCGCGCCCGCGTGCCCGCGACCGCGCTCTACGCAGGTCCCCGGGACGGCTCCGACCCCCGGTTCAACGAGGTGATCCGGCTCGCCGCCGACGTGGGCATCCCGGTAATCGAGGCGGGCCTGCCGGAACTGGACCGGCTGACGGGCGGCGCGGTGCACCAGAGCCTGGCCCTGAAGGTCCGCCCCTACGACTACGCCCACCCCGGCGACCTGCTGCAGCGGGCCCGGGCCCGCGGCGAGGAACCGCTGATCATGGCCCTGGACGGGGTCACTGACCCGCGCAACCTCGGTGCGGTCGTGCGCTCGGTCGCGGCGTTCGGCGGCCACGGCGTGCTGGTCCCCGCGCGGCGTTCTGCCCACGTGAGCGCGGGAGCCTGGAAAGCGTCAGCCGGCGCGCTGGCCCGGGTGCCCGTGGCCTGGGCGTCCAACCTGGTCCGCGCGCTCACCAGCTACCAGGAGGCCGGCCTGTTCGTGGCCGGGCTCGACGCGCAGGGCGACACCGACCTCGGCGAACTGAGCGTGGCCGACGGGCCCCTCGTGCTGGTGGCCGGCTCAGAGGGACGAGGACTGTCCCGGCTGGTCGCGCAGCGCTGTGACGTCCTGGTGCGAATTCCCGTTGCGGCCCAGACCGAGTCGCTTAACGCGGGCGTCGCGGCCGGCATCGCCCTGTACGAGGTAGCCAGCCGCCGCGCGCGTTAGGAATGGTGACCGTGGACCAGTTGCGGATCGGGACGCTGGGCGCCGCGCGGATCACCTCCAGCGCGCTGATCAAGCCCGCCCGCCAGACCCCCGAGGTGACGGTGGCCGCCGTGGGCGCCCGTGACCCGGAGCGGGCCCGGCGGTTCGCGGCGAAGCACCAGATCCGCCAGGTGCACGGCTCTTATCAGGCGCTGATCGACGATCCGGCGATTGACGCCATCTACAACCCGCTGCCTAACTCGCTGCACGCGCTGTGGACACTGCGGGCCATCGAGGCGGGCAAGCACGTGCTGTGCGAGAAGCCGTTCACCGCCAACGCCACCGAGGCCGCCGAGGTGGCCGCGGCTGCCGCGGCGTCGGGGCTGGTCGTCATGGAGGCCTTTCACTACCGCTACCACCCGCTCGCCCGCCGGATGCAGGAAGTGGTGGCGAGGGAGATCGGGCCGCTCCGCTACCTGGAAGCCGCACTGTGCTTCCCGCTGCCGCGCTTCTCCGACATCCGCTACTCCTACGACCTGGCCGGCGGGGCCACCATGGACGCGGGCTGCTACGCGATCAACTGGCTGCGGATGCTCGGCCCGGGTGAGCCCGAGGTGCTGTCCGCGCGGGCCAGGCTGCACGCCCCGGACGTGGACCGGGCGATGGCCGCCTCGTTCCGGTTCGCCGGCGGGGTGCTCGGCCGGATGACCGCGTCGCTGTGGTCCGGCCAGGTGCTGCGGCTGGACGCCAAGGCGGTCGGCGACGAGGGCGTGATGCGGGTCTTCAACTACGTCTCGCCGCAGGTTTACAACCGGCTGACGGTCACCGCCGACGGCTACACCCGTCGTGAGCGGGTCAGCGGCGAGTCCACCTACACCCACCAGCTGCGCGCGTTCGCCGGGGCGGTGCGGCACGGTGATCCGGTGCTCACTACTCCCGAGGACGCCGTGGCCAACATGACCGTGATCGATGCGGTGTACCGGGCCGCGGGCCTGTCGCCGCGCGGGGTCTGACCCGCCCGCGCGGGCCGCGTCTGGCGTAGGGCCAGTCAGCGCGCTATCGTGCGCAATGTGAACACAACAGGCCGTGGGGTCGGTGACGCCGGGGTGGACTCCAACGCCGCCGAGGGGGCTGCTCAGGCGCGCGAGCGGCCCAGCCCCGCCCGCCGGACGGATTTCGTCCAGTCCCTGGACCGGGGGCTGGCGGTCATCCGGTGTTTCTCGTCCGAGCGGCCGTCGCTGACCTTGTCGGAGGTGGCTGAGCGGACCGGGCTCACCCGGGCGGCGGCCCGCCGTTTCCTGCTCACCCTGCAAGAGCTCGGCTACGTGGGCAGTACCGGGCGGCAGTTCTCGCTGCGGCCCCGCGTGCTGGCCCTCGGTTACGCGTACCTGTCCTCGTTCAGCGTGGCCCAGATCGCCCAGCCGCACCTGGAGGACCTGGCCGAGGAACTGCACGAGTCCTGCTCGGTGAGCGTGCTCGACGGCGACGACATCGTGTACGTGGCGCGGGCCTCAGCCAACCGGATCATGACGATCGCGCTCACCGTGGGCACCCGGCTGCCGCCTTATCCGACCTCCATGGGACGGATCCTGCTGGCCAGCCTGCCCGAGGAGGAACTGGACGCGCACCTGCGCCGCATCCAGCTGCGCAAGCTGACCGAGCGCACCGTGGTCGATGAGACGGAGCTCCGGCAGATCCTGGCCAAGGTGGCTGCGCAGGGCTGGGCCGCCGTGGATCAGGAACTGGAGGCCGGGGTGCGCTCGATCGCGGTGCCGATCCGGGACAGCTCGGGCCGGGTGGTCGCGGCCATCAACGCCAGCGCGCACGCGGCCCGGGTGCAGATGCGCACGCTGGAAAAGCAGTTCCTGCCCCGGCTGCTCAGCGCCGCCCAGCAGATCGACGCCGAGCTGGCCACCCGGATGGCGGTCGGCGCCCGGGCGCCCCGCTAGCCGCCGCTTAGGCATGCGCGCGGATATAGCTGGCCAGCGCGGCGTCGGTGACCGGGGCCGGCCCGATCTTCCCGGGCGCGGGTGACACCCCGGCCGGGAACTGCCGGGAGACCAGCTCGGCCTGGACCTCCTGCAGATGCGACGGCTGGCCCGCCGCGGGACCGGGCCCGGCGGCCACCGGGACGGTCACCCCGGCCAGCACGTCGTCGGCGCGCGGCGTGGTCAGCGTGAGCACGTCACCGAAGCCGGGCGCCGCGGCGTCCCGGGCGGTCAGCGACGGCAGCCCCCAGCGCTCCTGCACGGTTTTCAGGATCGATGTGTGGTCCAGCGGGGTGCTTCCCGCCGGGACCCGGAACACCGTGCCCGGCGCGATCAGCGGCGAGACCAGCACCGCAGGGACCCGCAGCCCGAACCGGGTGAAGTCGAAACCGAACTCGCCTGCGTCACGGTCCGGTGGGGTCGCGCCGGATGGCGGCGCCACGTGGTCGTAACAGCCGCCGTGCTCGTCATACGTGATGACCAGCAGCGTCTGGGCCCATCCGGGACCGCCCCGGACCGCCTGGTACACGTCGTGGATGAGCTGCTCGCCCAGGGCCACGTTGTAGTTCGGGTGCTGGCTGTTGCCGGTCGAGCTCCAGCTGGGCTCGAGGAACGTGAACGCGGCCAGCGTCCCGGCGGCCGCCGCCGCGGTGAAGTCGGTGAACTCCCCGAAATGGCTGGCTGCGGCGCCGCTGATGTCGGTAAACGTGTCCTTGGTGAGCGGCTGGGCGTCGTAGCCGTAGATCGCCCAGGACTGCCCGTGCGCATCGAGCAGCCCGAAAATGGACGGCGAGGTGAACGTGTGCGTCTTGTCGTCCATGTGTCCCTGGCTGGTTCCCGCGCAGGCGAAGGCGCGGTTGGGCAGCGTCTCGGTGGGCACAGAGGAGAACCACTGATCGCAGACGGCGTATCCCCGGGCCAGGCCGGACAGCACGGGAAGAGTTTCCGGAGCGAAGCAGCCCATGATGTCCTGGCCGGTCGTGCCGGGCACGATGGACCAGCCACCTTCCCGCGACTGCCAGCCCAGCGTGTAGGTGAAGTCCTTGATGAAACCATCATTGGACGCCGCCACCGACGAGCTCGCGAGGGCTGTCTCACTCCCGAACAACTGGTCGTTCGTGGCCATGTAGCCTTCGCCAGGATCGGCGCCCGGCATGTAATAGGCGTTAGGGGTCGTGGGTTCGATCTTGAACACGCTGATCGGCGGACCGGAAGACGCGGGGTTTGACTCGCCGCCGGTCAGTCCGTCGTATGGCTGCCCGGCCGGGGACACGTTCCCGCTGCCGGTGTAGAGGAAGCCGAGCATGTGGTCGAACGAGCGGTTCTCCAGCATCAGCACCACGACGTGCTGGACCGAGGACAGGCCGTTTGAACCGGGCATCGCTGCCTCCGTTAATACGGGTAACCGGGGCGAGAGGC
This sequence comes from uncultured Actinomycetes bacterium, assembly GCA_963770545.1. Classification (GTDB taxonomy): domain Bacteria; phylum Actinomycetota; class Actinomycetes; order Streptosporangiales; family Streptosporangiaceae; genus RYN-230. Next base: position 145,617 of record CAVYQF010000006.1, on the reverse strand, counting down.
GGCGGTGTCGCCTGGATGCCGCGCGGCACCATGGTGGCACGGGGGCTGCTGGGCCCGCCGCCGCAATCGCCGGTAGGGTCATGAACATCCGCCACTACCTGGAGAGAATTCATGCGGCTGACGAAGCTGGAGCACGCCTGCGTCAGGCTGGAGAAGGACGGGGCCACGCTGGTCATCGACCCTGCGGCCTGGAGCATGCCGCGGGCGCTGGACGGGGCCAACGCGGTACTGGTCACGCACGAGCATTTCGATCATTTCGACGCGGACGGCCTGCGCGCCGCGCTTACCGCCGACCCCGGCCTGCAGCTGTGGACGATCTCCTCGGTGGCCAGTGAGTTCGCCGGGTTCAGCCAGGACCAGGTGCACGCGGTGGACGAGGGTGACACGTTCACCGCGGCCGGCTTCGACGTGCATACCTACGGGCACCTGCACGCGGTGCTGCACCGGGACATCCCGGTGATCGAGAACACCGGGTTCATGATCGACGGCTCGCTGTTCCATCCCGGTGACTCGTTCACCGTGCCGCAGGACCCGGTTCAGACCCTCCTGCTACCGGCCAGCGGGCCGTGGCTCAAGACCGGCGAGATGATCGACTACGCGCGCGAAGTGGCCCCGCAGCGCGGGTACGTCATCCACGAAGCCCTGTTCGGTGAGGTCGGCCTTATGGTGCTGGACAACTTCCTGCCGCTGTGCGGCAAGGACGAGGACACGTTCAGCCGGGTCGAGGTGGGCACCACAGTCGAGCTCTGACCAGGGCGCGGTGCGGGCCGCCGCCCGGGTCAGCCTGGGCCCGGGGACATCAGCCCCTCGGCGGCAGGGTCCCCGGGCGTGGCGGACCCGCCGCGCCAGTCCCGGCCCTCCTGGTACAGCTGTTCCACCTCCGGCCCGCGCAGCCCCGGCAGCCGGGGCGCGATCCGGAAGCCCAGCTGGGACTGCAGGTAGGCCAGGTGCCGGTACCCGGCCGGGAATTCAGCCAGCCGCCCGGGGTCGAGGGTCAGCCGGGCCCCGGGATCTACCGGGTCGAGCCGGTCCTTCTCATAGATCGGCTGCCGCCGGACGATGCCCCAGGCCCCGGCGCGTTTTTCCAGGAAGTCGTAGAAGCGGCCGGTACACGTGACATCGGCGGTGATCCCGTCCACCTGGGCGCGCTGGGCGATGGTCATCTTGGTCTGAGCCACGGCCCGGGCGCCCGTCACCTCGCACCGGGATCCGCCCAGGAAATGCAGGATGCTGACGCCGGCCTCGAAGCCGTCGCGGCTGGCCCGGATGAAGTCGGCCGCCGGGCCCTGGAACCAGGTAGCTGTCATCCAGCCGTCGGAGTGCCAGACCGAGGCGAACCCGGCCCAGTCTCCGGCGTCTCTGGTCAGGGCCCACTTCTCGACCAGCTGGCGGATCCGGAACTCCTCCGCTTCCTGCTCACTCAGCATGCGCTTCCTGCTCACTCAGCATGGCTGGCCTCTCTGCGCGTCTGGCCCTCAGTTTGAGGTGATCCTCCCGGGGCAGTCTGCCTCGATGAAGATCCAGACGCGAGGCCGGCTCCAGCCGTGGCCGGCCGCCAGTGACGGGCCGGTGATGAGCATTACTGGCGGGCCAGTGATGAATGAACCGGGCGGACGGGCCGCCGGGCTGGTGCCCGGTGACGATCTGCTCCGGCTGGCTACCGCGTGGACGATCGGCCTGGACACCATGGCCCGCGCGGCGATCGCGGCGGTCACCGCGGCCGCCGAGACGCAACTGCGCTCGATGATGGCGGAGGCGCTGAGCGGCAAGTTCGCGGACTGGGTCTTCGTGGACTTCCTCACCAGCCCACCCCGGCGGGCGGTGGCCGCCCGGGAGGCCGATGCGGCCCTGGTCGCGGCGCTGGGTGAGATCACGCCGCAGTCCTGCCCGGTGATCAGCTCGGCGTTGAGCCGGTGTACCCCCGAGGTCTGGGCCTCGATCGATGACGAATGGATGCTCGGCGGCCTGCCCGACGGCCGCCCGGTAACCCAGGTGATCGGCGCGCGCTCGGTCGCGGTCGGTCCGATCCTGGCCGGCGACGCGGCCTGCGGGGCAATCACCGTGGTCCGCGGCCGGGTCGGCCCGCGGCTGGGGTTCCGCGAACTCGGCATCCTGGCCCAGATCGGCCGGCTGGCCGGGGTGGCCACGGAGCGCCTCCGGACTGTGTAACGGGGCGCTGCGCGGGTAGCGAGGCGCAGGCGGGCAGGTCGGCCGGAGGGCCGACGGCACGGTGGGGTGCCGCCCGGTGGCAGGGAGGACGGCCATGAGCGAGGTCCAGACCGGGACAGTCAAGACCAAGGTGCCCGCGCGGCTGGACCGGCTGCCGTGGTCGCGCTGGCACTGGATGATCATCATCGGCCTGGGCACGGTCTGGATCCTGGACGGGCTCGAGGTCACGATCGTCGGCCAGATCTCCGGCCAGATCAGCAAGCCGGGCAGCGGCATTCACATCACCCAGAGCCAGATCACCGGGTTCGGTGCGGCCACGTATGTGGCCGGGGCCTGCATCGGCGCCTTGTTCTTCGGCTGGCTCACCGACCGGTTCGGCCGCAAGAAACTGTTCATGATCACGCTAGGCGTGTATCTGGCGTTGACCGCGCTCACCGCCTTCTCCTTCGCGCCGTGGTGGTTCTTCCTGTTCCGGTTCCTGACCGGCTTCGGCATCGGTGGCGAGTACGCCGCGATCAACTCGGCCATCGACGAGCTGATCCCGAGCCGGCACCGGGGCCGGATCGACGTCATCATCAACGGAACCTTCTGGGCGGGCGCGGCGGTCGGCGCCCTGATCAGCGTGCCCGCCACCAACGACCTGCCGGTTTTCTGGGGCTGGCGGGTGTGCTTCGGGCTGGGGGTGGTGCTGGGCCTGGTCGTCCTGCTGGTCCGGCGGAACGTGCCAGAGAGCCCGCGCTGGCTGTTCATCCACGGGCGTGACCGGGAAGCCGAAGACCTGGTGTCCGGCATCGAGCACCGGGTCGAAGAAGAGACCGGCACCCACCTGGACCAGCCTGACCAGGCGATCACCATCCGCCAGCGCAAGTCCATCGGGTTCGTCACCATCGCGCACACCATGTTCGCCCGTTACCCGCGACGGACGATCCTGGGCTTCTCGCTGTTCATCGGCCAGGCCTTTCTCTACAACGCGATCACGTTCGGCTATGCCCAGATCCTGACCGTCTTCTTCCACGTCAAGACCTCCCCGGGCTACTACTTCGCGGTGATCGCGGTGGGCAACCTGCTCGGGCCGCTGACCCTGGGGCGGTTGTTCGACTCCCTCGGCCGCAAGCCGATGATCGCGGGCACCTACATCCTGTCCGGCGTGCTGCTGCTGGGCACCGCCTGGCTGTTCGGCGCCGGTGACCTGACCGCGGTCACGATGACGGCCTGCTGGACCGTGGTGCTGTTCTTCGCCTCAGCCGGGGCCAGCGCGGCCTACCTCACCGTCAGCGAGGTGTTCCCGATGGAGACCCGGGCTCTGGCTATCGCGTTCTTCTACGCGATCGGCACCGCTGCGGGCGGGATCAGCGGTCCGCTGCTGTTCTCCTCCCTGGTCAGCACGGGCAAGGTGAGCGACACCGTGATCGCGTTTGCGGTTGGCGCGTCGCTGATGATCCTGGCCGGGCTGGTCGAGGCGTTCCTCGGGGTCAAGGCCGAGCGCAAGGGCCTGGAGGAGATCGCCACCCCGCTCACTGCCGAGGACGCTGGCGCCGTGGGCGCCGTGGCCGCCTGACGCCGGTCTGCACCAGCCACATCTGCCCCGCCCGTCACCATCCCCGTTCGTGATCAACCGTTTAGTGCTGCTGGGACGACACCAATCGGTTGATCACGAACGCAGATCAAACGCCTCCAGGCGCTCGTGGGGCTCGTGGGGCCCGTGGGGTGGATGGGTTAGCGACGGGTCAGGGTCAGGGCGGCTGAGGTGATGGCCCGGGAGTCGATGCCTGCGTCGGCGAGCTGGTCCTGCGGGGTGGCCGAGCCGGGCATCTCGCGTACGGCCAGCATGCGGACGATGGGCAGGGCCTCATCCGTGCCGTCGGCGAAGACCGCTAGTACCGCCTCGCCCAGGCCGCCCTCGGCCCAGTGGTCCTCGACCGTGATGATGCGCCCGGTCTCCCGGGCGGCCTGGCGCAGCGTGGCCGCGTCGATGGGCTTGACCGAGTACACGTCGATCACCCGGGCACTCACCCCGCGCGCGGCCAGCTGGCTGGCGGCGGACAGCGCCTCGGGCACGGTGATACCCGCGGCGGCGATGGTCACCTGGTCGTCAGCGGACGAGCGCAGCACCCGGCTGCCCCCCACCGGGAACTCCTCCCCAGGCTCGTAGATGACCGGGGTGCTGCCCCGGGTCAGGCGCAGGTAGCTGACCCCCCTGCGATCGGCCAGGGCGGCGGTCAGCCAGGCCGTCTGGTTGGCGTCACACGGGTAGACGACGGTGCTGCCGTGGATGGCCCGGAACGCGGCCAGGTCTTCCAGCGCCATCTGGGACGGCCCGTCCTGGCCGATGGAGACCCCTGCGTGCGAGCCGGCCACCCGCACGCCGGCCCGGCTTACCGAGGCCATCCGCAGGAAGTCGTAGGCGCGGGTCAGGAAGGCGCCGAAGGTGGCCAGGTACGGCGTCCAGCCCCGGGCCTGCATCCCTATGGCGGCCGCGGTCATCTGCTGCTCGGCGATGTAGAACTCGAAGAAACGTTCGGGGTGCGCCTGGGCGAAGTACTCGGTCCGCGTCGAATCGCTGACCTCGGCGTCGAGCACGACCACGTCCGCGCGGGCGCCGCCGAGCGCGGCCAGCGCCTGACCGAACGCGTCCCGGGTCGCCACCGAGGACCCCACCTCATAGCCGGGCAGATGCAGCTGGCCGGCCAGGAACGCGTGCGGCCGCTGCCGCTGCGCGGGCGGCTGTACCTCCACCCGGGCTGGCCGCAGGCCGCCGAGCTCGCGGATGGCGTCGTCCGGGTCGGGCAGGGGCTGGCCGTGCGCGCCTTCGGCGTCCTCGACCGCGGCCACCCCGCGTCCCTTACGGGTCCGGGCCAGGATCACCGTGGGACGGCCGGCCGTCGCAGCGGCCTCGGCGTACGCTCGGTCGATCTCGGACACGTCGTGCCCGTCGATCTCGATGGTGTGCCACCCGAACGCTTCCATCCGCCGCGCGTAGGCGGCGATGTCCCAGCCGTGCCGGGTCGGGCCGCGCTGGCCGAGCCGGTTCACGTTGACGATCACGGTCAGGTTGTCCAGGTCGTTGCAGGCGGCGTGCTCGAACGCCTCCCAGACCGACCCCTCAGCCAGTTCGCTGTCCCCGCACAGGACCCAGACGCGGTAGGGCAGCTGATCGAGGAACCGGCCGGTGAGGGCGAGCCCGACGCCGACCGGCAGGCCCAGCCCGAGCGAGCCAGTGGCCACGTCCACCCAGGGCAGCCTGGGAGTGGGATGCCCCTCCAGGCGGCTGCCCCGGGCGCGGTAACTGAGCAACTCGTCGTCGTTGATCGCGCCGGCGGCCCGGAACATCGCGTAGAGCAGCGGCGAGGCGTGACCCTTGGAAAAGATCAGGTGGTCGTTACCGGCCGCGTGCGGGTCGGCGAAGTCGTAGCGGAAATGGCGGGCGAGCAGCACGGCCATCAGGTCCGCCGCGGACAGCGACGACGTGGGGTGCCCCGAGTTCGCAGCGGCGCTCGCCCGGACCGAGTCAACGCGCAACTGCTGGCCCAGGTCTTCGAGCCGGCCGGTTGACGTGCGATCCAGCAACGCTGTGTGGTTCATGATCCCTCCGAACGCTCGATGGCCGGCGGCCCGGGCTGCGGGCCCGTCGGGCCCGCATCGGCACCGCCGCCCAAACCCTCTGGCTGCCCCCGCACGATCGCTTTACACAACCTTTGACCGCATGCCCCAGCTCGCCGCGGCGGGACGTGATTAGCGCCCCGCCGGGGGGGTAGCCGCGCCGGCTAAAGATGGCTCACGCAGTGATCTGGTGGAGGAACCAGTGAAAACCCTGACGAGGCAGCCCGGCGGGGGTGCTCCGGCCCGTGGCATCGACCGGATGGTGCGCAACGTCCGGACCGGGCACTTTGAGCGCAGCCTCAGCGCCCTGACCGCCGCGGGCGCCCTGGTCACCGCGGCCGAGATTTTCTTCGAGCACGACAGCGCCAGCTTCGGCAACAAGATGATGTGGATCCCGGTCGCGCTCGGCCCCGTCGGCGCGGCGGCCGGCGTGGCCGGCTTCTTCAGCCGCCGGCTGGCCAAGACCGCGCTGCCGGTGGCCTCCGCCGCGATCGTCGCGAACGGGCTGCAAGGGACGTACCTGCACGCCCGGGGGATCGCGCAGAAGCCCGGAGGGTGGGCCAACGCCCGGTACAACCTCGAGATGGGGCCGCCGCTGCTGGCCCCGCTGCTGGTCACCATGGTCGGCGGGATGGGCTTGCTGGCCGCGATCCTGCGGCGTGAGCAGTGAGCCGGGGCCCGGCCCGCCCGCCCGCAACCGGGGCTCCCAGGACGCCAGCCGGCGGCCCGGAGCGCTTCCCCGGTTTCGACGTCATGTCCCAGCTGCCGCATTGGGATGCGGCGACCGCCGCCGTGGTCGAGGCCCGGCTGGGGCCGCCGCCGGCGCTGCGGTTCTTCAGCCCGGCCGAGGAAGCTATCGCCACCGCGCTGCTCGACCTGCTCCTCGGCCAGGATGCCGGACCGCGGGTTCCGGTGACCGCGATGATCGACACCCGCCTCGCCGGGGCTGAGACCGATGGGTGGCGGTACGCCGACATGCCCGAGGATGCGCAGGCCTGGCGGGACACCCTCGCCTGCCTGGATACCGACGCCGAGGTCAAGTACGGGGCGGGGTTCGCCGCGTGCCGGGCCGCCGATCAGCGCGCCCTCATCCAGGCGGTGCAGGATCTCGGCTCGGGTGACTGGCATGGCCTGCCGGCCAGCCGGGTGTGGAGCCTGTGGACCCGCTACGCGTGCACCGCCTTCTACTCCCACCCCTGGGCCTGGAACGAGATGGGCTTCCCCGGGCCTGCCTACCCGCGCGGCTACAAGAACAAGGGAGCCGGGCGGCGGGAACCGTTCGAGGTGCCCGATGGTCACCCCGCCGACGACCCGGTGCGGGAGGACGGGTGAGCAGCCAGGTCCGTCATCGGAACGAATCGGCCTGGCTGCTGCCCAACGACGGCACCAGGACCAACCATCGGCTCCGCGACGACATGCGGAGGTTCGCCGACACTGACGAGATCGACCTGGTCATTGTGGGCTGCGGCGCGGGCGGCTCGGTGCTGCTGCAGCGGCTGGCCCGGGCCGGATGGCGGGTGGCCGCCCTGGAGGCGGGGCCGTTCTGGGACCCGGACACCGACTGGTTCAGCGACGAGGCCGCGTCCCACCACCTGTACTGGACTGAGCCCCGGGTGATCACCGGGACCGACCCGGTGCCGCTCGGCTCGAACAACTCCGGGCGCGGCGTGGGTGGTTCGATGGTGCACTACGCCGGCTACACGCCGCGCTTCCATCCGAGCGACTTCGCCACCTTCAGCCAGGACGGGGTCGGCGCCGACTGGCCGCTCAGCTACGGCGACCTGCAGCCGTACTACCAGGCGATCGAAGAGGAACTGCCGGTGGCGGGCGAGCCCTGGCCGTGGGGTGATCCGCACCGCTACCCGCACCGGCCGCACCCCGTGGGTGGCAACGGCGAGGTGTTCCTGCGCGGTGCCCGGAAGCTGGGCATCACGGCCAAGGTCGGACCAGTCGCCATTCCTAACGGCCGGTTCGGCAATCGCCCTCATTGCATCTACCGGGGATTCTGCCTGCAAGGATGCAAGGTCAACGCCAAGGCGAGCCCGCTGGTCAGCCACATCCCGGACGGCCTGGCTCACGGCGGCGAGGTCCGGGCCGATGCCATGGTGACCCGCATCGCCGTCGACGAGCGGACCGGGCGGGCCACCGGCGTGCACTACGTCCGCGGCGGCCGGGAACGGTTCCAGCGGGCCCGGATGGTGGCGGTGGCCGGTTACTCCATCGAGACGCCCCGGCTGCTGCTGAACTCCTCCTCCAGCCGCTTCCCCGAGGGCCTGTGCAACGATTTCGACCAGGTCGGGCGCTACCTCATGGTGCAGGGGGCGCCGCAGACCGCGGGCCGGTTCGACGACGAGATCCGGATGTACAAGGCGCCCCCGCCCGAAGTCAGCTCCGAGGACTTCTACGAGACCGACCCGGCCCAGCCGTACCGGCGCGGGTTCTCCATCCAGAACGTGTCCCCGTTGCCGATCACCTGGGCGGAGCACGTCGCCGCGCAGGGGCACTGGGGCCGGGCGCTGCGCGACTACATGAGCGACTACGTGCACTGGTGCTGTCTCGGCGCGCTGTGTGAGTTCCTGCCCCAGGCGGGAAACCGGGTCACGCTGGACGAGGAGACCGACCGCCACGGACTGCCGGTGGCCCGGTTCTCCTACTCCCAGTGCGACAACGACACCCAGTTGCTGCACGCGGCCCAGCGGGTCATGGAGGACATCCTGCACGCGGCCGGGGCCGATGAGGTGATCACCATCCAGCGGTTCGCGCATCTCGTGGGGGGCGCCCGGATGGCCGCCGACGAGCGGCACGGCGTGGTCGACCACACCTGCCGCAGCTTCGCCGTGCCCAACCTGTACATCACCGACGGGAGCGTGCTTCCTACCCAGGGCAGCGCCAATCCGGCCCTGACCATCATGGCCGTCGCCGCCCGGGCCGCAGGCTTGCTGCGGGCCGGCGCGCGCGGCGGCCCCTCGTGACCGGGACCGGCTGACGCCCCTTGTTTCGGGCCGGTTAACGGGGGCAGCGGATGGGTTACAGCCTGGGCCGGGAAGCGTGGCCAGGCCAGGAGACGACATCAGCAACTTCCAGGAGGTTGTGTGAAGGCCGTCGTGTACAAAGGACCGTTCAAAGTCGCCGTCGAGGACGTCCCCGACGCGCGGATCGAGGCCCCCAACGATGCGGTGGTGCGGATCACCACCACCAACATCTGCGGGTCTGACCTGCACATGTACGAGGGCCGGACGAACGTGGAACAGGGCAAGGTGCTCGGCCACGAGAACATGGGCATCGTCGAGGAGACCGGCCCCGGGGTGACCTGGATCAAGCCAGGCGACCGGGTGTCCGTGCCGTTCAACATCGCCTGTGGCACCTGCCGCAACTGCGTGGCGGGCTGGACCTCGTTCTGCCTGCGGATGAATCCCACCGAGGGGGTGGACGGGGCGGCGTACGGCTACGCGCAGATGGGCCCTTACCAGGGTGGACAGGCCGAATACCTGCGGGTGCCGTTCGCGGACTTCAACCTGCTCCCGCTGCCGGCCGGAACCGAATTCGAGCGTGACTTCACCATGCTCTCGGACATCTTCCCGACCGGATACCACGGGGCGGCGCTGGCGGGCGTCAGCCCGGGCGACACCGTGGTCGTCTTCGGCGCGGGCCCGGTCGGCCTGCTCGCGGCGCACAGTTCGTATCTGCGGGGCGCGTCGCAGGTGTACGTGGTGGACCTGCACGAGGACCGGCTGGCCCTCGCCGCCCGGTTCGATGCCACCCCGGTCAACGTGGCCGACGGTGACCCAGCCGGGCAGATCATGGACGCCACCCACGGGCTCGGCGCGGACCGCGGCATCGAGGCCGTCGGTTACCAGGCTCATGACCCCACGGGTGACGAGCACCCGGAGATGGTGCTGGACGGCCTGGTCAAGTCGGTCAAGACGACCGGCGGGATCGGCGTGGTGGGCGTCTACGTGCCCAGTGACCCCGGCGCGTCCAGCGAAGGCGCGCAGCAGGGCCGGATCGGTTTCGACTACGGCACGTTCTTCCAGAAGGGGCAGGCCATGGCGACCGGCCAGTGCCCGGTCAAGCGGTACAACGAGCAGCTCCGCGACCTGATCGTGGCGGGCCGGGCCACGCCCTCCCTGCTCGTGTCGCACGAGCTGCCCCTGACCGAGGCGCCCGGCGCCTACGAGAAGTTCGACCAGCGGGTGGACGGCTTCACCAAGGTCCTCCTGCATCCGGCGAACGCCTGAGCGTCCGGCCCGGGTACCAGCGGCTGAGCACCCGGGCCGGGCTCGACCGCTCGCCCGCGTGGCATTCAATGGCGATGCCACGCGGGCGAGCGCATTTGCGGCCGGGCGCGAATGCCCGCCCGGCCGATGATGGTAGATGAGCGCGACGGGGTAACCCGGTTCCCGCCGCTGCCGTCCGCCGGGAACCGGCGGACGGCAGCCATGCCCAACCTGGATTGGCCGAGTATGCGGCAGCCGGGCGGGCCGGGATCTCCGGCGCCGGCCGCTATCGGTAGCTGACCTGTTCGGTGCCGAGCAGGCGCTCGCGGAGATAATCCAGAGCCCGGGCCAGCAGCCGGGACACGTGCATCTGGGACACGCCCAGCTGCTGGCCAATCTCAGCCTGGGTCATGTTCCCGTAGAAGCGCATGGCCAGGATGTGCTGCTCCCGCTCGGGCAGTTCGTTCCAGTGCGTGGACACTGCCTGCATGTCCAGGGCGTGCTCCACCTGAGGATCCTCGCCACCCAGCAGGTCGCCCAGGGTGGCCGGATCGTCATCGGTAGACATGGGCGCGTCCAGCGAGTGCGGGTGGAAGACCATGTCGGCGCGGTTGGCGTCCCGGATCTCGTCGAGGCTGACGCCCAGATGGCTGGCGAGTTCCTCGTCCGTGGGCGCGTGCCCGAGGTCCTGCACGAGGGCGGTGCGGGCCCTGCGGACCCGCAGCAGCAGTTCCTGGACCGGCCGCTTGACATGGACCTGCCAGCGCTTATCCCGGAAATGCCGCTTGATCTCCCCGGAGATGCACGGCTGGGCGTAGGCGGCCAGGTTGCCGCCGAACGCCGGGTCGAAGTTGTTGATCGCCTTGAGCAGCCCGACGTACCCGACCTGCATCAGGTCTTCTTCCGGTTCCGGGCTGTCCCGGTAGCGGCGTGCACACGAGCGGACCAGCGAGCGGTAACGGAGGACCAGGGCCTCACAGGCGGCGGAGCGCCGCCGGGATCCGGCCGGCAGGCTATGAACGAGTTCTAGCAGTTCGCCGTCGTCCTGCGCTGCTGGGTCGACGGCCGGTGGCGTGGGCGCGAGTGGGACCGCAGCCTGCACGTCTATCACCTCAGAATCCTGCCAGGCGGAATCAGTACCTCCCGAGGATGCCCCCTGCACAGGAGATAAACATAAGGGCGCGGTGCATTCGCGTCGGCGCTGCGTGCGGCCGGGTGTGCTGCCTGCGCCCGGGTGGGTGCTGCGTGCGCCCGGGTGTGTGCTGCGTGCGCCCGGGTGCTGCTCGCGGCCGGGTGTTCAGGCCGCGCGGTAGCGCTCCGCATCGGCGGTCCGCAACTCCAGGCCCAGGCCCGGGCGATCTGGATCCGGGGTCAGCACACCCCCCTCCGGATCCAGGGTCCCGTCGAACAACATGCGCTCGATCCGCTGATGATCGTGAAAGTACTCCAGGTGCCGCAGGTTGGGCACGGCCACGGCTACCTGCGCGTGCAGGTTCGGCGCGCAATGCCCGGAGACCTGCACGTTGTGCCCGGCGGCCAGCGCGGCGCCGCGGAGGAAATCGGTGATGCCTCCGCAGCGGGTCACGTCAAGTTGGAGGCAGTCCACCGCCTCCGCGGCCAGCAGCCGCGCGGAATCAGCCAGGGTCCAGCTGTACTCGCCTGCGGTCACATCGGGCCGGACCTGGCGCCGGATGCCAGCTAGACCTTCAAGGTCCTGGGAAGAGACCGGCTCCTCGAACCAGGTCACCCCGAACTGGTCCATCTGGTCCGCCATCCGCACCGCCTGCCCGGTGGAGTAACCCCCGTTGGCGTCCACGTAGAGCTCCGTGTCCGGGCCGATCACCTCCCGGGCCAGGGCCACCCGGGCCAGGTCGCGTGATTCGTTGCTTCCCCACGACTCACCGATCTTGATCTTGACCCGGGGAATCCGGTCCTGGTCCACCCATCCGCTCAGCTGCTCGCGGGTCTGCGCGTCGTCGTAGCTGGTGAAGCCGCCGCTGCCATAGACCGGCACGCTGTCATGCGCCCGGCCGATCAGGCCGGCCACCGGGCATCCGAGCAACCGGGCCTTCAGGTCCCACAGGGCGATGTCGGCGGCGGACAGAGCCATGGCCCCGATACCGGGCCGCCCCACGTTACGCAGCGCCCGCGTCATGGCCTCGTTCGCGCCAGCCACGTCCAGTGCGCTCCGGCCGGCGACCACATCGGAGAGGATGCCGGTCACCACCGGCGCGGCGGCCGCCGCCGTGTAGCTCCAGCCGATGCCCTGCTGGCCGCCGGCCCGGGCGGTGACGAGCACGAGCGTGGTCTTGTCCCAGGCCAGGGTGCCGTCGGCCTCGGGCGCGTCGGTCGGCACGACGTACACCGCCGTGCGTAGGTCCTCCACCACGGGGTCCTCCACCACGGGGTCCTCCACCACGGGGCCCTCCACCACGGGGCCCTTTACCACGGGGTCCTTTACCACGGGGCCCTCCACCGGCGTCGCTCCGCCCATCGCCCTCACCCTCCTGGCTCATCCCGGGGCCATCCGCCCCTCTGCTACCTGCGCCCCGGGCGGCCAAACCTCGGCGGAACCCAACCTTTAGCGAGGTTTGGCGCAGCGGCATGTTTGGCCGCCACATCCACGGACAGCCGGGGATGGCCGGATTCACCTGCCTCAGTAACCACGCTCAGTTGGAGGTCCGCAGGTGGCACAGATCGCATCCGAGGCTCTGGTCGAGCGGCTCGCTGACTGGGGCGTGGACACCGTCTTCGGCCTTCCGGGCGATGGCATCAACGGCATTATGGAAGGCTTCCGCCGTCATCAGGACCGGATCAAGTTCGTGCTGGTCCATCACGAAGAGGCGGCCGCGTTCATGGCGACCCGCTCACGCTAAGGCCACGGGGCAGATCGGCGTCTGCCTAGCCACGTCGGGTCCAGGTGGCATCCACCTGCTGAACGGGCTCTACGACGCCAAGCTGGATCACATGCCGGTGCTGGCCATCACTGGCATGCAGGAAACCTCGGTCCTGGGCACCGGGTACCAGCAAGAAGTGAACCTCGACCGGCTCTACGAGGACGTCGCGGTCTACGACCAGATGATCTACAACCCGGCGCAGCTGCCCGCACTGGTGGACATCGCCGTGCGTACCGCGTATGCCCGGCGCGGGGTGGCCCACCTGACCGTGCCGAACGACATCCAGGTGGCCCCCGCAGGCGAGAATCCCTGGGCGGAAGTCGGCCCGGCGCGTCCGCCGGCCACGTCGCCGATCCGGCTGGACGCCCCCGGGCGGCCCCGCGAAGAGGACCTGCAGCGGCTGGCCGACGTGCTGAACGCCGGTGAGAAGGTCGCGATCCTGGCCGGCGCGGGCGCCTTGCACGCCCGGGAGCAGTTGCTCGCGGTGGCGGAGACGCTGGGCGCGCCGATCATCAAGACACTGTCCGGCAAGGGCACCGTGCCGGACGACTCCCCGTACACCACCGGAGGGAGCGGCCTGCTCGGCACGGCACCCTCCGAGGAGCTGATGGAGGACCTGGACACGCTGTTCATGGTGGGCACGAACTACCCGTACACCAAGTACATGCCGGAGCCGGGCAAGGCACGGATCGTCCAGATCGAGGCCGACCCGGCCCGGGCCGGCGCCCGGGTGCCTACCGAGGTGCCCGTGATCGGGGACGCCCGGGAGGGCCTGCAGGCTCTGCTGCCGCTGCTCAAGCAGCGGACCGACACCTCGTTCCTGGAGAAGTACCAGAAGCAGATGGGCGCCTGGCGGGACAAGATGGCCGCGCTCCAGGACGAGAACCGGAACCCGATCGCACCGGAGTTCCTGGTCAGCGTCCTCGACGAACTGGCCGCGGACGACGCCATCCTGACCTGCGACAGCGGGACCATTGCCACCTGGGCCGCGCGGCACTGGCACATCCGCGCCGACCGGCGCTTCTACCTGTCCGGGAACCTGGCCACGATGGCGCCCGGGCTGCCGTACGCGATCGGGATACAGCATGCCTTCCCCGGCCGCCAGGTGATCGGCTACGTCGGTGATGGCGGGTTCTCTATGCTCATGGCCGAGTTCATCACGGCCATCAAGCACCAGCTGCCGGTCAAGATCGTGATCAACAACAACAACGCCCTCGGCCAGATCCTCTGGGAGCAGATGGTGCTCGGCTACCCCGAGTTTGGTGTCCGGCATTCGGATCCGTTCACGGACTACACCGGGATCGCCACGGCTAACGGTGCGCTAGGCCTCAAGGTGACCCACCCGGGTGAGGTCCGGGACGCGATCAGCCAGGCGCTCAGCCACGACGGGCCGGCCCTGGTCAACGTGAACGTGAACCCGGACGAGCCGCCGCTGCCAGGCAAGGTCGAGTACAAGCAGGCCGTGAAGTTCGCCGAGGCGTTCCTGCGCGGCCAGCCGCGGAAGTCCACGATCGCGAGCACGCTCTTCCGGGACAAGATCGATCAGCTCAAGGCCTAATCCGCCGGTGCAGTAGCTAACCGGTGCCCTCACTAACCGTTTCCCCCCCGGTCTGCGGGTGGCCGCCGGTGCTGACGCGCCGCGCGGCCACCCGCCGTCGTCTCCGGGTCCAGCGGCAGCCCGCACGGAGGCTTGACCTCGGCCAGACGCAGGTAGGTGACCAGCCGCTGGCCGCCCCGGGTGGACAGCCGGTTCAGCACGTCCTGCAGCTCGGCAACATCCCGGGCGACGACGGTGAGCAGGTAGTCCATCTCGCCGGCCACGTTGTCGGCCGCAATGATCTGCGGCAGGGCCCGGAGCTGGTCCTCGAAAATGCGGGTGGCCCGGGGATCATGCCGCCCCAGGGTGGCGAACACGTACAGCTGCAGCGGGAACCCGGCCGCTTCCGGATCGAGCTGGGCCCGGATAATCCGGATCACTCCGGACTCCTTCAGCGCGCGGACCCGGTGCAGCGTGGCGGCCGGGGAGAGGCCCACCAGCCGGGCCAGTTCCACGTTGGTCCGGTCCGCATCGGCCTGCAGGGCCGTCAGGAGCTTGAAGTCAACTTCATCAAGGTTCATGGCCATAAAACCAAATAATATTTCATCACAGGAGTGCTACGGCTAATTCTGCCTCGCGAGGACGCACTATAGATGCATGAACATCGACCGCCGTCGCGCCCTCGTGGCGCTCACCGTCGCCGGGCTGCTGTGGGGCAGCACGGTACCCCTGTCCAAGCTCGCTCTGGGCTGGCTGCCGCCCGGGTGGCTCACCGCCATCCGGTTCGCCGTGGCCGCCGCCGTGCTGCTGACCCTCACCCGGTCCCGGGTCCGGGCGGCGTGGAGCCCGGCGGTGCTGGCCTGGGGAGCGGCCGGGTACGGCGGAACGGTCCTGCTGCAGAACACGGGCATCACCCGGACGAGCGTCAGCCACGCCGCGCTGCTCATCGGCACCGCCCCCGTGATGGTCGCGATCATCGCCGTTGTGTGGCATCACAGCGTGGTGCGGCCGCTTGCGTGGGCCGGCTTCGCCGTCTCGCTCGGCGGGGTCGGACTGATCGCCGCGGGAGGCCGTGGCGGTGCGGACCTGAGTGGCGACACCATGGTGCTGGCCTCGGTCCTGCTCTCGGCGATCTTCACGGTTGGCCAGACCCGGTTGCTGCGCGGCCGCGACCCGATCGCCGTCACCGCGGTGCAGTTCCTGGGCGCGGCCCTGGTCACGGCGCCGTTCAGCGCGCTGACCGAGGGTATGCCGCCCGCGCCTGCGGGGACCGCCAGCCTGCTGGCCGTGGTCGCACTGATCGCGGGGGGGACCCTGATCCCGTTCAGCCTGTTCGCCTTCGGGCAGAGCCACCTCCCGGCCGAGATCGCCGGGGCGTTCCTCAACATCGAGCCCCTGGTCGGCGCGGTGGCGGGCGTCGTGGTCTTCGGTGACCCGGCAGGCCCGGCCCAGCTAGCCGGCGGGGCGGCCATCCTGGGCGGGATCGCGCTGAGCAGTGTGCGGCGGTCCGGGCGGCGCCAGGCCCGTCCGGCGGTCGCGGCGCAGACCACAGTCGTGGACCAGCCCGCGATCGGGGATCAGGGCGCGATCGTGGACCAGGGCGCGGGCCAGGCCGTGGTGGCGGAGCCGGTTCTGCTGGCCCAGGCCGCGGGTGCGGATCGTCTCAGTGCGCTGGACGGCCTGGACTACGGGCTCGTGCCGGACTACGGGCTCGTGCCGGACTACGGGCTCGTGCCGGACCACGGGCCGGGGCTGGACCACCACGGTGGCCAGCGCCACCGAGTGCTGGCCGCCAGCCGCGAGGGCTCGGGGGCTGAGCGCCGTGCCGCCCGCCATCCGAACGGCTCGCGCCGCCTGGGGCGGGAGCACGGGGTCGGCCGGCCGCCCCAGATCGGGCGCCGTCGCCCCCGCGGCCAGATCCGGCCGGCCGGGCGCCGGCAGGAAAGCCGCGGTCCCGGGGACGGCCGGCGGGGGGAGCCCAAACCGGCCATCCGCGCCTAGGAGGGCCCTGAACAAAGGGTGATCTGGGGCGGGAAGAACGCGACGAGCAGTCTGTGCGGGGCCAGACGCAGGCCCTGCGGGGCCCGGCAACGTGGTCGCAGTTCTCATCTCAGCCAGCCTGGCAGGTGTGCAGGACGGTTGCGGGCGATCCCTTGCCTGCTCTGCCGGGCGGCCTGGCCAGTGCCCATGTTCTGTTCTGGTGGTCCAGGCCGCGGGTGATGAGGTTGCGCAGGTTGAGGGCGGCGGTGCGGTTCTTGAGCCAGGCGTTGTTGCGGGCGGTGCCGGGGTAGCGGAGTTTGAGGCGCCGCCCGCCGCGGCTGGCGACCTGGGAGATGACCCGTTCGATGTTGGGCCGGTATTTCTTGTAGTCCTCACGCAGTGCTGGCCGGGCCGCCCAGTCATGGCGGGCGGCGCGGAGCAGCGCGTCGCGGGGGTGCGCGGTCAGGGCACGGCCGGTCTTGTTCGCGGTGCACCGGGCGCGCAGCGGGCAGCCGCGGCAGGCCGCGCCGAAAGTCACGTTCCGGCGGGCGCTGATGCGCCGGGTGACACCGGCCGGGCAGGTCACGGTCCCGGCGTTCTCATCGACACTGAAGTCATCCAGGGTGAACCCGCCCTCGACGGCCGGCTTGAGCGGCCGGGGCTTGATGACCGCCGTGTGCCCGGCCTCGTCCAGCGCGGCACGCAGGTCGCCGGTGCCATAGGCCGAGTCGCCGTAGACCCCGGCCGGGCCGTCCCCGGCGGCGAGCAGCGCCGCGGCAACGGCGGCGTCGCTGTTTTCTTCCCCGGCGGCCTTCGTGAGCTGCCCGCCGGTGATGATCCCGGTCTCCGGGCACGCGGCCACGTGGGCGCGGTACCCGTCGCGGCGGTTCTCCGGCGACTTGCGGGTATGCCGCGCCTCCGGGTCGTTCACCGAGATCACCCGGTCCTCAGCGACCTTCCGGGCGATCCGCCACCGCCCATCAGTCCCGTCGCTGCCCTCGGCGGGCTCCACGTCCTGCCCGGCGGCCAGCGCCAGCAACCCTGCGGCGGAGGTGCCCGGCTCATCGAGGTCACGGCCGTCCAGCACGGCGAGCAGCGCGTTCGCGTCATTCACCAGGGCCGAGACCAGCCCGTCCTTGGCCTGCGGGTCATCCCAGTCGATCTGCGGCTTACCCGGCCGGGAGTAATCGTGCGCGGTGCACACCGCCGCGACCTGCCCTGCTGCCCCCGGCACCACCCGGGCCACCCGGCGGATCGCGGCGATCAGCTGCGTGATGGTGTCCTGGGTCGCCACCGCACCCGCCAGGATCGTCGAGTCCACCGCCCGCCGCCGGCCCTTCAAGACCCCCGTCTCCGCGACCACCCTCGCGACGGCGTCGCTGACCCGGTGCGGGCGCTCTGACCTCGCCAGCCGCCGCCGCCAGTAGACCAGCGTGGAGGGATCAAACCCGCCATGATCCAGCGGGAACCCGCACGCCGCCTTCCACCGCAGATCACACCGGGCCGCCTCCGCCGCCTCGACGTCGGAATAGTCATGCAGCACCTGCAAGACCCCATCACCGACGCCATCACGCTAGCCGGAACCGACGGCCGGCCCTTCCCCGACGGGAACAGGTCCGCGAAATCCCCATCACCGAACAGGTCCTGGCGGTACGCGGCCAGGAACGCGAACATACTCCCCGCCGGCACCAGATGCCCGACCAGCGCCCCAGCATCCAGCAACTGCCGATCCACCCGCTCTCTGCCCTGCATCACACCATCATCCCAGGACATCGAACACACTGCCGGCAGACACGGCAACCCGGGCCCGCTTTATTCAGAGCCCTCCTAGATGTACTTGGCCGAGTACACCTGATCCGGGGGAGTCCGGCTGGCGGCTCGCAGAGCGGGCTGGCCAGCCGGAAGCCCTGGTCAGGGGCGAGAGCCTCGCGTACCCGGGATCGCCTCATCGCAAACACAGAATTGCCTCGTCACAAACTTTTTTTTGAAGACCCGGAATCCCAGTAGCCATCGGGGCTTTCGGCATTTACCCAGGTGAAGCCTGCTCCAGCCGAGTTTGCATCCTCCCACGAGCCTTGCGTACGTTGGGCCGCTGTGATCAAAATCCGGACAAGGAGCTTCATGAAGGTACAAACACGGATAATCACGGCAGCAGGCGCCGGCATCGTCATGGCCGGCCTGGCAGCTGGGCCGGCTCTGGCCAGTACGCACACCGTGCAGCCGGGTGACACGCTCAGCGGTATCGCCGCCGCATCGGGCGTGTCACTTACCAAGGTCGAGGCCGCCAACCGGTGGATCAAGAACCCCAACCTGATCTACGTGGGCCAGGTCGTGCACGTGCCGGACGGGCGCTCCGGGATCACCCCGATGGCGCCGACCTACTACCAGGCCCCAGCGGTGTCCAGCACACCATCGGCGAGCACGGGCACGTCGGCGAGCACCAGCACGTCGGCCAGCACGGGCACCTCCTCGGAGAGCTCGGGCACCTCCTCGGAGAGCTCGGGCACCTCGTCGGCCAGCACTGGCACCTCCACGGGCACGGCGTCTGCGAGCAGCGGCTACGGCGCGCCGGGGTCGTTCCAGCAGTGCGTGGCCTGGCGTGAGTCGGGCAACAACCCGACCGCGTCCTCGTCGGGTCTGTACGGCATCCTGCCGAGCACCTGGGCCAGCCTGGGCTACTCCGGCACCGCCGGCTCGGCCTCGGTCGCCCAGCAGAACCAGGCGTTCCAGCAGCTCTATGCCCAGGACGGCACCTCGCCCTGGGCTCCCTACGACGGCTGCTGAGCAGAACCCACGTTCTGATCTCAGCAGGCCCTCATCCCAACCGATTCTGGTCACACCAGCTCTTCTCTTGCCCCTGAACCCCTGAGCCTGAGAGAGCCACGCGCAGCCCCGGCCGGGGACCCGATCCCTGGCCGGGGCTCAGCGCGTCCGGAAAGCCTGGCTAGCCGAGCAGCGCCTCGATCAGGTGCGGCCCTGGCTCAGCGAGCGCACGGCCCAACTCGTCCGCGAATTCCCCGGCGTCGGTGGCCCGGGCCGCAGGCACACCCATCCCGCGAGCCAGGGCGGTGAAGTCCAGGTCCGGGCGGGACAAGTCGAAGAGGCTGCGGGCGGCGTCGCCGCCCGCAGCCGCACCCACCCGCTGCAACTCCAGGTCGAGGAGGGCGTAGCGGTGGTTGCTGAAGATCACCGTGGTGATGTCCAGCTGTTCCCGGGCCTGCGTCCACAACGCCGAGATCGTGTACATCGCGCTGCCATCCGAGTCGAGCGCCAGGACGCCGCGGTCCGGGCAGGCCAGGGCAGCCCCCGTCGCCAGGGGCAGACCCTGGCCGATCGCGCCGCCGGTCAGGGTAAGCCAGTCATGCGGAGGTGCGCCCGCCGTCGCGGCCGGAAGCCACAGCCCGGACGTGTTCGCCTCGTCAGACACGATCGCCCCGTCTGGCAGCAGCGCGCCAATGACCGCGGCCGCCTTCTCGGCGGTCAGCTCCCCGCCAGGCAGCGCGGGCCGCTCGGCGGGCTGGGCCTGCGGCCGGGCGTGGGGCGCGACCCGTTCGGCCAGGTCCGCGAGCGCTCCGCACACGTCTTCGCCCGGTGCGGCCAGGGTGTGCACCCGGCAACCATCCGGAACCAGGGAACTGGGCAGGCCCGGGTAGGCGAAGAACGCGACCGGGGCGCGCGCGCCCGCCAGGATCAGCTGGGTAGTCCCGGCCAGCTGGGACTGCGCGAACTCGGCCAGGTAAGCCAGGCGCTCCAGGCCCGGCAGGCCGGCGCCTCGTTCCAGCCGGGCGGGGAACGTCTCGCACAGCAGCCGCGCCCCGGTGGCCGTGGCGATCCGGCTCGCGGCCTCCAGGCCCGGGCGGCGCAGCGCCGCGCCGCCGAGGAGGATCACGCAGGCCGGGGCACCTGTTGTCTGCACGGCGTCCCCCTGGCCGCCGCTCATGGCCTGCGCGGCGTCCTCGATCACCGGCCTGGGGACCACGGACGGCGGCCGTGACGGCACCGGCGGCGCGGGCCTGGCGCCCTCGGACCAGGACACGTCAGCCGGCAGGATCAGCGTGGCCACCCCGCTGGGCGGTCCCAGGGCCGCCGCCACCCCCTCCGCGGCATCGGGCGCGACGTCCGCGCTCCGGGCGGGGCGCCGGACCCAGCCGGACACCGACCGGGCCAGCGAGTCGAGGTCGGATTCCAGCGGCGCGTCGAACCGCTTGTGGCTGAGCGCATGATCGCCCACCACGTTGAGCAGAGGGGTTCGCGCCCGGCGGGCGTTATGGAGATTGGCTAGGCCGTTCGCCAGGCCCGGCCCCAGATGCAGCAAGGTAGCCGCGGGGCGCCCCGCCATCCGGCCGTAGCCGTCCGCCGCCCCGGTGGCCACGCCCTCGAACAGGCAGAGCACACCGCGCAAATCCGGAACCGCGTCCAGGCTGGCCACGAAGTGCATCTCCGAGGTGCCGGGGTTGGCGAAGCAGACCTCCACCCCGCTGTCGGCCAGGGTGCGGATCAGCGCCTGGGCACCATTCACTCCTACCTCCAGGGGAACCCGCCGCACCTGTTCGTGAGTCGGCAGGCCAAGTCTCCACGTGCTACCGGCACCTGGCTAATCGAGATCGCGTCTACCCATGCGGCGTACCGGGAGGTGATACTCCCTGTAGGACACGAACGCATAACGGATATGGCACGCGTATTCCCGCGGTAGGTGAGAGTGCATGAGCAGCGGCGCCTTGAGAGAGGGCTCGTGAGCGGGGGCCGTCTCGAACGAGGGCTCATAAGCCGGGGACGTCTCGTCGGGCTGGGGATGATGCTGCTCGCGCTCGTGGTGACCGGGTGTGCCGCGCCGCAGTTCACCTACGTGACCAACTCCAGTCAGCACACCTACTTCAAGGTGCCGGACGGCTGGAGCCAGATCAAGAGCTCAGCGCTTTCCGCCGCGACCAAGACCACCTCGAACAGCACCATGTGGTCGGTCGGCTACGACGCTGACCTGCGGCCCGCCGCGGATCACGTCCTCGGGGCGACGGATGCGGCACCGTTCGTGTACTCGGTGGTCGCGCCGCTCAACCAGACCACCACCAACGCCCTGTCCTACAACGAACTGCGGGACTTCTTCCTGCCGGTGACCGCGGCCGCCCGGACCGCTGATGCCAAGAGCGGCTTCCCGCTGACCGACTTCCACCTGCTCCGCGACGCCACCATGACGCCGGGGCAGGGCGTGCACGGGGTCCGGGTCACGTTCCAGTACACCTACCCGGGCATCGGCGCCAACACCTTCGACCAGGTCGCCCTGACGAACGCGGATGACACCGAGGTCTACCTGCTGCTCGTGCACTGCCTGGCTTCCTGTTACAGCAAGCACCAGAGCCAGATCGACACGGTGATGAACTCCTTCACGGTCAGGAGCCCATGATGACGATGGCCCCCGCGGATTCCCCGGAAGGGCTGCGGCCGCCTGACGGCCGGCCCCGCGACGAGGACCGGCGGACCCGCAAACCCCTCGCATTCTGGGACCGGATCAAGTTCCTGTTTCTGCTGACCGCGTTCTGGTTCGTCCTGCTCTGGTCGACGAAGTCGGGTAACCCCCTCGTCACCTGGTCCGACGCGTTCCGGATCGAGGCCCGGGCGGGGGCCTGGGTCCTGGTCCTGATCGGCCTGGAGGCGCTGCGCCAGATCCACTTCCTGATCAGCGAGCACTGGGCGGGCTATCACTACTTCTGGACCCACCGGGTGTTCGGCGGCACCGAGCGGGTCACCCACCGGAAGCTGTCCGACTGGACCCGGTTCCGCCTCTGGCGCCTGTTCACCTGGGTGTTCTGGATCGCCGTGATCGCGGTCGTGCTCGGCCGGGTGAAGCACACCACCCCGGTGGATGCCCTGCTCAATCTGCCCAGCTATATCTGGAGCGCGCTGCCGTTCCTCGCGCAGCTGGTCGTCATCCTGCTCTTCGTGGTGCTCCAGTTCGCCGCGATCTTCTGGTTCCTGTCCCGGGGCGGCGTGGACGTGTACTACCCGGACGACATCAAGACCCGGTTCACTGATGTGTGGGGTCAGGATCATGTGCTGGAGCGGGTGAAAGAGAACATCCTGTACCTGGAGGACCCGGAGCAGATCGAGTCGCGGGGCGGCTACGTGCCTGGCGGCATCCTGCTCTGGGGCCCGCCCGGCACCGGCAAGACGCTGATGGCGGAGGCGGTGGCGGGTGAGACCGGCCGCCCGTACGTGTTCGTGGATCCGGGCGCGTTCATCAACATGTTCATGGGCGTGGGCATCCTCAAGGTCAAGTCCCTGTTCCGCAAGCTGCGCCGGCTCGCGCTCCGGTACGGCGGCGTGATCGTGTTCTTCGACGAGGCCGACTCGCTGGGCCGCCGTGGCGCGCTGGCCCAGGGCGGCCAGAACTTCCCCGGCGGCCGGGCCACCCCCGCGGCCTGGCAGGCGGGCGGGTGCCACGGCTTCTCCTACCTGTCCGGCGACGTGCAGTGGCGGCTCGCCCGGCGGGCCCTGTCATCGTCGGCAGGCGAGGAGCCGGACACCACCCGGAACAAGCAGATGATGGGGATGGGCATGGGCGGCGGCGGGGGCATGGGCACCCTGGAGGCCCTCCTCACCGAGTTGTCCGGGCTGAAGAAGCCGCGCGGCTTCGTGAACCGCAATGTCCGCCGGCTGCTCGGCCTGCGCCCCAAGCCCCCGCCTAAGTACCGGATGCTGGTCATGATGGCCACCAACCTCCCGGAGGCGCTGGACGAGGCGCTGCTCCGGCCGGGCCGGATCGACCGGATCTACAAGGTCGGTTACCCGTCCAAGGCCGGCCGGGTGCGCACCTACGAGGGCTACTTCGCCAAGGTCCGGCACGAGCTCACCCCGGAGCAGATGGACAAGCTCGCCACCATCACCCCGTACGCGACCGGCGCCACCATCAAAGACCTGGTCAACGAGGCGCTCATCACCGCCATCCGCGATGGCCGGGACGTCATCACCTGGGGTGACGTCATCCGGGCCAAGCAGCTCAAGGAGCTCGGGCCGCCGGAGGACGTGGAGTACATCGAGCGGGAGCGGCACGCGGTGGCCATCCACGAGGCGTGCCACGCACTGGTGGCCTACCGCACGCGGCAGCACATGGAGATCGACATCGCCACCATCGAGAAGGGCAGTGACTATCTCGGCATGGTGGCCAGCATCCCGCCGGAGGACCAGTTCACCCGGTGGCGCAGCGAGTACGAGACCGACATCCTGGTCTCGCTGGCGTCGCTGGCCGGCGAGCGGATGTTCTTCGACAACGACAGCTCGTCCGGGGTCTCCGGCGACCTGGAGTCCGCGACCACCGTGGCCTCGTTCATGGAGGGTTTCTGGGGGATGGGCTCCACGGTGTCGTCCTACTCCACGGCGAAGCGGCTGGAGGTCGGCTCGCCCGGCGGCGGGCAGAGCGGCCGGAACAAGAAGGGACAGGACCCCGAGGCAGAAATGCGCCGGGCCCTGGCTGACCGGATCGAGGACAACCTGAACGGCTTGCTGGTGCGGGTCGAAGAGATCATCACCGAAGACCGGGACCGGGTGCTGTCGCTGGCCCACGCGCTGGAGACCCACAAGACGCTGACCGGCGAGGACGTGGTGGCGGTGATCGAGCGGCAGCCCGGGCCGTTCGTGGACGGCCGCCCGTACGCGGACGCGGGCCTGATCGAGCGGCTGGAGGACTACCACCGGAAGGCGGCGGTGGCGCACGTCGAGCACAGCCAGAGCGCGCTCAGCATGCCCGAGATCCCCCAGCCGGTGCTGGCCGCGCCCGGACCGGGGGGCTGGCTGGTAGCGCCGGATCCGGATCCGCGCAGCAGCCGGGGCCATGGAAATGGGTCCGGGGCTACTGGGTCCTGACCAGGCATGCGCGCCGCCTACCGGGTGCGGCTGACCGCCAACCTGGTCAACGGGTCCACGCTGGCCGGGCTGCTGGTGGCCGCGGCCGGGCGGGCCCGGCTGGTCCGCGCGGCCGACGGCCTGCTGGTCGGGGTCCGGTACCGGCTCCCGGTCCCGGTGGCCCCCGCGTTCACGGTCGGGAACGTGATCCTGGCCCGGGGTGACCGGGCAGACGTGGCCTCCAGGGAGGCGCTGCTCGCCCACGAGGCGCGGCACTGTACCCAGTACGCGTGGTGCGGGGGGCTAGTCATGCTCCCGCTGTACTTCCTCGCGGCCGGGGTGTCCTGGGGGCTGACCGGTGATTTCGGTGCCCGCAACGTGTTCGAGTGGCAGGCTGGGCTGGCCGACGGCGGGTACACCGGCAAGCCGCTGCGGCCGGTGCTGACCCGGCTGGCCCGGTCGGGCGGCCAGCCGGGGGAACGCGCGGCATAATCGGGCTGGCGGGGGCCACGACACCGGGTCGGTGATGGAGGTACCGCTGTGCTGAGGTTCCACCGCCTCAAGGTGCTGCGCCGCCTGCCCCATCCTGGCCGAGGCTTCACCCAGGGCCTGATCACCAGCGACGGCACGGTGTGGGAGAGCACGGGCCAGTATGGCCAGTCCACGCTGCGGCGCTACCGGCTCGGGCAGGACGAGGCCGACGCCAGCGCGCCGCTGCCGCCCGACCTGTTCGCAGAGGGCATCTGCCGGGTGGGCGGCCAGCTCTGGCAGCTCACCTGGCGGGAGCGGGTCGCCCTGCGCTGGGACCTGCCCAGCCTGACCCTGATGGAGACGATCTCCTACAACCGCGAGGGCTGGGGCATCTGCAACGCGGGCCGGTACGTGCTGACCAGCGACGGGAGCAGTGAACTGGTCCGCCGCGACCCGCAGACGCTGATGCCGTTCGACACGATTGTGGTGCGTATCGGCGGCCAGCGTATCGGCGGCCTCAACGACCTGGAATGGGCCGGCGGCCGGGTGTGGGCCAACGTCACGCCCCGCCCGTACCTGGCCGGGATCGACGCGGACAGCGGCGAGGTGGTGGACATCGTGGACGCGCGGGCCGCCGCTGAACGTCACTGGGGCGATCCGCAGGCCTTCCTCAACGGCGTCACGGCCCTGGCGGCCCCGGGCGAGTTCCTGCTCAGCGGGAAGGGCTGGCGTTCTCTCTATCACGTCCGCCTAGTCGAGGGCCGCCGCCACAAGCAGCCGGAACGGCTGCTCGTGCCTGAATGGAACGTTCAGGAAGCCTTCAGGAAAGCCTAGGAACAGGTTGAGATTTCTTAGAGGTCGCATTCAGGTAAGCGGCCGATTATCAGTAGTAGCCCAGAACAGGGCGATGACCTACTGAGGAGCGTTTCCAGATGAGCGCGGTTTACGGGGAGCCCGGATACGCCGGCCCAGGACAGTCCGGAGCCGGGCCGTCCGGAACAGGGCAGGGCGGTTACGGGCCCAGCGGTTACGGCCAGGGTGGTTATGGCCAGGGGGGCTACGGCCAGCCCGGTTACGGCCAGGGTGGTTACGGCCAGGGTGGTTACGGCCCGGGCGGTTACGGAAGCTACGGCGGCGGATCGGGAGGCCCTGGCGGTTACGGGTCCGGCCCCGGCGGTTACGGGTCCGGGCCGGGCGGCTACGGGCCGGGTGAGCCCGACGGAAAGCGGCGTCGGCGGCACCGGTTCATGCTGGCTGGAGCCTCGACCGGGATGGCCGCGGTTCTGGCGGTCGTCGGGCTGAGCGCGGTGAACGCGGCCAGCTCGACGACGCTGACCAAGGCCCAGATCGCCGCGAAGGTGGACCCGGGCCTGGTGGACGTGGTGTCCACTCTCGGCTACCAGCACGGCGAGGCGGCCGGCACCGGCATGGTGCTGACCTCCACCGGCGAGGTGCTGACCAACAACCACGTGATCGACGGGGCCACCTCGATCAAGGCACGCGACGTGGGCAACGGGCGGACGTACACCGCCAAGGTGGTCGGCTACGACAAGACCCACGACGTCGCGGTGCTCCAGCTGGTGAACGCCTCGGGCCTGACGACGGTCAGCCTCAGCTCTTCAGGCGTGCAGAGTGGCCAGAAGGTGGTCGCGCTGGGTAACGCTCTCGGCAAGGGCGGCACCCCGTCCGTGGCCACCGGCAAGGTGACCGCGACCGGCAGGACCATCACCGCCTCGGATGAAGGTGCGGGCAACGCAGAACAGCTGCACGGGCTGATCCAGACCAACGCGGGCATCCAGCCGGGCGACTCCGGCGGCCCGCTGGTCAACACCGCGGGCGAGGTCGTCGGCATGAACACGGCCGCCTCCAGCAACATCTCGACCACCGCGTTCGGCACGCAGTCACAGCAGCCGGCCACCCAGGCGTTCGCCATCCCAATCAGCCATGCCACGGCGATCGCGGACCAGATCGAGGCGGGCCGGGCCTCGTCCACCGTGCACATCGGTACCACGGCTTTCCTGGGCGTGGAGGTCTCCTCCTCGGCGGGCAGCACCAGTGGTGACGGGAGCCCTTACGGCGGCTACTACGGCAACGGGGACGGTGGGTACGGCAGCTCCACGGTCAGCGGGGCCACCGTGGCCGGCGCGGTGTCCGGGTCCGCGGCCGCCCAGGCCGGGCTGACCCAGGGCGACGTGATCACATCAGTGGCGGGCCACACGATCACGACCCCGACGGGCGTGTCCTCGGCCCTGGCCGGGCACCACCCGGGCGACAAGATCAGCATCAGCTGGACCGACCAGACCGGGCAGTCGCACACCGCGACTGTGCAGCTGGGCGCCGGCCCGGCCGACTGAATTTTCCGGCCGGCCTACGGGCTGGCCGGGTGGCATCGGCGAGGCTCAGGATGAGGAGCCTCGCCGGTCTACGGGGACCCCCGGGCCATACCGCCCGGGGGTCCTCCAGGTCAGATGCCCCGGGCGGGCCGGCAAACACGGGCGCAGAAATTTCCAGATGTCTGGGAGCTAGGCCGATTCCGTTGACCTGCACGGGCCTTGATCAGCATCGTGGTGGCAGGACGACCAGATGGCCGCGCTGCGGCCTGTGTGCAAGGACGGTGTGATGGCAGATCGCATGGAGGCGCCCCCCCGGCCCTCTCGTGCTCCGGTACCCCGCAGCCAGATGCCCGGTGCCCGGCCGCCCGGTGCTCCCCGGCGCAGCCGCAAACGGTGGGCAGTGGCCGCCGCCGTTTCCGCTTGCTGGGTCGTGCTGTGGACGGTCACCGGGTCACTGGTCAGCGGGACCATCGTGCTGCTGTTCCTGGCCGCGCTCGGCGTGGTGACCGTGCTGGCGTTGCGGGCCCTGGGGGTGACCAGGGACCATCCCTGGATCCAGCAGATCGCCACCCGGCCGTGGCGCGACGGGCAGGAGGTCCTGCAGCTGGCCCTGCGTCATCTGCCCGAGGTGTTCGTGGTGACCCCGAACGGTGCGCTGCTCGCCCCCAACTCCGTCGAGCTACGGCTGAATCCGCGCGACGTCGGCTCGCTGGGCGAGCGGATGGACATCGGCCTGGTGGAGGCGAGCGCCGCCGAGGTGTACGAGGAGCAGGTGGCCAGGCACGAGGCCCGGCTGGCCGGGGCTGGCCCGGTAGAGGTGAGAGTGGTCAGCGACCCGGCGGTGCCCGAGGGCCGTTACCAGCTGCGGCAGGGCCGGCCGCTGGGCGCCGCGCCGTCGGGTTTCCAGTCCGGGTTCCAGGCCGCCGTGCCGTCCGGGTTCCAGGCCGCGCCGTCCGGGTTCCAGGCCGCGGTGCCGTCCGGGTTCCAGGCCGCGGTGCCGTCCGGGTTCCAGGCCGCGCCGTCCGGGTTCCAGGCCGCGGTGCCCTCCGGGTTCCAGCCTGCGGCGCCGTCCGGTCCCGACCCGGCCTGGCCGTTCGCCCATGACGGTCGTACCTCTTCCGCTCCGGTGTCGGCCACCGACGTCACAGCCGGTGGTGGCGGCCTCGCCACCGTCGCCGAGCCGGCCCGCAGCATGACCCCGACACTGCGGCTGATCACCGGGGGGCGGGTCGCGGAGACCCGGCTGTCCGGGGCCCGGGCGGGCCGGGGCGCGGTCGAGCTCAGCCTCCCCGACGTGCCTACCGTGTCCCGGGAGCACGCCAGGTTCACCTACTCCGACGGCCAGTGGTGGGTCGCGAACCTGGGCATGAACGGGCTGACGCTGAACGGCGCCTCGGTCGCCGGAGAGCAGCCGCTGCACGACGGGGACGTGATCCGCTGGGGCACGAACGAGCAGGCGCCGGGCTCACGGGTGGAGATCGGCTGATCCTCGCCTGCCGGGGCCCAGGAGTTAGTCCCGGGCTCATACCGGCGCCTGTTTGAGCCAGGCACGGCACAATATGGCGGTGGCCCAGCTTTTTCTCTGGTCAGCCGGACGACGCGAGTGGGTGACCTGCCCACCCGACGAGATCACCTGGCTGGATCGCAGCCTGCTCAGCGGCAACAAGGATCTGGCCCTGCACCGGTCCCCGCGCTGTGCGGGGCTGCGCTATGTGCACCATCGGTGGGAGCTGTTCAGCCGGGATACCACGTACCCGGTGTACCTGGCCCCGCATACCCCCGGCACGGTCATGGACCACCGGGCCGTGCAGCAGGCCGCCCGGCAGGTCCTGCCGGTGGCCCCGGCGAATCACTTCGAGACCTTGCCCGTCGTGCTGGAGGCCGGGACCTGGCTGGTCAGCGTGAGCAGCTGGGTCCTACCGTTGCGGCTGGACGCGGCGGAACGCCCGGCCGCGGCGACTGGTCCGGGCCACGAGCAGCCCGAGACCCAGGAAAAGCGGGTTCCGCCGAATGCCGCGCCAGCCCGGCGCGGCAGC
Organism: uncultured Actinomycetes bacterium; assembly: GCA_963770545.1. Classification (GTDB taxonomy): domain Bacteria; phylum Actinomycetota; class Actinomycetes; order Streptosporangiales; family Streptosporangiaceae; genus RYN-230. Next base: position 116,541 of record CAVYQF010000006.1, on the reverse strand, counting down.
CCGCCCCGGCCGGACGCCCCGGACCGGGTCCGGGCCTACTTCGCGCGTAACACGGCCGCCCGGCTGGCCATGGCTTACCACTACCAGGAGCTCATCCTCAGCCTGCCCGGCGCGCAGCCGGTACCGATGATGGATGTGGTCATCGCCCTGGACCTGAGTGGTGAGGGAGCCATCTCCGACTACAAGAAGCAGCTCCAGGGCCTGATCTGGAAGGAACGCGGGCACCCGCGCGAACTGGCGGAATACCTGCTCACCCACGGCCTGCTCACCCCGGCCGACCTCGAGGCGGCCCGCGAGGCGGCCTCGGCCAACGAGCGCAGCGGCAAGAGCGAACTGGCCCGCAAGCGGCTGAAGTACAAGCCCAGGAAGTAACGGGCCGCTGGTACCCGTCAGCGGTCAGCCCCATAGTGCGAGGCGTGCTGATCCCGGATCACGTTCTTCTGGATCTTGCCGGTGGAGGTCTTGGGCAGCTCGCCCACCACGATCACGGACTTCGGCACCTTGTAGCCGTCCAGCCGCCCGCGCAGCGCCTGGAGCAGGGCCTCCGCATCGATGCTCTCCCCGGGCCTGGGCACGACCACCGCGGTGATCGCCTCAGTCCACTGCTCGTGCGGCAGCCCGACGACGACGACCTCAGCCACCGCTGCCTCGGCCGCGTACACGGCCTTCTCCACCTCGATCGAGGCCACGTTCTCGCCGCCGGTCTTGATCACGTCCTTGTAGCGGTCGGCGAACCAGAGCACCCCGTCCTCGCCGAACCGGCCCACATCCCCGGAGTGGAACCAGCCGTGCGCGAACGCCGCGGCGGTGGCCTCCTCGTTGTGCAGGTACTCGCTCATCGTGGAGGGCCCGCGGTAGACGATCTCGCCCGGCTCGCCCGGGGGCAGCAGCTCCCCGTCCGGGCCCATGATTGCGACCTGGACGCCAGTAATCGGCGTGCCAACCGCCCCGATGTGCGAAAGCTGGTGCTCCGGACGGAACAACGTGGTGACCGGGCTCATCTCGGTCTGCCCGAACAGCAGCGCGAAGTCGCAGCCGAAGCCGTCCAGGCAGCGCCGGATCAGCTGGTCCGGCATGGGCGCCATGGCGTAGACGGCGCGGCGCAGGCTGGACAGGTCGCGGTCGCCGAACGACGGGTGGTCGAGCATGGCCCGGAACATCATCGGCAGCCCGAACGCCTGGGTGATCTGCTCCCGCTCGATCAGGTCGAGCAGTGTCCCGGGGTCGAAGCCGCGCAGCACGTGGATGGTCGCGCCCGCCATGATCGCGGGAGTGCAGAACGCGTTCAGCTGGGCAGTGTGGAACATCGGCATCATGGCCGCGAAACGGTCAGAGGAGTTCCAGCCGGAATCCAGCGCGCTCGACATCGACTCCAGGTAGATCGCGACGTGCGTGCCAACCACGCCCTTGGGGAAGGAGGTGGTGCCGGAGGTGTAGAGGTAGCTGATCGCGTCCCGGTCATCCACGAAGCGTTCCGGCTCGGCTGCGGACCCGGGGCCCGCCGCCAGCCCGGCCAGGCTGGCCCAGGACCGGTCGGCGGGCTCCGTCTCGTACGCGGCGCCGGTACCGGGGGCCACGAACACGTCGGCAACGGCCGGCACCTTCGCGACGGCGTCACGGACGTGCGCAACCAGCTGGCTCTCGGCCACCAGGCCGCGAGCCCCGGAGTGGTCCAGCACGTAGGCCACCTCGTCCGGCCGCCAGCCCAGGTTGATGGGGACGCAGACCAGGCCGAGCTTGGCGCAGGCGTAGTACACGGCGAGGAACTCGGCGCTGTTGGCCGAGGCCAGCCCGAGCGCGTCGGCCCGCCGGTACCCGCGGGTGGCCAGCCCGTGGGCGAGCTGGTTCACCCAGGCGTTGAACTCCGCGTAGGTCCACCGCCGCGGCCCGTCCACCACCGCCAGCTGGTCCGGGCGGGTGGCCGCGGACCGGGTCAGCGAGTCGCCCACGTTGATCCGCTGGATCAGGTTGCGCGCGAGGTCCACGGCGTCTCCTTCACTGGTCCCGCCGCCCGCGGATCGCCACCCTGGCGGCGGGTCAGTACGAACGGGGCAGGCCCAGGCTGTGCTGGGCCACGTAATTGAGGATCATCTCCCGGTTTACCGGGGCCACGCGGAGCAGCCGGGCCGACCCCCAGTACGGCACGAGCCCGTACTCGGTGGCGAAACCGTTCCCGCCATGGGTCTGCATGGCCGCATCCGCCGCGGCGATGGCGGCCTCCGCGGCCGCGTACTTGGCCATGTTCGCCGCTTCGCCGGCCGGCTCGCCGTGGTCGTGCTGCCAGCAGGCCTTCCGGATCATCAGCGCCGCCAGTTCGGTGTCGATCTTCGCCCGGGCCAGCGGGTGGGCCACGCCCTGGTGAGTCCCGATCGGTGCGTCCCACACCTGGCGCTCGCGGGCGTAGCGGGCCGCGGCGGCCAGTACGTAGCGGGCGATCCCCACGCACTGCGCGGCGCCGGTGATCCGTTCGGGGTTCAGCCCGTGGAAGACCTGGTGGAAGCCCTCGCCGGCCTGGCCGATCAGGGCCCCGGGCCCGACCCGGACGTCGTCGAAATACAGGGTGAACTGTTTCTCCGGCAGCAGCAGGTCGACCGGGAGGACCTGGCGTTCCAGCCCGGGCGCGTCCGTGGGCACCAGGAACAGCGACAGGGAGGTGCCGGAATCCCCCCCGCCCGGGGGCCGGCCAGATGCGGGGGGACCGGTCCTGGCCACGACCAGCACCGCGTCCGCCTCGTCCACGCCCGAGATGTAGTACTTGGTGCCACGCAGCACCCACTGGTCACCGTCCTGGGTGGCGGTGGTGGACAGCCGGTGCGTGTTCGAGCCCGCGTCCGGCTCGGTGATCGCGAAGACGACCTTGGTGGTGCCGGCGGCCAGGCCGGGCAACCACGTCGCGCGCTGCTCATCCGTACCGAACCGGGTGATGACCTCAGCCGAGATGGCCGCCGAGACCACGAGCAGCAGCAGCGGCGTGCCCTGCGCGCCGAGTTCCTCGCAGACCAGGGCGAGCTCGGTGAGCCCGCCCCCACCGCCGCCATACTCGGCCGGGATATTCACGCCGATGAATCCGGCTTCACCAAGCTTGGTCCAGAGCTCATCGCACGGCGTACGCCCGGCCGCGTGCTGGACGTAATACTGCGGGCCAAAACCGCTGGCTATCGACGCTACTGCGGCCCGCAGATCACGGTGTTCGACGCTGTCGGCAAAATCCACGCCTGCTCCATCGAAGTGCTCGCAAATTCACTAGGACTTTAGCCCACCCGTCTCAACGTCGTAACTTCTCCCTAACGCCCCCGGCCGCCCGGGTCGCCACCCAGCTTGCGGGCGCGGGCGCGCAGGACGGCCGAGGTGGCGAGGACCACGAAAGTGAGTGCGGCCGCCCACGCCCAGATGATCACTTCTGTCTGTTCCCGGTGGTTCAGCCGGGCGGTGCAGAAACGTCCGCTGGTGCTGGCGTACAGGGCGACGTAGCCGGCCAGTGTGATCACTGTCAGCGGGCCGACCAGCCAGGCCAGCCGCCGGCCCCACTTGATCGGCCGCGTGGCGCTGCCGAAGTCGGCGAGCCTCCCGCCTGACGGCCGCATCAGGGTAAAGCCGAAGGGAAAGGCCATCAGTCCGATGGCGACGATGCCCAGGCCGACGAAGAGCCCTTGAACCACGGGAGCGCTGACACCGCACCACACGACCTCGGCAGGCGGCCGCATGGCTAGCCCCGGCGGTAGAAGGTCATGGGCGGGGTGCGGACCTTGGCACCGAAGATGTTGGCTGGGGAAAAGGTAAGCCACGGCGACGGCTGGCTTCCCAGAGCACGAGGAGTAACTGCCTGGTCGAAAGCAAACCCCGGGGATCTGTCCCGCCGGCCAGGTGAGTCTGGATGATGCGGCGAGCGTGCGCGGTATGATCCCCACCGTAATAGGGGCTGAGTGCTCGCTCGAACGCGATCACGATGTACGGTATGTCGTCGGCGGTAGCGAGTCTGACCGCCAGTGCGCCGCATTCGGGAACTCGCAGAGGTGTTGATGGCTGATAGTCCATCGCGAGTTCCGATCAACGGAGGTAAAATCGCAGGTCAACCTGGTCCGGCGACGAACGGCTACCCCCGGGCCACGCTCGGTTATAGTTTGGGACATATCGACCGGTTGCTCAAGTAAGAATGCCTTTAGTGTCATGTGTGCTGGTCGGCTTGTGTCATGTGTGCTGGTTGGCCCGGAGTGGATCAAGAATGGTCAACCTCGTAAGCTGGGCCGGTGGTCAGCGACCGGGATGAGGACAGTGCGCTCCAGGAACGGGTGGCGCTCGTGGCCCTGCTCCGGGAACGGCCCGGGGGGAGGGGCTGGGCGGAGATCACGGCCAGTGTGCTCGAGGCCCGCAGCGCCGTAGCGGTATGGGAGCGTCTGGTGCCGCCGGTGCTGGTGAGCCCGTCAGGGGGACCCGATGCCCTCACCAGTGCCGCACGGCAGATCGCCGGCTGGACCGGGCAGGGATGGCGGGTGCTGACCATCCTCGATGAGGACTATCCGGCCCGGCTGCGGGCCATCCACCAGGCGCCGCCGATCCTGTTCGCGCGGGGCACCGTGGCCCGGGACGACGTGGCCGTGTCCGTCGTCGGGTCCCGCCACGCGTCCCCGTGCGGGCTGGACATCGCGGCCGGGGTGGCCGGCGAACTCGTGGCCCGCGGCGTGACCGTGCTGGGCGGGCTGGCCCTGGGCATCGACACCGTGGCCCACCGGGCCGCGCTCGGGGCGGGGGGCCGGACGGTTGGCGTTATCGGAACTGGAATTGACCGGGCCTACCCGGCAGCGAACCGGGAACTCCAGGAGCAGATCGCCGGGCGTGGCCTGGTGCTTTCGCAATTCTGGCCGGGTGCTCCGCCGCAGCGGCACAACTTCCTGATGCGCAACGCCACGATATCCGGGTACGGGCTGGCCACGGTGGTGGTCGAGGCCGGGGAGCAGAGCGGGTCGCGGGCCCAGGCGCGGATCGCGGTCGAGCACGGACGGCCGGTAATCCTCACCTCGCTCGTGGTGGCGGGCAATGACTGGGCCCGGGCGCTGGTGGGGCGCCCTGGAGTGCACGTCGCGGGGCGGCTCCGCGCGGTGCTAGACGTCGTTGACCAGCTGATCGGGGAGCCGGCCGCGGTGGGGGCCGCGCTGGGCCGGCTGGCCCCCTCCTGACATGGCCGATCCTGCGACGGTGGCCCGGCTGAGCGCGGCCCTGGTCGCCAGCGCCGGCGGGTACCTGCGCAACCCGGTCCGCCAGGAGCTCCACACCTGCGCGGTGTGCGCGACACCGGTGACGGGTTTCCGGCTGTGCTACCAGTGCCAGCGGCGGTGCGGCCGGCCAGGGCTCGCGGACGCCACGGGTTTTCTCGCCTATGCCGTGGCCGGGCGGCAGTCCGGCTACGTGATGGCTGGATACAAGGCCCGGCCGCCGGTGCCGGAGCACCAGGCCATCGTCACGCTACTCGTCCTGTTAGGGCTGGCCCGGCACGCCGGGTGTGCGGCGCACGCGGGGTGTGCGGCGCACGCCGGGTGTGCGGCGCACGCCGGACTGCCGGTGACGCGCTGGGCCACGGTCCCCTCGCTGCCGGCCCGGCCGGGGGAGCATCCGCTGCACGCGATCGTCAGCCGGTTAGCGCCGGGGGGCGAGGTCGCCCTGGCCGCTGCGGACGAGGTGGAGTATTCGCGGGACCTTGATCCCGGACACTTCCGGGTGGGGGCGCCTCTGCCCGCGGGCGCGCACGTCCTGCTCATGGACGACACGTGGACTCGCGGCGGGCACGCGCAGTCCGCGGTCCTGGCGTTACGTGCGGCGGGGGCGGCCCGGATCTCGGTGCTCGTGGCCGCCCGCTGGATCAACGAGGACTTCGGCGGTAACGCGGCGTTCCTGCGCGGGCTCGCCGACCGCGATTACGACCCGGCCATCTGTCCCTGGACTGGTGCCGCCTGCCCGGCCCCGTGGCCCGCCGCCCCCAGCTGAGGTCAGGTGATCGGGTTACCGTCGTCGAGCGCGGCGACCGCCCCGGTGTCCAGGGCGTTCAGGCAGGCCTGGATCCTGCGGGCCACGATCGGCCTGACCCGGGCCGCTACCTGGCTGGGCCGGACGAACGCGAAGCCGTCCAGTTCGTCGGACGGGACCGTGATGGCGGCGATGTCTCTGGGTCGGAGCACGCCACCGTCGTAGATCACGACGAGGCCCTCCGGGTAGTCAGGCCGAGAAGGAGCCCAGTCCACCGCGAGAACCCGGCCCAATGGGCGGTTTAGCCCGATTTCCTCGGCCATCTCGCGGCGGCAGGCCGCATGGGGCGACTCCTCGGCCTCGACCACGCCTCCAGGCACATCCCAGGTGTCCCGGTACACGGGGTCCACGAGCAGGACCTGGCCACTTTGGTCACGGCACAAGGCGCCTGCAGCCATCCACTTCCGGGCCAGCGAGGCCACATAGATATCGGCTGGGATTACTCCCGATCGGATGGAAGTCACGACCCGACTGTAGCAGCAGAATTAGCGTGATGCTGTGCCCTATTGAACCCTGGTGTTCCGCGCCGGATGAAAGTTCTGTCTTTATCCCTGCTGTGCCGGAAAGGGATTTCTTTCCACCGTTTTGTGCCGTTACATGCCTGGCTGGTAATGAAATGACATCGGTGCGCATGCGGACTCAAGATTTAAAATATCCATTCCTGGACGGAGAATGGGGGTACGCTGCCAGGCGCTAGTCCACCGGGTCAAGACTGGAGTGCGAACATTGTCCAATTCTGGTGGAAAACGCAACTTACTCGTCGTAATGATCCGGATAGGACGGCAGTAGACAACCAACGACAGGAGCATGCTGATGTCAAAGCTCAGGCCACAACCCAGGCCCGCCCTGGTCGCCGCGGCGGCAGGTGTCGCGATGGCCGGTGCGCTGGGGATCGCTGGCACCGCCAGTGCGGCCCCCTTTTCTGGTGCCGCACGTGATGCGGGAATGGCCAGGACGCTCGGGACAACCGGACCCGCGCACGCGGGCCCGGGCAGCAGATTAGTCCCGGGCGCCGGGACCGGCTTCTCCGACTGGCCGATGTCCCGCAACGATCCCGGCCACTCCGGTCTCTCCCCGGAGACTGCGATCAGTACCACGACCGCGTCCTCGCTAGCTACCCGGTGGACCGCGCGACTCGGCACGCCCAGCTACACCTCCCCGGCCGTGGCCACAGTCGGCGGCCGGGCTCTGGTCTACGCTGGCGCCGGCAACCACTTCTACGCGTATCCGGTGGCCGGTGGTCCCGCGGCGTGGAGCTTCACCCTGCCTAACGGGGTGGTCGAGAACTCGCCCGCGGTGGCCGGGGGCGTCGTGTACTTCGGCTCGACGGCCGGCGTCATCTACGCCCTGAACGCCTCGACAGGCGCGCGGATGTGCTCATTCAGCACCGGGCAGGCCATCCTCGCCTCTCCAGTCGTGGTCAACAATGGGTCAGGGCCGGTGGTCTACGACGGCACCGTTCCGGGCGGGGTATCGGGAGCGGAATATGCTATGTACGGTCCCGGTGGCACGCACGGCGCCTGCACCAAGGACTGGGAATTCAACTCGTGGACGGGCAGCCCGGACGGTACCTGGTCCTCTGCCGCGTACGGGATTGGTGCGAACGGCGTTCCGCTGCTCGTGTTTGGCAGCAAGGACAGAGACGATTCCGTGTACGCGCTCAACGCCAACACTGGCGCGCGGGTCTGGCGCTATCAGACGAGCACCGCGGCAGATTCTGACGTGGGCGCCCCTCCAACCATTTCCCCGCGCGGGCGGAATGGTTTCGCCAACGGCGTCGTCTACGTGACCGGCAAAGACAAGATCGTCTATGCCCTCAACCTCGCCACCGGCGCGCTGATCTGGAAGCACGCCCTCGTTAAGGGCACCAACGGCGACGTGGCGGGGGCCTCCCTGGTCGGCGACCGGCTCTACGTCGACTCCGACACTGGTGTCTACGCGCTCAACGCCACCACCGGAGCGCCGGTCTGGCACGTCCTTCCCCAGGCCACCTTCTTCGATTCTCCCGCGGTCACCGGGCCGATCGGGCGGCAGGTGCTCGTGGCCGCGAGCACCGAAGGCAGTATGTACGCGCTCAGCCTGGCGACCGGCGCGACCCTCTGGACGCAGAAGCCCGACAACAGCGGCTTCTGGGGCTCTCCGGCCGTCTCGCACGGCGGCTTCTATATCGCGGGCCTGGATGGTGTGCTCCGAGACCTCGCCCCCCGTTCTTGAGCGGCTGACCTAGCCGTCCCGCAGCCTGTGCCTAATCCCCAGGCTGCGGGACGGCCCGGCACCGGATCCAGGCGCGCCAGGGGAAGGCCCCGAAGCTGGCCCGCGCGGTGCCGCCGAGGGCCTGGGCCAGCTCGGCCAGGGCCGCGTGAGCCGCTGCCGCGTCGCCTGCTCCCGGAGGGACGGCCTCCGGGGGAGTGAGGGTCAGCTGAACTTCCAGCACCGGCTCCCCGGCCCGGACCAGGATGTCAGCCCGGCCGGGCGGGGCGAGGCCGGCCAGGGCGAACAGCGCCAGCTCCAAGATCTCCGCGATGGCGCCTGCCTGGGCCCCGACTGCCTGGGCGCCCGCTCCCTCGGTGGCGGGACCCCGCTGGAACTCCGCTGTGACCGGCGAGAAAGGCAGCCAGGCGGTGCGCCGCTGCACCAGGCCGGACAGCCCAGGCTCCGCCTGGATGGGAAGAGCGTTATCGTCAACGATCTGGCGCACCGACCTGACCGCAGCATCTAGATGGTGCCCGAGTTCGGCCGCGTGCGGCGCCAGGTCGCTGGGCAGCAGCCTGGTCAGAGCCTGAACGCCCAGCAAGGCGGCGGTAAGATCCTGGATCGGGCCATCATGGATGAAGTCCGCGATCGCCGCGCGCTCACCGGCCCGGAGTCTGCCGATCATGGTGAGGAGCTGCCCAACGGGGGGCAGGCCGGGGGATATTCCTGGTGGCATCTCGGGGCGGGCGGCCCGTGATACCTCGGGGCGGGCGGCCCGTGGTACCTCGGGGCGCTGTGGTCCTCCGGGGCGGCGGGCGGGATGTGCCGGATGCAGCGCGTCCACCGCGGCGATGAGATCATCCGGGCGGAACGGCTTGGTCAGGCAGACGACACCCATGGGGGCCACGTCGGGGTTCCCGCCGGTGATCAGCAGGCACCGGCCGGCCACCGCCGGGTCCTCGGCCACCAGCGCCTGGATCAGCGCGATTCCCCGTTCCCGGCCCAGGCGGGCGTCTACCAGCAGCGCGTCATATCCGGCGGGGTCCATCGACCGCGCCTGCGGCACCGTGGCCGCGACGTCAACGTGGTAACCGGCTCCGGTCAGCACCCGGCGGATGACGGTGCGGATCGCCTCCGCGTCATCTACCACGAGCACTCGCGGACTGGCCGAATCCCCCGCCACCGTGCCTCCCGGTCGAGGCGCCTGATCCCCGAGAGGGCTAGCTTACGGTGAGTAGCGTATTAAGTGCAAATTGTAGTAACATCCGCATCGGGAGGTGATTGCTCCCACTACCGCATCGGGGTTTGATGACGGTTGGACTAGGGGGTTCCGATGAGTGAATCATCCGGCGTGGAGGCTGAGGGCGGTCGTCCGCCGATCCGCGTGTTCTTGCTCGATGACCATGAAGTGGTGCGCCGCGGGCTGAGGGATCTGCTTGATGCGGAAACAGACATCGAGGTAGTCGGTGAGGCGGGGACCGCCGAATCAGGGATGAACCGCATGCTGGTGCTGCGGCCTGACGTGGGCCTGCTCGATGTCCGGCTGCCGGACGGGGATGGCGTACGGGTGTGCCGTGAGATACGTTCCGCGGTCCCCGGGACGGCCTGCCTGATGCTCACCGCGTACGGGGACGACCGGGCGTTGCTGGGCGCCATCATGGCCGGGGCGGCTGGCTATGTGACCAAGCAGGCGTCTGGCAGCGAGTTGATCGACGCAGTGCGCGCGATCGCGGCCGGCCAGTCAACTCTCGATGCTGACGCCGCGCAACGGGTGATGCGGCGCCTGCGTGAAGGAGCCCAGGGCGAAGCTCCGGTGTCGGCCCTTTCAGCCCAGGAGAAGCGGGTCCTGGACCTGATCGGTGACGGCCTGACCAACCGCCAGATTGCTGAGCACATGTCCCTGTCGGAGAAGACCGCCAAGAACTATGTGTCCTCGGTGCTGACCAAGCTGGGCATGCACCGGCGGTCGCAGGCGGCGGCCTTCGCGGCCCGGCTCGCAGGCGCGTCGGGCCAATAGTCCCGGGGCCAGGATTACGGTGTCACCGAGAACTTGGTGATCGCTAGGCCTTTCCCGCCCGACCAGATTTCGAAGCCGGCCTGAACGGCCCAAAGCAGCCAGGACGAGCGGACTTCGCCGAGTCGCTTGGCCGCCGCCATGAACGGCGCTATCCGCAGCGTGGCTGCGGCCACCGGAGTGGCCCGCCGGAACGAGAGGTAATAGTTGCCGGGAGCCGTGGTGTGCGGCACCACGTACCATTTCGCGCCGTCGATCATCACAGTCGGGTACAGGCCCTCCCACCACGCCGGCTTGCTGTACCGGAGCCAGATCATAATCTCTGAGGTACCGGCTCCGACGTGGGGGCCGAGCCACAGGTCCAGGGACGAGTTATACACGCCGCTGTTCGGCGGGGTCACGGTCGACCAGCGCACGGTGTAGTTCCCGAGGGATCCTGCCTTTTGCAGGGCGCCGGCGCCGCCCGCAGGGCACGCTCCCTCGAAGCAGCCGGTCCCAATGTAGGGATAGGCCCGCACTTTCGATGACGCCGCCCATCCCGGGGAGCGGGTAACGGTGAAGCCCGCGCGCCGCCCCGGGTCTGAGAGGCACATTCCCTGGTCGTTGTGGTTGATGCTGGGCTTATTCCTGACCACGTACTGCTGCCCGCCTGGTCCGCTGACCTGCAAGGCCTGCCAGGCCTTGCAGGCCACCACCGCGGACGATGCGGTGGCGCCGGCGACCCCGGCGAGGGTCACGCAGGTGGCTGCGGCTGTCATCACGCTCAGCAGTTTTGTCGCTGACCGGCCGATGGGACGGTACATGATGTCATCTTCCTTTCTGCGCGTTTGGGCCACCACCGTAACCGCATTGATCTCAGTGACACTTATGCTTCCCGAAAACATTTTGCGCACCGCGCGAGCTCGCCAAACACGGCGCACTAAAACTTGGCCTGAAATGCGCCGGATACGGCTATTATGCTCGCTCTTATTGGGACGATTGACTACGGTTTCACTCTATATCGCCAGGACACGGATGCGGTCCTGGCTGGCGGGGGTCTGGCCGGAGCCTAGCCTGGCCCGAGGTGTCCTTAAGGCTCAGAATTGTCAGATTAAAGCGCTCAGTACACGTCTTCGTGTTAACAGTGAAGTTACGGCTGGTTTTCACACGAACCGGCTGCGGGTTTGACGACCACCTCCGAGATGACGGCATTCATGCGGCCTCGGCGCACGATATGCTGGATCCATGGAGGCGGCCTGGGCGAAGTTCATCTCCCCGATGACCCGGTTCGACCCCGAATAGTTCACGATGACCGCTCGCTGGCTTGTGAATAAAAGGCCAGATTGTGCAGCGGATCGTGATTTGAGCCGGTGCTGAACCAATGGAGAGCATGGTGCGGACTGCTGCAGAGATCATCGCGGGCATGCATGAGACAGTGCCGCGCGGCCGGGCATGCCTGACGCCCGCTGAGTCGGAGCGCCTGGCGACTCTTACCCAGGCACTGCTGGCCAGCAAGCCGGAGGCGCAAGAAGAGTACGGCCGGTTCCTGGCCGCAGTCCGGAAAGACATCGACCTGCCGGAGCCCGTCCTGGCGAGATGCCTGCAGGGCAAGCGGATACTGGTCACTGGTGGCTCGGGGTGTATCGGTTCCGCGCTGATGGCTCAACTCGCGCGGTTCTCGCCCGCGCGGCTGGTGAGCGTCAGTCGCGGCATCACCCAGGGGTGGCCGCGGCTTCCGGACGCTGAGTATGTCCAGGCTGATATCAGGGATGCTGATCAGCTTTCCGCCGTCTTCGACCAGGTCAGATGCGACATCGTCTTCCACGTCGCGGGACAGCGGGATCCGGGCCTCGCCGAGCGCGAGGTGCACCGCACCGTGACCACCAATGTGCTCGGCACCTGCAATGTGATCAGCGCCGCCGCGTCGTGCCGGGTTCCGCACGTGATCTTCGCGTTGACCGGGAAGGCCCTGCGCCCCTATTCACCCGAGGTGTACACGGCCTCCAAGCGGGTCGCCGAGTGGCTGCTCTGGCAGGCAGCGGCGCGCGGGCTGGCCACCTGCTCGGTCGCGAGGTTCACCCACGTGATCGACAACTCGATCATCCATGGCCGGCTGCTGGACTGGTGTGACGGCGGGGTGATCCGCCTGCACGACACCGGTATCGCCTTCTACGTTCAGTCAGCACTGCAGGCGGCGCAGTTGCTGCTGGCGGCCGAGGCAGGCGCGCAGCCCGGCTCGCTGCCTGTGCATGCCATCAGCGATCTTGGCTGGCCGGTGACCCTGCTCGACGTGGCACTCGGCATGCTCGCGTGGACCGGTTCCGCGGCCCCCATCTACTTCAGCGGCTATGACCGCGGGTATGAGGTTACGGCGTTCCCCGGGCTCTACGACCCGATGACCGCTGGTAACGTCAGCCCGCTGATCAGTGCCTTCGAGGCCACCGGCGCCCGGCGGTCGGGTTGTCCGGACGTCGATGTGTTCCCGCTTCAGATGGCACCGGCCGGCGCACTAGACGAGCAGATGGACGCGCTTGCGGGCACCTGCTCGCGAACCGAGGAGCCCGGGGCAGTGCGCGCGGCGCTCGACGAACTCTCGTGGTCGCTGTTTGATGCCACCTTGTCGGCTGTCCCACGCCAGGTCCTGAGCCGGGCAGCCCAGATTGCCGCGCCGCACCGGGACCGCATGGATGCCAGGCACGAACGGATGCTGGCCACGATCGAGTGGCACGCGGGCGCGGCGGACTCGGCGGACTCGGCGGACGCGGTGCCGTCTCACCGCTGACACCTCGGCCTCACCGGCTGACACCTCGGCCTCACCGGCTGACACCGGGGCATTCGTTATCTCCCGGTCCGGGGGATTGCAGGTCATTTAAACCAGATGCCGACACGTCTCGTGGCAGCGTGCCCGGGATTCAGGTGGATTTATATGTCTTGCCGAAGAGTACCGGAGATATGGCTTGTTAACCCCAAAGCGTCCCCCAGTTACGGCCAGGAAATGGGAAGAAATAGGCATCTAGAATGTTTACCTGAACCTCCGGCCCGAAAATTGTATGATGTCCATGACCGAAAGCCGGTCACTCTTGGGGAGGATTTCCTGGATCATGGGGACTTACGATGATGATCCGCTGCTTAGCGCAAACAATGGGGGGGAATTTCGTGAAGGACGGTCCTGGGTTCGGAGCGGTGGTCTGGATCGTGTTCGGGATCTCAGCATGCGCTACCCTCCTGCTGACGGTGACAGTACGGCTGTTCTTCCGCCGCGGGAAGCCGGCGATGGAGCCGTAGCCGTTAGCCCCGGCTTCCAGATTCCGCGGGTCACCTTCCGGCCGCGCCGGGCGCTGGCCATCATCCCGGTCATCATGATCGTGGCCGGCTCGATCTTCCTGCACCGGAACACCCTGAGCCTGGTCTCTCCGCGCGAGAGCTGGATGCTCGTGGTATGGGCGCTCAGCCTGGGATTCGTGCTCTCCCAGCTCCTGCTGGCCTGGTTCCAGCGTCCCTTCACTGTGACGGACGCGCAGCGCGTCAAGCTGCACCGGCTGGCGGTCGCCGCCGTGATCCCCTGCTACAACGAGGATCCAGCCATCCTGGACCGGACCATTTACGCCCTATTCACCCAGACCCGCACGCTCGACTGGGTGATCGTGGTCGATGACGGTTCCACGGCCGATTACACCAATGTGCGGTCTCGCTGGCAGGCCCACCCAGCGACCACGGAATTCATCTGGATACGCCAGGAGAACCAGGGCAAAAAGCACGCGCAGGCTGCGGCATTCCGGGCGGTGCCCAATGCCGACATCTACGCCACAATGGATTCAGACTCCGCCCTCGAGCATCGCGCCATCGAGGAGGGCCTCAAGCCGTTCGCCAGCCGTGAGGTCACCTCGGTTGCGGGTCTGGAGATGGCTTACAACCTGAAGACCAACATTCTCACCCGGGCCATGGGCCTGCGATCTCTCGCATTCCAGCTTTTTACCATGAGTGCGCAGAGCGTCGCCGGGGGGAATGTGGTAATTAACCCGGGTGCCTTCTCGCTCTACCGGGGGTGGCTGATTCACCGCTGCCTGCCCGCCTACCTGGAAGAGAAATTCTTCGGGATACCGGTGACCCTGGGCGATGACACCGCCCTGAGCATGTTCTCCCTGCTGCACGGGCGGGCCGTCCATCAGCCCACGGCGGTGTCGATGCCGGTATACCCCGAGACACTGTCGCACCATCTGCGCCAGTGGACGCGCTGGATGCGGGCGTCCACGATCCGGACGCTGTGGCGGATGCGCTATCTGCGGATACGCTCCTACGCCTGGTGGTTCGTGGTGTACCAGCAGTACGCCTTCTTCGCGTCGGCCGCGGTGTCCCTGGCCGTGCCGTTCGCCTGGCCGGCCACCCGCAACCTGGTCCTGGCCAGCAGTCTCGCCTTGGTCGCCTGGCCGCTCGCGGTAGCCCTGCGCCTGGTCACCGTGAGCCGCTCTGACCTCCGGTGGCCCACCTGGCTGGCCTCAACGACGCTGCTGCCCTGCGCCGCCCTGTGGTACCTCCTGGTCCTGCGCCAGATCCGCTTCTACGGGATGGCCACCTGTCACCGTCAGGGCTGGGTGACCCGGAAAAAGGTGGAAGTGACTCTCTCCGGTCCGCCCATCCCCGCTGCCGAGGGACTCGTCTATGAACAAGGCTAGGTTCGTAGCTGCGCTCATCGCGGCGGTCGGGGTGACCATCACGGTCACCGGTGCGGGCTCCGCGCTGTGGCTGTACGGGCATCAACCCATCCCCCGGCACGCGCACTCGCCCGCGGCCCTGCTCCCCGCGGCTAGTTCCGCCCCCTCTCCCCAGTCGGCCATCGGCAACCCTGGCCCGATGCACTACGTGGGCGTCTTCGAGCATGACACGGCCAACAGTTACCGGCCGGTGAGGCTCTTTACCGCGGTGGCGGGCCGCAAGCCCAACCTCACCGTCTACTACAGCAGCTGGGGCGTGCCATTCCGGGCCCGCTTCGCTACCGCGGCTGCCCGGGCCGGAGCCGTCGTACTGGTGCACATGGAGCCCTGGCATCAGTCCATGGCCGCCATCGCCGCCGGGCACTCAGACCGCTACCTGCGCCGGTTTGCCGCAGCGGTCCGGCACTACGGCGGCCACGTCGTGATCAGCTTCGCCCCCGAAGCCGATGGCCGCTGGTACCCGTGGGGCTGGCATCATGCCAACCCCGCGCAATGGGTGGCGGCCTGGCGGCATGTGGTGACGGTGTTCCGGCAGGCAGGCGCGACGAACGTGACCTGGCTCTGGGTCATGAGCGGGACTAACCGCGTCATTGGGCACCTCCGGGGTTGGTGGCCGGGCCCCAGGTATGTGGACTGGGTCGGCGTCGATGGCTACTACTTCAAGCCGACCAGCTCGTTCAGGTCCGTCATCGGCAACACTGTCAGGCGCATCCGGAAGTTCACCCGCAAGCCAGTCCTGATCTCCGAGGTCGGCATCGGGCCCCGTGCCGGGCAGGCCGCGAAGCTTCCCGGCCTGTTCGCCGGTATCCGGCGTGATCACCTGCTGGGCCTGGTCTACTTCGACGTGAGCCAGCATCAGGGGCTCTATCACCAGGACTGGCGGCTGGACGATAACCCGGCGGCCGTCGCGGCCTTCCGCGCCGGGGTGAGAGCCGCGCAGCTGAGCGTGGCCATGCGCCGGGGCAGGTGAGGGCCGGGGCAGGTGGGACCCAGACCAGACGCGGGGCCCGGGGGCTGCCGGGTCCCGCGGGTGGGTGGTTTAGTAGCCGGCGGTTTTCATGAGCTGGAAGAACTGGTCGGTCTGGGGGATGTTGCCGGCGGCGGCGACGTAGTAGCCGGCGGGGCTGATGGACTGGGCTGCGGAAGCCATCTGGGCTGCGGTCCCGTTCACGGTGGAGACCTCGGAGAACACCCTGATGCTGGCGTTGGCCCTCTGGGCCTGGGCGGCGGCGGTGTTGAACATGTAGGAGTACTGGCCGCCGGAGGTGGTGTTGGATTCGTCCTGGAGCTGGAAGATGTCGGCGGTGGCGGCGGCTTTCCCGGCGATGCCGACCCGCAGGAACCACTGGTCGGCTGTTTCGCCGGGCTGGCGGGGCAGGGCGGAGCCGGGGACGTAGGCCAGGTCCAGGGCGGGGGCCTGGATGACCTTCAGCCCGTGAGCGTGGGCCAGCTGGCCGAACAGCGTCATGTAGCGGACCGGGTCCTGCTGCTCGCTGGCCGGGGTGGCGGTCCAGTCCTCCGGGTCGTACATGACCCATTTGTAGGGGTAGGTGATGGCGTGGCTGGCGATGTCGGAGGCGAACTGGGTGTAGGACGTGTAGGACAGCACGGGGGTGGTGGTGTATCCGGCCTGGACCGGGGTTTTGACCAGGCTGGCGCCGGCGCCGTAGGCGGCGGGGGTGTTGAAGAAGTAGGACGCGGTGCCGGGATCCACCCCGCTGACCGACCGGACGTTCCCGGCGGTCATGATCCAGGCCGGCTTGGTGGCGGCGCCAGCCGGGCCGGCGGCCAGGGCCAGCGCCAGGCCGGTGGCGCCGGCCGCCACGGCGGCGGTGGCGGCGGTAAGGCCGGCCTTGGCCCGGAAAGTACGCGGGCGCCATCTGAGGTCACGGTGGCGGCTGGAGGTGTTTCCCGTCGCGCCACCGGCGGGTTCCGGGGTGGTTCCGGCCGGGGATTTCGCGTTGCTCCGCATGATGGCTCCCAGAGGCTTCCTGCGGGTTCTTTTCGCTTCCATTACCAGTGTCTGGAAATCGCCATCTGTGCTATAGAGAATTGCGCCCTGTTTTGATAGAGGGCTTTTCCCCAATCCGTTTGCCACCGGTTCTGTGGCGGCCAGAGCACTTTGACCTGAGCCGGAATGCCCGGCCCGGGACCCGGTGCAGGGCCGGGGCACGCGGCACGGCTCGTGGCTCCGGCCGGGGAAAATCATTTGGCGCTGGATGGCTTGCGCTGAGTTACTGGGCTTATGAAGGTCGAGCGGTTCGATCCGGGGACGGGCAGCGTCTCGGTGCGCGCCTGCCATGAGATCTATCTGAGTGGCCTGCCGGACGATGACCCGCTCGGGCCCCCGATGTCTCCCCGAGTGTTCGCAGGCTGGCTGGCCCTGGGCTGGACCGAGGACCCACTGGAAACCTGGTTGGCCCGGGACGACTCGGGCGAGCCCTGCGGTTGGTACCTGCTCAACCTTCCGCAGCGCGAGAACCGTCACCGCGCCTCCTTGGAGCTCACGGTGCACGCTGCCCGGCGCCGGGCCGGCCGGGGTACGGCGCTGCTCCGGCACGCGGCCGGCCGGGCGGCCCAGGCCAGCCGAACTGTGCTGGAGGGGCAGGCCCGGGAAGGCTCGCCTGGCTCGGCGTTCGCGAGCACGCTCAAGGCCCGGTCGCCCGGGACTGGGGTCCGCCGGGTGCTGCCCGTAGACCGCCCGCCCGCGGATCGGTGGGCCGCAACGCGGGCGGAAGCCGAGTCCGCCGCCCGGGACTACACGCTGCGAACCTGGGTCGGCCCGGCGCCCGAGGACGCCGTCGCCGGGGTCGCCGCCGTCAACGGTGCGCTGGCCGACGCGCCCCGGGCGCCCGGGGAGGAAGAGCAGGTCTGGGACGTGGCCCGGGTCCGGGGGGACGAGCGCCGGGTCGCGGCCATGGGGCTGCGGGCCCACGTCATTGTGGCGCAGGCCCAGACCACCGGCGACCTGGCTGCGCTTACCCAGGTGTGCGTCGATCCGGCGATGCCGGAGTGGGGATTCCAGGAGCTGACCGCAGTGGCCAGGCCGCACCGCGGGCACCGCCTCGGGCTGCTGCTCAAGCTGGCCATGCTGGACCTGCTGGCCGCCAAGGAGCCCCAGCTGACCCGGATCATTACCGGGAACGACGTGGGGAACGACCACATGATCGCCATCAATGACCAGCTTGGCTTCGACGTGCTCGACCGCTGGCCATGGTGGGAACTGGACGTCGCCGACGTGCGCGCGGATCTGGACGGCCGTGCCTGACCTGGGAACCCAGGTGTTCCGCTGTGGCCCGGGTCAGGTGCCCAGCGCGGCCGAGGTGGAGTCGCTCTACTACGCGGCGACGTGCGGCAGCCCGCTGCATGAGTCGAGGACCATGGCCGCGGGGTGCGCGCGCCTGTACGCGGCCCTGCTGCGGCGGCCCGATATCGAGGCCGTGGCGGCCCGGAGCGCCAGCGGCCAGATGATCGGGTTCGCCTATGGGCACGGCTGGCACTGGGCCGAGCAGACCGACGACTGGGCGAATCAGTTGAAAGAACGGCTGGCCGGGGCGGCCGGCCGCCTGGACGGACGGTTCGCCGTCTACCTGCTCGCCGTCCACCCCTGGCACCGCCGGGCCGGGCTGGGCCGGCAACTGCTCGCCGCCCTGCTTTCCGCAACGACAACCGGCGCGTGGCTCATCACCCGGGACGAGCCGACACCTGCCATGGCCCTCTACCGGCGGGAAGACTGGGAACCAATCGGCCACGGCCCGGACATTCCCAGCGGGCAGCCCGGCCTGGTCCTGATCCACCCCTGAGCGGTAACGTCGTCTCCGCCCAACCGTGGGCCCGACAAGTCCGGGAGGTCGGCGTGGAAAATGAATTCCTCGTCTCCTACGAGGCGGTGACGCCCGGAGTCCCGGTGCTGACCCGGGACTCCGAACAGTTCGGCATCCTGGAACACGTGCTGGAAGTCCCGCAGCTGGACCTGTTCGACGGGATCGTGGTGTGGGTCGGTGGGGGCGCTGTCATCGACCACCAGATCCAGCGGGAACTCGCAAAGGGCCACGAGTCCGCAGCCCGGGGCCTCGAACGGGGCTCAGCGTCGGGCGAGCTGCGCTTCGTCGATGCCGACAAGATCGCCGCGATCACCGCCGGCTATATCCGGTGCGATCTGGACCACTCCGAGGTCAGGCTGCTGCCGCCGCCGGACGGCGCGCCGGTCTATCACGTGAACATGCTGGGTGAGACCGGCCCGGCGCTGCACGACCGGATCGGCCGGATGTTCCGCCGGCCGCACTGGACCAGGGAATAAGGGCCCGGATCTCGACTCACCCCCCGGACGTGAACGCTTGGGCCGCAGAGATCAGGGCGCTTTCCGCCTCGGCGTTGCGGGCCCGGCGGGCCGAGTTCCACTGCCGCGCCGCCCCGACGCGGCGCTGCACGCCGGCGGCGTGCTCCCGCACCCGGCCGGGGCCCGCGCCCCCCGGGGCGCTGCGCGCCGCCACGACCGAGGCTGGGTCCGTGATCGCGCTGAGCACGTCCGCGGTGACCGGCACCTCGGATCCGGTGATTTCCGCCGCGGCGGCCCGCACCACGGACACGGTCAGCTCGTCCTCGCCGCGGGCCAGTGCGCTGGCGACGGCCCGGCCGACCACCCGGTACGCGGTGCGGTAGTCGAGCCGGTAACGCTGGGTCAGTTCCTCCGCAAGGTCGGCGGCCACGGTGAAGTGGCTGACCGCCTGCTCGGCCAGGACATCAGCGTCCACGCTCAGCCCGGTCACCACCGCGGTTCCCAGCCGGACGAGCCGCCCCGCCAGGTCGAGGGCCCCCGCCACCTCGCCGTAGGCGTACAGCCAGTTGTCGGTGCGCGCGGACGGGGTGAGCCCCGTCGCGAGCAGCCCGGTCAGGCGGCCCACCAGCGTGCCCGCGCCCCCGCGCAGGACCGGCAGCGCGTACGGGTTGCGTTTTTGCGGCATCAGCACGCTGGCCCGGCACAGCGAAGCGTCCAGCGTGACGTAGCCAAAGGCGGGGCTGGCGAAGATCTCCAGGTCCGAGGCGAGCTGGCTGATCGTGGTCACGGCCTGCGCCGCCGCCAGGACCGCGTCGGCGAGCACATCGGCCGACCACATCGCGTCGCGCGTGTGCGGGCCGACCGCGCCGAAGCCCAGACCCTGGGCCAGCCGGCCCCGGTCCAGCGGCAACCGGGTGCCGCCCACCCCGCCCGCACCACCGGGCGAGACATCCACGAGGCCGTAGGCGACCTCGATCCGGTCCAGGTGCCGCACCGCCTGCTCCGCGAAGCCGCCCAGGTAGTGCCCGAACGTGGACGGCTGAGCGGGCTGGAGGTAGGTGGTGTCCGCCCACAGCGTGCTGGCCTGGGCGCTGGCCTGGTCCGCGACCGCGTGGGCGAACGCGGCCACGTCGGTATGCAGGCTGAGCAGCCGGTCCCGCAGGGCGAGCCGGAAGGCGATGCGGCCCGCTTCCCGGCGGGTCCGGCCGAGGTGCAGGCGGCCGGCGGCCGGGCCGAGTTCCCGCTCCAGTTCGCGTTCCCGGCTGTTGTAGGCGTCGCCGTAGACCGGGTCGTAGGGGAACTCGGCGGCCGGTGAGCCGAGCAGCTTAAGCAGCACCGCGCCCACCGGCGCCGCCTCGTCACGGGTGAGCGCGCCGCACTCGACCAGCTCGACGAGGTGCGCGAGGTCGGCCACGGTCAGGCCCCGGTGCAGCAGCGGCGCATCGCCGATCTCCAGTGCGTAACCGGCCTCGACAAGCTCGGGCGCGGGCCCGCTGGTGATGCGGGCCGCGCTCCCGAGGTATCCCTCGGGAGGACGTACTCCGGTCATCGCGCCTCATTTCCGGGGTGGTCCCGCACCGGCGCGTCGAGCGCCGAGCCGGCGAACAACGTGGGTGCGCCCCCGCTGACCAGGAACACCTGGGGGCCGTGCACCCGGCCCGCGCGGCAGTCGGCGATGAGGGCGGCCATCGCCTTGGCCCCGAACACCGGGTCCAGGAACACGCCCTCGGTCTCGGCGACGAGCCTCGCCGCGGCCTGCCCCGCAGCCGAAGGCACGCCGTACCCCGGCCCGATCCATCCGGTGCGCACATCTGCCGTAGGAAGGGTGGCGCCGGTTCCGGCGAGCGCCGCCGCCGCGGCGGCCAGTTCCCGGACCCGGGACGCGGCTTCCGCAGCTGGGCGGCTCACCGTCACCCCGACGACCTGGTAGCTAGCGCCAGTCACGGCGGCCCCGGCCACCAGCCCGGCCTGGGTCCCGCAGGATCCGGTGGCCAGCCACACCCCCGTTGGCGGGTCGTCCATCTCCGCCAGCTGGACGGCGAGTTCCAGGCTGGCCCGGATGTAGCCCAGCGCGCCCAGCGGCGTCGCGCCACCCCGGGGCACGGGGTACGGGTGCCGGCCCGCGGCACGCAGCTCTCCGGTGACCGCCGCGATGCCCGCGTCCACGGACGACCGTTCCGCCTCCCCGGTGAACCGCACGTCCACCCCGAGCCAGCGGTGCAGCCGCATGTTGCCCTGAGGTTCGTTGCCCTGAGGTTCGCCGCCAGCGCCATAACACACGACGTGCGGTTCGAGCCCGTACCGCAAGCAGGCCAGTGCCGCCAGCATGGTCCAGTTCGACTGGGGCCCGGCCCCGGTCACCAGGCTGTCGCAGCTCTGCACGAGTGCGTCCGCGATGAGGAACTCCAGCCCGCGCAGCTTGTTGCCACCCAGGCCGACGCCGGCCAGGTCGTCGCGTTTGAACAGCACCGGAACCCCCAGCTCGCGCGACAACCGGGGCGCCAGATGCAGCGGGGTGGGGGCGAGGACCAGGTCCACGCGCGGGAGGTCGCCTCCGGATCCCGTGGTCAGAGCGCTCACCAGCCCCGGGCGCGGTCCACGAACGCGGCGCACGAGCCTAGCGAGGAGCGTACCTCCAGCAGTTCATCAAGCTCGGCGTCGGGAATCGCGTCCAGCCGGGAGTCTCCGCGCAGCGCGGCGCGGAAGTCCTGACCCTCGTCGAGGCCGTGCATGGCCGCGGCGTACACGCTGTCGTGCGCGGAGTGCTTGCCGAGCCGGTCGGCCAGCGCCCGCATCACCGGCTCGGACAGCAGGTAGCCGCGGTGACTGTCGATGTTGGCCAGCATCCGGTCGGTGTCGGCCCGGACCCCGTCCAGCATCCGGGCCCCGGAGCCGACGCAGGCCGCGAAGGCCATCGAGGTCTCCGGGACCACCAGCCACTCGGTCTTCCAGGCCCGGCCGTCCCGCTCGTGCTCGCTGACCATCCCGTCCAGGGCCACGCCGGCCTGGGCCCGGATCACCCGGGCCAGGGTGACCAGATGCTCGGAGATCTCCGGATTGCGCTTGTGCGGCATGGTGATCGAGCCGACCGTGCCCGGGGTGAACGACTCCCGCAGCTCCCCGATCTCCGGCCGCTGCAGCTGGTACACCTCGTTTCCGATCTTGCCGGCCGTCGCGGAGATCGCGGCGAGCAGCCAGATGAACTCGGCCACCCCGTCCCGGGCCGTGAGCCACGGCACCACGGGCACGCCCAGCCCGAGCTGCCGGGCGAACCCCTCCAGCAGATCCAGCGCCCGCCCGCCCCAGAACTCCATCGTCCCCAGTGCCCCGCCGAGCTGCACGACCTCCCACCGGGCCGGCCCTGCCGCAGCCGCTCCAGGTGCCGGTCCAGCTCGGTAGCCCACACGGCGGCCTTGAACCCGAACGTGATCGGGAGCCCGGGCTGCCCGTGGGTCCGCCCGCACATCGGCGTGTCCCGGTACTCCCCGGCGAGCTCGAGCGCCCGGTCCCGCATCCGCGTCACATCCCGGGCGGCGATGTCCCCGACGGCCCGGAACGCCAGCGCGAACCAGGTGTCCGACAGATCCTGCACGGTGGCGCCGTAGTACACCCACTCCCGTGCGTCCTCCGGCAGCACCGCCCGCAGCGCCGTGATCAGGCCCAGGGTGGAATGCCCGGTCGCCCTCGTCTGCTCCGCGACCAGGCCCAGATCGATCAGCGACACGTCAGCGTGGGCCCGGATCGTCCTGGCCGCTTCCGGTGGAATGAGGCCGATGTCCGCCTGGGCCTGGGCCAGCGCGGCCAGGATCTGCAGCCAGGCCTGCGTCCGGCCTTCGTCAGTAAACAAGGCTGAGGCCTCTGGGGTGGTCCACAAGTGCCCGAAGATGGCCGAATCGGCCGGGTGCGCGCCGCTCATGGCTTGGTGCTTCCTGCCGCTGAGTTCGTGCTTCCCGCCGGTTGGACCGGCGGGACTCCGCAGAGCGCTCGCAGGGCCGCGCGGACTTCATCTAGCTTGGCGCCCCAGGGGACTACCGCTGTGTTGTCGCTGACCTCGATGTCGCGTTCGCGGAGGCAGCACTTGGTCAGGACGGGCACTCCGGGGGCGCCAGCCGTGACTCTCGCCTTGGGACAGAGGTCTACCTGGCGGGGTTCCGTTAGATAAAAGTGGTTGTGGAACTGGCGGGAGCGTTCACAGCCGATGAGCAGCCAGTCGTCGTGGTAGGGCGGGTGAGTGTCGAGGAAGCTGACGTCACCCTGGGCGGGGACGCCGCTGCCCCGGCAGGGGAGCAGGTAGTGCGGCGCCGGGTTGGCGGCGACCAGTTCGGTCACGTCCACCGCGTCCAGGATCAGGTCGATGGGGGGCAGGTCCTCGTCGTAGGCGACGACCTGCTCGGCCATGGCCAGGAGTTTCGGGGGGTGCGGGGGGATGACCTCAGTGACCCGGATCTGGACGGGGGCGGGCCGCCAGATGAAGTTGACGTGCTCGAACTTGCCCTGGACGATGTAGGCGAGCACGCCGGGGCGCTGGTGCTTGAGGGCCGCCGCGGCGAGCGAGGTGGCGTTGCCCACGTCCGTCGGCGGGTCGGTGATCCAGAGCGTTGCCTCCGGGCCGGACAGGACACGCGCCTCGGCGACCGGCGAGAACAGCGGGGCGGGATCGGCGGGCCGGACGGCGACCAGGGCGGTGCCCGGGCCGTTGCGGAGCACCAGGAACGCGGTCCGCCGGTAGATCTCCCGGTGGCTCAGCAGGCCCTCGATGCCGGCTGGGGTCAGCGGGACGTTGACTTCCTGCACGGACAGGCCGCGGTAGGGCCGGGTGATCGTGTTGGGGGCCGGCTCGGCGATCACGTCAGCGCACCTCAGGTCAGGGCGCCCGGGCTGAGGGCCGGGACGGTGTCGGCGCGCAGACCCAGCCGCAGGGTTTCCAGGGCCAGAACGCTGGCCGGAGCGATGTTGCCGAGGTTGACGTCCGCCCCGAGCTGACGGATGAACCAGGCCTGCTGGCTTTTGCCCGGGGCCTCGAAGATCACCTTGTCCGCGGGGATCCAGTCCAGGATGGCGGTGACCAGGTCCTCGCGGATGCCCTGGTCCGCGTGGTACAGCCCGACCGTCCCGCTTTCCCGCCCCTCGGCGATTACCCAGGTGGCGCCGGCGTCGAGGTCGCGGGTCATTTCCTGCGCCCAGTCCGCGGGGGTCGGCGGGTAGTCGCCTTCCTTGGCCCCGGTCTCGGCGAGCACCACGAAGTCTGCGGCGAGCTCGCGGACCAGGGCATGCTTGCGGCTGTCCGACAGCGCCCGGAGCCCGTTGGACACCTCGACGTGGGTGATGCCGACCTTGAGCGCCCAATCCCGCAGCTCGCTGACCCGCTCCTGCAGCGCCGCGACCTCGAGCAGTGTCCCGCCCAGCGAGACCGGGCAGTCGTGGTCCGCGCAGATGCCGACCCGCTCTTCCAGCAGCGGATCGACGTACCCGATGCCCCAGCCCACCTTGACGATGTTGACCAGGTGCGCGGCCTGGCCCAGGAAGGCCCGGGTCCCGTCCGGGGTCAGCCCGCTGTCCAGCACGTGGGTGAGGCCGCGGGACCGGGGCTTAGCCGACCGGGCCGGCAGCCTGAGGAAGCTGGGACACTCGGGCACGGTGCGCCTCCCGCTCTATGGTGTGCCACACCATAGGCACGCGGGTCCCCGAGTTTCGCTGTCCTGGCAGGGTGAGGTTTGGCGGTTTCGTTGCCCCTGGGGACCGCCGACCGTCCCCGGAGGGGTGGGGCCTCCGGGGACGGGACGGTCAGCCCTGGATTACGGGATGGTCAGCCCTGGACTTCGGCCCGGACCTGCGCGGCGCCGTCGGCGAGCGCGCGCAGCTTGCCCGCGGCGATCATCCGGGGCAGGTTGATCAGCCCGCAGTCGGTGGACAGGCCCAGCCGGTCGGCGGGCACGTACTCGAGCACCTGCCGGATCCGGTCGGCGACCTCCGCCGCGCTCTCGGTCACGGTGGACTTCACGTCGATGACGCCGGCCACGAACGGTTTGGTCCAGTTGTTGTCGGTCAGCGGCTTGAGGTCGTCCGGTCCGGTCCGGCCGACCTCGTAGTTCAGCGCGGTAATGTTCGCGTCGAGCACGTGCGGGAAGATCGCGTGCGCCCGTTCCGGCGCCGGGGCGTCGGAGGCCCGCTTGTCCAGTACGAACGCCCCGAACTCGGTGTCCGTCTCGTCCGGGAAGTACGCGGGCGTCCCGGAGTAGTTGCCCCAGCAGGTGTGCACCCAGAACTCGCAGTTCACGCCCTCGACCGAAGCGTTCAGCGCCTCGATCTCCCAGTCGCCCATGCCGTACGGCCAGACGAACTCATCCAGCTGGATGATGTCGCAGCCGTTGTCGGCCAGTTCCCTGAAGTCCTCGTTGAACGCCTTGGCCAGCGCCATCGCGACTTCACGGGTGTCCTTGTAGTGCAGGTTCGTGGTGGCCGCGGCGATCACGCCCAGACCGGTGTAGGACACCTTGACCGGCTTCTTCGTCGCTTTCCGGACCGCGCGCAGGTTGACCAGATGGAAGGGGACTTCGCGGGCGATCTCACCGACGCAGGTGGGGGAGAACAGGGTGGAGTAGATCGGCAGCCCGATCGGCGGCCCGGAGAGCCGGTAGCCGGACATGCGCTCCAGGTAGTAGTAGAGGATCGTGCCGTACGGGGAATCGCCGCCGTAGACTTTCCCGTCGCTGATCACGTCCAGGCCCGCCGCCTCCTGGTCGCGCACGATCGCACCCACCACGTCCTCGAACGCTTCCTTGCTGATCGAGTCGTGGATGAACTCACCCTTGGGCAGGGTGGCGAACGCGTGCCCGTCGTACCAGCGTGGATTGGGATAGTTGCCGACCATCGTGGTGGGCAGCAAGATGTCCTGACCGCCGATGAGCATCGTTGCTCCTTCCGGTGCGCAGTGCTCAAACTGCGCAGTCGCAGGTAGAGGTAGGTGCGAGGAGCGTAGGCCGGCTGATCAGCGACTTTCTTCCCTCCCCGGGGACCGTTCTTGGCCTGCTGGTCCCCACCCCGGGGCAGAAAACCCGGTTCGGGTTACTGTCGAGAGCGTGATTTCGACCTCGAGCCTGCTGGGCTACGCGCTGGCTTCCTTCGTCCTGATCGTCATCCCCGGGCCGAGCGTCCTGTTCGTGGTGGGACGGGCGCTCGCCTACGGCCGCCGCACCGCGCTGGCCACGGTGTGCGGCAACTCCGCGGGCAATTATGTGGTGGCGATCTGCGTCGCGATCGGCGTGGGCGCGCTCGTCCAGCGCTCGGCGCAGGTCTTCACGGCGCTGAAGCTCGCGGGCGCCTTGTACCTGATCTGGCTGGGGATCCAGGCGTACCGGCGGCGCGGAACGCTGGCCGAGGCGTTCACTGAGGCCACCACGGCGCGCAGCGACCGCCGGGCGGTGCGCGAAGGATTCCTGGTCGGGGTGACTAACCCGAAGGCGCTGATCCTGTTCGGGGCGGTGCTGCCGCAGTTCGTGAACCGGGCCGCGGGCCACGTTCCCCTGCAGATGCTGGTTCTGAGCCTGGTCTCCATCGTTATCGGGCTGGCCTCGGACAGTACCTGGGGGGTGGCGGCCAGCCGGCTGCGGTCCTGGTTCGCCCGCTCCCCGCGCCGGTTCGCCCTGGTCGGCGGGGCCGGCGGCCTGGCCATGATCGGCGTGGGCGTCACCGTGGCCCTCACCGGCCGCAAGAGCTGAGCGGTCCAGGTCTCTGGGATGCGCGCCGCCCAGGTCTCTGGGATGCGCAGCTTATCCCCGGTATTCGGCTAGCCCAGGTATTCGGCTAGCCCAGGTACTCGGCCGGAGTGGTGGTGTGGCTGCGGTTGCCGGGGGTGGTCCAGGTGAGGGTCCCGGGCCGGTGGCTGGTGAGAGTCCAGCCGGGGACTTGCTTGGTGTGGTGATCGTGGCGACAGGCAGGAATGTGGGTGCATTTGCAGGTGGGCTCGCGCTTCTGCCCGCCTGCCGGTGCTCAGGAGAACTAGCAGGACCAGCCCAGCGGACACCAGCGCGAGCACCAGTGAGATGATCGCGCCGCAGGTGTCAAGGACACTCGGATTCTGGGCTCCTGGTCGCCACTTGGCCCCTCCGGGGTTGGTAGCTCAGCCCGTCAGCCAGGGGAGGACGGCGTGGGCGAACTCGTCTGGCGCGTTCTGGTGGACGTGGTGGCCGATCTTGATCGTGACGACCGTGCAGTCGGGGATCAGCTTGGCCATCTCGGTGATTCGTTCGCTCGGGATGTGGCTCGCCGGGCCGCCGGCGACTACGAGCGTGGGTGCGGTGATCATCGATAGCGCGGGCCAGCCTCGCATGTCCGGGTCGGACATCTGCTCGTAAGTTGCTTCGAGCACCGCCCAGTCGAATGACAATTCCGCCTCGGGACGGTCGGGCACTGGGCGTGGCTGTCGTGGGTACGGGGGCACGACATCCTCGATCAGCAGTTGGGTGATGCGATCGCCGAGTTGCTGGGCAATCAAGAGCGCTACTGCTCCGCCCAGCGAGTGGCCGATCAGAGTGAACCGCTGCCACCCCAGTGCGTTGACCGCGGTGACCACGTCGTCACGCATGAGCTCGGAGGAGTACGTGCCGGGCCAGTCGCTGGCGCCGTGGCCGCGCAGGTCGAAGGCTGCGACGCGGTAGCGCCGTGTGAACTCAGGCAGTAGCGGCGCCCAGCTCTCAGAGGTTTCACCGAGCGCATGCAGCAAGACGAGCGGCGATGCCGCCGGATCGCCCTCGAGGCGGACGGCGAGTTCGACTCCGGCTGATCCCGCTACCCGCGTGGTCGGCATGGCATCTGACCTTAGTCGTCGCTGGCGCTGTTCTCTTTGGCTAGCAGTTCGCGGCGTTGCCGGGCCTGGCCGCTGGAGGCCTCGAGCGGGCTGATGCCGACCAGCCTGGCGAAGCGACGGCAGCGTCCGGCATGGAGTACGACACGATGGCATGGGCGGCGCTGACCGGGCCGATACCTGGGCGGCTGATCAGCCCGGGAGCCAGCTCGCTGACGATCGCGTCCAGACTGACACGGTTAGCCTCCAGCGCTCGAACCGTGGCCCGCAACGCCAGCGCGAATCGGCGGATCTCACCGTGATGCACCGCCACGGGCCGGGCTAATGCCACGCTGGCTCGCCAGCATCGTGCCCAGGCCCCCGCTTCGCACCAGAATTAGTGCGTCAAGAGGTCAGTCAAATCCCTGGTCTAAGTGTGTAGTTATGACTTGCACGGGGGACTATGGCCGCATCCTCAGGTGTTTCCGCGCTCGCTGTGGGCCGCCGCATCGCTTCGATCGCGGTGATCCCGGTCTCAACGGCTGCTGGCACCCGTGGGGCGTGGATCCACCAGTCTGCCTGTCTAAATCACCAGGTCTTCGAGCACACTGACCGCCGACGGGTCCAGCGACAAAACTAGCCCAAGCGCCATCGTCCACCGTCCCTCAGCACATGCCGCCGAAGCCACCTGGCGCGCGTGTCTCTTGTCTCCCCCCGCTATAAATGCCCTGGCCACCGCCGCCAACGCCTCCGCCTGCCAGTACTCATCGGTGATCGAGCGGGCGGCGGTCTCGGCCTGAACCGCCACGGTCGTGACCTGGCCGGCATGGCCAGCCAGGGCGAGCGCCTCCGCCACTGCCGCCAGCGCCCGCGCCCGCCGGTATGGGTCGGTGATCGACCCGGCGGCGGTCTCGGCCTGAACCGCAACGATAGAGGCCTGGTCGCCATGACCGGCCCGGGCCAGCGCCTCCGCCACTGCCACCAGTGCCTCCGCGCGCCAGTCCGGTTCGGTGATCGAGCGGGCAACGGTCGTGGCTTGGTCGGCATGGCCAGCCAGGGCCAGCGGCCCCGCCACTGCCGCCAGCGCCCGCGCCCGCCGGTATGGGTCGGAGATCGACCCGGCGGCGGTCTGGGCCTGAACGGCCACGGTTGTGGCCTGGTCGCCATGACCAGCCGCGGCCAGCGCCCCCGCCACCGACGCCAGCACCTCCGCCCGCCAGTACGGATCGGTGATCGAGCGGGCCATGGTGGAGGCCTGATCGGCATGGCCAGCCCGGGCCAGCGCCCCTGCCACCGACGCCAGCGCTTCCGCCCGCCAGTCAGGGTCGGTGATCGAGCGGGCCACGGTCGTGGCCTGATCGGCATGGCCAGCCCGGGCCAGGGCCCCCGCCACCGCCACCAGCACCCGCGCCCGCCAGTACTGGTCGGTGATCGAGCGGGCCATGGTGGAGGCCTGATCGGCATGGCCAGCCGCGGCCAGTGCCCGCGCCACCGACGCCAGCACCTCCGCCCGCCAGTACGGGTCGGTGATCGACCCCGCGGCGGTCTCGGCCTGAACGGCCACGATAGAGGCCTGGTCGCCATGGCCAGCCGCGGCCAGTGCCCGCGCCACCGACGCCAGCACCTCCGCCCGCCAGTAGGGGTTGGTAATCGAGCGGGCGGCGGTCTCGGCCTGAACGGCCACGGCTGTGGCCTGGTCGCCATGGCCAGCCCGGGCCAGTGCCCCCGCCACCGCCCCCAGCACCCGCGCCCGCCGATGGGGGTGCGTGATCGACCCGGCGGCGGTCTCGGCCTGAACGGCCACGGTCGTGGCCTGGTCGGCATGGCCAGCCGCGGCCAGGGTTCCCGCTACCGCCGCCAGCACCTCCGCCCGCTCGCCCGGGTTGGTGATCGAGCGGGCCACGGTCGTGGCCTGGTCGGCATGGCCAGCCGCGGCCAGGGTTCCCGCTACCGCCGCCAGCACCTCCGCCCGCTCGCCCGGGTTGGTGATCGAGTGGGCCACGGTCGTGGCCTGGTCGGCATGGCCAGCCGCGGCCAGGGTTCCCGCTACCGCCGCCAGCACCTCCGCCCGCTCGCCCGGGTTGGTGATCGAGTGGGCCACGGTCGTGGCCTGGTCGGCATGGCCAGCCGCGGCCAGGGTTCCCGCTACCGCCGCCAGCACCTCCGCCCGCTCGCCCGGGTTGGTGATCGAGCGGGCCACGGTCGTGGCCTGGTCGGCATGGCCAGCCGCGGCCAGGGCTCCCGCTACCGCCGCCAGCACCTCCGCCCGCTCGCCCGGGTCGGTGATCGACCCGACGGCGGTCTCGGCCTTTTCGGCCACGGCTGTGGCCTGGTCGCCATGGCCAGCCGCGGCCAGGGCTCCCGCCACCGCCGCCAGCACCTTCGCCCGCTCGCCCGGGTCGGTGATCGACCCGGCGGCAGTCTCAGCCTGAACCGCCACGGTCGTGGCCTGGTCGGCATGGCCAGCCAGGGCCAGTGCCCCCGCCACCGCCGCCAGCGCCTCCGCCCGCCGATCGGGGTGCGTGAGGGAGTGGGCGGCGGTCTCGGCCTGAACCGCCACGGCTGTGGCCTCGTCGCTATGGCCAGCCGCGGCCAGCGCCCGCGCCACCGACGCCAGCACCCGCACCCGCCGGTCCGGGTCGGTGATCGACCCGGCGGCGGTCTCGGCCTTCCCGGCCACGGCTGTGGCCTGGTCGCCATGGCCAGCCGCGGCCAGCGCCCGCGCCACCGACGCCAGCACGCGCGCCCGCTCGCCCGGGTCGGTGATCGAGCAGGCCACGGTCGTCGCCTGGTCGCCATGGCCAGCCTCGGCCAGTGCCCCCGCTACTGCCGCCAGGGCGCGCGCCCGCTCGCCCGGGTCGGTGATCGACCCGGCGGCGGTCTCGGCCTTCCCGGCCACGGCTGTGGCCTGGTCGCCAAGGCCAGCCGCGGCCAGCGCCCCCGCCACCGACGCCAGCACCCGCGCCCGCTCGCCCGGGTCGGTGATCGACCCGGCGGCAGTCTTGGCCTGAACGGCCACGATAGAGGCCTGGTCGCCATGGCCAGCCGCGGCCAGCGCCCGCGCCACCGACGCCAGCACCTCCGTCCGGCAGTACGGATCGGTGATCGACCCGGCGGCAGTCTCGGCCTGAACGGCCACGGTAGAGGCCTGGTCGCCAAGGCCAGCCCTGGCCAGCGCCACCGCCACCGCTCCCAGCGCCTCCGCCCGCCGATCGGGGTGTGTGAGGGAGCGGGTGGCGATCTCGGCCTGAAGGGCCACGATAGAGGCCTGGTCGCCATGGCCAGCCCTGGCCAGCGCCACCGCTACTGCCGCCAGCACCTTCGCCCGCTCGCCCGGGTCGGTGATCGACCCAGCGGCGGTCTCGGCCCTCTCGGCCACGGCTGTGGCCTGGTCGCCATGGCCAGCCGCGGCCACCGCCCCCGCCACCGCCCCCAGCACCTTCGCCCGCTCGCCCGGGTCGGTGATCGACCCAGCGGCGGTCTCGGCCTCCTTGGCCACGGCTGTGGCCTGGTCGCTATGGCCAGCCCGGGCCAGCGCCCCCGCCACCGCTCCCAGCGCCTCCGCCCGCCGAT
Source organism: uncultured Actinomycetes bacterium (assembly GCA_963770545.1). Taxonomy (GTDB): domain Bacteria; phylum Actinomycetota; class Actinomycetes; order Streptosporangiales; family Streptosporangiaceae; genus RYN-230. The sequence goes on along the minus strand of CAVYQF010000006.1, from coordinate 84,991 downwards.
CGGGGTGCGTGAGGGAGCGGGTGGCGGTCTCGGCCTTCTCGGCCACGGCTGTGGCCTGGTCGCCATGGCCAGCCGCGGCCAGCGCCCCCGCTACTGCCGCCAGCACGCGCGCCCGCTCGCCCGGGTCGGTGATCGACCCGGCGGCGGTCTCGGCCTTCCCGGCCACGGCTGTGGCCTGGTCACCGTGACCAGCCCTGGCCAGCGCCCCTGCCACCGCTGCCAGCGCCTCCGGCCGCCGGTCCGCGTCGGTGATCGAGCAGGCCACGGTCGTCGCCTGGTCACCGTGACCAGCCTCGGCCAGTGCCCCCGCTACTGCCGCCAGGGCGCGCGCCCGCTCGCCCGGGTCGGTGATCGACCCGGCGGCGGTCTCGGCCTTCTCGGCCACGGCTGTGGCCTGGTCGCCATGGCCAGCCTCGGCCAGTGCCCGCGCCACCGACGCCAGCACCTTCGCCCGCCAGTACGGATCGGTGATCGACCCAGCGGCGGTCTCGGCCTTCCCGGCCACGGCTGTGGCCTGGTCACCATGACCAGCCTCGGCCAGCGCCCCCGCCACCGCTCCCAGCGCCTCCGCCCGCCGATCGGGGTGCGTGAGGGAGCGGGCGGCGGTCTCGGCCTTCCCGGCCACGGCAGAGGCCTGGTCACCGTGACCAGCCCTGGCCAGCGCCCCTGCCACCGCTGCCAGCGCCTCCGCCCGCCGGTCCGCGTCGGTGATCGAGCAGGCCACGGTCGTCGCCTGGTCACCATGACCAGCCCTGGCCAGCGCCCCCGCCACAACTCCCAGCGCCTCCGCCCGCCGGGACGGATCGGTGATCGACCCGGCGGCGGTCTCGGCCTTCTCGGCCACGGCTGTGGCCTGGTCGCCATGGCCAGCCGCGACCAGCGCCCCCGCCACCGCCCCCAGCACCTTCGCCCGCCGGGACGGATCGGTGATCGACCCAGCGGCGGTCTCGGCCTCCTTGGCCACGGCTGTGGCCTGGTCGCCATGGCCAGCTCTGGCCAGCGCCCCCGCCACCGCCCCCAGCGCCTCCGCCCGCCGATCGGGGTGCGTGAGGGAGCGGGCGGCGATCTCAGCCTGAACCGCCACGGCAGAGGCCTGGTCACCATGACCAGCCCTGGCCAGTGCCCCCGCCACCGCCGCCAGCGCCTCCGCCCGCCGATCGGGGTGCGTGAGGGAGCGGGCGACGGTCTCAGCCTGAACGGCCACGGTCATGGCCTGGTCACTGTGACCAGCCGCGGCCAGCGCCCCCGCCACCGCCGCCAGCGCCTCCGCCCGGTCGCCCGGATCGGTGATGGAGCGGGCCACGGTCATGGCCTGGGCGGCATGGCCGGCCCTGGCCAGCGCCTCCGCCACCGCCGCCAGCGCCTCCGTCCGCCAGTCAGGGTCGGTGATGGAGCGGGCCACGGTCATGGCCTGGTCGCCATGACCAGCCTCGGCCAGTGCCCCCGCCACCGCCGCCAGCGCCTCCGCCCGGTCGCCGGGATCGGTGATCGAGCCGACCACGGTCATGGCCTGGTCACCGTGACCAGCCGCGGCCAGCGCCCCCGCCACCGCCGCCAGCGCCTCCGCCCGGTCGCCCGGATCGGTGATGGAGCGGGCCACGGTCATGGCCTGGGCGGCATGGCCGGCCCTGGCCACCGCCTCCGCCACCGCCGCCAGCGCCTCCGTCCGCCAGTCAGGGTCGGTGATGGAGCGGGCCACGGTCATGGCCTGGTCGCCATGACCAGCCTCGGCCAGCGCCCCCGCCACCGCCGCCAGCGCCTCCGCCCGGTCGCCCGGATCGGTGATCGAGCCGACCACGGTCATGGCCTGGTCACCGTGACCAGCCCCGGCCAGCGCCCCCGCCACCGCCGCCAGCGCCTCCGCCCGCTCGCCCAGGTCGGTGATCGAGCGGGCGAGGGCTTCGGCGCGGATGTGTTGGCCGAGGGTGGCCCAGACGGCGGGCAAGCCGGTGGGGATGTTGGCGTTTCGGTCGCTGAGGTCGTCGCGGTGGCGGGCCAGTTTGAGGACGGCACTGAGATCAGGCTCGTCCTGGGCTGCGACGAGGCTGAGGGTGGTGGTGACCTCGTTGAGGGCGGCGGCATCCCCACCGGTGATGTCGAGCATCCGCTCGTGCCGGGCGGCGTCAGTAGCGAAGGCCACCATGCCGGCGGTATCGGCGGTTTCGGTCAGCATCCGGAAGTAGCCGAGCAGCAGGTATTCCGGAGTGGCTTCGGGCCACCCCTGGGCCTGGTAGTCCTGCGCCCAGTCACGCAGCCGACCCTGGTAGTCGGCCAACCGCGGGCCGTCGAAGTAAGTGCGGGCGGTGGTCTGGAGTTCTTCATGACCCAGCAGGTACACCTCCGGGGCGGTCCCGGGCTGCCACTGGCTGACCCGCCGGATGAAGGTGCGCCCGGACACCCCGTGCAAGAATTCCTCGATCTCCCAGAGGGGCACGCGGGTCAGGTGGACCAGGTCGCGGCCGCTGAGCCCGCCCCTCGCGGCGGTGAGCAGCCCGGCCAGATCCTGCTGGGCCGTTGTGCCGTTCAGCAGGCGGCGCAGTTCGCTCTGGGCCAGCCTCTTGATGTCCTGCGCGTAGCTGGAAGGGACTAGCGGGCGCACGATAGCGGGGTCACGCAGCGGGTGCCAAGGCGGTACGTCGTCGGGGATCGGGGGGTTGGGCCGCCCGGCGACCACGATCCGCATCCCGTCCGGCGGATGGACGGGCAGCAACGCAGCGATGCTATGTGCATCCTCACCGGTGGTTACGCCGCGATCCTCATCCAGTCCATCCACCACCAAGATCAGCTGCTCATTCTGCCGGGTACAGGCTTTCGCGGCGTGTTCCAGCAGTTCGAGCAGATGAGCGTCCCGGGTGGCGGCGGTCCAGGGGGGCAGGTCTTGTCCCAGCAGCCCGGCCAACTGCTCCAGCACGACTTCGGTGAAGGCCTCCCGGGTGTCCTGAGCGCCCAACCGGGCGGTGATGAAGAACGCCACCACCACCACCCCGGTCGGGGGGTGCAGCACGAACGTTAACATTAGCGCCGACTTGCCTGCCCACGCCGGGGCCCGCCACCACACATACGGCCCCCGGCCGGGCTCGGTGCAATACGCCGCCAGGTCCGCCAGCTCCGCCGCCCGGCCGACCAGTTCCGGCGGCGCGATCCGTTCCACCTGCTTGCGGTACGCGGACCATGCGGCCGCCTGCGGCCGCAGCATGTAGAGGCTGTTGACCTGGTATGCGGCCACGCTCCCGTGCGTGGCGTGAACGCCCCAGGATCCCGGGAGGATGCCGGGCACCCCCGGCTGGGCCGCCGGGCCCGGCGGCGAAAGATGATCTGGGATGCCGGAACCGGTCAGCCGCGGGACCGGCCCGGCTGGTGAGGGTCCACTGGCGTGCGCGCAGGCTCAGCAGAATTCCCCGGCTGCTGGCTCATCTGAACGCTGCCAATCTGCCAAGCCGCTGCACCCCCGGATTCGGCGTGAATGTCGATGTCGGCGTCGCCGGCGATAGCCACCGCGCCCTGCCCAGTCGCGATCGCCTGGTCAGCCGCGAAGTCGGCAACTAGCTCGCGCAACTCGGCCGCGGCCCGCTGCTGCGCGGTGCCGTCCAGGCCCTCGAGCAAGACCTCAAACCGGGTCTGCCACGACGCTTCGTGGGCGACGCGTGCCCGTTCCACCTCTGCTGGCCCGGCCGCCGCCAGCGCGGCCGCGGCCTGGTCGAGGCGCTCCAGTGCGTCACGTTCCCGTTCGGAGTCCCCCCGGGCAAACCACTTCGCGACCCGGGCACGGAAAACGGCCCAGGCATCCGTGCCCGCAGCCTGCACCACCGCCTTGCCTCCGGCCGCCGCCAAGGCCGTTAACGCTTCCGTCAGCATTCCCGCCACCCCCCAAGTTTACTGACCTATCGTCAGCCTCAGCATGCTCCCAACCAGCTTCGGCGGCAACAGCAAGCATGGAGCCCCGCCAGCCGCCCTGCCCGAGACGGACCCCGCACCCGCAGAGGATGATTACTGCCATAAGCCGGCGTGGCCACGCTGCAGCGGGACGGGAGCTGGTGGTCAGAGTGACAGGCAAGCCCAACTCGAAGTGTGTGGTTATGACTTGCTGGCGGGGTGGAGGTTGCATTCGCAGGTTTTCCCGCCTTGGTCGTAGGGGGTCACATGGTCGAGATCGCAGCGGGTGGCGGGGCGCCGGCAGCCGGGGCCGGTGCAGGTGGGGTTGCGGATCTGGACGAGGTGGCGCAGGGATGGACTCGGCTGGTAGCCGCGTGACTGGCGGTCGTGGGTGCAGTCGGTGGTTTGCACGGTGGTGAACGCCAGGCCGCGCAGCCAGTCCGGGGCCGGGGTGGTCGCCGGGTCGGGTCCGGCTGGTCGGTCGGTGCCGGGGTGTTCGCGGGGAGTGGCAGGCCGCTGGGGTCGGCCTGGGGGGCCGTGGCGGGCGCAGGCGTGAGCGACGGGATGTCCGGCGCGGTCGGTGAGGGTGACGCACCACTGGCTGCCGGGTCCCTGGGCGAGCAAGTCGGCGAGGGCCCGGGAGTCCTCAGCGTCGATGGGACCGTAGCCGGGGACGTCGCCGGGGGACTGGGTCCAGCCGAGCCACGCGGACAGGGGCATGGTCAGGGTGACCGAGCCGCGTAGCCCAGGCAGGCCGTCGGGGGCTGAGTTGCCAGGTCCTGCGTCGTGGCCGGGGCGTGGGTCGTGGCCTGGGCGGCCGGGGCTGGCGGTCTGCAGGATGAGGGTGCCGGCGGGCTGGCCGGAGAGCAGATGGAGGTAGGCCCGGGCGCGCAGGGTGTCCAGGGTGCCGGGGATCCCGGCGGCTTTGAGGGCCTGGGCCAGGGCGGTGAGGTGCTTGTCGGCGGCCAGCGCGGCGGCGGGGGGCAGGTCGCGGCCGGACAGTGCCGCGGTGCCGGAAGCCTCGGGGAACATCTCTACCCGGGCATCCTTCAGCGCCTTCTCTTTCCGCTTGCGGGCGGCTTCCGGGTCGGCGGACAGAACCGCGCGGCGCACCAGGGCCCGCAGTTGACCGCTGGTCAGTTCCGGCGCCCGGCCGATGATCAGCTTTTCGACCGCTGCGGCCTGCTCATCATCCAGGCCAGTGAGTTCCTCAGCGATGATCTCGGCCCGGCGCTCGTCGATCTGCCCAGCCGCCAGCGCGGCGCGGGTTAGCGGCAGCCGGTCCAGGCTCAGGGCGAGGTCTAGCAGCCGGGCGGCGCTGCGCCGGGTCAAGGTGAGCGCGACCGCGACCTCATCATCGACATGGTCAAACGGCCGCCAGTCCCCGCTCTCGCGCCCTTCGGTCTCGCGGCGGGCGGCCAGCCGGGACACCGCCGCCACCCGGACCGACGCCGACCAGGCGGCCAGCCGGTTCGCGGCCTGCAACACCCCGGTCAGCTGATCATCATCCAGCTTCTCCAGCCCATCGCGCTGGACGAGATCGACCAGCGTGGCCAGCACTGGATCGGGTGCCAGCGCATCGGCCCAGCCGCCATCAGCGAACGGGGCGCCCTGGGGTGAGCTCTCGTCAGGCGGGTTGTGGAGATCAGGGGTTTCCCAGGGCGGGTCGTGGAGACCCAGGGTTTCCCAGGCCGCCTCGTCCGTGGCGAGGGCGTCGCCGGCGTACCAGTCGGGCTCTTCCGGAGCGGGTAAATCAGCCATTTCCCAGTCGGGAGCGTGGTCGCGGTCTGCTGACATCCAGGTCACCCCCCGACTGGGCCGGACCCAACGCACACGACAATACTATCGAAGCTATCGGCCATCCGCACCCTAATTTCGAATCTACTATCGAATAATGACGCTCCCGAGAGACCATTCAGGCGACCCGAAGCCCTACCGGACGCCCTTCCCCGTCCGCGATCACCCGATGAGCCTGCTCACGGGAGCGACGCGTGGTTGATCACTGGCGAGCAGCACAGCAGGGCTACCGGAATCGCCTGCATCGCGTGCGTCTCAAGCTGGGGCCCGGGGCCAAAGGCGGGAGCGGCGGCATGCGCCGCAGCAGCCGGTACCGGTGAGTCGGCAGCCGCCGCGGCAGCCGGTACCGGTGAGTCGGCAGCCACGGATGCGGCTGGCGCAGGCGCGGCGGCCGCGGGAGCAGCAGGTGCAGGTGCGGGCGGCCCAGCCGCGCTGACCGCCGCGGCCCGCAGATCTGCCAGTCGCTGCCGGGAGGGAAGCAGGGTGATTGCGAGGATCACACCGAGACCGAAGATTCCCGCGGACACCGCAAACGCCACGGTGTAGCCGTGGGTGGCCGCGGTCAGGGGCGCCAGCGGTGCCGTGTGGTGTGCGGCGAAGTAGCTGGCCGTCGCGGTCAGTGCGATGGTGCTCAGCGCGGACGTGCCGATCGATCCGCCGACTTGTTGCATGGTGTTGACCAGCGCGGAGGCTACGCCTGAGTCCTGGCGCGATACGCCGGCCGTGGCGGTGTTGATGGCCGGGGCGAAGATCATGCCGAAGCCCAGGCCCATGATGAGCAGGGCGGGCAGGATGCCAACGAGGTAGCTGGAGGTCACGGTGAGCTGGGTCAGGTAGATCATCGCGGCGACGCCGCACAGCATGCCCGTGGTGATCAGGACGCGCGGCCCGAACCGGGGCAGGGTCACGATGCTGGAGACGTTGGAGCTGAGCAGGATGCAGCCGATCATCGGCAGGAAGGACAGCCCGCTGGTCACCGGGCTGTACCCCTTGACCTCCTGCAGGTAGTAGGTGAGGAACAGGAAGACGCCGAAGATCGCGATCCCCGAGATGCCGACCGCGACGTAGGAGCCGCCCCGGGTGCGGTCGAGGATCACGCGCAGTGGCAGCAGCGGGTGACTGGACCGCCGCTCGGCGAAAACGAACGCGGCGAGGACCAGTACCCCGAGGATCAGGGAGCCGATGGTCAGCGTGGCTGTCCAGCCGGCGGTTTCGGCGTGGGAGAAGCCGAAGACGATGAGGAACAGGCCGGCGCAGGCCAGGACGGCGCCGGGCCAGTCCATCCGCGGCGGGTTGGTGGGCCGGCTGCTGCGCATGTACGCCAGGGCTCCGGCCACGGCGATCACGGCGAACACCAGGTTGACGTAGAGCGTCCAGCGCCAGGACAGGTACTGGGTGAGTACGCCGCCGAGGATCAGGCCCACGCCGCCGCCGCCGGCCGCGACGGAGCCGAAGACCCCGAAGGCCCGCCCGCGCTCGCGCGGGTCCTGGAAGGTGCTGACCAGCGTGCCGAGGGCGGACGGCGCGAGGATGGCGCCGAACGCGCCTTGCAGCGTCCGGGCCGCCACCAGCATTTCGAACGAGGTGGCCGCCCCCCCGAGGGCCGAGGAGAGCGCGAACCCGACCAGGCCCGTGATGAAGACCCACTTGCGGCTGTACATGTCGCCGAGCCGGCCGCCCACCAGCAGCAGGCTGCCGAAGGCCAGGGCGTAGGCCGTCACCACCCACTGCCGGTCGCTGTTCGGGAACCCCAGCGATCGCTGAGCCGACGGCAGCGCGATGTTCACGACGGTGGAATCCAGGACCACCATCAGCTGGGCCACAGCCACCACGACCAGGACTAGCCAACGATTGTCAGCGCGGGCTGCCGGACGGTCCTGGGTGGCAGATGACATGGGATCCCTGCCCCTTCGCGTGCGGCGCACTGCTCGGATCGCTACCGGGGTCTGGAGCAACGATGGCCCAGTAGTGCTGCTGGGGATCGCGGCCCGATGCCGCTATCTCAAGCCAACATAGGCACACCGCAAACGCCACGTCTACCGGCCCCCCAGAGCGGCACGAGGAGAGCCTGCTAAGGCACGATCACGAGGGGCACCGCTGAGTGGCGGGCGAGGCTGACGGCCACCGAGCCGACCACGCGGTGCATGGCTTGCGATGAGCCCCCGACCGCGATCACCACGGTGTCGTCGGGATGAGCGTCGTGGATGTCCCTGGCGGCGGCGGTCAGCTCCTCGGCGATGAGGCCCTCGCGCCGCTCGAACCGCCAGCGCTCCTCACGGTCGCGCAGCTGCTCGGTGGCCGTGGTGAGAAGCTCCTGCGCAATATCGTCGAAGGTAACTTCCATTTCTTCTACGGCGCCTGGCGACAGCGAGTTGACGCTGGGCAGATGAGCGACGTACACCACCTCGATGGAGCCTGTCCGGCCGTGCATCAGCCTGACCGCGCCGTCGAGGGCCCGGATGGCAGGAGGTGAGCCGTCATATCCGACGACCAGGTACAGGTTCCCGGCGGGCGGCGCGGTAGCGTTCATCGGGGCTAAGGCTACGCCAGAACCGAGGGCCCCGGCGATGGCCCGGTGCTGATCCGCCACCGTCTTCCCGGTTCCCGGCGGTCCCCACACTAATTGGAGCCCTGGCGAGCAGCACGCCGCGACCGGCGTCCTGTTGTGCCGGGCGCAACGCTGGCCACCCGTGCACCTCGGTCAGCCCGGACTCGTGCTGAATCGGTGTCAGCCGCTGCTCACCGAACTGCGTCAGCAGGGGATTCTCGCGTGATGCCTGCAGCCCTTTGCCCAAGCCCTCCAGAACCTGTCGGCGACCTGTATTCCGGACGTATAACGCGAGCGCCTCGCGGGGCGCTGTCTCGGACACCCGCACGCGGACCTGCTCGTCGTCCACGGCCACCTCAAGCACATCAAAGGCGATCGCATGGTCGCCGGAACCGTGGGTCAGATTTCCCTCCGCGATGTACTCCAGCTGGCTGGCCGACAGCCTGCCGTGAACCAGGTACCAGCCGGGCGCGTCAAGCTGCGGTTCCACCGCGCCGATCCTGCGCGAGGAAGATCGAGATTCCCTGGATTGAGACCATGCCTGCCGTATCAGTGCGAGTGCAGAGTCTAGCCACCCGTCACCAGAGCCACGATCACCCTCCGCCGTCGTTCTGTCCTCCAGCGTACATGGACTTTACTTCACTAATTAGCCGTACTACACCACAACGTCGAAGCACCATCGATTGTCGAAGTATGATTGCGGCATGTTGGGTGAGCGTCCGGTACGGGCCTTCGAGGCCGTTCTGCCACCGGGAACGCAGGTCGAGGCGACGCCGAAGCAGGATCGGGATGTCTTTGTGTCAGTGGCTGGCCGGAGGCTGAGACTGCGTTGGCTCCCGGTGGGGTGGCCGCGTCAGCTAACAGAAGCTCTCGAGATCAAGCCGAGGCCAGACATCGTGGTTGCGCCGCAGTTCTCGCCAGGTGCGCGGGCCCTGGCTGGCCGGGAACGGGTGGGGTGGGTGGACGAAAGCGGTGCGGCGGAGATTTCCGCTGGCACCATCGTGATATCCCGTACCGGCAGCCCAGCAACCCCGTCCGGGGCGAAGGTCGGCTGGCGACCGACCACTCTCGCGGTATGTGAGGTGCTACTAACCGGCTGCCCGGCCACTGTGTCGGCAGTAGCGGCGCAGACGGGACTGTCGATGAGCGGCGTGGCCACAGCCCTGAAATTCCTCGCGAGCGAGGGCTTCCTGGCAAGTAGTGCTAATCGAGGGCCTCAGTCGCGGCGGCATGTCAGGGATAGGGACGGGCTTATTGACGTTTACGCGGCTGCCGCGGAACGGATCCGCCCTCCTGTGGCAATCCGGGCGGGTGTCCTGTGGAGAAACCCTTTGAAAGGGGTCACTGACGTCGGACGAGCGTGGGACGAGGCGGGTATTGGGTGGGCGGTGACGGGTGCGCTGTCCGCGGCGGCCCGGGCTCCGATCATGTCCGAGGTGACACCGATGGAGGTGTACGTGACCGGCAAGACTCCCGGCGACCTTCGAAGGGCTCTCTTCGCAGCTGGCCTGAAAGAAATGGAAGGTGGTCGGCTGCAACTGCGACCGTTCCCCACTCCGGCTGGTCCGAGCCTCAGCGCAGAAATCAGCCCAGGCCTCCGTTCCGTCCTGTGGCCCCGCGCCTACGCTGACCTCCGCACTGCAGGCGTTCGCGGCGAGGACGCTGCTGAGCATCTACGCGAGGAGATGACGCATGGCTGACGAGGATCCCGCTCGCTCGCATGCGGCGAGGACTGCGGCGGAACTGGCGTTAGTCCGGATCGCGGGCTTCTACGGCGGACGACCTGAATTCGTGCTGCTCGGCGGGCTCGTGCCTGCCATTCTCTGTGCTGCGTCAGGTACCCGTCACGCCGGGATCACTGACGTAGATGTGCAGGTTGACCTGGAAATCAGTGCTGGCTCGGTCAATGCCACACGGTTAGAGCATGCACTCCGCCACGCAGATTTCCATCCCGACGGGACATCCATCTGGCGATGGAAGTCAAGTGGCGGACCTCAAGGCGCAACCGTGAAGTTCGAACTTCTCGCAGATCTCGACACCCAGCCCGCTGGCGCGACCATCAGGTTCAACCACTGCGACGAACTTGGCGCGGCCAACCTCCGGGGAACTGGCTTTGCTGCCCGAGACCGTGAAGTCCGGGTGATCGCTGCGGATGATCAGGATTTCCGGCGAGAAGTTGAAATCTACGTCACCGGGTTGGCCGGCTTCCTTCTAGCCAAGACTGCGGCCGCGTACAGCCGCCGCAAGGAGAAGGACTGGTATGACATCGCCTACGTCCTGCTCAACAACGACTACGGAGATCCTGTAGCCGCCGCCCGCCGAGCATGGCACGTATTCGGCACGTCGATCGCACCCGCAGAGTCGGCGTTAAGGGACCTCGAAGCCAACTTCGCTGACTCGACCACACAAGGGACGAGCGCTTACGCGGATCAGGTGAGCCTTGACCAACCGGGCGAGAACCTTCTCACTGCCGCAGCTGACAGTCAGTTAGCAGTTCAAGCGTTCTGTGAGTATCTGCTCGACCGCCTCAGTCGCCAGGCGACTCATAAGACAACATCTAACGGCCTGCTGCCTTACCACGTGCTGATCCGCCAGTCCACCGCCACGCACCCGTCTGGGCCCGCCAGCACCGGGTTCAGGTCCAGCTCCGCGATCTGTGGATGCGTCACCATCAGGTCTCCGACGGCCACGATAGTTTCCGCAACGAAACCCAGGTGCACCGGCGGACTGCCCCGCAGCCCGCCGAGGATCGCGGCGCCCCGCAACGATGACAGCATGGCCCGGGCCTGCCCGGTATCAACCGGGGCCACGGCCAGCTGCACATCCCGTTGTGTCTCGACCAGCACGCCACCCAGCCCGGCCACCACCATCGCCCCGAACTCCGGATCCCGTACTCCGCCCACCAGGAGCTCGACCCCCCGATGCTGATGCTGCACCAGCACCGATGCCCCAGCCGCCAGCCCGAGTAGCTCAGATGCGGCCTCGACCACTTCTTCCCCGGAGCCCAGCCCCAGCCGGACCCCGCCGGCGTCGCTCTTGTGAACCAGATCAGGATGATCAACCTTCGCCACCACCGGGTAGCCCAGGCGGTCGGCGGCCGCCGCCGCGGATGCAGCGCTGCGGCAGCACACCGTCTTGATCACCGGGATTCCGCTGGCTACGAGGAGATTCCGCGCGGCCTGCGATGAGAGGAAACCGTTAGATGCGGCGGCCGGCAGCGGTGCGGGCGCGGGCGGGCCAGCCCCATCACGGGGCAGCCCTTCCTTTCCCAGCTGAAGGCCGCACCGCACCGCCACCCCCGCCACCTGTGCCGTCCGCTCCGGCCACGGGAAGCACGGCACGCCGGCCAGGTTCAGCAGCCGGGCGTGCTCGTCGGAGGACCGCGGTGCGACCCAGCACACGTAGACCGGCACCGGCACCGCGTCCGCCCGCAGCCGCGCCGACGCATCCCGGACGGCCATCGCGACCTCGGCTGAGGCGGACCGCTGGAGCAGCACCGGCACGATCACGTCGACCTCACCGGACCGGGCCAGCATCTCGATCGCACCGGGATACACCGTGGCGAACCGGTTCCAGGCCGGCGTCATGTCCACCGGGTTCCGGGCGCTGGCGTACGCGGGCATGATGGCCCGCAACCTGGCCTGCAGAGATTCGCTCAGCTCGGGGACCACCAGGCCCTCGTCAGCTAGCAGGTCGGTCAGTTCCACCCCGGTCCCGCCCGAGTTGGTGATCACTGCCACCCGGGGGCCGCGGGGCACCGGCTGGCTGGACAGGGCGCGGGCGGCGTCCAGTACCTGGAGGCCGGTGCGCACCCGGACCACGCCGGCCTGGCGCAGCGCCGCGTCGCGGACCGCGTCGTCGCTGGCCAGGGCGGCGGTGTGCGACACCGCGGCCCGCTTCCCGGCGCTGGTGCGCCCGCCTACGACGGCGATGACCGGCTTGTGCGGCGTGGTCAGGCAGGCCTCGGCGAAGAACCCGCGGGCGTCGGTGATCGACTCCAGGAGCAGGCAGATCACCGAGGTGTCCGGGTCCTGCCGCAGGTAGGCGAGCAGTTCCGCGTCGGTAATGTCGGCCTTGTTACCCGCCGCGAACACCTTGGCCACCCGCAAGCCCTCGTCCTGGCCGAGCGCGTGCACGGCCATCCCGTAGGACCCGGACTGGGTGACGATGGTGACCCCGCCGCCGCCTCGCGGCGTGCCCGCCGCGATGGAGGCGTTCAGCGGGAGGTCAGCGTTCTGCACGCCGAAACAGTTGGGGCCGACCAGCCGCACTCCCCCAGCCCGGGCGGCGGCCACCGCTTCGGCCTGAAGTCTCGCGCCGTCGTGGCCGGTCTCGGCGAAGCCCGCGCTGAGCACCACGACCGCGGCGACCCCTTTGGCCGCGGCGTCGCGGACGATGCCGGGGACGGTGGCGGCGGGCGTGGCCAGCACGGCCAGGTCGACCTCGCCGGGGATGTCCCGCAGCCCCGGGTAGGCCACCTGGCCGCAGACCCGGGCCGCAGACCCGACCGGCAGCACCTCGCCGGGGAAATCAGCCAGGTTGTCCCACAGCAGCCGGCCGACCGACCCGGGCCGCTCGGACGCCCCGACCAGGGCAATCCGGCGGGGAGAGAACACCGCCGCGAGGCCATCGAGGCGGTTCAGCATGCCCGCTCCTGGCGGTTCAGGGTGCCCGGGTCCTGGGGGTTCAGCAAGCACAGTCCGGCCCGTTCCCGGGTTCGAAGGTCCGGCCCAGCTCCCGGGAGGAGAACTCGGACGTGCGGACCCGGAGCGGGTCCACCGAGCGGACCGCAGCCAGCTCGGACGCGGACGGGGGCGGGACCGGGCGCAGATCCCCGGCCACCTCGAGGTCAAAGCCGGTGGCGTCGCGGACCTCATCCACGCTGATGTCCGGGAACACCTGGGCCAGCCGGGCCTGGCCGCCTGGGTAGTCGAACACGCCCAGCTCGGTGACCAGCCACTGCGGGCCGCCGCCGGTGAAACCGAGCTCGGCCCGGGTGCCCAGCCGGGTGCGGTGCCCCATGTCAGTGACGAAGTCACAGTCGGCCACCAGAGTCCGGCCGGAGCGGTGCCGGGTGGTCCACACCGTGAGGTGCCCGATGGTGGCGGACAGGTTACAGCCGCCGCCTCCGCCGCCCAGCTTCACCTTGGGCCGTCCGCCCCGCAGGGCCCCAGTGCCGATCGCGGTCACGTTGGTGTTGCCGTACCCGTCGATCTGACCACCGGACAGGAACATCCGGTCCACGTCGCCGCGGACCGCGGCGTCGAAGAATTCCTCGAACCGCATGCTGTACGCGGCGCCGCTGCCCAGGCTGGCGTCGTTGCTGGTCGGCGGGATGAACGGCGGATCGGGATTGATCGCGTACATGGCCCCTTCGACCAGCGTCATGTCCCGCGCATGGGTGCGCCGCGCCACATGCATCGCCACCTGCGCACACGGGCTGCCGAAGCCGTGGAACACGGTCTCACGCGGCCGGATGGTCCGGGCCAGGGCCACCACGAACCACTCGTCGATCGTCCAGCTCATGAGGCGCCTCCGGCGGCCGAGAAAAGCTCCTGCCACGCCTCGGTCGACTGTGACCAGCCGGCTAGCTGGGTGAGCCGGCCGGCGCCGATCGCGCCGCGGTAGCTCTCCTCGCTGCCGGAGACGTAGGCGGCCAGGTACTTCTCCAGATCCGCGGGCCCGGCCTGAGCCGCGGTCACGTACTCGCGCAGATGGGCCCGGTCATAGGCGTAGCGGGGATAGCAGGAGGACGGGTGCGCCCCGAACGGCACCGGGGCCACGGCGGCGACCAGGTGCCCGGGGATGGTGACGCCGGCCGAGGTCACCTGCTCGGTGGACACCAGTTCGTCCACGGTCGCGACGACCATCCGCGACGCGGACGCGAACCGCTCGTCTAGCACGTACGGCTGCCCCAGGTGCAGGTTGCCGTAGCGGTCCCCGGCCGGGGCGTGCAGCAGGGTCACGTCCGGGCGCAGCGGCGGCACCGCAACCAGCGTCTCCCCGGTGAACGGGCAGGTGATCTCGGCGTACTCGGGGTGCAGCGACACGATGTCCGACCCGCGGACCCCCCGGACCGGCAGGAACGGCACCCCCATCTCGGCCGCCCGGAGCTGGGCCAGGATCGTGGCGCAGCAGCTCTCGGCCACCTCGATCGTGGCCTCTTCGGCGGCGCGGCGGTACGCCGGAGCCAGCCCCAGGTCCTGCTCGAACCCCACGTAGCTTTCCTCACAGCGGCGGACCGCCCCCGCCCCGACCAGCATGTCCACGTCGATGCTGTGCGCCGAGCCGACCAGGTGCAGGCCGGTCCGGCGCTGCCGGATCAGCTCCCGGACCAGGGCCATGGGCAGCCGGGCGCACAGGCCGCCGCCCAGCGCCACCATGGTGCCGTCACCGACCAGTGCGGCCGCGTCGGGCAGGCTAACCCGCTTGTCGGCCGGTGGGTGCAGGCTCATGGGGATCCTCCAGCGAGAACGACGGGCACCTGGGCGGCCTTGATCGCGGCGGCCAGGACCGGGTCGTACACCGGCGCGAACGGCGGGGCGTAGCTGAGGTCCAGCGCCGCCAGATCGGCCACGGTGAGCCCGGCGTACAGGGCGGTGGCCAGCACATCGACCCGCTTGGCCACGCCCTCGCGCCCCGCGAGCTGGCCGCCGAGCAGCCGCCCCTCCCGGGTGTGCACCAGCCGGACGTGCAGCGGCGAGGTGCCCGGGTAGTACTTGGCTCGTGACCGGGAGACCTCGTCGGTGGCCACCGCGTCCAGCCCGGCCGCCCGGGCCTCGGCCAGCCCCAGCCCGGTCGAGGCCACCTCCAGGTCGAAAACCTTCACCGCCACGGTGCCGACTATGCCCTTGAACGAGGCGCTGCCGCCGGCCGCCACCGTCCCGGCCACCCGGCCGGTCTTGTTAGCGGCCGGCCCCAGCGGGACCCAGGCCGGGCGGCCCAGCACCAGGTGAGGCAGGGCGACCGCGTCCCCGGCCGCGTACACATCCGGCAGCGACGTGCGCATCCCCTCGTCCACCACCACCGAGCGGTCGGGCAGATGCCCGGCACCCGCCTGGATGAGCAGGTCGGCGGCCGGGCGTACGCCGACCGCGATGACGACCAGATCGGTGGCGATCTCGGTGCCGTCCACGACCGCGATCAGCCCGTGGCCCGCGGCGCTATCCCGGTCCACCGCCTCGAGCCGTGAGCCCAGGTGCAGTCTGGTGTGCCGTTCCAGCTCGGCCTGGACCAGTGCGGCCACCGGCTCATCCACCGTGGACAGCACCCGGGGCAGCGCCTCGACCACGTCCACGTCCAGGCCCGCGCTGACCAGGGCCTCCGCGGTCTCCAGCCCGATGTAGCCGGCGCCGACCACGACCGCGTGCCGGACCGTGCCGCTGGCCAGCAGCTGACGCAGTTCGATGGCCTCGTCCAGGGACCGGATCGTGAACACGCGGCGCTCGTCGAGTCCGGGCACGGGCGGACGGACCGGGTCGGCGCCGCTGGCCACCACCAGCGCGTCATAGTCCAGCGACTCCGCGGCTAGCGACTCCAGGGATGGTGCGCCGCGCTGGGCCGCCGCGAGGCGCACCCGGCGGGTCCCCGGGTCAATCCCGGTGACCCGGGTGTGCAGCCGCAGGTCGATGTGGCGTTTCTCGCGGAACGTGGCTGGCGGGTAGGCGAGCAGGTTCTCCGGCTCCGGCACCAGACCGGCCAGGTAGTACGGGATCCCGCACATGCCGTAGGCGGCGAAGCCGCCCGCTTCGCAGACCACCACGTCGAGGCCCGGGTCGGTGCGCCGGGCCGCTGAGGCGGCCGACATCCCGGCGGCACCGCCGCCGATCACCACGAGCCGTCCCACCCGTCCTCCCTTACCTTGAACCCAGCCGATTACCCCGGTCACCACCGAGCATGCGGGCCACCCCGCCGCCGCAGTCAGGTCTTGCCGGGACAAAGAAGCGGGGCAGGCTCGACCTGCCAGATCAATGGAATCGGCGGCGCGGCCCGGCACGCTGGACGGTATGACGGACAGCAGCACGGGGACCAGCACGGTGGCCGCGGATGTCGCCCGGGTCGTGGACCGGGCCCGCGCGGCCGCCCGGGCCATCGAGACCTACACCCAGGAGCAGGTGGACGAGCTGGTCACCGCGGTGGCCTGGGCCGTGGTGCGCAAGGACCACGCCGAGGCGCTGGCCCGGCTCGCGGTCGACGAGGGCGGGTTCGGCAACTACGCCGATAAAGTCGCAAAGATCAGCAAACGCGTCACCGGCGTGCTGGCCGACATGACGGGGCTGCGCACCGTGGGGGTGGTGGAAGAGCTGCCCGCCGCGGGGCTGGTGAAGATCGCCAAGCCGGTCGGGGTGGTCGCGGCGCTCATCCCGACCACCGGCCCGGATGCGACCCCCCCGGTCAAGGCGCTGTTCGCCCTCAAAGGCCGCAACGCCATCATCTGCGCGCCACACCCGCGGACCACCAGCGCCACCGAGGCCGTGGTCGGATTCATGCGGGCCGCGTGCGAGCAGGTTGGCGCGCCCCCAGACCTGGTCCAGTCGCTGCCTGCACCCTCGCTGGCCAAGACCCAGGAGCTGATGCGCCAGGCCGACCTGATCGTCGCGACCGGCGGCGCGGGCATGGTGCACGCCGCGTACAGCTCCGGGACCCCGGCCTACGGGGTGGGGGTGGGCAACGCTGTGCATGTGGTGGACGAGACGGCCGACCTGGCCGACGCGGCCTCGGCCATCGCGACGGCCAAAACGTTCGATTACGCCACCAGCTGCCTGGCGGACAACGCGCTCATCGTGCACGCGGACGTGTACGACGAGCTGCTCCGGCGGCTGACCGAAGCCGGCGCGCACCTCTGCGACGCAGGGCAGAAGGACGCGCTGCGCGCGGTGATGTGGCCAGACGGCGGCCACGTCCCCGCGGCCGCCGTGGTGGCGAAGTCCGCGGCCCGCATCGCGGAGCTGGCCGGCTTCGAGGTCGATCAGGCCTGCCCGATGATCCTGGTCGAGGAGACCGGCACCGGCCCGGATCACCCGTTCTCCGGCGAGAAGCTGTCCGTGGTACTGGCCCTCTACCGTTACCAGGGTGACATCGGCGTGGCCGCGGACCTGGTCAACGCGATCACCGCTTACCAGGGGCTCGGGCACACCTGCGGCATCCACACCGGTTCGGACGTGAACGTGGACCGGCTGGCCCTGGCGACCAGGACGGCACGGGTGCTGGTCAACCAGAACCTCAACGAGGGAGCCGGCAGCCCCCGCAACGGCCTGCCGTTCACGCTCAGCCTCAGCTGCGGGACGTGGGGCGGCAACATCACCACCGAGAACGTGAACGCCCGGCACTTCATCAACCTGACCTGGGTGTCCCGGCCCATCGAGCCGAAGGTGATCAGCGAGGAAGCCCTGTTCGCCGATCACTGGCACGCTTACGGCCGTTAACCCCCGGGTCAGGCGGGTGCGGCGGTGGCCACGATCCAGGCCAGCACCATGGCCTCCTCGTGCCACGCGTCGTACCGGCCGCTGCGCCCGCCGTGCCCGGCGGCCATCTCGGTCTTCAGCAGGAACGGGCCGCCTGGCGCCCCGGCCTGCAGCCGGGCAATCCATTTCGCCGGCTCGGTGTAGAGCACCCGGGTGTCGTTGAGGCTGGTGACCGCCAGCACCGGGGGATAGGGCCGGTCGGTGGCGATGTTCTCGTACGGGGAGTACGACTTCATGTACCGGTAGACCTCAGGGTCGTGCAGCGGGTCGCCCCACTCCTCCCACTCCGTCACCGTGAGCGGCAGGGACGGATCCAGGATGCTGGTCAGCGCGTCCACGAACGGGACCTGGGCGACCGCGGCGCCGAAGGCGTCCGGGGCGAGGTTCAGCGCCGCGCCCACCAGCAGGCCGCCGGCCGAGCCGCCCCGCGCGACCAGCCGGCGCGGCGACGTCCAGCCCTCGCCGGCCAGGTGCCGCGCGCACGCCACGAAATCGGTGAACGTGTTGATCTTGTGCAGCATCTTGCCGTCGTCATACCACCGGCGGCCCAGCTCACCGCCGCCGCGGATATGCGCGATCGCGTAACCGAACCCCCGGTCCAGCAAGGACAGCCGCGGGATCGAGAAACCCGGGTCGATCGAGATCTCGTAGCTGCCGTAGCCGTAGAGGACAAACGGAGCCTGGCCGTCGCGAGGCGTGCCCGCCCGGCAGACCAGTGAGATCGGCACGCGGGTGCCGTCCGGCGCGGTGGCCCACAGCCGGTGCTGCTCGTACTCGGCCGGGTCGTACTCGGCCCCACCCGGCAGCGGCAGCACCGGGCGGCGCCGCAGCAGGGTCAGCTCACCGGTCTCGGTGTCACAGTCGTACACCGAGTCGGGCGTGATCAGGGAGCCGTAGCCGAGCCGGTAGGAGCGCGCGCGGTACTCCGGGTTCGCCCCCGGCGAGACCCGGTAGACCGGCTCGGGGAAGGCGATCTCGTGCTGGCTGCCGTCGGCCCGCAGCACCCGGAGCCCGGTCAGCCCGTCTTTGCGCAGGTGAACAACGAGGTGGTCAGCGAACGCGTCCACGCCGAGCAGCCGGGTGTCGTCGCGGTGGGGGATCAGCGGGGTCCAGGCCGTCCAGTCTGACCAAGGTGCCCAGGCCAGCTCGAAGTTCTCCGCGTGGTCGTTGTGCAGGATCAGCAGCCGGCCGGTGCCGTCCGCGTTCCCCTGGTGCTCGACCTCGTACTCGACGCCCTGGCGGCGCGGGGCCACGACGGCGGGTTCCCCGCCCGGCTGGGCGGCGTCCAGCAGCCACACCTCGCTGGCCAGCTTGCTGGCGGCCGAGATGACCACGAAACGTTCGCTGCGGGTCAGCCTGACGCCGACCCAGAACCGCTCGTCGGCCTCCTCGAACACGACCACGTCCGTATCGGCCGGGGTGCCGATGACGTGCCGCCACACCCGGTACGGCCGCCACGCCTCGTCCACGGTCACGTAGAACAGCGCCGAGCCGTCTGCTGACCACGCGCTGCCGTAGAACGTGCCGGGTATCTCATCGGGTGCGGTCTGGCCCGAGACCAGGTCCTTGACCGCCATCGTGAACCGCTCGCTGCCGGCGAAGTCGGTGGAGTAGGCGAGCAGCCGCCCGTCGGGGCTCACGTCGAAGGTGCCCAGGGAGAAGAACTCCTGGCCGCCGGCCAGTTCGTTCCCGTCGAGCAGGATTTCCTCGCCGTCCAGCGGGCCCCCGTCCCCGGTCAGCGGTGGTCCAGCATCGTCAGGACGGACCGCCCGGCGGCAGTGCAGGGCGTACTGCTGTCCCTCGACCGTCCGGGTGTAGTACCACCAGCCGTCCTTGCGGGCGGGCACGGACAGGTCGGTCTCCTGGGTCCGGGCCCGAATCTCGCCGAAGATCGCGCCGCGGAGCGGGGCCTGGTCCGCCGTCATCGCCTGGGTGTAGGCGTTCTCGGCGTTCAGGAACACGACCGTCTCCGGGTTTTCCTGGTCGGCCAGCCAGGCGTACTCGTCGATCACGGTGTCGCCGTGATGGGTGCGCTCGGCTGGGATCCGCGCGGCGGCCGGGGGAGCCGCCACGCCAGGCTCAGCTGTCACGATCTAGGCGGCTGGCCAGGAATTCGTCGGGGTCCAGGTAGTACGGGTTGTCGATGACCATGCCGCCGAGGAGCGCCTTGGGGTGCGTCTTCAGCACATCCATGATCAGGTCCCCGGAGCACCGGGTCAGGTCGTAGAGGCACAGGTTGACCTGAGGGAAGTTCGACATGATCCGGTTGAGCTCGGATTCGTAGCCCATCAGGACGCTGACCACCGACTCGTCGCGATGCGCCCAGCTCATGTCGCCGATGTTCCGGGCGGGCCGGGGGCCGTCCGGGCGCGGGCGCTCGCTGACCGGGTTCTGGCGGGCCTTGCCCTCCCAGAACTTCAGCATCCGTTCCGGCAGGAATCCGCCTTCGGCCAGATAGGTCTCGTAGGAGTCGAGCACCTCGAGCTGGCGGTCCGTCACGTAGGGGTTGACCTCGATGTGCTCGGACATGCTGGCCAGCACGTCGTCCGGGGTGCAGCTGTCCACCACGCAGGTGCACTTGTCACCCGCCTTGAGCCCTTCGACCAGGAATGGGATCAGGATGTCGTCGCGCTCGGCGGGCTTGCGGTAGAAGCCGCAGATGTGATCGCCCACGCGTAGCTGCAGGCCCAGCCCCTCGCGGGCCACCTCTGCGGTCATACGCGCCTCCCCTGGGGCCGGCCCCGGACGGCAACTGCCGCCTGGGGCCGACGTTACCGTGTCACTGCGTGCTGCGCACGGTGGGTCAAAGCGTGCTGCGCACGGTGGGTCATTCCGTGCTGCGCACGGGGTGGGTCAGAGCGTGCTGCGCACAGCCTGGGCCGCCTGGCCCATGTTGCGGAGCTTGGCGTAGGCGGCGGTCCGGCTGAAGTAGCCCAGCCCGCAGTCCGGCGCGACAAGGAGCCGGTCGGCGGGCACGACCTCCAGCCCGCGCCTGATCCGGGCCTCGATCTGCTCGGGCGTCTCCACCTGAAGGTTCTTCGCGTCCACCACGCCCACGCCGAGCACCTTGTCGGTGGGGAAGTCGCGGAACGCCTCCAGCTCGTCGAAACCCTTGTTGGTGAACTCCAGGTGGATCACGTCGGCCGGCGACTCCTTGAACAGCGGCATCATCGAGGCGGCGTGGTTGTCGAAGATGTCCCGCTGGCCGTCCACACTGCCGTAGCAGACGTGCCAGAACTTGATCGCGTCCACCCCGTCGAACAGGATGTTCTGCATCTCGATCTGCCACATGTCCGTGGTGTACGGCGGCAGCACATCGATCAGCTGTACCGCCTCCAGCCCGAGGCTGACCAGGTACTTGAGCTCAGTGTTCAGGGCGATGGCCAGGTCCCTGGCCACGGCAACCTGGTCGCCGTAGAACTCGTCCTTGACGATGACGCTCTGCTGCGCCGGGCCGAGGAAGGCCACCTTGAACGGCTTGTCGGTGACGTTCTGCATGGTCATGACCACGCTCTCGAAGACGGGCCGCTCCCAGGTGATCTTGTCCTTGACCACGGCCTGGTAGAACGGCCGGTACTTCGCGCCCTCACCGGGCGGCCCGTACGGCCGGAATCCACCCAGGTTCTCCGGGATGAAGTGGAAGATCGGCTCGAGCTGGAAGCCGGGCGCCTCCCACTCGTAGTACTGCGCTCCGTCGCACAGGATGTCGAGGCCGGCCTTCTCCTGCTCGTCCGCGCAGATATGGCAGGCATCCTCGTAGGCCACCCGCAGGTTGTGACTGCGGTAGACCGGCTCGCTCAGCGAGCCGAGCACCCGGCCCTGCAGCCAGTGCGGACGGGGGAACGCCGATACCGCCGACACGGGCAGCAGGACATCTTCACCGCGAATCTCCATTGATCTCAGCCTTTCTGCTGACTGGCACCGGATTACTGACTGGCGCCGGATTACTGACTGGCACCGGATTACTGACTGGCACCGGATTACTGACTGGCACTGAGGGGCCGGGCCCCCAGAAGTCCCTGGGTGGCCGCGACCACCCGTGGCACCGATACATCCACCTCGGCCTCGAGGGATGCGGCCACCGGCAGCGGCACGTTGCCGCCGCTGACCCTGGTGACCGGGGCGGTCAGCGAGCCGAACGCCTCCTGCGCCGCGATCGCCGCGATCGAGGCCCCCCAGCCGAGCTGGCCAGGGTTCTCTTCCACCACCACCAGCCGCCCGGTCCGGGCTACCGACGCCAGCACCGTGGCCGCGTCCAGCGGCACCAGCGTGCGCAGGTCGATGACCTCGGCTTCGATGCCCTGGGCGGCCAGCTCGTCCGCCGCGGCCAGGCAGGTGCCCACCGTGATGGACAGGCCGACCAGGGTGACGTCCCGCCCGGCCCGCATGGTTCGCGCCTCCCCGAGCGGCACCACCTGCTCGCCGTCGCCGATCTCCTCCTTGCGCCCGTACAGCGCCTTGTGCTCGAACACCACGACCGGGTCATCGTCCCGGATGGCCGCGGCCAGCAGGCCGAACGCCTCGGCGGGCCCGGCCGGTGAGGCGATCTTCAGGCCGGGCACGGTCATGGCCCAGTTCTCCACCGACTGGCCGTGCTGGCTGCCGAACCCGAGCCCGCCGGAACCGTTCGCGCCCCGCAGCACCAGCGGCAGGCTGACCTGGCCACCGGTCATGTAGCGGACCTTCGCTATCTCGTTGGCCACCTGGTCCCAGCAGGTCGCGTAGAAATCCGAGAACATGATCTCGGCGACCGGCCGCAGCCCGGCCATGGCGGCGCCCATGGCCGCGCCCGCGATGGCCTGCTCGGAGATGGGAGTGTTCCGGACCCGGTCCGCCCCGAACCGCTCCGCCAGTCCCCCGGTGGTCTTGAACACCCCGCCCGACGCGACGTCCTCCCCGAGCAGCACCACCCGGTCATCGCGGGCCATTTCCTGGGCCAGCGCGGCGGCGACGGCCTGCCGGTAGGTCAGTTCCGCCATTGCCAGCTCCCATCGCTCCAGACGTCGGTCCAGGCCCCCGCGGGGTCGGGAGCGGGCCGGGCCAGGATCAGCTGGGCCAGGTCGGCCAGCTCGGACTTGATCCGCGCGTCGATCTCGTCCAGCTTCTCCGGGGCCGTGCCCGCGGCGGCCAGCACGGCCCGGGTGCGCAGCAGCGGATCCCGCTCACGCCACCGCGCGACTTCCTCGGCCGGCCGGTACGCGCCGCCGTCCGCGGCCGAGTGTCCCTTGAGCCGGTAGGTCTGTGCCTCGATCAGGCTCGGGCCCTGGCCGCCGCGGGCC
Source organism: uncultured Actinomycetes bacterium (assembly GCA_963770545.1). Taxonomy (GTDB): domain Bacteria; phylum Actinomycetota; class Actinomycetes; order Streptosporangiales; family Streptosporangiaceae; genus RYN-230. Next base: position 62,030 of record CAVYQF010000006.1, on the reverse strand, counting down.
GCGCGGACCGCGTCGCCGACCACCTGCCGGACGGCGGCGACGTCGTTGCCGTCCACCACGATCCGGTCCAGCCCGTAGGCGGCGGCCCGGTCGGCGGCGGGCAGCGCGACCGGGATCACCTCCCCGATCGGGGTGTACTCCATGTACCAGTTGTTCTCGCACACGAACACGACCGGCAGCCGCCACACCGCGGCCAGGTTGACCGCTTCGTGGAACGCGCCGATGTTGGTCGCGCCGTCGCCGAAGAAGCACACCGTGACCTGGTCCGTGCCGCGGATCTGGGCGGCCCAGGCCAGTCCGCAGGCGATCGGGAGGTGCGCGCCGACGATCGCGTAGGAGCCGTAGTAGCCGTGCTCCACGCTGGTGATGTGCATGGACCCGCCCTTGCCCCCGCAGATCCCGCCCTCGCGGCCGAGCAGTTCGGCCAGGACCGCGTCCGCCGGGGCGCCGCGGGCCAGCGCGTGCGCGTGCCCCCGGTAGGTGCCCAGCGAGTAGTCGTCCGGGCGGAGCACGGACGCGGCGCCGGCCGCCACCGCCTCGTGGCCGAGCCCCAGATGCACCGGGCCGTGGATCAGGCCCCGCCGGTAGAGCACGTCGGCCCGCTCCTCGAAATGGCGCAGGAAACACATCTGCTCGAAGAGTTGCAGGTCGTCCGGGCCGGCGCCGCCATCCATGCTCTGGACGCTACGGTGACGCCGCGCGCACAGCCTCGTCCTGGCCGGACCAACTGAGCGGCTGGCCTGCGACATCCAGGCTCAGCCGGACGGATCGGCCAGGGCCTGCAGGGTGACGTAGGCCCGGGTCGCGAGCTGCAGGTTGAAGTGGGTCTCGGGGTTGCCGAGCTCGAATCCGGTCAGCTCGCGGATCCGCTGCAGCCGGTACTTCAGCGTGCTGCGGTGCACCGACAGCGCCCGCGAGGTGGCCTCGTATCCGCCACCGTGCTGCAGGTACTGGATCAGGGTCTTGACCAGCTCGGTGTGCTTGCGCTCGTCGTAGGCGGCCAGCGTGCCGAGCCATTTGTGCACGAACGCCTCCACGTCGGTGAGGTCGTCCACGGAGGCCAGCATCCGGAGCACGTCGAGGTCGGCGAACAGCGATGTCCGCTCGGCGGACGCGGACGCCTTCTGCATCCGCAGGGCCAGCCGGGCCTCACGCAGCGAGCGGGACAGCTCCGACGGCTGCGGGTAAGCGTCCCCGACGCCCATCCGGCAGCGGGTGCCGCCCCCCAGTTCGGCCACGATGCCGGTCCGCAGCGCCTCCCAGTCGGCGCCGCCGGGAGCGACGATGACCACCGTGCCCGCCATGGCGCCCAGGAGCGCGGGCCGCTGCTGCTGGCGCAGCACCCGGCGGGTGGCGTGCAGCACGTCCTCCTGGGCCGGCGTGCTGTCGGCCACCTCCACCACCGCCACCTGATGCGGCTGTCCGAGGTCGTACCCCAGCGCCTCGGCGCGCAGGTAGGCGCTCTCGTCGTCGATTCCGGTGAGCAGGTCGTGCACCAGCTCACGGCGGACCCGCAGTTCGGTGTCGGCCATCCCGCGCAGCCGGGCCAGCTCGACGGCCAGGACGGTGGCCCCGTGCTCCAGTGCCATCACGTCGGTGGTGCCCGCGCGGTGGCCGGGATCCATCAGCGCGAGCAGCCCGAGCACCCCCGGGCGCGGCGAGGCCAGCGCGACCACCCGGTCGCCGTCGCGGACCGACCGGCCCGCGGTCATCAGCCGGCGGAGCAGCTGCTCCCGCTGGTAGGCGGGTGGTTTCGGGTACCGGGCTGGCTTACCCGGCCCGGCCCAGGCGGACAAGTTGCCATAACGGTCCTCGACCGCGACGGCCAGCCCGGTCAGGTCGTGCAGGGCGTCGGCGATGCCGGGGGCGCCCTCGCCGGCCGCCGCGGCCCGGGTGAGCCGCTCGTGGACGGCCATGCCGTGGCGCAGCGTCGCCACCGTCTCCTCGAGCGCCCCGTTCGTGGCGGCCAGTTGCTCAGCGGTGTGCCGCTCCCGCCCGTGCAGCTGGGCGTTGGACACCGCCACCCCGGTCTGCTGGGCCAGCACCTGGGCCAGGAACTGCTCCTCCACCGCGGGCTCGCCGGCGGCGTGCACGATCAGCGAGCCGATCGGGCCCGCGATGCTGCGCATCGGGTAGGCCCAGGCCCAGGGGGCGTCCAGGCTGGACAGCGGGCCGCCGGTCTCGGGCAGTGCCCGGAGCTCGCCGGCCAGTTCCGGGTCGAGGGCGCCGCCGCGGCGGTCACCCGCCCACCACGCATCCCCGATCACGAAGCCCGCGATCTGCCAGCTGCCCAGCGAGGCGGCCGCGGACGTGGCGAGCCGCAGGATCTGCTGGTCGTCCGCGCTCTCCGTCATCAGGATGGACAGCACCAGCAGGGCGCGCAGGTTGGTCAGCTGGCTGCGGAGCAGGCCCAGCTCGTCGCGGTACGGGATCGCCGGGACCTGCGCATGGCCCGGCTGAGCTGCACTGGTCTGAACTGGTCCCACGCTTCCACCGCCCCGTGGATCAGGTCTTGAGGAGCGTAGAGCTTTTCGTGGCCAGAACTAACCGAGCCCAGGGGCAAACCGGGGGCCTGATCCTGTCCTGCCGGGACAGATTCTCACTAGAGGTTCTCACTGAGAGGTCATGCCGCCGTCCGCGGTGAGCACGGAGCCGGTCATGAACGAGGAGTCGTCGCTGGCCAGGAACAACGCCACCGCGGCGATCTCCTCAGGGCTGCCGAGCCGGCCGATCGGGTACTTGGCCACGGTCAGCGCCAGCCCGGCTTCCATGTCCCCGCCGCCGCGCGCCCGCAGCATCGGCTCCATCAGCGGCGTGTACACGGTGCCCGGGCAGATCACGTTGACCCGGACCCCGCGCGGCGCCAGATCCACGGACATGGACCTGGTCAGCGCGACCACGGCGCCCTTGGACGCGCAGTAGGAGGCGAAGTTCGCGATGCCGACCAGTGCCGCGACCGAGCCCTGGTTGATGATCGACCCGCCGCCGGACGCGACCATGGACGGGGCGGCGGCCTGGGAGCACAGGAACGTGCCCTTCGCGTTGACCGCGAAGCTCCGGTCCCAGTCATCGTCGCTGGCGTCGATGACCGACCCACTGCTGTTCACGCCCGCGTTGTTGTAAAGCACGTCGATGCGCCCGAAGGCGTTAGAGACCTGGTCGAAGGCGCTGGCGACCTGCAGCCGGTCGGCGACGTTCGCCGCGACGGCGATCGCCGTGCCGCCGGCGGCGGTGATCTCCTCCGCCGCCGTCTTAGCCGCGTCGGCGTCGAGGTCCAGCACCGCCACCGCCGCGCCCTCGCGGGCGAACAGCGTGGCGGCGGCCCGGCCGATCCCGGAACCCGCCCCCGTCACCACCGCTGTCTTACCGGCCAGCTTGCCTGTCATCGCATCCCGCCTTTTTCCGCAAACGAAAACCATCCGGCGTCCGACCCGCCTTAGAGCGCCGACATCCCGCCGTCCACGACCAGAGGGTGGCCGGTCATGTAGCCGAGCCGGCCAGAAGCCAGCAGGGCCACCGCGTCCGCGATCTCGGCGGGCTCGGCCACCCGCCCGACCGGGATCCGGTCCTCCACGGCGGCCCGCAGGTCCGGCTGGTCCAGCCGCCAGCTGGTCATCGGGGTGTACACCATGCCCGGGCACACGGCGTTGGCCCGGATCCCGGCTGCCGCGTAGTCCACCGCGATCGACCGGGTGAGCATCAGCGCCGCTCCCTTGGATGCGGTGTACGCGCACCGGCCGGGGAAGGCGACCAGCCCGGCGATGGACGCGATCGTGATGATGTGCCCGGAGCCCCGGGCGATCATGGACGGGAGAACGGCGCGGCTGCACAGGAACGGGCCGCGCACGTTGACCGCCTGCACCCGGTCCCATTCCGCCACCGGGGTCTCGTGGCACCGGGCGGCGGCCTGGGAACCGGTGATGCCCGCGTTGTTGACCAGGACGTCGACCGGGCCGAGCCGGGAGGTGACCTCGGCCAGGGCGCCCTCGACGCTGGCTTCGTCGGTGACGTCGCAGCGCAGGGTCAGCGCCGCGGCGCCGGCCGCGCCGTCCGGCTTCATGTCCAGCGCGGCCACGGTGAATCCCTCGCCGGTGAGGCGGCCGCAGGTGGCCAGGCCGATCCCGGAGGCGCCCCCGGTGACCACGGCCACCCGCGGGGCAGCGGGCGGGACCGTCACAGGTTCACCGGATTCTGCTGGCCAGCCCGGAGCCGGCACAGCTGGATGAAGTGCTCCGGGTTGAGGAACAGCTCGTTCAGCTCGGCCATCTCGTCCATGGTGAAGCCCTCGGGCCTCCGGATCAGGTAGTCGATGTACTGGAACGCGTCCTTGGCCCCGTAGCCAACGTGGTGCGCGCCCAGGACTTTGCGGCTGTCCGCGTCGATGACCAGCTTGAGCCAGCCGGACAAGATCGGCCGGGTGAACGCGTACAGCATCGACCCCTCGGCCGCGGGGAGCGCGAACGTCTCCGGGTCGGCGTCGTCCGGCGGCATCTGGATCTTGATCACGTTCTTGTACTTCTGCTTCGCTTCCGCCTCGGACAGGCCGCACCAGGTCACCTCGTAGGTGGTGTGCAGGAAGTCCGGGTACTGCGTGAAGTCGAATTCGTAGTCCTCGCCCATGATGTTGCGGGCCGCGCCCACCCCGCACTTGCGCGCCTTGAACATCTCCATCGGCGGGCCGACCAGGTCACCAGCCGCGTACACCCCGGGCACCGAGGTGCGCATGTGGGTGTCCGCGATCACGAACCCGCGTTCGTCGGTGGCCAGCCCCAGCGGCGCGTACATGCTGAGGTCGGGGCGCTCCCCGGTGCCGACGAACACGAAGTCGGTGTCGATCTCCCGTACCTCACCGCCGGGCTCGGTATAGCGAACCCCGGTGACCTTGCCGTTGCCGAGCACCTCGAGCGGTTCGGCGCCTTCGATGATCTCAATGCCCCGGTCTTTCATCATGGCCACGACGTAGTCACGCATCCCCGCGTCCACGTGGTGCAGGCTGGCCGTCTCCATCAGCGGGCTGCGGGTCAGGATCGTGGTCTGGCACCCGGTGGCCTGGAAGAACGACCCGTACTCCAGGGCCACCTTGGATCCGCCGATGATCACGCAGCGGTTCGGCTCGTAGTCGAGATCCTCGATGAGCGTGGCGAAGTCGTACACGCCCTTGATCCCGATGCCGGGGATGTCCGGGTACCTGGTCCGCGCGCCCGTGCACAGCACCAGGTTCCGGGCCGTGAACCGGCGGCCCTCCACCTCGACCGTGTGGGCGTCGATGATCCTGGCCGGGGTGTTCAGGATGAACTCCATGTCCAGCTGTTCCTTGGACTGCCAGTTCATGATGGCGTGCGGGTACATCCGGCCGGCCTTGAACAGGTCCACGATCTCCTGGATGCTGGCCCGCTTCTCGTCGAACGGCGGGTACCACAGGCGCCCGGCCATGTGCCGGGCCAGGTCCATCTCCCGGGCCGCCTCCGAGAACAGGTGATGCGGCACGCAGGCCTGGTGCGGGCAGGAGCCGCCCAGGAAGGGCCACGCGTCGATAGTGAGCTGCCGGCCGCCCCGGGCCTTCAGGAAGGCCGAGCCGAACCGGCCGCTCGCGCCGCCGCCCACGAAGATCGCGTCGTACTCGCGGTCGTCCTCGTCCCGGCCGGCCACGTTCCACAGGCCCTCGGTGTTGTCCGCCGGGTGGTCCACGATGTCGTCGATCAGCAGGGCCCACTCGCCCACGGTCAGCGGCGAGCCGTCCGCGCCGCGGTCACCCTCGCCGAGCGTCCCGAGGGCCGCGATCCGGGCCCGCAGTGACCTGAATCCGTCGCCCGGGTTCCGTACGTCGATCATCCCTGACCCCTTTACTTAGCCGCCTGTTCAGCATCGCCAGCAGGACGCGGCCGGGGCAGGTCACCGGGGGACGAAGAACGGGTCAGACGTCACCCTCACTGGGTTATCTCTCGTCGCGCAGGGCTTGCAGGGTGCCCCAGGCGCGGGTGGCGAGCTGCAGGTTGAAGTGGACGTCGGGGTCGTTGAGCTCCAGGCCGGTGAGCTCGCGGATCCGCTGCAGCCGGTACTTCAGGGTGCTCTTGTGCACGGACAGCTCGGCGGCGGTCGCGTCGTAATTGCCCCCGTGCTCCAGGTACTGGGTGAGCGTGTGCACCAGTTCGGCTTTGCGGCGGGCATCGTAGTCGAGCAGGCTGCCGAGCCATACGCGGACGAACGAGTCCACGTCGGTCAGGTCCGGGATGGCCGCGAGCATCCGGAAGATGCCGAGCTTGGGGTACTCGCAGGCGCTGTCGCCGGGCAGCAGGGTCTTCTGCAGCCGCAGCGCCAGGCCCGCCTCACGCAGCGAGCGGGTCAGGTCGGAGGGGCGGGCCGCGGCGCCGCCGACCCCCAGGCAGACCTGGCCGCCGAGGTCGGACATGATGGCCCGGCGCAGCTGCTCCCAGTCGGTCTGGCTCGCGGTGATCACCGCGACATTCCCGGACCACGTCTCGAACAGCCCGTCCTGCCGGGCCTGGCGCATGGCCCGGCGGACCGCGCTCAGCAGCGCGTCGTGGGCCCGGGCCCGGCCTTTGCCCTCGACGATCACGACCCGGTGCGGCCGGCGCAGGTCGTAGTCGAGCGCCTCGGCCCGGGTCAGCGCGCTCTCGTCGTCGGTCCCGGCCAGCAGGTCATGCACCAGGTCGCGGCGCAGCCGCAGTTCCGCGTCGGCGATGCCGCGCAGCCGGGCCAGTTCCATGGCCAGCACGGTCGCGCCGTGTTCGAGGGCCACCAGGTCGGCGGCGTCGGCCCGGCGCCCCGGGTCGATCAGCGCCAGGACGCCCATTACGTCCGTCCGCGGCGAGGCGAGCAGGATGAGCCGCTCCCCGTCCCGGGTCGGCGAGGTGGCCCGCATCAGCCTCCGGAGCAGGTGCTCGCGCTTGGCGAACGACTCCTTCGGGTACGGGTCCGGCTGGCCCGGGCCGGCCCAGGCGGTCAGGTTGCCGTAGCGGTCCTCGATCGCGACGGGCATCCCGGTCAGCTCGTGCAGGGCCCGGGCGATGCCCGGCTGGCCCTCGCCGCAGACTGCCACCCGGGTGAGCCGCTGGTGGATGTCCATGCTGCGCTGCAGGGTGGTGACGGTCTCGGCGAGCGCCGCGTTGGTGGCGGCCAGCTCGGCCGCGGTGGCGCGCTCCCGGGCGTGCAGCCGGGCGTTGGACACGGCCACCCCGGTCTGCTGCGCGATGACCTGGACCAGGAACCGCTGCTCGGCGGGGAGCTCCTCGTCACTGGACGCGACCAGGTGGCCGAGCAGGCCGCCGACCCCGCGCAGCGGATAGGCCTGCGCCCACGTGCGGCCGGGCAGGTCCACTGGTCCGCCCGCGCTGCCCAGCCGGGTCAGCTGCGCGGTCAGGCCGCGGGGCGCCGCCGCGCTGGGCCCGGTGCCGGGACGCCACTGCCCGTCGGTGAACCCGTACCCCTCGATCCGCCAGGAGCCGAGCCCGGGGGCACTGGACGCGGCCAGCTCCAGGATCTGCTCCTCATTGACTGACTCGGTCATCAGCAGCGAGATCACCAGCAGGGCGCGGAACTCACCGAGCCGCTCGCGCAGGTCCGGCTCGGGAGGCTGGCCCGGGCGCCGGGGCAGCCGGACCACGGGAGCGCCATCGCGGGCCGCGGTGTTCCTCGTCTGCTCGGCAGTCATCGCGCGGCCGGTCAGGCGCTGGCTGATCGGGCCGTGGGTGCGGTACCGAGCGAGCCCAGGAACTCGTCCGGCCCGACGTAGTACGGGTTCTCGACCAGGATGCCCTGGATGAGGACCTGCGGATGGGTCTTGACGATGTTGACCACGACCTCGCCGCTGAAGCGGTCCAGGTCGTACAGGCACAGCACCACGACGGGGTAGCAGGAGGTGACCCGGTTCAGCTCGGACTCGTAGCCGACCAGGTGCTCGACGCCCGGGGCGTCGCGCAGCGCCCAGGTCATCTCGCCTACCAGCCGGCAGAAGGAGTAACCCTCGACCTCCGCCTTGACCATGCCTTCGGTCCAGAACGTGAGCATGTCGCCGGTGGTGAACTCGCCTCCGGCCAGGTAGGTCGATTCGGGCAGGTGGATGTCCAGCTGGCCGGTGTCGGGCCCGGGCTCGCCACAGGCCCCGGGCAGCAACTCCAGCCGCTCCGCGGTGTTCGCGGAGTCCACGACGCAGATGCACTTGTCGCCAGCGGTGAGCCCCGCGCCGAGGTAGCCGCTGAGCAGGCGGTCCCGGTCGGTATCGCCGCGATAGAAAGCGCAGACGTGGCTGCCGGGCGCCAGCCCGATCTCGTCGATACCACTGGGCACGAGTCCGGTCATTCACCCACCCCCTTGTGACCTTGTGACCAAGCGACCGCGTTAGCCGGATAGTACGTCGTTAACCGACGCTTTGGCTCCCCCCAGAGGGACGAAGATTCGCGGATAGCTCCCCCTGGGTGACTAGAAGTCACGCCTCCCGGGTGGGCTGAGGTCCTGGTCATGCCGCTGCGCCGCACACCAGGCTGCGGTCGGCTACGATTGCGCGAACCCCGCCGGTGTAGCTCAGTTGGCAGAGCAGCCGTCTTGTAAACGGCAGGTCAGCGGTTCGATCCCGCTCACCGGCTCCGGAGCACCGGCTCTCCCCATCCGGCTCCAGACTAGGGCCGCCCGGGAACTGGGTCACCCTCTCGAGGGTGACGCCAGGAAGCCTCATCGCGCGGCACGCTGGCTATGCGCGCGGGCGCTCCAGGCGGGGAGGCGACATGTCAAGATCAGGGCAGAGTGCCGGAAGGCCGTTGGCCAACATCGCGACGGGCAGAAGTAGGCCGGCCGTCCAGCCGGGGGACTGGGGCTCGGCCGGTAAGGCGGCGCTAGGGCTGGTTGGACTGGGCGTGGTGGGTCATGTGCTGCGAAGCCGCCGCTTCCAGGAGCGGGTGATCGTCGGCGCCATCGTGCTGGGGGCGCTGCGCGGGCTGGGCCAGGAGAGCGGGGCCAGCGCCTTCGCGCGCCTGTCGGCCTGGAATAAACGGCAGGTCCAGCTCATGGAACTCCAAGCTGAACGGCAGGCCGGGCGCCTTGCGCTCCAAGCTGAACACCAGGCCGCGCGCCTGGAGCGTAAAGCCAGGCGGCAGGCCCGGCGCCATCGTGTCGGGTCAGGCTAAGGGCCAGCAGGCCTAGAGCCCGGGGCGGGGACGGGTGGCTCCCCACTGGTTCCAGTGCACGACTTGTTCCACCGGGCGGCGCTTGGGCTGCGCCCAGCGGCCCCGGGCCGGGTAGCCCAGCGGGAGCAGGGCCATGGTCATCGCATCCTCGGGGAGTCCCAGCAATTCCCGCACTTCGTCCTCGTGGCCGGCGTACAGCGTGGTCAGGGTCGTGCCCACGCCGTGGGCGCGCGCGGCCAGGATGAGCTGCTGGACCGCGCCATAGATCGAGCTGCCCAGCCGGGGACTGCGGGCGCCAGCCGCGTTGCGCAGCACCGGGAAGATCCACACCGGGGCCTCGGCGAGGTGGTGGGCCAGGTGCTCGGCGGCCAGGAACGAGGATCGGCTCAGCCCGTCCGCACCCGGGGGTGCGGCCAGGATCTCCTCGCGCCGGCGGCCGTAAGCCCGCTCCCAGCCCTCCAGGTACCACGCGGCGATCTGCCGTTTGACCTCCGGGTCGGTGACCACGACCCAGCCCCACCCCTGCTGGTTGCCGCCGGTCGGGCCGCGCACCGCCGCGTCGAGGATGGCCCAGATGACCTCGTCAGGGATCGGCTCGGAAGACAGGTAGCGGCGGGCCGGGGTCGAGTGCAGGGCGTCGAGAACCGGCAGCGGCTCAGCCTCTGATGCGGGCACGGGGATCCTCTCACTGGAATGCGCTGTCGCCCATCCTAAAACTACGTTTTACCGATCGGATTTATAGACTAAAGGCGCCGGATTTGCCCGGAACCACGCCGTGTACTGTGGCTGTTAGAACAGTTACTCGCCGTTACCCGTACTTAAGGCGACTATTTACCCTCAGGTGGGTACTTAGTGGGCGGGGAAACTATCCGCACGGCTATAGCGTTGCGCCGAGTGAGGTGGTTTGTGCACCCGGGTGTGACGCTCCGCGACGGCCGCGCGTCCCGCGCGGACACCGCACGAGCCCCCATCGGCTCTGGGTATGGGGTGAGAACGCATGGGGCCCGCTGACATGGACGAGTCTGGTCCAGGCCACGGGCATGGGCAGGGGGGTGAGGACCCACCGGAGCCCGGGCCGGCCAGCACCGATGGCGCGGTCGGCCCTACCGGGGACGTAGTTGACTCTGCTGACGTAGTTGACTCTACTCAGGGCGGCGCGGCCGATCCTCCTGTTCCGCCGGGCGCTGGCCCGGCCACCCCGATGCCGGTCAATCACCATCCCGGTCGGAAGAAAAAGGTCCTGGCCTGGACGGCGGGGGGCGTCGCGGTCGTGGTGCTGCTGGCCCTGGGCGGCGCCTACGCCGTCTATCGCCACCTCAACGGCAACATTCACCAGGTCAACATCTCCGGTGAACTTGGCACCCAGCCGGTTGACACCCACCCGCAGGCCGAGAACATCATGATCATCGGCTCGGACACCCGCAACGGCGTGGGCAAGGGCTACGGGCAGGACCTGACCACCGACCAGTCCGACACGTTGATGATCATGCACATCTCCGCCGACCGGAAGTGGGTCAACGTCATGTCGATCCCGCGTGACTCGTGGGTGAACATCCCCGCGTGCGAGATGGGCAACGGCCATACGTCCGCACCCACCACCTTCAAGATCAACGAGGCCTATGCCCTGGGCAACCTGGACGGCAACCACACCGACCTGGGGGTGGCCTGCACGATCAAGACCCTCGAGCAGGACACCGGCATCCACATCGATCATTTCGTGTCCATCAACTTCGAGGGCTTCCGGGCCATGGTCAACGCGGTCGGCGGGGTTGAGGAGTGCAACACCGCCAAGATCGACGACCCCAAGTCCAATCTGCACCTCTCGCCCGGGCATCACCTGCTGCACGGCTACGTCGCGCTGGCCTACGTCCGCGCCCGGTACACCCTCGGCAACGGCAGCGACCTCGAACGGATCGGCCGTCAGCAGGCCTTCATGTCCTCGCTCGTCGCGCGGGTGAAGAGCAAGCTGCTCAACCCGATCGCGATCTACCGATTCCTCGACGCGGCCACCAAGTCGATCACGATCGACAGCCAGCTCGGCGGCATCCACGGGCTGTACAACCTGGCCATGAGCGTCCGGAACCTGCCCGCCAGCCAGGTCACCTTCTTCACCCTGCCGACCTACCCCCGGCAGCTGGTGGTGCCGACCGACACGGCCAACTTGCTGTGGACCCAGCCCGAGGACAGCACGATCTTCCAGGACTTCCGCGACGACATCCCGGTGAGCAACACGTCGCTGAAGCCGGCCAAGAAGCTGCACATCTCGCCGCACACCGTCGCGGTGTCGGTCCGCAACGGCACCGCGCAGTACGGGTTGCAGGACTCCGTGGGCAGCCTGCTCCAGCAGAAGGGCTTCAACGTCACCAGCATGGTCCAGGAGAACACGCAGGACATCACCGAGACGGTGATCAAGTACCACGCGGGCCACGCGGCCGCGGCCCGGCTGCTGGCGCGCAAGGTCCCCGGCTCCGCGGTCCAGGAGGTCCCGGGCACCAGCAATGGGCTCGTCCTCCTGCTCGGCAGTAACTACGGCACCACGACCACGACCCAGACCGAGGGTGTAGGCCAGGCGGCCTCCCCGACCCCGTCGCCCAGCTTCTCCTCGCGGACCGCCAGCCAGAACATCTGCGCTAACTGAGCGGGGGGACCGGCCGGGCTCGCCTCGTCGCGATGGTCTGATGCGCGGGCGGGGATGACCGCCAGTCGGCGCGAGGATGACCGCCAGCCCTCGTCCGCATCGGCTGACCCCGGATATCTTTGAGCAGCCAAGGCGGATCGACATTCCAGGAGTTGTTGGGTGCAGTACCAGCTGTCCAGGGTGGTGGCCGGCCCGCTCTTGCGCGTGCTCTGGCGGCCGCAGATCACCGGCCTTGAGCACATCCCCCCCGAAGGAGGCGCCATTCTGGCCTCCAACCACCTGTCCATCGTCGACTCGATCTTCCTCCCGTTGATGCTGGACCGCCCGCTCACCTTCGCCGCGAAGTCGGAGTACTTCACCGGCCGGGGCGTGGGCTCGCGGCTGGCCGGCACCTACCTGCGGTCCACGAACCAACTCTCGGTGGACCGAGCCCAGGCCCGGGCCGGGCAGGACATGCTGGAGGCGGCGCTGGCGCTGTTGCGCCGCGGCCAGTTGTTCGGCATCTACCCGGAGGGCACCCGGTCCCCGGACGGACGCCTGTACCGCGGCCGTACCGGCGTGGCCTGGCTCGCGCTGAACTCCGGCCTGCCCGTGATCCCGGTCGCGATGATCGGGACGGACCGCATCCTCCCGCCCGGGCACGCGGTGCCCCGCCTGCATCAGGTATCGATGCGGATCGGCAAGCCGCTCACCTTCGAGGCGTACCAGGGGACGGCTCCGGGTAAGGCCCGCCGCGCCATCACGGACGAGGTTATCCAGGCCATCCACGACCTATCCGGCCAGGAGTATGTGCCCGTCTACGCGTCGGTCCGCAAGGCGGAACTGAACGGCGGGGCATCCGCCGCTGGCTAGCCTCCTGGCCCTGGACAGAACGGCCCTGGACAGAACGGCCCTGGACAGAACGGCCCTGGACAGAAGGGCTAGCCTGGCCGCGAGTCTCCCGGTGGTGGAACCGCCGGGAAAGCCTCGGTGGGATCGGACGGGTTCCAGGAGTACATCGGCCTCGGCTCCTCGGGCTCCTCGGCAGATCCGGCAGCGGGCGGACCCTCCAGCTCCGCGGGCGGACCGTTCAGGTCGGGGAATGGGCTCTGGCTCCTGGGACGGCGGCGAATCAGCCCGGAGGTGGTCATGGACGGGCCAGGGTCGGCGGGACCGGGCTCGTCTGTCCAGCCGGTGCTGGTGCTGGTGCTGGTCCCGGTTCCGGGGCTAGGGCCGCCTGCGCCCGTCTCGCCCGCACCCAGGCCGACGGCCGAACCGGGGGCCTGTCCTTCGGCGCCCATCGGGAAGACGCGGCGGGGCGGGACCATCCGGCTCTGACCCGAGCCGGGGGCGTCCATCCAGGGCAGTTCGCTGACGGGTTTCTCGGCCGGTTCCCAGGGCGGATGACCGGACGCCCGGGGTCCGCGCACCGCGTTTAGCCGGTGCGCGGAGCCAAGCGTCCGCATCGGCGGCCCCGGGGCGTCGCCCGTCCGGCCCAGCGAAGGAACATCTGCGTCTGCGCCGCCGGTCACCGGGGGGTTCCCGCCCGAGGACCCGCGCGCCGCGCCGTGGCGGCGTGAACCACGCGAACCGCCGCTGCCTGCGGTCGGGCCCGGTCGGTCGGCGTTCGGTCGGTCGGCGTTCGCGGGAACATCCGGCGGAGTCACCGCCCGTGCTGGCCCACCCCGTGCTGGCCCACCCCGTGCTGGCCCACCCCGTGCTGGCCCACCCCATGCTGGCCCACCCCATGCTGGCCCACCCCATGCTGGCCCAACCACAGTCGGCTCATCCTGTGGCGTGGCCGGCCCGGGAGTGCCCGGCCCGGGCGCCCCGAACACGCTGTCGTCGAAGGCGGGGCCGTCGGACACGGACGGACTGAACGCGGGGATTTCGAACGAGGGGTCGTCAAAGGGGGATGGGCCGAAGCGAGCCCGGGCCGCGGCCGCAGCCGCGTTCGGGCTTGCGCCGCCGATCCCCGCACCGCCGATCCCCGCACCGCCGAACCCGGCCAGAGGTCCGCTGGGACCCGCGGAGGTGGTCAGGCTCTGGTTGCCGGTGCCCGGGGCGGTGTCTGGGGTTCCCGGACCGGTGGTTTCGTTTCGTGCGCCGGCGGCGTCATCCGCCGCCCCAGGAGCACCGGTATGTTCTCCCGCTCCGCCATCGCCGCCGCGCTTACCCAGGCTCCAGCCACCCAGATTCAGGCTGTTCCTGGACTTGCCCCCCGTGGCGGAACTGCCCATGGCCGAGTTGCCTGCGGTGGAGTTGCTCGCGGCGGGGCTGCCCAGGGCTGGGCTGCCCAGGGCGAAACTACCGGCAGTGGAACTCCGGTCGGCAGGGTCGGCGCTCGCGGAGTCGCGGCCAGCCGGGGCGCCGCCCGCGCCCGGTCCGCCAGTGCCCGGTCCGCCAGTGCCCGGTCCGCCAGTGCCCGGTCCGCCAGTGCCCGGTCCGCCCGCGGCGTCCAGGCTGCCCAGCCCGCGTCCCGGCAGCAGGAACCGGCCTCCTGGGCGGCCTGGTTCTGCCGCGGGCGGGGCCGGCATCGGTGCCGGAGCCAGCACGTTGTCGTCTTCTTCTTCCCACGGCGGCTTGCCGCTGATCACAGGCCGGCCCACCGAAGCCGACATGGGCCGCCCGGCGCCAGCCCCAGCGCCGCCGATCATGACGCCGCCGAGCGTAGGGTCGTCGGCCCCGGGCCAGTCGGCCACCGCGTCGCTCGCGGGCCTACTGCCCGCCGGGGCCAGCCTGGATGATCCCAACCGGACCGATCCCGGTTCGGCCCCGCCCAGCCCGAAATTCGCCGGGCCGCTGCCCACCGGCTCGCTGCTCGCCGGGCCGGGGCCCATCATCGCAGCCGGGGGCCCCCCGTAGCCGGGCCCGGGACTGCCCATGCCGGTCATTCCAGCCATCGACTGCGCCCGGGAGGCCCGTGCCGCAGCCTGCAGCGGGGCCAGTTGGGCGTCGAGCGCGCGGCGCTGCCGGACTCGCACGGTGATCAGGATGATGAGGGCGAGCAGCACCAGGGCCGCTAGGCCGAGCACCGGGATACGCACCGCCTGCCACAGGCTCTTGGTGTGTACCTTGACCTTTGGGGCGGCTGGCGGGGTCGGGTTCACCGCCGAACCTGGTGACGCTGAACCGGTCGGCGTGGCGTTGATCTTGGCCGCCGCGAGCAGGGCAGCGGCGGCATCCGCGGTGCCGATCCCGGAGCCGTCCTTCTGGCCATTCTTGGGCCGGAACACCGTGCCGCTGGTCAGGGCCTGTTCCACCTGGGCCGGCGTGAACGTGGGGAACTGCGACCGGATCAGGGCGGCGATGCCTGCCACCACGGCGCTGGCCCCGCTGGTGCTCTTCAGCTTTGCGTAAGCGGCCGGGCCGTTGGCCGCGATGACGCCGTCCCCAGCCGCGGTCAGGGTCGCGTAGGACCGGTGGTTAGTGAACGGAGCCTTGACGAAGGCCTGGCTGAACGCGCCGACCGAGATCACGCCCGGGTAGGCCGCCGGGTAGTTGATCGTGTCGGTCCCGGCGCCGTTGTCGCCGGACGGCGCGACCAGGACGACTCCTTTGCGCAGCGCGGCCTCGACCGCCGCCTTCTCGGCCGGGCTGCCTCCCGTCGTGGTCCCGCCGGCCTGCGCGGCTGGGTCAAGGGGCAGGTCGATGACTTGCGCGCCGTGCCGGACCGCGTAATTGATACCGCGGGCGATCGCCGCGGGCAGGGCGGCCACCACCGTCGGATTGGCCAGCAGCGGATCCTTGTTCTCGAGCGTGACCCGGACGGAGAGGATCTTCGCCGTAGGCGCGACCCCTATGACGCCGTCACCGTGGTGCGGCCCGTGCCCGTGCCCGGCGATGAGGCTAGCCACTGCCGTGCCGTGGATACCCCAGAACGGCCCGCCCGCGGTCCGGCCTGAGCCGGTGTAATCCCGCCCGGTGGTCACCGAGCCGGCCAGGTCGGGCTGGTTGGTGTCCACGCCGGTGTCCAGCACCGCCACGGTTACGCCGGAACCACGGCTGGAAAGCCACGCCTTGGTTACATGCAGAGAGGTAAGCCACCACTCTTGGTTACGGACGGTGTCCGCGAAGGCAGGCGCTGCCGCCACTCCGATGCAGGTCGCTGCCAGACTGGCAGCGACAGCCGCCGTCGCCCGGCTCCGGAGCCGCTGCGCCATGCGCTTACCCTCCCATCGTCCCCCGGGCATTCTGCCACGTTCAGGACGCGCGGGAGGCGGGAGCGGATGGCCTGACCCAGGACCGGCTCAGGCGGGCATGGCCGCGGACAGGCGGACATGGGCCCCGGGCGGCAACCCGAGTTGCTCAGCCGCGTCGCCGCCGTTCACGGCGAGTGAGATGAGCCCGGCGCTGTCGGTGTAGGCGACGATCTCCCCGGGAGCCACCGCGGCGAACGTCTCCAGATACGGCACGGTCAGCTGGCGCCGCCCGCACCGGACCACCACTGGTGAGCCAAATCCCAGTCCCAGGCGGTCGGCGTCCCCGGCTGCGATGGAGAGCTGGACGTTGCCGAACCGGTCCACCGACATGACCTCACCCTCGGCCTCGCCGTCGTGCACCCGGCTGGTCGGCGCGGGGAGCGTCACCAGGTCCGCCAGGTCGATCGGCGTGCCGACCGAGGCCAGGTCGGCCCCGGCCGCCAGGTGCGCGGCGACCGGGGTGAAGATGTCGCGGCCGTGGAATGTCGGTGACACCGGATGCAGCCACAGCTCGCCATTGGTCAGCTGGCAGGCGGCGGTGGCCCCGCCCTGCGCGGCCACCGCCCAGGACAGCAGGCCGTTGTCGGGACCGACCAGGATGCAGTCCCCGGCGGCGACGGCGATCCCGCGGCGCGCGGTCCCGACTCCCGGGTCCACCACCGCGACGTGCACGCCCCTCGGCAGATACGGGATGGTCTGGGCCAGCACCGCGGCGCCGCGGCGCACATCACCGGGCGGTACGAGGTGGGTAATGTCGATGAGCCTGATCCCGGGGGCGACGCGGGCGGCGACCCCGTGGCAGGCTGCGACGAACCCGTCCTCCAGGCCGTAGTCGGTAAGGAACGTTATGCAGTCGAATGAAGCCACGAAGGCTGAGCGTACGGGGTCATGGGCAGGCGGGCTAGAGCCGCCCTAGGATGAAGCTGATTGCGCGGTACTGGAGGGCAGATGGCGGCGCTGTCCGAACGCGAGATGCGGGTCCTCGTCTTCGAGCGTGGCTGGTGGCGGTCGCCCGGGGCCAAGGAGCAAGAGATCCGCGATGCTCTCGGCATGACCGCGACCAGCTACTACCAGCTGCTCAACGACCTCATCGACCGCCCGGAGGCGCTCGTGTTCGACCCGGCCCTGGTGACCCGGCTGCGCCGGCAGCGGGCCAGGCGGCACCGGATGCGCTCAGCGGGCCCTGACCGGCGGGACGGCACTCCTTGGTGAGACGGCCCCCCGGAGCTGGGCGATGACCGGCACCGTGTCGTTGCCGTTGCCGGTGACCCCGGAAGGCCGGGCCGGGCTGGCGGCGCTGCTCGGCGATCCGGCCCAGGCCGTGGTCGCGCTGGACTTCGACGGCACCCTGTCCCCGATCGTGGCCGATCCGGCTGCGGCCCGGGCTCATCCGGCGGCGGTCCCGGCCCTGCGCCGGGTGGCCGCCTCGGTCGGCACGCTGGCGGTGATCACGGGCCGTCCGGCCGCGTCCGCGGTGGACCTGGGCGGGTTCGCTGCGGTCCCGGACCTCATCGTGCTGGGCCACTACGGGCTTGAGCGCTGGGCCAACGGGACGCTCTCCTCACCACCGTCCGCCGCCGGAGTGCAGGCGGCCCGTGCGGAACTGCCCGGCCTGCTGGCCAGCGCCGCCGCGCCGGACGGGACGCGGATCGAGGACAAGGTTCATGCGGTCGCGGTGCACACCCGGCAGGCGGCTGATCCGCAGGCGGCCCTGGACCGGCTCCGCGACCCGCTGGCCGGCCTGGCCGCCCGGCACGGGCTGGCCGTCGAGCCCGGGCGGATGGTGATCGAGCTGAGGCCGCAGGGCATGGATAAGGGCCAGGCCCTGCGGACCCTGATTGACCAGAAAAAACGACCACCGTCCGCGGTCATGTACTGCGGAGACGACCTGGGTGATGTGGCCGCCTTCGACGCGGTGCGGGCGCTCCGCGCCGAGGGGGTGCCGGGTCTCACCGTGTTCAGCGGTTCTGCCGAGGTGACGGAGCTGGCTCAGCCGGCCGACCTGGTGGTGGACGGCCCGGACGGTGTCGTGGCCCTGCTTAACTCCCTGGCGGACGCGCTCAGCTGAATTCCAGCACAGCCAGCACCCCGAGATGGTCGCTGCCCGGCACGCGGACCGTCCTGGCCTCGTGCACGAGGACCCCGCCGCGCGGGGCCAGCACGTGATCCAGCCGCATCAGTGGCGGGAAGCGGCGGTCGGCGGGCCAGGTGAGACCGGGCCAGGCCCGCTGGCGGGCCGCGTCGGCGCAGTCCACGAAGCCCGACCGGAGCAGGGTGCGGAACGCGCGGTGATCCCGGCTGGCGTTGAAGTCCCCGGCCGCCAGCTGCGGGCCGGCGGTGCCGGCCAGGGCCGCCTGGATCAGCCCGAGTTCGCGCCGCCAGCGATGTTCCTGGTCCGCTACCGGCGCGACCGGGTGCACGACGGTGACAGTGACGGGCGGCCCGCCGGGCGGGTCGATGCGCCCCCGGGGCGTGGCCGCGCGCACGCCCGCAACCGGAGCCAGCGGGGTCAGCGGCCAGCGCGACCATAGCCCGGTGCCTTGCGACCCCTCCCGCGGGTCGAGGTGACTGCGCGCCAGGACGTCGTCCAGCCCGCTGAGGGCCAGCCGCTGGACCAGCCCCGCCGTCAGTTCCTGGACCGCGAGGATGTCCACCTCCAGGGCGGCCACGGTGGCGGTGATGGCTGCCGCATCCGCCCCGCCCCCCTTGACGTTCAGGGTCAGCACCCGCAGCACCGGACCGGGCGCGTGCTCCCCGCGCCCGGTTCTGGGACGCGGCGGGGGGCACTGCCAGGCCACCAGGATCAGCGCGGGTACCGCCAGCACGAGCGCCAGCCACCACGAGGACACCGCCGCCACCGCGACCCCGGCCACCGCGGGCACGATCCCCACCGGAGCCAGGGCGGCGAGCTTGGGGCCCGGATTCGGTGGCTGCCCGCCCGCGCCTCGCGCGATAAGGAACGGCAGCGACATCAGGGTGAGCGCTGCGGCCACCACCCAGCTCACTGGGTCACACCACCTCAATCCGGCAATATTCGGCGACCGCGATCGGCTTCCAGCGTCTCATTATCCCGGCAAGCGGTGCGGAAAAGCCGCAGCGGAATGCGGGCGCGCCCGGCCAATCCGAAGTTAGCCAAGCGCGTCGAGCTGGGCCTGGAGCCACGCGCTGGGCGGGAACGCGGCGCCCGCCGAGGCGAGCCCGGCTGCCCGCTGGGCCCGCTCGGCCGGCGGCATGGTGAGCGCCCGGTGCAGCGCCTCCGCCGTCTGGGTGACGTCGAACGGGTTTACCAGGAGCGCGTCTGCGCCCAGTTCGGCGGCCGCACCGGCCTCCGTGGACAGGACCAGGGCGCAGGCTCGCTCAGACAGGATCGGCCCCTCCTTGGCCACCAGGTTCATCCCGTCCCGGATCGGGTTGACCAGCAGTACGTCGGCCAGGCGGTAGGCGGCCAGTGAACGCGGGTAGTCGTCGTTGACCTGGAGAATCACCGGGTTCCAGTCGTCGGTGCCGAATTCGTCCCCGATCTCCCCGGCCATCCGCTGCACCCGTGCCGTGTATTCGCGATATTCGGGGAGGTCGTGCCGGGAGGGGTAGGCGAAGGCCAGATGGGTCACGTGACCGCGCCATTCCGGGTGTGTGATCAGGAGTTCCCGGTAGGCGGCCAGGCCGCGGACGATGTTCTTGGACAGCTCAGTGCGGTCCACCCGGACGATGAGGTGCTGGCCCTCGGTAATGGCGGTCAGCGCGGCCACCTGGGCCTGGACGTCCTGGGCCTCGGCCCGGTGCCGCAGTTCATCGGCGGCGACACCGAGCGGGTGCACGGCGACCGAGGTCACCTTGCCCCGGTAGCGGACCGTGCCGGCCACGTGATCCACCGAGGCATCGAGGAATTCGGCGCAGCAGCACAGGAAGGCGTCCGCCCAGCGCTGGCACAGAAAGCCGGCGTGGTCCGCGCCGAGCATCCCGTCCAGCACCTCGCGGCCAACCTCGTCGGGCAGCAGCCGGTAGTAGTCCGGGGGCGCCCACGGGGTGTGCGAGAAATGCGCGATCTTGACGTCGGAGCGCCGCTCGGCGAGCATCCGCGGGACCAGCGGCAGATGATAGTCCTGGACCATCGCCCGCACCTGGCCGGTGCCGCCCTGGCCGCCAGCCGCGCCGGACCCGGCCCCCTCCGCCAGTGCGTCGGCAAACGCAGCGTTGTAGGCGCGGAACGACTCCCACTCGCGACGGAACGCGAGCCCGAAGGCGGGCTCGTTGGGCGTATCGAACAGCATGTGGTGCACGAACCAGAGCGTGGAATTGGCCACTGCGTTATAGGCCCGCTGGAAGGTGGCCACCGGGATGTCCAGCATCTGGACGGCTGACTTCCCGGGGGTGAGGTCGGCGTCGATCCGCCCGTCCGGAGCAGACCGGGCCGCGGCCCGGTCTGCGTCGGTCAGCGCCGCGCATACCCACAGCACGTCGGCCTGGTCCTTCACTGAGGACAGGCCCGAGACCAGGCCGCCGGCCCCGCGCCGGGCGACCAGCAAGCCGTCGTCGCCCACGGCGAAAGAGACCGGCCCCCGGTTGGAGGCGATGAGCACTCGGCCCCCGTCCCGCTGGCCCGGGGAGGCGACCCTGCGCCCGGCTTTCCCGGGGGACCACCCCCGGAGCCCCCAGCCCCCACTCTGCTGGCCCGGGGGGTCGCCCCCCTGTTCCGCTTTCCTGGGAAACCACCCCCGGAGCCCCCGGCCCCCGCTCGCCGCTGCGCGACGAGGCTGACCGCCGCTCTGGTCCATGAACGCGAGGCTAGCCGGATCGGCTAGGGGGAACGGGTCCGGGATCGGTTAGAGTAGTGGCTACAACTTCATAACGCTCATCCAGAGGGGTGGAGGGATACGGCCCGGTGAAGCCCCGGCAACCATCACGTGAGGTGTGCCCGCGAGGCCATTCCCGTGACAGGTGCCAAGTCCGGCCCTCGGTCATCCGGCCGCTGGGGCAGATGAGGAGAAAGGCCTCGCCACGTGAGTACATCGCTCCCAAGTACCCCCGCTCCGCCCACGCCCTCCCGGTTCGGCTACGCCACCGGGCTGAGCTGCCGGGAATGCGGCCAGACCTACCCGCTGGGCTCCACCCACGCTTGCGCTGAATGCTTTGGGCCGCTGGAGGTCCGCTACGACTACCCGAGGCTGGACCGGGCCGCCATCGAGGCAGGACCGGCGAGCATCTGGCGTTACGCCAGCCTGCTCCCCGTCCCCCCGGACGTGGCCTCCATGCCCAACACCGAGCCGGGCTGGACCCGGCTGGTCCACGCCGAGCAGCTGGGCCGCGAGCTCGGCCTGCGCAGCCTGTGGGTCAAGGACGAGCGGGCCAACCCCACCCACTCCTTCAAGGACCGGGTGGTGGCCGTCGCGCTGGCGGCCGCGGTTGAGCTGGGCTTCAAGGTGCTCGCCTGCCCCTCTACGGGCAACCTCGCGAACGCGGTCGCGGCCGCCGCGGCCCGGGCGGGCATCCGGTCGGTAGTGCTGATCCCGGCTGACCTGGAGCCGCAGAAGATCATTGCCACCGGCGTCTACGGCGGCACCATGGTCCAGGTACAGGGCACTTATGACGACGTGAACCGGCTGGCCTCCGAGCTGGCTGATGACCGCGAGGACTGGGCCTTCGTCAACGTCAACGTCCGGCCCTACTACGCCGAGGGCTCCAAGACCATCGGCTTCGAGATCGCCGAGCAGCTCGGCTGGCGGCTGCCCGCGCAGATCGTCGTACCAGTCGCTTCCGGCGCGCAGCTGGTGAAGATCGACAAGGCGTTCCGCGAGCTGATCAGCCTCGGCCTGGTCGAGGACACCCCGTACAAGGTGTTCGGCGCCCAGGCCACTGGCTGCTCCCCGGTGGCGGCGGCCTTCCGGCAAGGGCACGACGTGGTCCAGCCGGTCCGGCCGTCCACCATCGCCAAGTCGCTCGCCATCGGGAACCCCGCGGACGGCCCTTACGTGCTGGACGTGGTGCGCCGCACTGGTGGCGTGGTGGCTGATGTGGACGACGAGGCGGTGGTCTCGGCCATGCGGCTGCTGGCCACCACGGAGGGCATCTTCGGCGAGACGGCCGGCGGGGTAACCCTGGGCGTGCTGCGCAGCCTGCTGGCCTCTGGCCAGCTCGACCCGGACGCCGAGACGGTGATCATCAACTCGGGCGACGGCCTCAAGACGCTGGACGCCGTTGCCGATGTGGCCAACGCCACATCGGCCATCCGCCCGACCCTGGACGCGTTCCTGGCTTTCGAAGCCTCGCTGGGCGGGCCGTCCGGTGGTCACGCTTTTTGAGCCTGGCTGGATCACCAGGCACTATTGGAGCCGTTCACCCGCGAGGAGTGCTCTGGCGCTCGTTGAATACCAGTCGCTCGTTGGATGCTCAGGCGCTCGTTGGAAAGGCAGGCCCCGGCATGACCGTGTCCGTCCGTATCCCCACCATCCTGCGTACCTTCACCGGCGGCGCGGCCGAGGTCAGCGCCGACTCCGGGACATTGCGTGAGGTCCTCGCGGGCCTGGACGCCAGTTATCCGGGCATCGGCGGCCGGATCGTGGATGACTCCGGACAGTTGCGCCGGTTCGTCAACGTGTACGTGGGCGAGGAAGACGTCCGGTTCGCCCAGGGCCTCGACACGCCGGTCCCCGCTGGTGAACACGTGTCGGTGATTCCTGCCGTCGCGGGGGGATGATCACGCGCTGCCCGTGGCGTCTGCTTCGCGCAGGATCTGCGTAAGTGTGTCCCGGTGCTGGCCAGACGGGGGAACCGGCACGCCCGCATTCGGGGAGTTACAGGTCCCGAAGTCCCACCGCACGGGGTAAGGTCGTGTCCGGTCGCTGTCGGTCGGGGCAACGGTGAGCGAGGCTTGCCCAATGCCTAACCCGCGCCGCGATCGACGGGTTCCGCAAAGGCAAGGGTGGGACCCGAGGCCCGAGCGGAGTTAGGGAGTTGTTGGGTAATGGCTCAGGGCACCGTCAAGTGGTTCAACGCGGACAAGGGCTACGGCTTCATCGCGGTCGACGGTGGCAGGGACGTGTTCGTGCACTTCTCCGCCATCCAGATGGATGGCTACCGCAGCCTCGAAGAGGGGCAGCGGGTCGAATTCGAGATCACGCAGAGTGACCGCGGCCCGCAGGCGGAGGCCGTCCGGGCTGTGTGAGCTCGGCTTCGCAAATCGGTTGATGGCCCGGTGCCCGGGTGACGGGTGCCGGGCCATCGCGGGCCTCGGGTGCGCCTAGGCCCACCTCGAGGTACTCAAGGTCAAACTCCAGGTACTCAAGGTCAAACGCGTCACCACTAGCGCCTCCGGGCGTAACGCGGGCCGCAGGGCTGGCCCGGGGTCACCGGCTCTGTCCGGCCCGCCTGTTCGCTAACAGCGTTCTGATCTTCTCAGCCGATCCGGGCGCCGCCCCATTCCTCGGATATCGCTGTATGGCCAGGTCCGACAGGGTTTTCGCCTTCCTCGCGTGCGGCCACGCGCGCGAGGGCCCGGCTTGCACTCTCATGCGGAGAGTGCTAAACAAGGCGTTGGCACTCTCCGCATGAGAGTGACAACTCCAGGGCGGGAATCGGGGCGATGAGGCCTCGCCGGCGGCAGGATGGGACTGCCCGCCGGGGGGTCGGCCGTCGCGGGCGTCGGCCCGATTCACACACAAAAGCCACCAAGTCCCGGGAGGACTGGAGCCTATGGCAGCCAAGATGATCGCGTTCGATGAGGACGCGAGGCGCGGCCTCGAGCGCGGTATGAACCAGCTCGCCGACGCCGTAAAGGTAACCCTCGGCCCGAAGGGCCGGAACGTGGTGCTCGAGAAGAAGTGGGGAGCCCCCACGATCACCAACGATGGCGTGTCCATCGCCAAGGAGATCGAGCTCGAGGACCCGTGGGAGAAGATCGGCGCAGAGCTGGTCAAGGAAGTAGCAAAGAAGACAGACGACGTCGCGGGCGACGGCACCACCACGGCCACCGTGCTGGCGCAGGCGCTGGTCCGTGAGGGCCTGCGTAACGTCGCGGCGGGCGCGAACCCGATGTCCCTCAAGCGGGGCATCGAGGCCGCGGTCGAGCGGGTGAGCGAGGAACTGTCCAAGCTCGCCAAGGACGTGGAGACCAAGGAGCAGATCGCTTCGACCGCCTCCATCTCGGCCGGCGACCCCGCGATCGGCGAGATGATCGCCGAGGCGATGGACAAGGTCGGCAAGGAAGGCGTCATCACCGTTGAGGAGAGCAACACCTTCGGCCTCGAGCTTGAGCTCACCGAGGGCATGCGCTTCGACAAGGGGTACATCTCGCCTTACTTCGTCACCGACCCGGAGCGGATGGAAGCAGTCCTCGACGACCCGTACATCTTGGTCACGAACTCCAAGATCTCGGCGAACAAGGACCTGCTCCCGCTGCTCGACAAGGTTGTCCAGTCGGGCAAGCCGCTCGCCATCATCGCCGAGGACGTCGAGGGCGAAGCCCTCGCGACCCTGGTCGTGAACAAGATCCGCGGCCTGTTCAAGTCCGTTGCGGTAAAGGCGCCCGGTTTCGGTGACCGGCGCAAGGCCATGCTTGGTGACATCGCCATCCTCACCGGCGCGCAGGTCATCAGCGAGGAAGTCGGTCTCAAGCTGGAGAACGCCGACCTCGACCTGCTCGGCCGGGCCCGCAAGGTCGTCGTCACCAAGGACGAGACGACCATCGTGGACGGTGCCGGTGACCCCGAGCAGATCTCCGGCCGGGTGAACCAGATCCGCGCCGAGATCGAGAACACCGACTCCGACTATGACCGCGAGAAGCTGCAGGAGCGGCTGGCCAAGCTGGCTGGCGGCGTGGCCGTCATCAAGGCCGGCGCAGCCACCGAGGTCGAGCTGAAGGAGCGCAAGCACCGCATCGAAGACGCGGTGCGCAACGCGAAGGCCGCCGTCGAGGAGGGCGTTGTCCCTGGCGGTGGCGTGGCCCTGCTGCACGCGGGGGCCAGTGCCTTCAAGAAGCTCGAGCTGACCGGCGACGAGGCGACCGGCGCGACCATCGTGCGCCGGGCCGTCGAGGAGCCGCTGAAGCAGATCGCGGTCAACGCCGGCCTCGAGGGCGGCGTCGTGGTCGAGAAGGTCAAGACGCTGCCTGCCGGCCAGGGGCTCAATGCCGCGACCGGCGAGTACGTCGACATGTTCAAGGCCGGGATCATTGACCCGGCCAAGGTGACCCGTTCTGCACTGCAGAACGCGGCCTCCATCGCCGGGCTGTTCCTCACCACTGAGGCAGTCGTGGCGGAGAAGCCGGAGAAGGAGAAGGCGCCGGCCGCCCCAGGCGGCGGCGACATGGACTTCTGACGCGATCGGGGGCTTAGCCCCCGGGCAGCGGCAGGTCCTCGCGGGCGGCCGTTATTGTGATCGGCCGCCCGTGCCGGCCAGAAGTAGGAGGGGCGGTCCCGGCATCACCGGGACCGCCCTTTCGCATGCCCGGACTTTCGCATGCCCGGGTTCAGGGCACCGTCTTTATGGTGCCGTAGTCCTCAATGACGAGTCTTGGGGCCTTGATCACGCCTGAGTTTTTATTAACCGTGCGGGACTGATAGCGTGCCCCCTCCACAATGGCCCGGTTCCGGGAGATTATCGAAGCATGAGGCGCCGCTCGGCTCCGCCGCCGTCCGCTCAGCAGATGATCCGGGAGTACCTCGGCCGCGTATCAGTCGCGGCGACCAAGGTGCTGCCCAAGGGCGACCGGCTGCTCTTTGTCGGGCGGACCCGGGCGGCGATCGAGGCCAAGGTCGGGCCCCTCGCCTCGGCCGACGCCGATGCCGTGCAGAACGCGCTGACCACCATGGGGGACCCGGAGGAACTCGCCAAGCGGGAGCGCGAGCGCCTGTACAGTGCCCGGCGGCGAGGAGCCGCCGCCGCGCCGCCGGCGCTCTGGAAACCCAGCAAAGAGTCCAGGCGGGGCGCTTCCAGGTCTAGGCGGGGCGCCACCGACTCCAGGCGGGGCGCCACCGACTCCAGGCGGGACGCCGTCCCGCCGCCCGCCCGCGAGCCGGGGCCGCCCCCAGGGCGGCACAGGCCCAGGCCGTGGCCGCACCGTGGGCTGACCGGCCCGGACGAGCCGCAGCCTGCGGAGACGGCGTCACTGCCGGTGCCTCCGGAACCGGTTCCCGCGGTGCCGCCCCCGGCGGACTCGCCCGAGGTTTCCCCGCCGCCCAGGGTGCCCCAGGAAGAGGTACCCCGCCCGCGGATGCCCCCGGAACAGGCGATCGAGGAAGGGTGGCCCGCGGAAGCTGCCCCCGGGGAACCCGCCTCCGCGGAACCGGCCCGCACGGAACCGGCGTCCGCCGATTCAGCGGGGGCCGCGGGGAGTGCCTCCGCAGCCGGCCTGCCTGTCCCGGATCTGGCCGGGCTGGAAGCGGACACACCAGAGCCGGGCACAGGGGAGCCGGACACACAGGGGGAGGGGCCGCACGCAGGGACACTGGGCGCTGAGCCACCCGGATCAGGTCGGCCGGAGCAGAACGGCACACCCCCGGGCTGGTTGCATCCGGGGCGGCCGACCCCTGCCCCCGCGCCCGGCGAAGCCGAGCCGCTGTCGATCGTGCCCGGCATGAGCGAGTCCGGCGAGCCAGAGGACCACCCGGTGACCGGGCGGCGGTCGGTGGCCGGGTGGCGCTCGCCGGTGGTGGCCTTCCTCGCGGAAGCCTGGGCCCTAGCGCGCAAACACCCACTGGAGGCCGTGGCCGTGGTCCTCCTGGGTATCGGCGGACTGATCCTGCCGTTCCCGTTCTGGCTGATCGGGGGCCTCGTTGCGCTGCGGTCCCGGCGCTGGGATGCCCGCGACAAGTGGATCGCCCTGGCCGGGCCGCCCCTGGTCACCTTCCTGGTCCTGCTGATCCGAGCGGTAACGTCTCACGGTAATTTCTTCTCCGCCTTCTACCACGCCTCGCAGCACGACGTCGGGCTGAGTATCCGGGTAGGCTGCGTGCTGTGCGCGGGTTACCTCATCTGGCGGCTGCGGCGTGGCCCGCGGCTGCGGACGCTTCCTCCCTGGCAGCGCCCCCGCTGACGCTAACCCCGCGGGACCGATAGCCTGGAGTCGCAAAACCCCTGCGCTCGCCCGCCCGCTCTACCGCGTGAGGTCTGGTCCGTGCCCACTGGCAAGGTCAAATGGTATGACGCCGACAAAGGGTTCGGCTTTCTCACCCGCGACGACGGGGGTGAGGTCTTTGTGCACTCCACGGCGCTCCCCACTGGCACTACGGCGTTGCGGCCCGGCCAGCGGGTCGAGTTCGGCGTCGCCGAAGGGCGCCGGGGAGTCCAGGCCCTCCAGGTCCGGCTGCTCGAGCCACCGCCGACGGTCACCAAGGTCAGCCGCAAGAGCCCGGACGAGATGGTCGTGATCGTCGAGGACCTGATCAAGCTGCTGGACGGGGTATCGGCCAGCTACCGGCGGGGCAGGCACCCGGACGCCCGCGACGGGAAGAAGATCGCGGCCGTATTGCGGGCCGTCGCGGACGACCTCGAGGCCTGAGCCGCACGGCGTCACGGCGGCACGGCGGCAGGCCGGTCACCTAGCCGGCGCCGCCACGGCTGGCGATACGCCCGGGAGGACCACGGACACATCAAGGCCGCCCGCTGGCCGGCTCCTGGCCGTCACCATTCCATGATGAGCAGTGGCCACCGACCGGACGATGGACAGGCCCAGCCCGGTGCCGGGCACGCCGCCTGGCCGGCCGTCCCGCGGCTGGCCGTTTAGCCGGCGGAAGGGCTCGAACAGCAGTGGGGCCACATCGTCCGCGATGGCCGGGCCGCCGTTGGTGACCGTGAGCTGGGCCTGCCCGTCCCGCATCGCTGTGGTCACCTGGATCCAGCCCTCCGGGGCGTTGTGCCGGACCGCGTTGTCCACCAGGTTGGCCACGAGCCGGTCGAGCAGCACCAGATCACCGTGGGTGGGCGCGGGCCGCAGCGCCGTCTCCACGTGCAGCGAGGCCGCCCGGATGTCGGCCCCGGCCGCATCGAGAGCGTCCTCGGCCAGCACGGCCAGGTCGACGGGCTCGACGGCGCCCGCGCCCCGGTCGCTGCGGGCCAGGGTCAGCAGCGCCTCGATCAGCGCCTCCGCCCGGTCCACCGCTCCCCGGACCTCGGCGGCCATGTTCTCGAGCTGAGCGGGGGTCCGGCCGGGCTTAGCCAGCGTGACGTCGATGGCGGTCCGCATCACGGTCAGCGGGGTGCGCAGCTCGTGGGAGGCGTTCGCGACGAAGCGCCGCTGGCTGGCGAAGGCCGCGTCGAGCCGGGCCAGCATGGCGTCGTACGTGTCGGCGAGTTCTTTCAGCTCGTCGGGTGGCCCGGCCAGCGCGAGACGCTCGCCCAGGTTCTCCTCGGACGCCCGCCGGGCCGCCCCGGTGATGGCGTGCACCGGCCGCAGGGCCCGCCCGGCGACCAGCCAGCCCACCACCCCGGACAGTGCGCCCATGATGCCCAGGCCGATCAGCGAGTACAGCAGCAACTGGTGCACGGCCGCGTCCCGCTGGCTCTGCGCGCCCGCCGCCACGCCGCTGCTGAAGGTCTGCTGGCACTTGCCGAGCAGCTCCCGGTCCGGAGCCGGGAGGGCAAACTTCTTCTTCTCGGCGGCCATCACCTTGCCGCATGCCTTCCTGAACGACTCCGCGGCCACGGTCGACGGCTGGCCGGTCTTGCTCAGGGCGCTGGTGGTGCTGAGGCCGCGTACCACGAACACGTAGGTGAAAGCCAGCAGCATGGCTGCGGCCAGCAGGAACAGCCCGCTGTAGGTCAGGGTGAGCCGCAGCCGGATCGTCCGCCGCCCGGCGACCCGGGCCGCCCAGGCCGGGCGCTTCACCGGACCCGCAGCCGGTAGCCGCTGCCGATCACCGTCTCGATCAGCGGTGGGTCGCCCAGCTTGCGGCGCAGCCGGGCCATGGTGACCGAGACCGTGTTGGTGAACGGGTCGGCGTGCTCGTCCCACACGTTCTCCAGGAGTTCCTCCGCGCTCACCACCGCGCCATCCGCGCCGAGCACCGCCTCCAGCACGCCGAACTCCTTCCGGGTCAGCGGCACCGGCCGGCCGTCCCGGCTGACCCGGCGCCGGGCCCGGTCCATGGTCAGGTCGCCCCGGGTGATGACCGGCGGGGTGGACGGGGCCCGCCTGGACAAGGCCCGGACGCGGGCGACGAGTTCGGTGAACGCGAACGGCTTGGGCAGGTAGTCGTCGGCGCCCAGGTTGAGCCCGTCGACCCGGTCCTCCACCGCGGCGGCCGCGGTCAGCATCAGGATCCGGGCGGGTGAGGGACCGGCCACCAGGCTGGCGCAGACCGCGTCCCCGTGCACCCGGGGCAGGTCGCGGTCCAGCACCACGACGTCGTAGCGGTTCACCGCGGTGACCTCCACGGCAGCGGCGCCGTCGTAAGCCACATCCACCGCCATGCCCTGGTCACGGAGGCCCTCCGCGATCCGGTTGGCCAGCGTTTCCTGATCCTCCACTACCAGCACGCGCACGAGTCCATGGTGCCCCAGCCGAAATGACATCGACATAACACGGAGGAGTTCCCGCGGCCTCATCCGGGCCAAGCTGAGCTGCGCGTGGCCACGACGGGAGCGGGCCGGCGAGGTTCGTTGCGTAGGGCTGGTGTTAGAGCGGCCCGCGTAAATCTCTCGGTGACAGGCCGGCGCCCGTCTCCCCCGGGGGCGGACCCGCCGGCCGCCCAGTGCCGAAAGGCGAACGTCAGGGAGGACGCGGTGAAAGTTCCGGCGGCCAGCAGTGGCCGTGTGCTGACGGCGGGAGCGCCGGCTGCCATCATGCTGGCCCTGCTGGGCGTGCTCAGCACGGGATGCAGTGGCGGCGCTGCCCCCGCCACCGTGCCGAGCCTGAGCGGGGCCAGCAGCAGCCACGATGCGGGCGGCGGCCGGGCCGCCCACCTGCACGCGGCCGCGCAGTGCATCCGCCAGCACGGCGTCCCGGGGTACGCCGACCCGGTGCTTACCCCCGGCGGCGCGGTCTACAGCGACCGGCGCAGCATCCAGGACGCGTCCCAGTCCGTCCTGGCCGCGATCCAGGCGGCCTGCGGCAGCGTGCTGGCCCGGGCTCAGCTCAACCCGATGCACGAGCCGCCCGCACCGCCTCAGCTGGTCCAGGCCGGGGTGCGCGCGGCCCAGTGCATGCGATCGCATGGGCTGCCGAACGACGCCGATCCGACCTCGCACACCCCGTATACACCGGGCCACGGTTTCGGGCTCAGCGCCGGCGAGGTCCCGGCTGGCGGGAAGCTGAGCCCCGGCTTCCAGCAGGCCATCCGCGCCTGCCAGCGGCTGGACGCCGCGGAGATCCGCGCGTCGACCCTGTCCAGCCTGGGCCAGGACGGCTGACGTGCGGGCCAGATGGCTCGCCGCGGCCGGGGCGGTCGTGGCCGCCGGGGCGGCGGCGGGGCTGATCGTCGCCACGTCCGGCCCGGCAGCCGGATCGGGAGCCGCCGCGGGGTCGGGGAGCGCGGTGCCTGGGTCCAGCGTCCGCGGGGCCGGGAGCGGCGCCCACGTGGCCACCGCGCCGGTAGTACGTACCGACCTGACCAATACGGTCCAGGTGAGCGGGGCGCTCGGGTTCGCGGGCTCCTATACCGTCGCCAACCAGATGCAGGGCACCGCCTATACGGCGCTGCCCGCGCCGGGACAGGTGGTGCGCCGGGGCCACCGCCTGTACGAGGTGGACGGGAGCCCCGTCATCCTGCTCTACGGGCCCAGGCCCGAATGGCGGGACCTGTTCCTGGGGGTCACGCCGGGGCCGGACGTGGCGCAGCTCGATGCCAACCTGATCGCGCTCGGTTACGCGACCCCCGCCACCCTGCCGGTGAGCGACACGTTCACGGCCGCGACCTCCTTCGCGGTCCAGCGGTGGCAGGACGCGCTGGGCGGGACCGTGACCGGCGTGGTCCCGGCCGGGCAGGTCGCCTACGCACCCGGCCCACTGCGGGTGGCCTCGCTGGACGTCACGCTGGGCGCCGCGGCACAGCCCGGGGTGGCCGTGCTGGCCGCCACATCGGCCCGGCCGATGGTCAGCGCGGCCCTCCCGGTCGGCCAGGAATACCTGGTCCACCGGGGCGACCAGGTCAGCGTCACGCTGCCGGACGGCACCAGGACCGTGCCCGGCGTGATCACCGCGATCTCGCGGGTGGCCAGCTCGGCCTCACCCGGCGATGCGGGGCAGCCCTCCCCGGGACTGTCCGCACCCGGCGGGCCCGGGTCCGCGGGGCCAGGGTCCGGGGGGTCAGGGTCGGGCGGCAGCGGTGACACGGTCGAGGTCACCGTCCGGCTCGCGCACCCGCGCGCCGCGGGCGGGCTGGACCAGGCCCCGGTCACGGTGAACATCGTCAGCGCCCGGGCCCGCGGCGTGCTCGCGGTCCCGGTCAGCGCCCTGGTCGCGCTGGCCGGCGGGGGCTACGCCGTGCAGGTGATCACCAGCGGCGCCGCGCACCTGGCTGGCGTGCACACCGGGCTGTTCAGCAGCAGCCTGGTCCAGGTGAGCGGGCCCGGGTTGCGGGCCGGGCTGAGGGTCGAGGTGCCCGCGCCATGACCGGCCACCTCGAGAGGGGCGCGCCCACGGGGGACCCGCCCGCGGTGGGCGGGGGCGAGCTGGGCCATCTCGATCCTGGGCAGCCCGTGCTGGAACTGGCCGGCGTGACGAAGACCTATCCGGGGTCCCCGCCGGTGACCGCACTGGCCGGGGTGGACCTGCGGATCAGCGCGGGGGAGCGGCTGGCCGTGCTCGGGCCGTCCGGCTCGGGCAAGTCCACCCTGCTGCACATCCTGGGCACGCTGGAAAGACCCAGTACCGGAGTGACCCGGGTGGGCGGCCAGGACGTATCCGGCCTGTCTGACGCGGAGTTGTCCGCGCTCCGCGGGCACCGCCTCGGCTTCGTCTTCCAGCAGTTCTTCCTCCTCGATCACCTGGACGCGGTGGGCAACGTAACCCTCGGGCTGCTCTACCGCGGCGGCGGCACCCGCGAGCGGCGGCTGGCCGCCCAGGAGGCGCTGGAGCGGGTCGGCCTCGGCCATCGGCTCCGGCACCGGCCCGGTGAGCTGTCCGGCGGTGAGCGGCAGCGGGTGGCCATCGCCCGGGCCGTGGCCGGGCACGCGGCCGTGATCCTCGCCGACGAGCCCACCGGCAACCTGGACTCCGCGACCGGTGCCGGGATCATCGCCCTGCTCACTCGCCTGGCCCAGGACGGCACGGCGGTGGTGGTGATCACCCATGACGCCGGGATCGCGGCCGCCATGCACCGACAGGTGGAGATGCGAGACGGTCGGATCGTCCGGGAGTGGTCATGACCCGGGCCGTGAACCGCCCCGTGACTCCCGCCGCAGTGGCCCTGGCCGTGCCCCGGTCCCGGCTCCGACCGGCCGACGCGCTCCGCGCCGGCGCCGGGTCACTGCGGTCGCGCTCCTGGCGGGCCGCGCTGTCCGCGCTCGGGATCGCGATCGGCATCGGCGCCGCCGTGGCCGTGCTCGGCGTGTCCGCCTCATCCCGGGCGGCTCTGCTCGGCGAGCTGGGCGCGGAGGGCAATCTGCTCACCGTGTCCGCCGGGCAGGACGTCACCGGGGCACCGGCTCCGCTGCCCGCCGCGGCGACCGGCATGATCGCCAGGATCCCCCCGGTCCAGACCGTCTCCGCGGTGGGCTACGTGCCCAGCGCGCTGGTCCGGCGGACCGCCGCGGTCCCCGCCGTGGACAGCGGCGGCATCTCGGTCCTGGCCACGCAGACCAGCCTGCTGCACACCCTGGGCGGCACGGTCGCCCGCGGCACCTTCCTGAATGCGGCCACTATCCACTACCCCGCGGTCGTGCTCGGCGCGGTCGCTGCCCGGACCCTGGGCGTCACCCGGGTGCCGCCCGGCACCCTGGTTTACCTGGGCGGCCACTACTTCTCCGTGGTCGGCATCCTGCGTCCGGTCCCGCTCGCCCCGGAGATCGACGAGGCGGCTCTGGTCGGTTTTCCGATCGCGGACACCCAGCTCGGTCTGGGTGGCCACGCCACCGAGATCTACCTGCGTGCCCAGCCGGACCAGGTCCAGGCGGTGGCCTCGGTGCTGCCCTTTACCGCGAACCCGGCGCTGCCCGAGGGAGTCCAGGTCAGCCAGCCATCCCAGGTGCTGGCCGCGCGGGCCCAGGCGCGGTCGGCGCTCACCGGCTTGTTCCTGGCTCTCGGCGGCGTCGCGGTAGGAGTCGGCGGCATCGGCATTGCCAACATCATGGTGATCTCCGTCCTGGAACGGCGGGCTGAGATCGGCCTGCGCCGCGCGCTCGGGGCGACACGGCGGCAGGTGGCCGTGCAGTTCCTGACCGAATCCGCGTTGCTGTCGGTGCTGGGGGGGCTGGGCGGCGTGCTCCTCGGCGCGGCCGCCACCGTCGGGTACGCGCTCAGCACCGGGCAGGCGGTGGTGGTGCCCGCGGCGGCGGCTGGCGGCGGCCTGGCGGTGTCACTCGCGGTGGGCGTGGTGGCCGGGGTCTACCCGGCCGTGCGGGCCGCCCGGCTGCCGCCGGCTGAAGCGCTCCGATCGTGACGAGTGCCGCCGAGGGCCGGGGTGGGTCAGGGGCGGGGCACGCGGGCGGGGGCGGTGCGGGCGGCGAGGATCCGCCGGCGCCTGCTGGTTACCAGCAGGGCCGCGGTGGCGGCCAGCCCGGCGGCGGCCACGGCCAGCCCGGCCACCCCGCTGTCGGTGATGGACATGGCCAGCCCGGCCAGGCCGCCGGCCACCCAGGCCAGCTGGTGGATGGTCTCCGACGCGGCCAGGGTCGAGGAGCGGACCTCCTCGGGGACCTCCCGCTGCACGATCGAGTCGAGGGCGAGCTTGGCGAGCACCTGGCCGAACGCCGCCACCAGGGCGACGACGAGCGCCGCCCACAGGCTGAAGAACACCGCGCACACCGCGGTGATCACCGTGGACATGCCGAGCAGGGTGAACAGGATCAGGTGCGGGGCGCGGGCCTTCAGCAGCGCCCCGATCCCGGTCCCGATGAACCCGCCCGCCCCGGCGGCGGCGATCATGGCGCCCAGGGCGAGCTTGTCGCTGGTCCCGGGAAAGTGCACGGTCCGGAGCAGGAACGCGAGAAAGAAGATCATGTAGCCGGAGAACGCACGCAGCGCCGCGTTGCCGCGCATCGCCTCCCCCACGACCGGGCCCACGCTGCGCAGGGTGTTGGCCCACCGGGCGCGCCGCGGAGGTGCTGCGGTGGCGGCCGGGCCGGTGCGAGGGACCCCGCCCGCTGTGGGTCTCGCCGACGGCCCGGAGCCAGGTTCGGCGGTTCCAGGGGCTGCCCCGGCGGCTGCGGCCCTGGCCGCGGGCGCAGCGGGCTGCGGGTCCTGCTGGTCCACCGTAGTCGGCAGCCGGATGCCCAGCGCGATGGCGGCCAGATAGACCAGGGTGCCGATGCGCAGCGCCCAGGTCGCCCCGGTGGTGCCGCCGCCGGCCAGGAAGGAGACCCCGCCCGCGGCACCAACTCCGAGGGTGGACGCGACGAGCGCCGCGAGCGAGATCCGGGCGTTGGCCGACACCAGGGTGATGCTGGCCGGGAGCACCCGGGGGGTGACCGCGCTTCGGGTCACCCCGTAGGCCTTCTGCAGGACCAGCACACCGAAGGCGGCCGGCAGCAGGGTCACGGTGTCGCTGTGCTGGACGGCGCCCGCCATTCCCCAGCAGAGCAGGCCCCGGGCCAGGAGGGTGCCGACCATGATGTAGCGGCGCCCGTCGCGGACCCGGTCCAGCATCGGCCCGATGAACGGGGCCAGCACAGCGAACGGCGCCATGGTGATGAGCAGGGTCAGCGCGATCCGGCCCCGGGCCTGATCCACCGACGTGCTGAAGAACAACGTCCCGGCCAGCGCGACCGCCACGAACGCGTCGGCCGCAGCACCCGCTGCGGTCAGTTCGATGACCCGGTCCAGGCCGGTCCGCCCGGCCCCGGAGGCCTGGGTCAGGCGCCGGATGACCCGGCCGGTACCCCGGGCCGTGGAGGCGCCGGCCCGCCCGGTCGAGCGCACCCCGGACGCGAAACTGCCAGCCGCCCGCTTCGCTTGCGGCCCCGCACCGGACAGTCCCATGGTCCCAGTATTCTGCGTTCTCAGGGGCCAACAGCCCCGCACGGGCCGACTTAGGCCGGCCGAACAATTTTATGTCGCACAGCAGGTGCCTGGATGGGGGACAATTGCTCAGCGTGAGCCCAGGGCGTGCACGGAGCAAAGAACCAGACGAAGCCTGCGCACAGGCGGTCGACTTGGCGCGCGGCGCCGCCGAGGAGATGGCTGGTCCCGGCGGGGTAGGGGAACACCTCGGCGTAACGGCCGACGGTGACCGGGTGGTGACGCATCGGTTCAGCTGTCTTGATCCCGCCTACCGTGGCTGGTGCTGGGCCGTCACCGTGGCCCGGGCCTCCCGGGCCAAGAACGTCACCATCGACGAGACCCTCCTGGTCCCGGGGCCGGAGGCCATCCTCGCCCCGGACTGGGTGCCCTGGAAGGAACGCGTGCTGCCCGGCGATCTGGGGGTGGGAGACCTCCTCCCGGCACCGCCGGACGACGCCCGGCTGGTACCGGCCGCGTCGCTGGAGGGGGACGACGGGGTCTCCGACTGGGGCGAGACGGCCTGGGCCATGCCCGGGACGGAGCCGGAAGACCTGGTCCCGGTCCCGTCCGCCGAGTCGCTGGCTGAGGACCTGGACGACGAGGCTGACGCCGTAGCGGAAGATCTGGATGGCACCGGGACCGTCGCAGCCGTGACGGTCGCCGCGGGAGCCAGCCGCGACACGAGTGCCGGGGAACGGAGCAGCAGCGCCGACTCCGCCGGAGTTGACGTCGCGGCGGACGTCCTGGGGGACCGTCCCCCCCGCGCCCGGGTGCTTTCGGCAATCGGCCGCGACGACACCGCGCTGCGCTGGTACACCAGCGAGCACGGCCCGAAGTCCCCGCTGGCGAACGCCGCTCCGGGACTGTGCTCAGGATGCGGCTTCTTCGTACGGCTGGGCGGCCCGCTGGGCCGCGTGTTCGGGGTCTGTGCAAACGAGTACGCGCCCGACGATGGCCGGGTCGTCTCCGTGGACCACGGCTGCGGCGCGCATTCGGAGGGGGTGACCGCGGCGACTGCGGATCAGGCCCTGCGGCCGGTCATCGACGAACTCGGCTACGACCTGGTGGACATGCCCGGCGTCTCGGTGGAGGAGACCGTCTTCGAACCCCTCGATCACAACTAGCTCGATCACGATCAGTCAGGCCGAGCCTGGGCCCCGGCCTGCGCCTGGGCCTGAGCCCGGCGCTGCGCCTGCCGGGCCCGGGCGCGCTTCAGCCGCGGCACGTACCACAGGCCGAACAGGCCCAGGCACAGCCCCACGGCGCAGGTCCAGACCCACCACCGGTCGGCCGGGGACAGGTTGTCGCGCAGCACCAGGACGCTGACCAGCCCGATTGCCCACGCTGCGGTGATGATCGCGGTCACGAGCTGGTCATTGGCCTCGAGCGGCGGCGGCGCGGGCCGAAGTTTCCTGCTCACCTAACCCAGGCTAACGGGCTCCCGCATGGTGTACTGGAGCCACGCCCCGTTGGGGGTGCCACCCGTTCGCCTTGCTAACGGTTTGACGGAATGCCGCCGGCGCGCATATCGTTAGCGAAAGTAATGACTCAGGCTAAAGACAATGACATCCTCGGGGACTACGGCCGACGCGGGCCTGGCCACCACGCTGCGGATCTCCGTGAGCCGGCTGGCCCGGCGGCTGAGGGTCGAGCGGACCGTGCCGGGCCAATCGGAGCCGGTGCTCTCGGACACCCAGTTTGCGGCGCTGGCGACGCTGGAGAAGCACGGCGCGATGAGCCCGGGCGAGCTGGCCGGGCACGAGCGGGTGCAGCCACCATCAATGACGCGGGTCATCGCCGCGCTGGAGGAATGGCAACTCGTCACGCGAGCAGCACATGCCTCCGACCGGCGGCAGGTGGTGCTGACGGTCACCCCGGCAGGCCGGGTGCTGGTGGCGAAGGCTCGCCGTCGCCGCGACGCCTGGCTGGCCAGGCGGCTGAACGAGCTGACTCCGCAGGAGCGGGCGACGCTGCGGGCGGCCGCGCCGATTCTGGAGAAGCTCAGCCAGTCCTGACCGGCGACGGCCGGACCGGGCGATCCCGCCTGCGGACTTTCCATTCGCTGGGGACCCGGAACTACCGGCTCTTCGCGATCGGCCAGGTCGTCTCCAACAGCGGCACCTGGATGCAGCGGGTCGCCCAGGACTGGCTGGTCCTCGAGCTGACCCACGGCAGCGGTACCGCGCTGGGCATCGCCACGGGGCTGCAGTTCCTGCCCATGCTGGCCAGCCCGTGGGGCGGGGCGGTCGCGGACCGCTACCCCAAGCGCCGCATCCTGATGCTGACCCAGACCGCCATGGGGCTGCTCGCGCTCATCCTGGGCGTCCTCGCGGTGACCGGGGTGGTGCGCATCTGGCAGGTCTTCGCGCTGGCCTTCGGGCTCGGCCTGGCCACGGTGGTAGACAACCCCACTCGCCAGGCATTCGTCACCGAGATGGTCGGCCAGACCGACATGCCCAACGCCATCGCGCTGAACAGCGCGATCTTCAACCTGGCCCGGATCGCCGGGCCGGCCGCCGCCGGGCTGGTGATCGGTGCCGTGGGCACGCCGGCTGCCTTCTTCATCAACGCGGCCTCCTACGGCGCCGTGCTGACCGGGCTCAAGCTGATGCGGCCCGGCGAGCTCCATCCAGTGGATCCGGTCCCCCGGCACCCGGGCCAGCTCCGCGAGGGTTTCGCCTACGTCTGGTCCCGGCCGCAGCTGCTCATGCCCATGATCCTCATCTTCTTCGTGGCCACCTTCGGAATGAACTTCCAGGTCACTACCGCCCTGATGTCCCGGCAGGTGTTCCACACCGGTGCCACGGCCTTCGGTGTGGCGTCCGCCGTGTTCGCGGCGGGCGCGCTGGCCGGGGCCCTGCTGGCGGCCCGGCGCAGCAAGCCGGGTCTGCGCTTGCTGGTGACCGCCGCATTCCTGTTCGGCGTGCTGGAAGTGCTGACCGCGCTGATGCCCTCGTTCTGGCTGTTCCTGGCCATGCTGGTGCCGACCGGCCTGATCTTGCTGACCCTCAACACGGCGGCTAACTCCACGGTCCAGATCGGCTCGGCGCCGGACATGCGCGGCCGGGTCATGGGGCTGTACATGCTGGTGTTCCTGGGCGGCGCGCCGCTCGGGTCGCCCCTGGTCGGCTGGGTCGGGGAGCAGTTCGGCCCGCGGATGAGCCTGCTGGCCGGCGGGGTCATCTCGGCCGCCGCGGCCGCAGTCATCGGCCTGCTGCTGGCCCGGCGCCGCGGCCTGGCGGCGCGGGAGGTTCTGCGCCCCGGCGCGCTGGCCCGCCTGGTCGCCTGAGCCGTTTCGGGCCCAGTGCACGACCGGCCCCCAGGGCTGGTGCTACGAATGGGCTATGAGGCTGTTCGTCG
Organism: uncultured Actinomycetes bacterium; assembly: GCA_963770545.1. Lineage (GTDB taxonomy): Bacteria > Actinomycetota > Actinomycetes > Streptosporangiales > Streptosporangiaceae > RYN-230. The sequence continues at coordinate 23,621 of CAVYQF010000006.1, read as the reverse complement.
CGGTCGCCGTGCCGATGCGCGCGGCCGACGAGCTGGACGATGCGGTGGCGCCGCTGCGCCAGTCGTGGCCGGGGCTGCGCTGGACCGGGCGCGATGCGTGGCATCTCACGCTGGCGTTTCTCGGCGAGGTGGCCGAGCCGGTCTGTGCCAGGCTTGAGCCTCGGCTGGAGCGCGCCGCGGCCCGCCACCCCCGCCTGTCGCTGTCCCTGGGCGAGGCGGGCGCCTTCCCCAGCGCCGCCCGGGCCCGCGTGCTGTGGACCGGGGTGCAAGGCGAGCCGCAGGCTCTCGCCGCCCTGGCCCAGTCCGTGGCCGCGGGAGCGCGGCGGGCGGGCGCCCCCCCGGCCGAGGAGGGCCGGCGCTTCCGGCCGCACCTGACGCTGGCCCGGTGCCGCGAACCGGTGGACGTGGGGCCGCTGGTGGACCGCCTGTCCGGGTTCACCGGCACCACGTGGACCGCGGGGGAGATCTACCTCATCCGCAGCCACCTGCCCGGCGGCCGCCCGCACGACCGCCCGCGCTACGAGACCCTGGGCTGCTGGCCGATGGCCGGGTCGCCCGGGCCTGGGACATAGGTGCCCGGGATAGGTGCCAGGGGCATGATTACCCGGGGCATAGGCTGCCTGATGTGAACCGCACGCCCCGGTGGCTGCTCCCGATGGTGCTCGCGATCCTGGTCGCAGGCGCGCTCATCGGCGCGGCCGTGCGCTGACGCGGCGCCACGCCGCCGCAAACCCCGGGCCTGGAGCCGCTCGATGACGCTCTACAGCCGCTCGATGACGTAGTCGATGCAGGCGGTCAGGGCCTCCACGTCGGCTGGGTCCACGGCGGGGAACATGCCGATCCGCAACTGGTTGCGGCCGAGCTTGCGGTACGGCTCGGTGTCCACGATCCCGTTGGCGCGCAGCGTCGCCGCCACGGCGGCAGCGTCCACGCTCTCGGTGAAGTCGATGGTGCCCACGACCTGGGAGCGCTGCGCCGGATCGGTGACGAACGGGGTCGCGTAGGGCAACTTCTCGGCCCAGTTGTACAGCCGCGAGGAGGAGTCGGTGGTCCGCCCCACCGCCCAGTCCAGGCCGCCCTGGCCGAGCATCCACTCCACCTGGTCGGCCAGCAGCAGCAGCGTCGCCACCGACGGGGTGTTATACGTCTGCTGCTTGGCGGAGTTGTCGATGGCCACCGGCAGCGAGAAGAACTCGGGGATGTAGCGGCCGCTGGCCGCGATCGAGGCGGCCCGGTCCAGGGCGGCGGGCGACATCAGCGCGAGCCACAGCCCGCCATCGGAACCGAAGCACTTCTGCGGGGCGAAGTAGTACACGTCGCACTCGCCGACCTGCACGGGAAGGCCGCCCGCGCCGCTGGTCGCATCGACGATCACCAGCGCGCCGGGATCGGTCTCCCGGACCCGCCGGACCGGCATGGCCACCCCGGTCGAGGTCTCGTTGTGGGTCAGCGCGTACGTATCCACGCCGGTCTCGCCGCGCGGGACCGGGTGGCCGCCGGGCGGCGAGGCGATCACGGTCGGATCATCGAGCCACGGGGCCGCCTGGGCCACCTTGCTGAACTTGGCGGAGAACTCGCCGAACGCCAGATGCTGCGACTTCTGCTGGATCAGCCCGAACGCGGCGATCTCCCAGAAGGCCGTCGTGCCGCCGTTGCCGAGGACGACCTGATAGCCCTCAGGCACCGCGAACAGTTCTGCCAGGCCGTCGCGGGCCCGCCGGACCAGCGAGCGGACCGGAGCCTGGCGGTGCGAGGTGCCCAGGTAGCGGGCCGATGAGGCGGCCAGCGCGGTGAGCTGCTCGGGCCGGATCTTGGAGGGCCCGCAGCCGAAACGTCCGTCGGCCGGCCGCAGGCCTGCAGGAATGGCGATGTCGGTCACGGTGCCAGCCTATCCAGGCCGGGGGAGCGGACCGGCTGGCTCCAGCCTGCCCCCAAAAGCCTCAGACCTCGCCCAGCACCTGGTCCGCGCCGGGGACCTCAGTGACCGGGCGGGACGGCGGGCCCACGTAGCGGGCACTCGGCCGGACCAGCCGCCCGGTCTGCTTCTGCTCCAGGATGTGCGCCGCCCAGCCCGCGGTCCGGGCACAGGTGAACATGGACGTGAACATGTGCGGCGGGACTTCCGCGAAGTCCAGCATGATGGCCGCCCAGAACTCCACGTTCGTGGCCAGCACCCGGTCCGGCCGCCGCGCGTGCAGTTCGGCCAGGGCCGCCTCCTCCAGGGCCTCGGCCACCTCGGCCCGCGGCGCGCCGAGTTCCTTGGCGGTCCGGCGCAGCACCCGCGCGCGGGGATCCTCGGCCCGGTACACCCGGTGCCCGAAGCCCATCAGCCGGTCCCCGCGGTCCAGCGAGGCCTTGACGAACTTGACCGCGTCACCGGTCCGCTCGACTTCCTCGATCATGGACAGCACCCGCGCGGGGGCGCCGCCGTGCAGCGGCCCGGACATCGCGCCCACCGCGCCGGACAGGGCGGCGGCCACGTCCGCGCCGGTCGAGGCGATCACGCGGGCGGTGAACGTCGAGGCGTTCATGCCGTGCTCCGCCGCGGAGGTCCAGTACGCGTTGACCGCCTTGACGTGCCGCGGGTCGGGCTCCCCCCGCCACCGGATCATGAACCGCTCGACGATGTTGCGCCCCTCGTCCACCCGCTCCTGCGGGACCGGGGGCAGCCCGGGACCGCGGGCGGACTGGGCTACGAAGGACAGCGCCATGACCGAGGCGCGGGCCAGGTCGTCACGGGCCTGCTCGTCGTCGATGTCCAGGAGCTGGCGCATGCCCCAGGCCGGGGCCAGCATGGCGAGCGCGCTCTGCACGTCCACCCGGATGTCGCCGGAGTGGACCGGGATCGGGTAGGGCTCGGCCGGGGGCAGGCCCGGGGCGAATTTGTTGTCCACCAGGAGTCCCCACACATGCCCGAACGACACGTGGCCCACGAGTTCCTCGATGTCCACGCCCCGGTAGCGGAGCGCCCCACCTTCCCGGTCCGGCTCGGCGATCGTTGTCTCGAAGGCGACGACGCCTTCGAGCCCAGGCACGAAATCGGACATGTGCTGGTCCTCCGTGGTCCTTGTGAGCTGCTTGTCCTCGTGAGCTGCATGGAGCGCGTCCCGGGAGGTGGTACCGCCCGGTGGCTGGCCGTTCGTGTCAGCAGGGTTAATTCAACCCTGGAGGCACAATAATCCGATAGATCCCCTGACCGTGACGGTGGGCACGCTAGTCGGGTGCCTCACCAGGCCAGGGGATGTGTGAGGATCTTTCCCGTGGAACCCTCCCGTCACCCCCAGGCCGGTTATTCCCTGGATGAGGCGCAAGCCCCCGCCGACCCCGTGACTCTCTTTGCCCGGTGGATGGACGATGTCGTCGCCGCGGGCCTGCCTGAGCCCACCGCTATGGTGCTGGCTACCGTCTCCCCGGCCGGCCGCCCCCGGGCCCGTACGGTACTGCTGAAGGACTACGGGGCGGCGGGTTTCGTTTTCTATACCAATCGCAGGTCAGCGAAGGGACAGGCGCTGGCGGAGCGGCCCTACGCCTGCCTGGTATTTCCCTGGCACCCGATCCAGCGGCAAGTGATCATCGAGGGTCCGGTGCAGGCCCTGTCCACCGCCGAGAGCGAGCCCTACTTCCACTCCCGCCCGCGCGGGTCGCAACTCGGCGCGTGGGCCAGCCGGCAGTCGTCCGTGCTGGCGTCCCGGGCGGAACTGGAGGCGCGGTACTCCGAGCTGGAAGCACGCTGGCCCGAGGGGACGGCCGTGCCGATGCCAGAGTTCTGGGGTGGCTACCGCGTGCTGCCGGAGGTCATGGAGTTCTGGGCCGGGCGGCCAAGCCGCCTGCACGACCGGCTCCGCTACCGCCGCGCGGGCCAGGACTGGGTACTCGAGCGCCTGGCGCCGTAACCCCCCACCCCGGCCCGATTACGGGGCGGCGCCACGCCTTCACCCAAGTGCCGGGCCGCGATTGCACTCAGCCGGCATAGCATCAGGTGAGGAGGGAGGCCTGGAGACGGTGCATGGGCTCATCGACACCACCGAGATGTACCTCCGCACGATCTTCGAATTGGAAGAGGAGGGTATCGTCCCGCTGCGGGCACGGATCGCCGAGCGGCTGTCGCAGAGCGGGCCGACGGTCAGCCAGACCGTGGCCCGGATGGAGCGGGACGGGCTGGTCAAGGTGGAGGGCGACCGGGTGCTTGCCCTGACTCCGGCGGGCGCGACCCTGGCCATGCGCGTCATGCGCAAGCACCGCCTGGCCGAGTGCCTGCTGGTCGGGGTGATCGGGCTGCCCTGGGAAGAGGTGCACGTCGAGGCGTGCCGGTGGGAGCATGTGATCTCGGAAAACGTCGAGCGCAGGCTGGTGGAGCTGCTCGGCTACCCGGTGTCCTGCCCGCACGGGAACATCATCCCGGGGCTGGAGGAACTCGGCGTCCCGCCGGACGCGCGGCAGCGGGCGGTCGCCGCCGGCGAGGAGCGGGCCGAGTCGATGACCGCCGTCGCGGCGAAGATCGCGGGCCCGGTCACAGTGCTCAGGATCAGCGAACAAGTCCAAAGTGACCCTTCCCTGATGCTTAAACTCAAGCGGATCGGGATACAACCCGGACGCGAGGTTACGCTCGCAGTGAGTGACGAAGGTGTGCAGGTGACCAGTGAGGACAGGGTCGGCAGTGTCACGGCGGAGTTGTCCCGCCTGGTGGCCGCCCATGTCTTTGTCGCCCGGCGCTGAGGATGCCCCCGGTGACTGACTGGGCAACCGCTGCCGGGTACGACGCCTATCTCCCGGCTCAGACCATCCTGGCCCAGATCTCCGCGGCCGTGGTCGTCACCGACCGCCAGGGCAACCTGCTCTACGCCAATCCCTTCGCGGCCGCCCTGTTCGGGTTCCCGAAGAAGGGCAAGCTGCTGGGCCGCCCGGTGCTGTCCCTGGCCTTCTCCGGCGGCGACGCCGGGAAGGCCGCTGAACTGGCCAAGCAGGTGCTCCGCGGCCGCGGCGGGGACGGCACGTTCTCGGTCCTGCGCGCCGACGGCTCGCGGGTGTTCGTCCGGGCCCAGGCCATGCCCCTGCGCCACCCCTCCGGGTCGATCGACGGCATCGTGATCCTGGCCCGCGAGGCCAGCCGGCGCAGCAGCCGGCGCGAACGCGACCGGGTCTCACTGCTCGAGCGCATCGGCGAGCAGCTGGCCGGGTCGCTCGAGTTCGGCACCACCCTGCGGCACGTCGCCGAGATCCTGGTCCCTCAGTTCGCCGACCACTGCATCATCGACCTGTTCCAGGGCGACAAGCTGATCCGGCAGTCGCAGATGAACGCGGGCGGCTGGGTCCCGCCGTCCGGCAGCTGGACCCGGGTCGGCGACCCGATCAAGTACCCTGAGGGCCATTTCTCCCAGCAGGCCATGGCCCGCCTGGAGCCGGTCCTGGTTGAGAACCTCGGGGAGATAGCGCCCCGGGCACCCAGCTCGCCCAGCCTGGCCGCCGCCCAGGACATTGGCCTGCGCTCGGTCGTGGCCGCCCCGCTGATCGCCCGGGGCGAACTCCTCGGCGTGATGTGCCTGGCCCTGTCCGGGCTGACCAAGCGCCACGAGCAGTACTACGACGCGGACGACCGCGAATTCCTCAGCGCGGTGGCCAGCCGGGTCGCGGTGGCCATCGACAACGCGATGCTGTTCGAGGAGGAACGGCGGACCGCGCTCGCCTTCCAGACCAGCCTGCTGCCCCAGCAGCTGCCCCAGCTCGACGGGCTGGAGGTGGCCTGCCGGTACGTGCCGGCCAAGCCGCTGGTGACCCACGGCCAGGGCATCCAGACCCAGGTCGGCGGGGACTGGTACGACATCATCCCGCTGTCCGCGGGCCGGGTCGGCATCGTCATCGGTGACGTGGAGGGCCGCGGGGCCCGGGCGGCCGCGGTCATGGGCCAGCTCCGCGCCGCGCTACGCGCGTTCGCCCAGGATGACAAGCCGCCTGCGGAGATCCTGCGCAAGCTTGATGAGTGGTGCCGCACCCTCAGCACGGGCAAAGGCCAGGCCGGTGACCTCGACGCACCCGACGCGCCCATGGTCAGCTGCACCTACCTCGTCTATGACGCGTGGTCCCGCACACTGTCGTTCGCCAACGCCGGCCACGACGCGCCGCTGCTCATCGTCGGCGGCGAAGTCGGCGAGCTGGAGATGGAGCATAAGGGCGTCCTGCTCGGGATGCGCGGCAAGGGGTTGCCCGCGCTGCCGCCCTACCGCGAGGAGACACGTTATCTGCCGGCCGGCTCCGGGCTGGTGCTCTACACCGACGGCCTGACTGACCGGCGGCATCGCCCCGACGGGACGGGCACCTATTCCGAGGATGACGCCCGGCTGATGCTGCACAAATCGGTGCGCCGGGTGGCGCACGGCGACGTGGAGCTCATCGCGCAGGCCGCGCAGGAGGCGGTCCCCGGGGACATCGACGACGACATGGCCATCGTCGCGATCCGCACTTCGCCGGTGGACCTGGCCTCCTGGGACTGCACGTTCCCCGCGGAGCCGATCAAGGTCTCCGAGGCGCGCCGGCTGGCCGAGGCCACGTTCCGGTCCTGGGGGATGGAAGGCGAGCAGGTCGAGCTGACCTGCCTGCTGGTGTCGGAGGTGGTCACCAACGTCGTGCTGCACACGGCCGCCTCGCGTGCTCCGCGCCCGACGCTGACCCTGGAGGTGGCCGGAGCGGCCGTCCAGAATCCGCCTGGCCTGGCCGCCGAGTGGGAACCCGTCCCGTACAGCGACGAAGGCGCGGCTGCGGAGGGCAAGAACTTCACGCTGCGGCTGCGCCGGGGCGGCGAGGCGGTGTGGGTCGAGGTCTTCGACAACGATCTGCGGCTGCCGCGGATCCGCAGCGCGGGCGAGACCGACGAGGGCGGCCGCGGCCTCTACCTGGTCGATCAGCTGGCTACCCGGTGGGGCTCCCGGCCGACCCAGGACGGCAAGGCGGTCTGGTTCGAGATGCCGCTGCGCCGCGAGCCCGTCGGCTAGCTCACCCGCTGTGCGTCTGGTACGCCCACAGGGCGGCCAGGGCCAGGGCGACGGCGGCGATGATGACGACCCACGTCCGGGCGTTCCCGGCCCCGATGCCCAGGCGCCGCCGCCCCCGGGTCACGCCGAACGCCACCAGGACGCCGATGAGCACCAGCAGGATAATCCCGTCCGTCATCCCGGCCTCCGAGGATCGGGTTCCGGTGACCGGCCGGGGGGCTGCCGGGTCGGCCACTAATGACGAGCATAAGGCCGGCCGGGACACCGATCCGTTGCGCAGGGCGAGCGGATCCAGGCTGACCGTCCCGTCCGGCTGATCCACGCACTCGCGGAGCTGGCGCAACACCGCTACCTGCCGGTCCAGCGCCTGGATCCGGTCCTCCACCAGCCGGGCCGCCCTGGCCCGCTGTCCGGGGGCGATGGCCCGGCCCAGGGCCAGCCGGGCTAGCGGCTTGACCTCCTCCAGCCGGAAGCCCAGGTCCTTCAGCGCCAGCGCGGTCTCGATGTAGCCGCAGTACTCACGCGGGTACTTGCGGGTGCCGCCGCTGGTCCGCCGCGGTTCGGGCAGGATCCCGAGCTCCTCGTAGTAGCGGATGGTCCGGCTGCTCACGCCCGCCGCCTTGGCCAGCTGGCCGATGCTGACCAGCCCTGCGACGTCCTCGATCGTGTCCATACTCGTGCGTTCCCCCGGGTCTGCCCCTGCGTGTGCCGTCCGCTGGCCACGCGTTCGGATGCGTACAGTAATCGCTAATCACGGATAGTAGCGATCACCGTACGGCGCGAGGGTGATTCCGAGCTCAAGCCGCCCCATGGACCGCCCCGCTCCGCGGCCCCAGCCCAGTCACGCGTCCCCTCCACCCCCTCCCCGGAGGCCTCGGCCTGTCCTCCGCCCCACGGGTCGTATCGGCCAGCGAGAGGGCCTGCCTCAGTCTCCGGGGTCGTCTCCGCCCATCCGCCCATCACGCTGGCCTCTCCCGCCCACTCTTCCTACGCCACGTGCGCACAAAACTGGACAAAACACCCGCCATAACGCACGTGGCGTAGGAAAAGTCAGCAGGCTGTGGCCCCGCTGGCCGAGGCGGCCAAGCCCCGCAAGGTCGAGATCCAGGCCGAGGCGCCGAAGGGCATCGCTGCCTGATCAAGCACCTAGGATCAATCCGCCGGGCCCGGACAGCCAGCTGTCCGGGCCCGCGGTCACCATAGAGAGAGTCATGCCTTCACTGCCGTTGGAAGACGACAACCTGCCGCTGTTCACCGTCGGGCAGGTCTCCAGCATGCTTGAAATCCAGCAGGCCTTCTTGCGGCGGCTCGACGAGCACGATGTGGTGCGGCCGTCGCGGTCCAGCGGCAGGCAGCGCCGGTACACCCGCCGCGAGATCACCGTCATCCAGTATGTGGCGCAGCTTGCGGATGAGGGGATGACGCTGCCCTCGATCCGCCGGGTCCTGGAGCTGGAACACCGGATCAGGCAACTGGAGTCGGAGTGCGACACGCTCCGCGAGGCGCTGCGCCAAGTCCGCCGGCAGCTGGGGACGGCGCCGGAGGCAGACCCCGTCTAGACCCTGACAAAGTTCTCCAGCCACAAGCCGTCTATGCGGCAGTAAGCCAGGCCCTTCGCCGCGACGTGGTCGCTCTTCCCGCCTATGGCCAGCCTGGCAGGCTGAAGGGGCACCCGCAAGCGGGCCTGGGGTCTGCTGGCCTCCTGATCAGGCCAGTGCCCATGTTCCGTTCTGGCAGGCCAGGCCGCGGGTGATGAGGGTGCGCAGGTTCAGGGCGGCGGTGCGGTTCTTCAGCCAGGCGTTGTTGCGGGCGGTGCCGCGGTAGCGGAGTTTGAGGCGGCGCCCGCCGCGGGTGGCGACCTGGGAGATGACCCGTTCCACGTTGGGCCGGTATTTCTTGTAGTCCTCACGCAGTGCTGGCCGGGCTGCCCAGTCGTGGCGGGCGGCCCGCAGCAGCGCGTCGCGGGGGTGCAGGACCAGGGCCCGGCCGGTCTTGCTCGCGGTGCACCGGCCGCGCAGCGGGCAGCCGCGGCAGGCCGCGCCGAAGGTCACATTCCGGCGGCCGCTGATGGCCGGGTGAGCCCGGCCGGGCAGGTCACGGTCCCGGCGGCCTCATCGACGGTGAAGTCATCGAGGGTGAACCCGCCCTCGACGGCAGGCTTGAGCAGCCGGGGCTTGATCACCGCGGTGTGCCCGGCCTCCTCCAGCGCCGCACGCAGGTCGCCGGTGCCGTAGGCCGAGTCGCCGTAAACCCCGGCGGGTGAGTCCTCGGCGGCCGCAGCCCCGCCGCGATGGCGGCGTCGCTGTTTTCTTCCCCCGCGGCCTGCGTGAGCTGCTCCCCGGTGATGATCCCGGTTTCCGGGCACGCGGCGAGGTGGGCGCGGTAGCCGTCGCGGCGGTTCTCCGGCGACTTGCGGGTATGCCGGGCCTCGGGGTCGTTCACCGAGATCACCCGGTCCTCAGCGACCTTCCGGGCGATCCTCCACCGGCCATCAGTCCCGTCGCTGCCCTCCGCGGGCTCCACGTCCTGCCCGGCGACCAGCGCCAGCAGGCCCAGCGCGGAGGCCGCCTGCTCGGCTGGCCCGCCGTCGTCCAGCACGGCGAGCAGCGCATGCGCGTCGTCACCAGCGCTGAGACCAGCGCGTCCTTGGCCTGCGGGTCATCCCAGTCGATCTGCGGCTTGCCGGGAGAGCTGTATCGTGGCCAGTGCACAGTTCCGCGATCTGCCCTGCCGCCCCGGGCACCACCCGGGCCACCCGCGGATCGCGGCGATCAGCTGGGTGATCGTGTCCTGGGTCGCCACCGCATCCGCCAGGATCGTCGAATCCACCGCCCGGCGGCGCCGGCCCTTCAGCACCCCGGTCTGCGCGACCACCCTCGCGACCGCCTCATTGACCCGGTGCGGGCGATCCGAGCGCGCCAGCCGCCGTCGCCAGTACACCAGCGTGGAGGGATCAAACCCGCCATCATCCAGCGGGAACCCGCACGCCGCCTTCCACCGCAGGTCACACCTGGCTGCCTCCGCCGCCTCGGCGTCGGAATAGTCATGCAGCACCTGCAGCACCAGCACCGACGCCATCACGCTCGCCGGGACCACGGCCGCCTTTCCGCGACGGGAACAAGTCCGCGAAATCCTCATCACCGAACAGCTCACCACGGTGCGCGGCCAGGAACGCGAACATGCTCCCCGCCGGCACCAGGTGCCCGACCAGCGCGCCAGCATCCAGCAACTGCCGGTCCATCCGCTCTCTGCCCTGCATAACCCCATCATCCCAGGACATCGAACACACTGCCGCAGACACGGCAATCCGGGCTGCTTTATTCAGGCCTCCTAGACGTCCGTGCGGTAGAAGTTCAGGTAGGACCGGGACGGCGTGGGGCCGCGCTGATCCTGGTAGCGCGAGCCATAGACGCTGGAGCCGTACGGGTGCTCCGCTGGTGAGCTCGTGCGGAATAGGCACAGCTGGCCGATCTTCATCCCCGGCCAGAGCTTGATCGGGAGCGTGGCCACGTTCGAGAGTTCCAGGGTCACGTGGCCGGAAAAGCCCGGGTCGATCCAGCCCGCCGTGGAGTGGGTCAGCAACCCCAGCCGGCCCAGTGAACTCTTGCCCTCGAGCCGCCCGGCCACGTCATCGGGCAGCGTCACCACCTCGTAGGTGGACGCGAGCACGAACTCCCCGGGGTGCAGCACGAAGGGATCCTTGCCCTCGGTCTCCACCAGCCGGGTCAGGTCGGGTTGCTCCACTGCGGGATCGATGTGCGGGTAGCGGTGATTCTCGAAGACCCGGAAGTAGCGGTCCAGGCGCACGTCGATACTGGACGGCTGGATCAGCTCGGGCGAGTACGGGTCGAGCCGGACCCTGCCGGAATCGACCTCCGCACGGATATCACGGTCGGAGAGCAGCACCCTGGCAACCTACCGGCTGCACGCACCCTGGCGGCCAGAGCTTCCGGTACTATGTCCGGGCGGCGTCAGCAAGCCCGGGAAGGCTCTGGCGAGGCGTTGCGGGTGTAGTTCAATGGTAGAACGTCAGCTTCCCAAGCTGATAGTGCGAGTTCGATTCTCGTCACCCGCTCCACGAAGACCGAGCTTCTTAGCTTTGTTGCGAGTTCCGTACAGGGCATTCTCGAACCCCGTGCAATTAACCGGCCTGGATGATCAAGCTCAGCCCGCCATGTTCGGCGAAATCCTTGAAGTCCTTCGTGTTGAGGGTCGCGAGCGGCAGGCCGTAGGCCAGGGCACATGCTGCGATCCAAGTGTCGTTGGCTGGCCTGGGCCGTCCCCGCTGGATCGCGGCCGCGGAGATCTGTCCCCAGGCCCGGGCAACATCCTCCCTGAAGGGAAGGACGATCACACCACCGAGCCAGTTCTCTAACGCGTCGCGGTTGCGTCGTCCCCACTGCCGCAGTTCGGCCCACTGAGTCAGTTCCCCGAGCGTGACGAAGGTAATGCACGGTTGCTTGCCGATGAGACGAGTTAAGACAGGTGACGGGAGCCGACGCTTCAGGCTGAGCGAGGAGACGTCGGTGTCAAGGATTACCCAGTCCATTGCGGATCAGGCAAGATCGGCGTGACGCATCTCGGCGACATGAGCTAGGAAGGCATCCAACTCCTCGTCGGTGTCGAAGATGCCGTCCTGAGCGAGGTCGTCGGCAGACTGGATCGGGCGTATGCCCTTGCGCCGCGCCTCTTCATCCAGCGACTCGGAGCCGTGACCGGATGGCATGGCCAGGTCGTTCGCCCTGTCCGTCGTCACTGTCACCTCCGGTGTCGGACCATCCAGTATCGCACTTTTCCGGATGTCATGGCAGCAGCGGGCTACGTAGCAGTGCCAGCCGGTGATCTTCGCCGCCAGGGTGAGCGCGGGTCCGGGGAAGATCACCGTGCAATTAGCGTGCAATTAGTCACGGTGACGAGGGGTCAGTCACGGCTACTGGCGGTGCCCAGGCCTGGCTGGTCAGCGAGTCTGGCAGCGCAGATCCGTCGGATTCCCAAGCTGATAGTGCGAGTTCGATTCTCGTCACCCGCTCCACGAGCTTCTTTGCAGGTCACCGGCGGTATCCCGGGCGTGGCCCGTTCCCTCTGCTGGGCATTTGTTGATCCACCGTGCCATTAGCGTGCCAGGGCCAGCCCGATCTGGTCCCGCAGTACGCGGATGCGTTGACGTTCGCGATGGTGGTCCACCGCTGGGCCCGGTGGGCGTCACGGGCTGAGCCAGTCGAAGCGGACCCAGACGGTCCGGCCGTCGTGATCACCCTTCGATACCCCAGTCGTCGGCCAGGCTGCGCATGATGTCGAGTCCGTGGCCGCGCTCGGGATCGGCGACCGCTGGAGTCCACGGGCCGCCTTCGTCTTCGACTCGAGCCAGAAGTAGTTCCCGGGATTGACCTTGCCGCGGACGGTGAACGTCCCGCCCGCCAGCCGGGAATGGCTGTGCAGGACGGCGTTGGTGGCCAGCTCCGAGGCGCACACGAGCACGTCGTCGGCCATCGGGCAGCCGTCCAGTAAGGCCCGCAGGTCGGCCCCATCGAGTCCTTCGCGGCCGTGCTGGCCGCCTATGCCCCTGACACGAGCGGTTCGACCCTGGACGAGTCCCCGGACTTGCCCTCACGGTCCGCCGCGGTCGCGCGGGCCAAGCGCGATTACCAGGCGTGCCGGTACTCAGAGGTTGACGGAGCATCTTCCGGCCCTATTGGGTCAGTTGCAAGCTGCCTGTGCCGTGCTCGACGGCAAGGCCCGTTCGCAGGCGTACCCGTTGTCGGCCGAGGCGCACCATGTCGGGGCCAGCATCTTGTTCAGGGTCGGCGATCAGGGCCTGGGCTGGCTGGCCGCGGATCGCAACATGCAGGTGGCCCGGGCCAGCCTGCAGTGTACGGGTGGAAGTGGGGTGGCCCTATCCCGAACAGCCATGGGAGGATCTCACGCTGCCTTCAGCTCTGACCCTTCGTTGCCGCGGTGCAGGAATGCGGTGATCAGCGGGCCGACCTCGTGCGCGCTGTCCAGCAGGACGAGATGCCCTCCGCCTTTGACCGTGTGCAGCCGCGCCGACGGGATCAGCCTCGCCATCGTCCGGTGGTTCACATGCGGTGTCACCGGGTCATCGTCCCCGCACAGGACCAGCGTCTCGTGCCCGATCGACGGCAGGTGGTAAAGGCTGGTCCACCCGGCGAGCGCTGACAGGCGGAACGCCGCGGCCTGGAGGCTACCCGGCTTGGACATCTTGAGGTCCGCGGCCAGTTCCGGATCGGTCCTCATCCGACCGCCGAACATGGCCCCCGCGCTCCTGACAAGCCGATCGGGATGGTAGCCGCGCGGATGCATCATCCGCAGCAGTGCCGAGGGTCGGCCGGGCATGGCGAGCCCGCCGAACGAGGTGGACGCCAGGATCAGCCTGTCTACCCGCTCAGGGTGGGACATGGCCATCTGCTGGGCGACCGCGCCACCGAACGACACGCCGAGGACGTGGGCGGAGTCCAGACCCAGCTGATCCAGGATGCCCGCGCCGATGTCGGCCAGGCCCCGCATCGACATCGGGAATGACGGCACCTGGGAGGAGCCGATGCCCGGAGCGTCGTAGATGATCACCCGGAAGCCGTGCAGGTGCTCCACGAGAGGCCCCCAGTGCTGCATCTCGCTAAAGATGCCGGAGTGCAGGAGGAGCGGGGTGCCTTCGCCCGCCGATTGGGCGTGAATGCGCAGGCCTCTGATGGTCAGCCGATGGTCATAGATCATGTGGCGGACTCCGTTACCTCGGCGCTATTTGCGATGGTGAGCGCTGCGCGAGGTCCAGGCAGCCAGCAATAACAACTTAGCATATTGACGGGTTTAATGATAGGAAATTACCCTCGCACGACACCTCGGCTAGCGCGGACGGCATCCTCGATGACAACACCGCGGCCGGGGGAGGCGGCGACATCGCCGACGACACCCACGGCATGGGCGTGGGCAGCAGCATCCTCGTTTTCGACTTCAGCCAGGTGGAACGGCAACACCGCCAGCGGCCGCCCGGTGGCTAGTGCTGGCGGTATCGTCAACGGCGGCACCCGCGGCCATCAAGGCCAGCACTGTCGACGGCAACACCGCTTCCGGCGGCGCCGGTGGCGGCATCCTTACCACGGCGTGATGATCATCAGGCTGACTCCCCGAAGAAGAAGACTTGCTTCGCAATTGCTCCGCGAGCCTTTACGCGGCGGCCACCGCCCTAGGGATGACAGCTGCCGAGGAGGACGGGGAGGAACAGGGGAATGGGTGATTGATAAAGGTCGGGCCAAAATCGTCGCGCCATTGCCGTGCCATTAACCCCGGTAACGAAGGGCCTCTCACGATCACTCACGGATAGCCCGCCCCGCGGGTCAGACGTGATAGCAGCCCGGATGGCACAGATTCCCAAGCCGATAGTGCGAGTTCGATTCTCGTCACCGTTCCAGGAGCTTTCTTGTCCTCGGCTCGCGACCCTTACGCCCCGATGCCCACCGGCTGGCTGAGTCCCCTGGATCTCCGGGACAAGTGCTGAGCTGCGGGGCGGCTGGGAGCCGCCCCGCAGCCGACTAGATGGAGCGGTTAATGCCCGCCGCCGAGGCCCGGCAGGACTTGCGTGCCCTCTCGCTGGACAGCCTGAAGCGAGCTCGGCCGGAGTCTTAGCCCAGGCTTTTCACGGGGGTTCGGTGGCTGAGCGGCGTGCCTGAATGGGAAAATGCTCCTGACCTGGGACGATAAGGGTTGTCGAGGCCTTTATCACTCCAGTTCGAGGAGCACTTTCCAGGTGAACGCTACAGGATGGTCGCGGGGTCTTGAAGTCACTGGCGGCGGCACGGGCGTCGTGTCGCACGCGGGGCTTGCCCTGCTGCGGCAGCTGGCAGACCGGACGGGCCTGACGGCCGGCCTGTCGGCGGCGCTGCCCTCGCCCCTGGGCGGCCATGACCGGGGCCGCGTCTTCTCGGACCTGGCGTGCGCGATCGCTGACGGGGCCCGGGTGATCAGCGATTTCCGGGTAATGGGCGACCAGCGGGAGCTGTTCGGGCAGGTCGCGTCGGTGCCGGCCGCGTGGCGGGCGCTGAGGGAGATCGCCGCCGGCGGGGACGGCAGGAGGCGGAAGCTCACGGCCGCGGTGAGCAGGGCGCGGCGGCACGCGTGGGCGCACGGCATCGCCCGGCACGGCGGGCTGCCCCCGGTCCGGGTCGCGGACAGGAAGCTCGAGGGCGTGACCTGCATCCGGCTGGACGCGACCGTCGTCACCGCGCACAGCGACAAGGAACTGGCGGAGCCGAATTTCAAAGGCTAGTGCGACGTGATGCCGCTCGTGGTGAGTGAGCGCGTCGGAGGAGGTCAGTGATGCTGACGACGTGACTTCGGGCAGTGCCAAGGCTCGTCCCCGCCCTGGCGTGCGCCGCTGGATCCTGTTCAGCGGGGTGCGGAGCCCAGGGGAAAGCCCGAGGGTCCTCGTTCCGTCCGGGGATCACAGGTGAGGGGAAGGCCGGGAGGGGTGAACGCCAGTGAACCCTCGTTGATGCCCCGTTATTGAAGACATCCCGGGGCGGGTGGTGATACCGGGGTGACAGGGACCAGCCGTTGAAAGGCGGCAGGCGGCGGCCTGGGAGAGCCCCACGGCCGTGTTGGCACCGTTGTCCCCGGGGTAAAGAGGGCACCCGGCCCCGGCCGTGTCTCATGCGTGCGGAACATGGAAACCCTGCTCGGGTCCGTGCTGCCTGCTGGTGGTGCGGTAGGCCGATCGTGAGAGGGGTGGAATCCCCGGGCAGGACAGGATGCCCAAGAAGCAAATGCCGGCGGCCGAAAGGCGGCAGGAAAACGGGGCAGCATGGCCGGTTCCTCTGCCGGCCGTCTCGTATAACTGGCCGGATACCGGGCCTGGTGCCCGGGCGCGAAAGCGCGCTGACGTGGGCAGGTGAGCTGTTGAAGCGATGCGGTCAAGATCGCCGGAACCGAAGGGCAAGTTAGGCGCGATGACGGGTTACAGCTTCTCCACCCCGGTGTGGACCGGCACCAGCTGGGTCCGCCCGGTGGTAACCGAAGCCGTGAGAGCCGCCAAAGCGAACGGACCGGAGGACCACGCCCGAGACGAGGACGCTATCCGGTGGGATGCCATCGACTGGCGGGCTTGCGAAGGTGAGGTAAGGCGGCTGCGGCAGCGGATCTTCAAGGCGGCGCAGGAGCAGGACTGGCCGAAGGTCAGGAACCTGCAGAAGCTGATGCTGCGGAGCCGGGCCAGCACGCTGGTCAGCGTGCGGCAGGTGACGCAGCGCAACACCGGGCGCAAGACCGCCGGGATCGACGGGGAGGTCGCGCTGACTCCCGAGTCCAGGGCGCAGGTGGCGGTGCGGGTGCACCAGTCCATCACGTCGTGGAATCCCCGCGCGGTCAGGCGCGTGTACATCCCGAAGGCATCAAACCGTGCGAAGCTGAGGCCGCTCGGAATTCCCGTGATCATGGACCGCTGCCACCAGCAACGGGTCCGTCACGCGCTGGAACCTGAGTGGGAGGCCCGGTTCGAGCCCAGGTCGTATGGGTTCCGGCCGGGCCGCGGCTGCCATGACGCGATCGCGGCGATCTTCACCACCTGCGCGGGCCCGATGGCCAAGCGGGTGTGGGCGCTGGACGCCGACTTGGCTGCGGCGTTCGACAGAATTGATCATGACCACCTTCTCGCCTGCCTCGGATCGTTCCCGGCCAGGGACCTGATCCGGAGCTGGCTGAAGGCGGGCGTGTTCGAGGCGGGCAAGGGGTTCGCGCCGACCACGGAGGGAACCCCGCAAGGCGGTGGGATTTCACCATGCCTGCTGAACGTCGCGTTGCACGGGCTGGAGGAGGCCGCTGGGGTCCGGTACTGGGCCTCCGGCACGCGGGCGGGAGAAGTCAGGCCAGGCTCCCCCCTTGCGGTCAGGTACGCCGATGACATGATCGTGCTCTGCCACAGCCAGGAGCAGGCCGAACAGGTCAAGGTGCGGCTGGCGGAGTGGCTGGCGCCAAAGGGGCTGGCCTTCAACGAGGACAAGACCAAGATCGTCCACCTCGGCGAGGGCTTCGACTTCCTCGGGTTCAACGTCCGCCGCTATAACCGCAAGCTGCTGATCAAGCCGTCTAAGGCGGCCGTCAGGCGGCTCCGGGAACGGCTCGCGGCCGAGATGCGCATCCTGCGCGGCGGCAACGCGATGGCGGTCATCGCCACGCTCAACCCGGTCATCCGGGGCTGGGCGGCCTACTACCGGGGCGTGGTGTCATCCAGGCTGTTCCGCTGGCTGGACAGCTACCTATGGAAGCTGCTCTACAAGTGGGCCAGATGGCGCCACAGCAACAAGCCGAAGCACTGGATCGTCGGCCGGTACTTCGGCAAGTTCAACAAGTCCAGGAACGACCGCTGGGTGTTCGGCGACCGCGAAAGCGGCGCCTACCTGGTCAAGTTCTCCTGGACAGCCATCACGCGGCATGTGCCAGTCAAGGGCGCGGCATCTCCCGATGACCCCGGCCTGGCTGAGTACTGGGCCGAACGACGGAACAAGCGCAAGCCGCCGCTGGACAGGTACACCCTGAGCCTGCTCGCCAGGCAGGCCGGACGGTGCCCGCTATGCGGCGACCCCCTGCTGTCCGCCGACCAGCCACCCCAGTCCCCCGATCAGTGGGAACGATGGTGGCTGCAGATCGCCCGCAAGACGGTAGCCGCCAGCTATCTCACCTGCCACGGGCGGCCCGGCTTCCGCGATGATGACCAAACTCGCCTCGTGCACGCATCCTGCGAGCGCGCTCTCCAAGCACGCCAGCACAGGAACCCGGTCCGTCAGCTTAAACCTGCGACACCCTCACGGCTTGCTTGAGCCGTGTGCGGGGACTGACCCGCACGCACGGTTCTGAGGAGGCGGGGGCGCAGCAATGCGCCCCCGCTATCCGACTGGCCACCATCCCTTGCTGGCCGCCTGCGATAACGTGGCCGAGCCCCTGGCCTGGATGCTGCGGCCCGGCTCGGCCGGCTCTAACACCGCGTCCGATCACCTGCGGCTGCTGGACCAGGCGATCACGGCGCTGCCGCCCGCGCTGCGCCGGCGGCTGATGATCACCTGCGACGGGGCCGGCGCCAGCCACGCCCTGGTGAAAGAGCTGGACCGGCTCGCTGCCCGGCACGGCTACCAGCTCGTCTACTCCGTCGGCTGGGAGCTGGGCGCGCGGGAGAGGGCCGCGATCGGCAAGGTCCCCGAGGCCGGCTGGGAGGCCGCCGTTGACGGGAAGGGCAAGGTCCGCGAGCGCCGCGCCGATGATGCCTGCGGGAACCCGCGCTGCGCGCACCGGGCCTGCTGGATCGAGGAAGCGCATGTCGCCGAGCTAACCGGCCTGCTGCGCGAGGGCCCGGACGGCGACCAGCTGAAGGGCTGGCCCAAGGCGATGCGGGTCTTCGCCCGCCGCGAGCGGCCACACCCCGGCGCGCAGCTGTCCCTGCTGGAGTCCGCCGACGGCTGGCGCTACTCCCTGTGGGTCACCAACCTGCCCGCCGCGACCAGGGGCTGGCGGGGCCAGTGCGCCTACATCGACGCCGCGCACCGCGTCCACGCCCGCGTCGAGGACGTCATCCGCACCGGCAAGGACACTGGCCTGGGACATTTCCCCTCGCATGACTACAAGGTCAACCAGGCCTGGCTCGACGCGTCCATGATCGCCTGCATCCTCCTGGCCTGGCTCAGGCTGCTCGCCCTGGCCGGCGGCCTCGCGAAGGCAGAGCCGAAGACGCTGCGCTACCGCATCCTGCACGCCGCCGCCCGCCTCGTCCGCGGCGGACGCGGCAGAACCCTCAAGATCGCCACGACCTGGCCCTGGGCGCAGGAGATCACCACCGCCTGGCAGCGCATCCAGGCCATCCCGCACCCAATATGACCAGCGCAAATCAATCCCGCCGAGCAAAAGAGGAAACCCAGGGGACCGTGGAACCCCCGTCACCCAGCCCGGCAGCCGGGCCACCGTCACACCCAGACCCTAAAATCCAGGTCCAGAAACCTGCCAGCCCGCACACCAGCGGCATCCATCAGCCCCCGTGAAAGATCAGGGTTAGCAGCTTCAAGATTGTCGGGGCGACCTGGGTCGTCTCCACCGGGTGGCCTGACTGGCCAGGCTGGACGGTGCCCGGCGCATAGACGACGAGCGGAACGTCCCGATCGCCCGGGTTGTCGCCGCCGTGCTCGGCGATCTTCGTGCCGGTCGTGTAGATCGTGCCGACCTGCGCGATCGCGAACACGTCCGGGTGGTGCGGGTCGGAGAACGGTACGCCGAAGAATTTCGCCGACTGGTGGCCGGCGAAGATCTCCCGGAGGCCGGAGTGCTGGACGGTGATCGTCTGGCCGGCGTAGTTGACCGCCGGGGCGGTATGCGCCCACAGGTAGTTCTTGACGAAGTCGGTCGCCGCCTGCGAGCGGTCCGACAGCCACCAGAGCAGCCCGTCGTCGTCGGCCTCCTGGACGACCAGCGTCGGGCTGCTCGGATGCTTTGCGGCCCAGGCGGCGTTGACGCCGGCAATGGTCGGGCCGTCGTCGATCCGCTGCAGCTGGTTGTCATCCACCGGCGACTGGCCGTGCTTGGCCGTCAGTATGATCGCCGTCGAGTGGGCCTCACCGTCGGCCTGGATCGTGTCGGCCACCCGCTGCAGGGCGTCATTGACGTAGTTGAGCGCGCTGCGGCAGCAGCGGGCCCGGCACCTGCTGGCCGTCCACGGTCACGTACCCGCCGCGCAGCGACGGTCCCTCGGTGTACTTGCCCTGCGCATTCGGGCCGATCAGCACCGCCGGGGAGCTCTTCAGCTTCTCCGCGGTCGAGACGGTCTGGAAGTTCATTCCGTAGATCGCCGGCGTGCCGACCTTCGGCCCCTTGCCGGAGTGCTCGTAGCCGTTAATCCAGTTGATGACCGCCTGGACCTTGTAGGAGTCGTATTGCTTGGTCGCGGCGTTGTCGGCCGTCCACGCGTCGTCCACCGGGTATGGCACGCCGTTCGGCTCGACCGCCTGCGAGTCGATCTCCGGCCCGAAGAAGTCGTCGATGCTCACGCCGTTCGAGCCCGGGCCGTTGAACGACGTGTAGATCGCGTGCTTGTCAGACCAGGCCGTTCGCATGCCGGCGTTGTGGATCACCTGGAAGATCG
This sequence comes from uncultured Actinomycetes bacterium, assembly GCA_963770545.1. Lineage (GTDB taxonomy): Bacteria > Actinomycetota > Actinomycetes > Streptosporangiales > Streptosporangiaceae > RYN-230. Next base: position 3,506 of record CAVYQF010000006.1, on the reverse strand, counting down.
TGTTGACTCCCACGTAGTCCCACGGCTGAATCGGCTTGCAGGTCTTCGGATTGACCGGGTACGTCGCTGGGTTCAGGCCCGACTGCGGGTGCGCACTCAGGTTCATGATCAAGGCCGGGTTGGGGGATCGTCGATTATTAACGCGCTGGTTTGGTCTTGGGCGTGAGCGTGATGCCCTGGGCTGTTGCGTATGCGGTGAGATCGGCCAGGGTGGTGAGCGGGGTCGTGGCGGGCTCGATGGTGTGGCCAGCCCGTGCCAGCAGCGGCTTGACCTGCCGTTCGGCTGTGCCGATGGTATTGGGCGCGACGCCGAAGAGTTCGGCGAGGACGGCCCGGGGCACTCCCAGGTGCTGCCGCATGATGGTGACCAGGGTTTTCTCCGGGAGGCTCATTGCCTGGGGGTGGCCGCCGGCGCGCCGGCGGGTTGCCGGGCCGCCGCGTGCGACGTGGCGGTCGGCTTCGCGCTGGGCCTGGTAGGGGATGGCCAGCGCGGCGGTGAGCCGGTCCCAGTTGCTGGCCGTCATCCCGGTCAGGGCCGGATGGGCCCAGCCGGGGCGTTCGCCGCGGCCGGGCTGGGGCGCTGACGCTGGCGCCGGGGCGGGCGGCGCGGGATAAAGGGTGTAGTTCCAGTCGCCGTGCCAGTCGTGGCGGTGGAGGGGTAGCGCTGCCATCTGCTCGCTGCTGATCTTTGCCCCGGGCGGGTAGGTCGCGGTGTCCAGTTCAGCGTGGACGCGTAACCCGGCGCGGGTGGTGGTCGCAGCGATGGCCTGGATGATGATCTCGTGGCTGGTCAGGGGCCTGCCCCGCCAGTTCATGGTGATGTGGGAAAAGAGCCGGTGCTCGATCTGGGGTGAAATACGGCTGGATCGTGGGCAGGCGTCAGCTGGCCAGGTCGGGGCACTGGCCGATGGGGCTGCGGCCTATGGGTTAGGCGGCAGCGTTGAGCTGGATGGTGTAGCCGAGTTTCTCCAGCTGGCTGATCAGGCGGCGGGCCTGGTGCTCGGCGTCCTGACGGGAAGTGAAGTAGTCCGCGCCGAGGTCGGTGAAGACCTCCCCGGTGGTGAGCAGGTGCCAGATCACATCGAGGAGGCTGTGGGCGACCGCGACGGCGGCCTTGTTCGGGCCCCTGCGACGGGCTATCTGCCGGTACTGGGCGCCGAAGTAGCTGTTCTTGGTCCGCGCTGCAGCCCGGGCCGACTCGATCAAGGTGCGCCGCAGCCACGGGTTGCCTGGCGTTGTAGCCACGCGGCGGCGCTTGCCGGCCGACTCGTGGTTGCCCGGGCAGAGCCCCGCCCACGAGGCCAGGTGCGCCTGACTGGGGAAGCAGCTCATGTCCGCGCCGGTCTCGGCGATGATGACCTCCACGCTCCTGCGGTCTAGCCCGGGAACCTCAGCCAGCAGCCTGGCCGCTGACGGGTAACGCTCGGCAACCCGCGCGGCGATCTGGTGGTCAAGCGCCTCGATCGTCGCATCAAGGAAGTCGAGATGGGCCAGGATACGAGCCGCGACAATGGCGTGATGCCCGCCGAAGTGGCCGTCCAATGCGGCGGTCAGCTGCGGGATCTTCGGCCGCAACTTGCCCTTGGCCAGATCGGCCAGCGCCGCCGGGTCGCGCTGTCCGGCGATCAGCGCCTCGACCATCGCCCGCCCGGACTGGGTCAGCACTTTCGAGGCGACGGAGGTGAGCTTGATCCCGGCGTCCTGAAGCACCTTCTCCAGCCTGGCAATCTCGGCGGCCCGGACGTCAACCTGCTTCTTGCGGTAGCGCGTCAGCTCCCGCAGCTCCCGGATCGGCGGCGGCGGCACGAAGCTGGGCCGCACCATCCCGTGCGCGGCCACGTCAGCCAGCCACTCAGCGTCGGACATATCGGTCTTGCGGCCCGGGACGTTCTTGACGTGATAGGCGTTGCACAACCACACCAGGAACCGGTCTTCCAGCGCGTAATAGACAGGCTTCCAGTACACGCCGGTCGCCTCCATCGCGGCCAGCGTGACCTCCCGCCCGGCCAGCCACCCGGCCAGGGCAGCCAGCCCGCCGGTGGTCGTGTCAAACCGGGCCTTCTCCGTCCGCACGCCGCCGCGCGGCCCCGGCGTCCGCACGCTCACCGTCACCTGGTCGCGGTGCACATCCAGGCCGGCCACCCGGTCGTGGATCTGCTCCATGGCTTCCTCCTCGCTCGAGTCGATGGACAACCCGCCGGGGAGGACCTGGCAGTTAACCGAATCTGGGGTTCGTGCTCGCAGCGACAATCCCAGGCCCCGCGGGTCCTGCGCCACACTTGTTACGGACTCTCAGCGCTCCACTATCGAGACAGCGACCGCGCCCGGCAGGCATCGTGAGCATTTCATCGCTCCGGGGCGGCCACCAGGCCATACCCGCTTGTTCCACTTGGACGTGCCGGGCGGGAAATGGCACGCGGTGATCTCCAGTCCGGTTTCCAGGGCGAGCGCGGCCAGTTCGGTCTTCCAGGCCCGGTCCGGGTGCTGTTCGAGCCGCCTGAGTCGGCGGTGATCAGCAGCCGCCGCGCACGGGGATAAGCGGCCTGGCCCGCGTGGTTCCACCAGCGGCGGATCGACTCGGCAGCGAACTGCGCGGTGTCGTGGTCCGTGCCGACGTTCACCCAGCCGGTGTCCGCGGCCAGGTCGTAGATGCCGTATGGGATGGCCTTGCCCAGCTCCAGGTCGGGGAAGTCGTGGTCATTGACCCGGACGGGGTCGCCCGCTGGCCGCCACTCACGGCCGCCATTGTGATAATTGCCGACCAGCTCTTTCTTCTTGGTGTCCACGCTGACGACTGGTTCCCCGGCGTCCCGGTGGTCCCTGACCTGCTCATTGAGGTAACGGAACTGCGCATCCCGGTCAGGGCTCTGCTTCCCCTCCAGGGCCTTAGCGTTGCCCTGCAGGCTGAAACCCTCCTCGTGCAGCAGGTCCGCCACCGTGTCCGCGCCCGCGCGGTGGCCCTGCCGGGTGAGCTCGGCGGACAGTGCGCGCAGCGATTTCGTCGTCCACCGCAGCGGCGACATCGGGTCCCCGCGCTCATCGGGCTCCACCAGCGCCAGGAGCGCCGGACGCAGCCCCGGGTCCAGGTCAGCCAGCCGCTTGCGGCCCCCGCCGGGTTTGCGGGCCCGGCCCAGCGGGGGGGTGCCGGCGTCCAGTTCACTGACGCCCAGCGACACGGTGGCCTCGCGGACCCCGGCGGCGAGTGCCACCACGCGGATTCCCCCATGACCCAGGGCCCGGGCTTCGGCCCCCATCAGCAGCCGTCGCTGCCGCTCATCCAGGTGCGGGAAGATCGCCCCGAACTTCGCCGCCAGCGTCTCCCTGGTTCCCTCTGCCACGCTCATAGCACATCATGAACCAGATCCCCAGAAACTACGGGTTAATCGGAGACAAGCCCTTGGTGTCAACGCCGCCCGGGTAGATCGAGCCGCCCTCATCGAACAAGGGGAAGGTGTTGCCGCTCCCGTTATGCAGTAGGTCCGGCACGGCCGGAAGCTTGTCGTCCG